>NZ_JBVIVP010000003.1:466249-704115 GCF_055595445.1 Streptomyces sp. NPDC040432 | reverse complement strand
CACTGCGAAGTTGGATCGGGCATGGTGGACTTTGATCGGGCACGGCGGAGCCTGACCGGGCACGGCGGGGCGGCGGCCCGGGGGTCCCCGCCCCGGGCCGCCGCCCCGCCTCGCTCCGTGGCGGTCAGTCGTGCTTGAGGCCCAGTACCTCGGTCGCCGCGAAGGTCTCATCGGCCGGGCGGGAGCCGTAGTGCGGGGTGAGGACCTCGTCGAGTTCCTCGTAGGAGAAGGCCTCCTTGGTGGTGTCGAACTTGGCGGCCACCCGCGGGCGTTCCATCACCACCACGATCCCGCCGTGCACCACGAACAGTTGCCCGTTGGCCCGCGCCGAGGCCGGGGAGGCCAGGTAGCCGACCAGCGGGGCGACGTGTTCGGGGGCCAGGGCGTCCAACTTGCCCTCCTCCGGGACCTGGAAGCCCGCGAAGACGTCCTCGGTCATCCGGGTGCGGGCGCGCGGGCAGATGGCGTTGGCCGTCACCCCGTACTTGGCCAGCGCCAGGGCGGTGGAGGTGGTCAGGCCGACGATGCCGCCCTTGGCCGCCGCGTAGTTCGGCTGACCGGCCGAACCGCCGAGGAAGGCCTCCGAGGAGGTGTTGACGATCCGGCCGTACACCGGGCCGCCCGCCGCCTTCGAGCGTTCCCGCCAGTGCGCGGACGCGAAGTGCGTCGTGTTGAAGTGGCCCTTGAGGTGGACCCGGATCACCGAGTCCCATTCCTCCTCCGACATCGAGAAGACCATCCGGTCGCGCAGGATGCCCGCGTTGTTGACCAGGACGTCGAGCTTGCCGAAGCGGGAGACGGCCAGGCCGACGAGTTCCCGCGCCTGCTCGAAGTCGGCCACGTCGCCGAGGTGCGCCACCGCCTGCCCGCCCGCGGCCCGGATCTCCTCGGCCACCTCCTCCGCCGGAGCGGCGGACGCCTCCCCGGAGCCGTCCCGCCCGCTCTGCCCGAAGTCGTTGACGACCACGCTCGCACCCAGCCGGGCGAGTTCGACCGCCTCGGCCCGGCCGAGCCCGCGGCCGGCTCCGGTGACGATCGCGGAGAGTCCCTCAAGTGGCAGTGACATCCGTACGGTTCCTCTCGAAACGGGTCAGAGTTCGATGCAGGTGCGCAGGGCCACACCGGTGCGCATCTGGTCGAGGGCGTCGTTGATCTCGGCGAGCTGCACCCGGTGGGTGATCAGGCTCTCCAGGTCCACCCGACCGGCCCGCCACAGGGCGATGGTCCGCTCGTAGGAGCGGAGCACGTCGCCGCCCCCGTACATGGAGGGCAGGATCTTCTTCTCGTCGAAGAACAGCGAGAACATGTCGATCTGGAACGTGTCGTCGAGCGCTCCCGCTCCGACGATGACGACGCTGCCGCCGCGCCGGGTCATCCTGTAGGCGGTCTGCGCGGTCGCGGACTTGCCGACCACCTCGAAGACGTAGTCGAAGCCCTCGCCGCCGGTGATCCGGTTCTTGGCGTCGTCGAAGGCGTCCGGGGACACGGCCTCGCTCGCCCCGAACCGCAGCGCGGCCTCGCGTCGGGACTCGACCGGGTCGACGGCGATGATCTGCGCGGCGCCCTGCACCTTGGCGCCCTGGAGGACGGAGATGCCGACGCCGCCGCAGCCGATGACGGCGACCGAGGAACCGGCCTCGACCTTGGCGGTGTTGATGGCCGCGCCGAGACCGGTGGTGACGCCGCAGCCGATGAGCGCGGCGATGTCGAAGGGCACGTCGTCGGGGATCGGCACGGCGCACTTGGCGTCGACGACGAGTTCCTCGGCGAAGGTGCCCGTCGCGGCGAAGCCGAAGATGTCGCCGCCGGCCCGACGGAAGTTGGGGGTGCCCGCGTTGACGAGGCTCTCCAGGCACAGGTGGCCCTGTCCCCGCTTGCAGGAGGGACAGTGCCCGCACGGCGGCAGCCAGCAGACCAGGACCCGGTCGCCCTGCTTCAGGTGGGTGACCCCGTCACCGACGTCGGCGATCACGCCGGAGCCCTCGTGGCCCGGGATGAACGGTGCGGGCTGCGGCAGGACGCCGCTCATCGCGGAGAGGTCGGAGTGGCACAGGCCGGTGGCCCTGATGCGGATCTTCACCTTGCCGGGACCGAGGCCCACGGCCTCCATGTCCTCGACGACCTCCAGCTTGTCCTGGCCGATCTCGCTCTGCAGTGCTGCGCGCACGGTGCGGCTCCTTCTGTCGGTCCGACTGCGTTGCTGCGTTACGCGTGTTCGACGACGGTGTCGGCGAGGACCGGTGCGTCGTCCCGTTCGACCGCCGTCACGGAGATCAGGACGCGGCCGGGCTCCTGCCACATCCGGATGCGCAGCGTCTCGCCGGGGAACACGATCCCGGCGAAGCGGGTGCGGTAGGCGCGGACCCGGGACACGTCGCCGCCGAGCGCGGTGTCCACGACCGCCTTGAGGGTCATCCCGTACGAGCACAAGCCGTGCAGGATCGGTTGGTCGAAGCCCGCGAGCTTGGCGAACTCGGGGTCGGCGTGCAGCGGGTTCCAGTCGCCGGAGAGCCGGTAGAGCAGCGCCTGGTCCTCCCGGATGTGTCGTTCCTCGACCCGGTCGGGGGCGCGCTCGGGCAGTTCCTCCCGTACGGAGGGACCGCGCTCGCCGCCGAAGCCGCCCTCGCCGCGCACGAAGAGCTGCGCGTCGCTGGTCCACAGCGGCCCGTCGGCGTCCGCGACCTCGGAGCGCAGCACGATCACGGCCGCCTTGCCCTTGTCGTGGAGAGCGGCGACCTTGGAGGTGGAGGTGGCCCGCCCCTTGACGGGGATCGGCCGGTGGAGCTCGATGGAGTGGCCGCCGTGCAGGACGGCGGCGAGGTTCACGTCGATGCCGGGTGCCGCGAGACCGCCGAGTATGGCCATGCCGGCGCCGGCGACGGTGGCGAAGCTGGGCAGGACGTGGAGCTTGGACTCCAGGGTGTAGCGCAGCTCGTCCGGGTCGGTGGCCGGGAGCCCCGCGCCGAGTCCGAGGTGGTAGAGCTGGATGTCCTTGTGGTCCCAGCCGATGTCTCCCCGGCGGGGTTCGGCGGCGAGGGCCCTGGCGGCATCGATCGGCATGAGGCTGCTGCTCCCTGTCGTTGGAAACCGAGGCCGTGGGGCCTTGGAAGACCTCGGTGCGGCCGTCCGCACCGTCGGCCGCACCGAGGTCGTATGCGGGACCAGCCCGACGGACCGCGCTCTAGAACGCGTTCTAGGGCTGGTGAGGGAATGTATAACGCACACCCCAGCAGTTGGGAAGAGTCCTGACTTCCAGTCAGATGCTCTTTCCGCCAGGCGTGTTGCCGATCGACCCGAAGGCCTGGACTTACCCTTCCGGGGTGGAAGAAATGCCCTCCGCGCACCGCCCGGCCCGGTCCCTGCGCGTGCTGCTGCACCCGGCGAACCCGGCCCTGGCCGTGCACCTCGGCCTCCAGCCCGACATCGAGGTCGTCCGGGACCTGACGGCCCGCCCGGCGGTGGCCCTCGTCGAGAGCCCGGCGGCGGTGGCCGAGCTGCTGGCGGACGATCCGGAATGCCGGGTCCTGGTCCTGACCGGCTCGGCGAGGCCGGGCCTGCTCGACGCGGTCCTCGCGGCGGGCGCGGCCGGTCTGGTCCTGCGCGACGGCCCCGTCGAGGACCTCGCGGACGCCCTGCGCCGCGCCTCCCGGGGCGAGACGGTGATCGACCCCGCCCTGGACCGGCCGTGAGCCGGCCGGGCGGGCGTCAGGCCGGCTCCGGGCGGAAGGGGAACAGCGCGTCCCGGCCGTCGGGCCGTACGACGCCGTAGCTGCTCTCCGGCACCTGGTTCCACGCGCCCGGCAGGTCACCGAGCGGCTCGGAGACGATCAGCCGGGTCTCGTCGGAGATTTCCCGCAGGAACGCCTTGTCGGGGTGCAGTCGGCGCAGCGTATCGACCCGGCTGCTGTAGAACAGCGACCGGGAGCTGTGGCCGCTGGAGTAGCGGAATCCCCAGACGCTCACGCCGTCGGTGATGGCGAGCGTCATCTGCAGGGGGAACTCCACACCGTGGTCGTGGCCCGCCCGCTCCACCACTCCGGCCATCCTGGCGACGGCGGCGGGCGGGTCATCCTCCAGGCCGAAGGTGAGGGCCAGGTAGAACATCACCTCGGAGTCGGTCGTGCCCTCGATCTCGGCGAACAGGGCCGGGTCGACGCGCATGCAGAGCTCGCGACGCATGAGGTGGAAGCCGGAGATGGCGCCGTTGTGCATGAACATCCAGCGGCCGTGCCGGAAGGGGTGCGAGTTCGTCTGTTGCACGGCCGATCCGGTCGATGCCCGGATGTGCGCGAAGAACAGCGGGGAACGGACGTGGTCCGAGATCTCCCGCAGGTTCCGGTTGTTCCACGCCGGCCCGATGTCCCGCAGGATCGCGGGCGTCTCGCTGTCCTCCGTCTCGGTGTACCACCCGACCCCGAAGCCGTCGCCGTTCGTCGTCTCCACACCAAGCTTCGAGTGCAGGCTCTGATCGATCAGCGAGTGGGCGGGTCTGTACAGGATGGTGTCGAGCAACAAGGGCGTTCCCGAGTACGCGAGCCATCGGCACATGCGCCATCACCTGTGGTCCCTGGAGTGGAGCCCCCGACCCGGCCCGACCTCTGTCCGCCCCGTCCCCCCACCCGGTACGGGCGACGGCGCGGGGCGGCGCGGTCCGGCCCTCCCATTCTCGGCCCGCTCCCCGGGGCGCGCCACGCGGGACGACGGGGACGGCCGCGGCGGGCCCCGGAGCTACCTCCGCAGCATGGTCACCACCGCGGCCCCGCCCAGCCCGATGTTGTGGGCGAGGCCCACCCCCGCGCCGGGGACCTGCCGCGGGCCGGCTTCGCCGCGCAGTTGCCACACCAACTCCGCCGCCTGCGCGAGCCCCGTCGCCCCCAGTGGGTGGCCCTTGGAGATCAGGCCGCCCGACGGGTTGACCACCCAGCGACCGCCGTAGGTGGTGGCGCCGCTCTCGACGAGCTTGCCGGAGGCCCCGTCGGCGCACATGCCGAGCGCCTCGTACGTGAGGAGTTCGTTGACGGAGAAGCAGTCGTGCAGTTCGATCACGTCGACGTCCTCGATGCCGAGCCCGGACCTCTCGTACACCTGGCGGGCCGCGGCGGCCGTCATGGGCTTGCCGACGACGTCGATGCACGAGCCGGCGAAACTGGCCGCGGTGTCCGTGGTCATCGCCTGCCCGACGATCTCCACGGCCCTGTCGTGCAGTCCGTGCCGGACGAGGAAGCGTTCCGAGACCACCAGCGCGGCCGCCGCGCCGTCCGAGGTCGGCGAGCACTGGAGTTTGGTCAGCGGTGCGTGGATCTCCTTCGCGGCCAGGATCTCCGGGACCGTGTACACGTCCTGGAACTGCGCGTTCGGGTTGTTCGCGGAGTGCCGGTGGTTCTTCGCGCCGACCGCCGCGAGCTGTTCGGGCGTGGTCCCGTACCGGTCCATGTGCTCGCGGGCCGCGTTCCCGAAGATCTGCGCGGTGGGCGGGGACATCTCGAAGCCGTGCGCGGCGGCCATGATCCCGTAGTGCCGGGCGACCGGGGACGTCTTGAAGTCGCCCCCGTCGGCGCCGCCGCCGAGCGCGCCGCGCTTCATCTTCTCGAAGCCCAGCGCGAGGACGCAGTCGCTGATCCCGCCCTCCACGAACTGTCGCGCCATCATCAGCGCCGTCGATCCCGTCGCGCAGTTGTTGTTGACGTTGTAGACCGGGACCCCGCTCAACCCCAGTTCGTACGCTGCCCGTTGACCGGCGGTGGAGGCCTGGAAGCAGTATCCGACCGGCACCTGCTCGACGAGCCGGTAGTCCACGCCGGCGTCCGTCAGCGCGGCGGTCCCGGCCTCCTTGACCATGTCCCAGTACTGCCAGTCCCGCGATTCCGGCTTCTCGAACTTCGTCATGCCGACGCCCACGATGTACGACTTCATGTCCGTGCAGTCCCTTCAGTCCCTGGGGAGGCCGAGAATCCGCTCGGCGACAACGTTGAGCTGGACCTGGGTGGTGCCCCCGGCGATGGTCAGGCAGCGGGACATGAGCATTCCGTGCACGGCCCGCTCCCCCGCCCCCTCCCGGACGGCGCCCGCCGGCCCCAGCAGTTCGAGCGCGAGCTCGGCGGTCCGTTGCTGGTGCGGGGTCTGGAGGAGTTTGCGTACGGACGCGCCCGCGCCCGGCTCCAGTCCGGACACCTGCTGGAGGGTGGTCCGCAGCCCGATGCAGGCGAGCGCGTGCGCCTCGGCGGCCAGCGCGCCGATGCGCGCGCGGTGGGCCCCGTCGAGGTCGGTGGAGGCGGCGATCAGCGCTTCGAGGCCGGTGTCGAAGGTCATCTGGTCGGCCATGTGGACGCGTTCGTTGCCCAGGGTGTTGCGGGCGACCTGCCAGCCGCCGTCGGCGGCTCCGACCAGGGCGTCCGCGGGGAGTTCGGCGTCGTCGAACCAGACCTCGTTGAAGAGGGCCTCGCCGGTGATCTCCTTCAGCGGACGGACGTCGATGCCGCGGGTGTTCTTCATGTCGACGACGAAGTAGCCGAGGCCCTTGTGCTTCGGCGCGTCCGGATCGGTACGGGCCAGCAGGATCCCGAAGTCGGCGGTGTGCGCGGAACTCGTCCAGACCTTCTGCCCGTTGATCCGCCAGGTGCCCGTCGCGGTGCGTTCCGCGCGGGTCCGCAGCGAGGCCAGGTCGGAGCCGGCGCCCGGCTCGGAGAACAGTTGGCACCAGGTCGTGTCACCGCGCAGGGTGGGCAGGACGTACGCCTCGCGTTGCGCGTCCGTGCCGTAGGCGAGCAGCGAGGGCACGACCCAGGTGGCGATCCCGAGGTCGGAGAGGCGGATCCCGGCCCCGGCCAGTTCCTGTTGGACGACGAGCTGTTGGACGGGTCCGGCGCCGAGCCCGTACGGCGGCGGCAGGTAGGGGGCCGCGTAGCCGGTGGGTGCCAGCGTCCGGCGGGCCGCGGCCGGGTCGAGGCCGCGGGCCGCGCCGATGGCGGTCCGGGCGGTCGCCCGGTGGGTCTCGGCCTCGGCGGGGAGTTCCAGGCGCAGTTCGCGCCGGGCGCCGGCGGCGGCGTGGCGCACGGCGCTCAGCCGGTGTCCGTCGCCGGGGCCGAGGAGCTGGCGGGCCACGAGCGCCCGGCGCAGGTGGATGTGGGCGTCGTGTTCCCAGGTGAAGCCGATCCCGCCGAGGACCTGGATGCAGTCCTTGGCGCAGGACCAGGCGGCGTCGAGGGCGGTCCCGGCGGCGAGGGCGGCGACGAGCGAGCGGACCGCGGGGTCCCCGTCGGGTTCGTCCGCGCAGTTCACGGCGTCCCAGGCGAGGGCGCGGGCCTGTTCGAGGCGGACGAGCATGTCGGCGCACAGGTGCTTGACGCCCTGGAACCGGCCGATGGGCCGGCCGAACTGTTCACGCACCTTCGCGTACTCGGCGGCCGTGTGCACCGCCCAGGCGGCGGTGCCGCAGGCGTCGGCGGCGAACAGGGCGCGGGCCAGGTCGGTGACGAGGTCGGTGTCCAACTCCAGCAGCCGGTCCGGCGGCACCGTGACCGCGTGGGCCCGCACCTCGGCGGTGGGGCGGGTCGGGTCGGCGCTCTCGTGGTTACGGATGTCCAGAGCGGCGGCGTCCACCGCGAACCAGCACGTCGTGTCGCCGGTCCGGGCGGCGAGGAGGAGGAGCTCGGCCTCCCCGGCGCCGAGCACGGGCGGCGCGACCCCCTCCAGCCGGTGACCGCCGCCCTCGACGGCGACGGCGGTGAGGTCGCCGGGCCCGAGGGCGACCGCCCCGACCCGGCCGTCGAGCGGACCGGCCCCGGCCCGGTCCAGGAGTACGGAGGCCAGCGCGCTCGGCAGGAACGCCCCGGGCAGCGCGGCCCGGGCGGCCTCCTCCACCACGACGGCCAGGTCCAGCAGCGTCCCGCCCTCCAGGTGGGGCGCCAGCAGTCCGGCCTCCGCCAGGCCGTCCCAGTAGGCGGGCCGCTCCCCGGACCGCGGCGGGGTGTCGAGCAGCTTGCGCACCTCCTCGGGCGGCACGGCCCGTGCGACCCAGCCGCGTACGGCGGCGGCCAGCTCCCGTTGTTCCCCAGTGATTCCGATGCCCATGCGCGGCAGGCTAGAACACGTTCCATTCTGACGGAAGGTCAGAACGAGAACGTGTTCTCCTCGCCCGGGGCCCGGTCCGTGGCCCCGGGCCCCGGGCCGCCCCGCTCAGCTCCTGCTGAGCGGGGTCTCGGACGCGACGCGCGTCAGCTTCTCCGGGTTGCGGACGTAGTACAGGTCGGCGATGCGGTCACCGTCGAAGCGGAACGACAGGACGCCGTCGAACTCGCCGTCGATCCGTAGGACGAGCGCCGCGCTTCCGTTGACCACGGCGGGGGCGGCGGTGAGCGTGATCCCCTTCTTGGCGATGCCGCCCGTGATGAGGCGCGCCACCTTGTCGGCGCCGTTGATCGGTCGCGGACTCGCCTGCTTGACGCCACCGCCGTCGGCCACGAGCACGGCCTCGGGCGCCAGTACGTCCATGAGTCCTTGCAGGTCGCCCGTTTCGAGCGCGCGCCGGAACGACTCCACGGCCGCCCGGGCCCGCCCCCGGGAGACCGTCGCACGGGGGCGGCGGGCGTCGACGTGCCGGCGGGCCCGGTGCGCGATCTGACGGACGGCCGCCGGGCTCTTGTCGACGGCGGCGGCGATCTCCTCGAAGCCGACACCGAAGGCCTCGCGCAGCACGAAGACGGCCCGCTCCGTCGGCGACAGGGTCTCCATGACCAGCAGCATCGCCATCGACACGCTTTCGGCGAGCTCGACGTCCTCGGCCACGTCGGGCACCGTCAGCAGCGGCTCCGGCAGCCAGGACCCGACGTACGCCTCCTTGCGGCGGCTCATCGCGCGCAGCCGGTTGAGGGCCTGCCGGGTCGTCATCCGCACCAGGTAGGAACGATGGTCGCGGACCTCCGCCGGATCGACCTCGATCCACCGCAGCCAGGTCTCCTGGAGGACGTCCTCGGCGTCGGCCGCCGATCCGAGCATCTCGTAGGCGACGGTGAAGAGCAGGTTGCGGTGGGCGACGAACGTCTCGGTCGCCGGCGGCGGGACGTGCCCGCGCGGGCCCGTACCCTCCCCGGCCGCGGCCGTCCCCCGATCGTCGACGGCCGTAGTGCGTTCGTCCATGGCGAGGTCCCCCAGGTTCTTGTCGGCTTCCTAGACTGCCCGTTCGGCGGTCGCGGCCGCCTCGCGCCCCTGCATGGATGTCAACTGCTGCCGGCGCTTGGTGGCTCCCGAAACACGGTGCAACTTGTACGAACCGGGCTTGTTCGCCTCACCGGCCAGGTGGTGGACGACTCCCTTGCACACGGACTCCTTCATCCGCGCTCCGAGACCGCCGTCGACGTGGAACCAGATGGCGACGTCGTTGCGGGCGAACTGGAAGATGCCCTCGTCACGGCCGAGGCTGATGCACTGGGCGCCGAAGGGCTGGTTGAGCGTCTCGGGCCGCTCGCCCCCGATCCGGCTGAGCACCGTGTCGGCGGCCCGGGCGCCCAGCGGCATCGCGGCCTGGCAGCTCATCCGCGGCGGCAGGTTCGACGGGGCCGCGGAGTCCCCGGCCGCGACGATGCGGTCGTCGTCCAGGCTCGTCAGGGTCTCGTCGGTGAGCAGGCGCCCCAAGGTGTCGGTGCGGAGCCCGCTGCGCGCCGCCAGCTCCGGCACCCCGAAGCCGGCCGTCCAGACGGTCACCGCGCCCGGCACCTCACGGCCGTCGCGCAGCCGCACGGCCCCGGCCGTCACGGCCGTCACCACCGTGTCCGGGCCTTCGAGCACGATCACCCCGAGCGCGGCGAGCCGCTTGGCGACCGAACGGCGACCGCGCGCGTGCAGGTACGGGCCGAGCACCCCGCCGCAGATCAGGGTCACGGCGCGGCCCGCCCCGGCCAGCTCCGCGGCCGTCTCGATGCCCGTGGGTCCGGCGCCGACGACCGTGACCCCGGCCCCGTCGGACGCGGCGTCGAGGAGCGGTCGCAGCCGCTGCGCGTCCTCCAGGGTGGCGATCGGGTGCGCGAATTCGGCCGCGCCGGGCACGGTCGGGTCGGCGCTGCCGCTGCCCACCGCGTAGACCAGGTAGTCGTAGCCGACGGTGCCGCCGCCGGCCAGGGCGACGCCGCGTCCGTCCGCGTCGATCCGCGTCACGCTGTCGACGACCAGCCGGACGCCCCCGGCCAGGACCTCCCGGTACGGGACGACCGCGTCGCCGGTCCCGGCAACCAGCTGGTGCAGACGGATCCGGTGGACGAAGTCCGGCCGCGGGTTGATCAGCGTCACGGTCACGTCGCCCCGCCGCGTCAGGCGGTTGGCCGCCATCACACCGGCGTAGCCTCCGCCGATCACGACGACCTCGGTGTTCTCGGTCATGGTGTCCGCTCCGTCTCTCGGGGGTCCGTCCCCGGGCTCCGCGTCCGGGGTACGCCCTTGAGACACCACGACCCCGACGACTGTGACAGGTTGTGATGCAGGTCACACCGCGCAGGCGAGGGGGGCGTCGCCGCGACCGGCACGGGCGACGGTTTCCGCAGGGGCCTCACCGGCGGTGAGCGGGCGCCTACCGCCCGCCGACCCTCGGGGATAATGCCTGCGGGCAAGTGGATCAAGGAGTGGGGGGCCGCGAACGTGGGCGCGACGATCGAGAACCGCTACGAGCTCGCCGAGTTGCTCGGCAGGGGCGGTTTCGGTGAGGTCTGGCGGGCCAAGGACGAGCGGGTGGGCCGCCGGGTCGCCGTGAAGATCGGCTTCCCGGCGACGCCCGAGGACACGCGCAGGTTCGAGCGCGAGGCCAGCCTCGCCGGGAACCTCGCCCACCCGAACATCGCCACCATCCACGACTTCGGCCGCACCGAACACGGCGGCCGTGACGCGGTGTTCCTCGTGATGGAACTCCTTCAGGGCCGCAGCCTCGCCCAGGTCCTCGACGCCGAGGTGCCACCGCTCGCGGACGCCCTGGAGTGGACCACGCGGATCGCGGACGCGCTCGGGGCCGCGCACGACGCCGGGATCGTCCACCGGGACGTGAAACCGGGCAATGTGATGGTCACCGACACCGGGGTGACCAAGGTCCTCGACTTCGGGATCGCCAAGTCCCACGGCTCGCCCACCACGGACCTGACCGCCACCGGCATGATCATCGGCTCGTTCCCGTACATGGCTCCGGAACGCTGGACGGGCGGCTCGACCGGGGTGCCCGTCGACGGGCGGGCCGACCTCTACGCCCTCGGCTGCGTACTGATGCAACTGCTCACAGGCAGACTGCCGTTCCCCGGGGGCGAGGTGCACGAGCTGCTCGCCCAGCACCTCATGACCGAGCCGACCCTGCCCCGTTCCGTACGGGAGGAACTGCCGGTCGCGCTCGACACCCTCGTGGGCGATCTCCTCGCCAAGGACCCGGGGGACCGACCCGCGACGGCCCAGGAGGTGGTGCGGCGCCTGGAGGGGATCGCCGCGGAGGTGAAGTCCCGGGCGCCGGGGCACGATCCGCGGGGCGCGGTCGCGTCCTACCCGCCCCCGCCGGCCTACTCCCCGACCGTGCACACCGCTGCCGGGGACCCGGTCCGCACGATGCTGGAGCACAGGCTGACCCTGCTGCTGGAGGAGGAGCCCGCCCACACGCTCAAGCGGATGGAGGCGCTGAGGGCCGACCTGACCGAGGAGCTCGGCGCCCAGGACCCGCTGACCGTACGGGCCGCCTACCACTGCGCGATGCGCCTGGCCGGGAGCGACAGGACGGCCGGCGTGGAACGCGTCCTGCCTCGCATGCTGCGGGTCCTGGGAGCCGACCACCCTGACACGATCACCGCGCGCGCCGCCTGGATCGGTGAGGCGGCGGCCTTCGGGTCGGGGGACGGCCGCCGGCACGAGGCGGAGCTGCGCGAGATCATCGAGCGGGCGGCCCGGGTGCTCGGCCCGCACGACCTCGTCACCCTGACGGCCCGCTACCACCTCGCGTCGGCCATGCACCGGGGCGCCCTGCCGCGTGACCGCCAGTGGGAGGACCGCAGCCGGGAACGCGCGCTCAACGAACGCGCCTGGCTGGGACCGCTGCTGCCCGACCTGGAATGGGCCCTGACCGCCGACAGTCCCGTACTGCTGGACGTACGGCGCAGGCTCGCGCACGACGCCTGGCTCGTCGGCGACATCGCCGGTGCGGCCCTCCTGTACTGGCGACTGTTCCCGGACCTCGCCGAACTCGCCGAACACGGCGATCCGGAGGTGGCCCACCGGGTACTGCGTGCCATCGGGGAAGCGGGCGATCCCGCGAGCGCCCTCGCGCACATGAACCTGCTGCTGCGGCGGCTGCCGTTCCTCAGCGGGAGACAGGAGCTGTCCGACGAGGTCTCCGACACCCGGTGGGAGTTGCGCCGGGCCCTGCGCGAGCAGCGGCGGGCCGAGGGCTCCGGCGGGGCGGCCGTCACGCTGTCCCGCCTGTTCGGGCGCTGAACGGCGGGCGGCGCGCGGACCTCCGGTACCGGCTCCGGCGGCCCGCGACGCCGTCGGGGCGCGACGCCCACCCCGGCCATGGCGCCCTACCGGCGGGTAAGGCAGCATGGGCCGCCACTCACCCGCAGCTCAGGAGGAACGACATGGCCACCCCCAAGCCGGAGACCCTCGCCGCCTTCGAGGCCGCGAAGGGGTTCATGCCCGTTCGGGAGGGCCTCGCCCTGTACGAGGCCGCCACCGCGGCGGCGGCGCTCGGGCTGCCGCTGCTGGAGGTCGGGACGTACTGCGGTCGCTCCACCATCCTGCTCGCCGACGCCGCCCGCGAGGCCGGCGTGGCGGCGATCACCGTCGACCACCACCGGGGCAGCGAGGAGCAGCAGCCGGGCTGGGAGTACCACGACCCGACGGTGGTGGACCCCGAGGTCGGGTTGATGGACACCCTGCCGACCTTCCGCCGGACCCTGCACAAGGCCGGGCTGGAGGACCACGTGATCGCGATCGTCGGCCGCTCCCCGCAGGTCGCGGCAGCCTGGGGCGGCAGGCTCGGACTCGTCTTCATCGACGGCGGCCACACCGACGAGCACGCGACGGGCGACTACGAGGGCTGGGCACCGCACGTCGCCGAGGGCGGCACGCTCGTCATCCACGACGTGTTCCCGGACCCGGCCGACGGCGGCCAGGCCCCGTACCGCATCTACCTGCGGGCCCTGGCCTCGGGCGCCTTCGAGGAGGTCTCCGTCACGGACTCGCTGCGCGTGCTGCGCCGCACGGGAACGGGCAGCCTGCCGGACCTCGCAGCACCCGGCGAATAACCGATAAGCGCACCGCGCCCTCGAATGGCGGACGGTCCCTCCGGGCGACGGCCGGGCGTTCTAGCATCGCGAGGTGCGCTACGACAACAGCTCCCCGTCCCCCGAGTCCGGCTCCTCGATCAGCCCGGACCGGCCCTGGTACACCCGTCGTTCCACCCTCGTCGTCGCGGCGGCGGTGCTCGCGCCGACCTGCCTGGCCGGCTGGGTGCTGACCCAGACGCTGGTGGGACCGGGCCCCGGCGGCTCCCGGGCCGCGGTGGCGCCGCAACCCGCCTCGCACGCCTCCCCCGGCGGCGGTGACGGCAAGGCCGGCGCCACCACGAGCGCCACGGCCACCGCGCCCGCCGCCCCGGCCGCGTCGGGCCCGGCCCTCCCCTCGGGCCCGCCCGTCGCCTCCGGCTCCGCGGGCACGCCCGACCCGCTCGCGGGCCGGACCGTGGTCATCGACCCCGGACACAACACGGGCAACTTCAAGCACACGCGTGAGATCAACCGGCAGGTCGACATCGGCACGAACCGCAAGGAGTGCGACACGACCGGCACCACCACCAACTCCGGCTACATGGAAGCCGAGTTCACGATGGACGTGTCGCGCCGACTGCGGACGGCACTGGAGGCCCGCGGAGTGAAGGTGCTGCTCACCCACGAGGCCGGCCCGGAGCGCCCGTGGGGCCCCTGCATCGACGAGCGGGCCCGCATCGGCAACGAGGCCAAGGCCGACGCGGTCATCTCGATCCACGCCGACGGGGTCTCCGAGGGCAGTCGCGGCTACCACGTCATCCTCCCGGCCAACGTCCGCGGCGGCTCCGCGGACACCTCGAAGATCGTCGGACCCTCGCGCACGCTCGGCGAGCGCATCGCCGGCAACTTCGCCCGGACCACCGGCTCGGGGCCCGCCAACTACCTCGGATCCGGTACCGGTTTGGTGGTCCGTGACGATCTGGGCGGACTGAACCTCTCGACCCGGCCCAAGGTGTTCATCGAATGCGGCAACATGCGTGACAGCAAGGACGCTGCGCTGCTGGCGAGTCCGGAGTGGCGGCAGAAGGCGGCGCAGGGCATCGCCGACGGCATCGTCGGGTTCCTCGGCGGGTAGTCCCACCGGGCGGCCCGCCGCCCCGGTCAGCCCGGTCACGGAAAACCTCCGTACCATGGTGCCGCCCGCCCCGCTCCAGCCCTGATCTGCGACCGCGGCACCACGAGACGACCGAGACCGAGAAGGACACCTGAGAAGTGAACATCCGCTCCCTCACACGAGGCGACGGCGTGGTGATCGGAGCAGCGGTGCTGCTGTTCATCGCCTCGTTCCTCGACTTCTACTCCGCCACCGGCCTGGACCTCCCGAGCGCCTGGGACACCGACGTCTACCGGCTGGTCCTGCCCTCCATCTTCCTCACCGGCTTCATCGCGGCCGGCCTGCTGGTCCTCGCCCGCCTCCAGCCCGAGGGCCGCAAGCTCGCGGGCCTGCCGCTGTCGGCGTGGGGCACCGTACTGGCCGTCTCCGCGGCCTGGGCCTCGCTGTGGTCCCTGATCACCAGCCCGTCCGGCGCCGACCTGGGGGCCGGCAGCATCATCGCCTTCCTGGCGACCCTGGTCCTGGCCGGTGTCGCGATCGCCGGGGTCAAGATTCCCGCCCTCGCCGGGAAGCTCGTACCGGAGCCGCGGCCCGCCGCAGTCCCGCCGTACGGCGGCCAGCAGCAGCCGGGCACCGGATACGGCTACCCGGGCGGGCAGCAGCCCCAGCCGTACGGCAGCACCCCGCAGCCCGCCCCGCCCTACGGCGGTACGCCGAACCCGGCGCCCGGCCCGCAGGACCACTCGGGCCACCAGCCCACCCCCGCCCCCGCCCCCACCCCGGCGGCCGACTTCACCCCGTTCTGGTTCGCGGTGCCGGTGGCCCGTCCCCTCTTCGGCGAGGACGGCTCCCCCACCCCGATCGCCGAGCTCGCGCCCGGCACCTGGTACCTGGCCGTCGACCAGCGCGGCCCCGCCACGCTGATCGCCCAGACCCAGGACGGACGCCGCGGCGTCCTGAACGACACCTCGGGCATCCAGCGCGGCTGACGCGCGAATCCCGGCCCGCCGGGAGCGCCCTGACGGCCCCCCGCCCTTCCGGGCGGGGGGCCGTTGCCCTACAGTCACCTGACGCATCGTCAGACACTGGTGAGGGGACCTCCATGCGGCTCGGACTCGCACTCGGGTACTGGGGCCGCGGGCCCTCGCCCGCCCACCTCGACCTCGCCGTCGAGGCCGAACGCCTCGGCTACGACTCCGTGTGGACCGCCGAAGCCTGGGGCTCCGACGCCTTCACCCCGCTCACCTGGATCGCCGCGCACACCTCCCGGATCCGGCTGGGCACCGCGATCGCGCAGATGGCCGCCCGCACCCCGACCGCCACCGCCATGCACGCCCTCACCCTGGACCACCTGTCCGGCGGCCGGATGATGCTCGGCCTCGGGCTGTCCGGACCCCAGGTGGTGGAGGGCTGGTACGGCCGACCGTTCCCGTCGAGCCCGCTCACCGCCACCCGCGAGTACGTCGACGTCATCCGCCAGGTGCTGCGCCGCGAGGCACCCGTGGAGGTGGACGGCCGCTTCCACGGCCACCCGTACCGGGGCACCGACGGCACCGGCCTCGGCAAACCCCTCAAGCCGATCACCCACCCGCTGCGCGCGGACCTGCCACTGCTGCTCGGCGCCGAGGGCCCCAAGAACATCGCCCAGACCACCCGGATCGCCGACGGCTGGCTGCCCCTCTACTGGTCCCCCACCCGCACCGACGTCTACCAGGCCTCCCTCGGCGACCTGCCCGAGAACTTCATGATCGCCCCGATGGCCCGGGCCAAGGTCTGCGACGACGTCACCGAGGGCCTGCTGCCGGTCAAGGCGATGCTCGGCTTCTACATCGGCGGCATGGGGCACGCGGCCCGCAACTTCCACGCCGACCTCATGGCGCGGATGGGCTACGAGGAGGAGGCCCGGCGCATCCAGGAGCTGTTCCTCGCCGGCCGCAAGGAGGAGGCCGTCCTCGCCGTCCCGGACGCCTTCGCCGACGAGATCTCGCTCGTGGGACCCCGCGAACGGATCGCGGAGCGCCTGGACCTGTGGCGCAAGGGTCCCGTCACCGACCTGCTCGTCACCGCCCCGGACCCGCACACCCTGCGCGTCCTGGCGGAACTCAACGGCTGAGCGGACGCGGGACGTGCCCCCGGTGGCCGAGCGCCCGACCACCGGGTACACGACCGCCCCTACTCGGGACCGGTCCGCTCCGGAACGGCGTCCAGCAGCTCCCGCACGTCCAACGGCATCACGGCGATCTCGATCGCGCCGCCGTCCTGGAGGGCGCAGGCCACGATCCGCGAGCCCGGGTTGATGGAGATGCCCTCCCGCACGGTCGGCACCCGTACGCCGGTCGCGCGGGCCCCCGACAGGTGCACGGCGGAGCCGCGCCGGGGCTCCCAGCGGAGCACCTCGCCCTGGCCCGCGTACACCCGGCCCATGCGCCAGCGGCCCTCACCGGCCGGGTGCCGGGCCATGCACGGGATGCCCGCCGGCTTGGCCGCGGCCAGGCGCGTCCGGTGCTTGCGGCGGACGAGCCAGCCGGTTCCGGCGGCCACTGCGGCCAACACCACGAATTCGATCACGCCGACCATTGAAACAGCCCGGGAACGCGGGCGGGCCGGACGGCGGCCCACCGGCCCCGTCCGGCCCGCCCGCGCGGGAGCCGCTGCTACCCGCCGAGCTGCGACAGGCTCGGCACCTGGTCCTTCACCGGGGCGCCGGCGCTCCGGCCCGCGTTCTTCACCCCGTCGATGACGTCCTGGAAGGAGCTGATGTCGGCGTCACCGGCCTGGCCCTTGCGGAGCTTGGTTCCGAGGCCCTTCAGCGACTCGATGCCCGCCGTCAGCGGGCCCATCGCCTTAGACAGCAGCGGGTCGCCCTTGGCGTTGTCGGCCGCCGCCTTCAGCCGGTTGTAGGCGAAGGCGCCCGCGAGGCCGGCCTTGATCAGCGCGAAGGTGCGGCCCGAGGCGCCCTTCTTGAACTTGCCGGCCTGGTACGGCTTGATGATCCACTGGTACGTCGCGCCGGCCGCGAGCCCGGCGTTGGCGACGAAGCGCGTCTTGGCGAACTTCTGCTTCTCCGCGGGCGTGGTGGGCGTCGGCGTCGCCGCGGCCAGCTCATCGGCCTCCGCGGCCGCCGGTTCCGCCGCCGCGAGGACGGCGAGCTCGGCCGCCGCCGCGGACGACAGCTCGGGTTGCCGCGCGCTGTCGCCGCTGCCGCCGCCGCAGGCGGTCGCACCGCCCAACAGGGCACAGGACAGGATCACCGCGGTGAGGGTGCGGCGGAATCGGACGGTACTGGGTACGAGTACGGACACGGTTTCCTCCGGGGACGGGGGTGTCCCCCGCAGCCTCACCCCGGCCGTGGGGCTGCGCCACTTGGGCGACCCGTTCGGGTTTGGGTCGCGCGCCTGCGGCAACACGCGTGTCATGTCCCCACTCACCAGAGCACACTCGCGCGGAGCAGCCCGCAGCGCCGGCCCCGCCCGGGCCATCGCCCTCGTCGCGGACGTGGCCGCCTTCCTCATCGTCCTGTGGATCGTGTTGTGGCTGCTGGACGCCAACCAGGCCAACAGCCTGGTCGCCCTCGTCCACGACATCGCCGACTGGCTGACGAGCTGGTCCCGAGACCTGTTCACCATCGACGGGGAGACGGCACGCGTCATCGTCGGCTACGGCCTGGCCGCAGTCGTCTACGTCGTCGTCGGACACGCCATCGCCGGCTGGGTGGCGCGCCGCTGACCGCGGCCCGGGGAAGCCCGCGCGGCCCATCCCGCCCGCAGGCCCGTGGGGGTCGGTCCCGCCGACCCCGCACGCCGAGCCGGAACGACCGCGCGGGACCCGCGGCACGGCGGGGCGGGCAGGGTCGTTCCGGTTCGGCGTGCGTACCGGTTCAGTCCCGGCAGCAGTCCGGCTCCAGGCCCACCGGGAGCGTGAGCCCGCCGAAGACCTCGCCCGTGGCGCCGTCCCCGCCGAGCGCGGCGACGGCCAGCAACAGCGACCCCGCCGTCCACGTCGTCTGCTCCACCGGCCAGACGGCCCGGTCCTGGAACACGTAACCCGTCCAGTACATGCCGTTGTCGGCGCGCAGGTGCCCGATCGAGCGCAGGATCTCCAGCGCCCGGTCCGACTCCCCCATCGCCCAGAGGGACAGCGCCAGTTCGCAGGACTCCCCGCCGGTCACCCACGGGTTGGGCAGCACGCAGCGGACCCCGAGGTCGGGGACGACGAACTCGTCCCACCGCGCGTCGATCCGTGCCTTCGCCTCCGCACCGGACAGCGCGCCGCCCAGCACCGGGTAGTACCAGTCCATCGAGTAGTGCGACTTGTCGAGGAACCGCTCCGGGTGCCTGCGTATCGCGTGGCCCAGCGCACCGGTCGCCAGCTCCCAGTCGGGCTGCGGGTCCCCCCGGTGGTCGGCGATCGCCAGCGCGCAGCGCAGGGCCTGGTGGATGGACGAGGAACCCGTCAGCAGGGCGTCCGTCACCGGGACGCCGTCGGCCTCCCGCTTCCAGCCGATCTCCCCACCGGGCTGCTGGAGGGCCAGGACGAACTCCACCGCGGCGAAGACCGCCGGCCACATCCGGTCCAGGAACCGGTCGTCACCGGTGGCCAGGTAGTGGTGCCAGACGCCGACGGCCAGGTACGCGACGAAGTTGGACTCGCGGCTCGCGTCCTGCGGTTCGGCGGTGTCGACGCCCTCGGGCCGGTCGGTGTAGGCCGCGTACCAGGAACCGTCGTGGTTCTGGTGCCGGGCCAGCCAGTCGTACGCCCGTTCCGCGGCCCCGTGCTCGCCCGCCGCGTCCAGGGCCATCGCGGCCTCGGTGTGGTCCCACGGGTCGAGGTGGTGGCCCCGGAACCACGGTATGGCCCCGTCCGGTCGTTGCGCGGCGAGGATGCCCTCCACCGTCAGGGCGGCCTCCTCGGCGGTCAGTACGCCGTCGAGGACGAGGTGTTCGGGCGCGGTGCGGCGGGGCGCGGTCACCGCGTGGCGCCGACGGGCAGGTGCGGCTTCGTCGCGTAGGCCACGAAGCTCTTGCCGATCACCGGGTTCAGCGCCTGCTCGGCGAGGCGGGTCGCGAGGGGCTTCTTCATGATGTCCCAGACCAGGAGCTTGTGGTACGCCTTGACCGGCAGCGCCTTGTCGTTGTCCACGCCGAAGGCGCACTTGAGCCACCAGTACGGGGAGTGCAGGCCGTGCGCGTGGTGGGTGCCGTACGGCTCCAGGCCCGCGGCCTCCATCTTGCCGAGCAGCTCGTCCGCCTTGTATATGCGGATGTGGCCGCCCTCGACCTCGTGGTAGGCATCGGAGAGCGCCCAGCAGATCTTCTCCGGGCCGTAGCGCGGCACGGTGATCGCGATGCGACCGCCGGGCTTCAGGACGCGGACCATCTCGGCGAGGACGCCCTTGTCGTCGGGGATGTGCTCCATCACCTCGGAGATGATCACGACGTCGAAGGAGTCGTCGGGGAACGGCAGCGCGAGGGCGTCGCCCTCCATCGCGGTGGCGGTGGCGCCCGCGGGGGCCTCACCGGCCTCCTTCATCGCGGCGAACCACTTGGCGACCTCGCGGATCTCCTCGCCGTTGCGGTCGACGGCGACCACCTGGGCGCCTCTCCGGTAGCACTCGAAGGCGTGGCGGCCGGCGCCACAGCCCAGATCGAGCACACGGTCGCCTGCGGCGAGCGGGAACCGGGAGAAATCGACGGTCAGCACGGGGTCCTGCCTTCGCTGTCGCGGGGGTGGAGGGGATGGCTCATGAAGCTGCGGTGGCGGTCGAAGGTCAGCGCGGCCGGTGGGTCGCCCCGGTCGGGTCGATGCCCGTCGGGTCGGTACCGGCCTGTGCGATGGTCGCCCGCGCGATGGCGGCGCGGTAGTGCGCGACGGTGCCCTCGGCGGCCTTCGCCCAGGTGAAGCGGGACAACACCCGTTCCCGTCCGGCCGCTCCGAGACGCTCGCGGAGGGCGGCGTCGCCCAACATCCGGCCCAGCGCGGAGGCCAGTGCCCCCGCGTCGCCGGGCGGCACGGCCAGACAGGTCTCCCCGCCGGCGCCCGTCACCTCGGGGATGGCCCCGCCGGTCGTGGCGACCAGCGGGGTGCCGGTGGCCATGGCCTCGGCCGCGGGAAGCGAGAAGCCCTCGTAGAGGGAGGGCACGCAGGCGACCTGGGCGCCGCGCACGAGGTCGACGAGCTCGGCGTCGGTGATGCCCTTGACGAAGCGCACCGCGTCCTGGAGCCCGTACGTCTCGATCGCGCGGGCGACGGGTCCGCTCTCGGCGCGCTTGCCGACGACGACGAGGTGCGCGTCGGGCCGCTCGGTACGGAGCTTGGCGAGGGCCTCGACGAGGTGGACGAGCCCCTTGAGGGGAACGTCGGCGCTGGAGGTCGTCACGATCCTGCCGGGCACCTCGGTCACGGACGGGTCGGGCGACCACAGGTCGGTGTCGGCCCCGATGTGGACGACGTGGATGCGGTCGTCGCGGACGCCGAGGTGCTCCGCGATCTCCTGCTGGGAGGAGCCCGAGACCGTCACCACGGACGGCAGCCTGCGGGCGACGCGGCCCTGCATGCGCGTGAAGCCGTACCAACGCCGGACGGAGAGCCGCTTCTTGAAGTCCTTGGCGGCGTCGATGTCCAGCCGCCGGTCGACGGTGATGGGGTGGTGGACCGTCGTCACGAGGGGGGCGCCGAGATCGCCGAGCAGCCCGTAGCCGAGGGTCTGGTTGTCATGGATGACGTCGAACTCGCCTGCCCGCCCGCGCAGATGGCGCCGGGCGCGCAACGAGAACGTCAGCGGCTCGGGGAAGCCACCCGTCCACATCGTGGCGACTTCGAGGGCGTCGATCCAGTCCCGGTACTCGCCGCGCTTCGGCGTCCGGAACGGGTCGGGGCTGCGGTACAGGTCCAGGCTCGGCAGCTCGGTGAGCGTCGCGCCCGTGTCGAGCACCGGGTAGGGCTGCGAACCGATGACCTCGACGGAGTGTCCGAGGCGGACGAGCTCACGCGAGAGGTGCCGGACGTAGACGCCCTGGCCGCCGCAGAACGGGTTCCCCTTGTAGGTGAGGAGCGCGATGCGGAGCGGGCGGTCGCCGTCGGTGGCGGAACCCGCGAAAGGGCTCGTCACGATGGCCTCAGCGGTCACTCTCGGCCCCCTTCTGCCTGCGACTTTCGCCGGAGCGTAACCGCTCGGATAATGTAGAACAAGTTTCAGACTTGATCCGTTGAAGACCATTGAATCTACCGGCCGGAAACCACACCGTAAGAGGCGGAGCAGGTGATTCGCGCCACGACTCGGGCGCCTGACATGCTGACCCCGGATCATCCCCGGAACAGCCCTGCGCAACACCACCAGCGACGCCACGGAACACCCCCGGAACGCCATGGAGCGGGACACATGACAGCGGAAGCGAAGGCCGTCACCACGCCGGCGTCCCCTCCCCTGACGGAGCGCCAGGAGGCTCGCCGTCGCCGCATCCTGCACGCGAGCGCGCAGCTGGCCAGCCGCGGCGGCTTCGACGCCGTGCAGATGCGGGAGGTCGCCGAGCTGTCCAGCGTGGCCCTCGGCACGCTGTACCGGTACTTCCCCTCGAAGGTGCACCTGCTCGTCGCCACGATGCAGGACCAGCTCCAGCACATGCACACGACGCTACGCAAACGCCCCCCGGCGGGCGACGATCCCGCCGCCCGGGTCGCGGAGACCCTGATGCGCGCGTTCCGCGCGCTCCAGCGCGAACCGCACCTCGCGGACGCCATGGTCCGCGCCCTGACCTTCGCGGACCGCAGCGTGAGCCCGGAGGTCGACACCGTCTCCCGCCTGACGACGGCCATCATCCTGGACTCGATGGGCCTGGACGCCGCCCCGACGGCGGAACAGCTCTCCGCGGTCCGCGTCATCGAGCACACCTGGCACTCGGCCCTCATCACCTGGCTGTCGGGCCGCGCCTCGATCGCCCAGGTCAAGATCGACATCGAAACGGTCTGCCGCCTGATCGACCTGACGGCCCCGGAGGCGACGGGCCGGGGCGGGGTCAGGGGTGGGGCGGCCGGGGCGGACGGGACGGGGAAGTAAGTCCGGATCCGGTGGGTGAGGGCGGGGCCGACCGGGACGGATCGAGGAGCGGGGCCGGGGGGTGGCGGGGTCCTGCTGGTCCGTGTCGGGGAGGGTTTGGTGGTTTCCCGCCGGTCTCATCGTCTCCCCGTGTCGGGCCGGTCCCTCAAGGGCGCTCCTCCTTCGTCGTCGCGTCGCTTCGCGATGGCCTTCGGCCACCCTTGACCGACCGACCCGACACGGAAAGTCGAAGACCGACGGGAACCCCCCAAAAGAACGGTCACGGGTCAGAGGTGAACAGGGGCGGGTCCCTCAGTGACGAGACGACGGGCCGGGCGCCGGCAGATCGGGCATGCGGGGAGGTCACAGCCCCTCTCCACACCCGACAGACGGCCCATGGGCCCCTACCCGCCCGTCAGGACGAAAAAGTCGGCATGAGGCGCAGGTGGAGGGGAAGACGCGCCGGATCGTCACGGCCTTTGCTCGGTTCGGCGTCTGCGCGCCGTCTGTGGCTGGGCATGAGCCGCACCAGCTCCGGTGGGCGACCGGGCACGGCTCAGCGTCCGCCGGCCGTCTTGGGCTGGACATGAACCCGCATCAGCCCGGTTCACGGCCGGGGCCGTCTCGGCGTCCGACGACCGGCCGTGGTCAGGAACAGACACCAGCCCCAAGAGTCACCGCGTGCGGGCGTGCCCCCACGCAGGTCCACACGACCGCACACCCACAGGTTCGGTGGTGGGTTGTCCCACAAACGAGCCGCAGTCGCAGGCCTTGGCCGGCCACGGACGGTATCGGCGGCCTATGTCCGGCCACGGACAGCCTTCGGTCGCCGAACGGGCGAAGAACGCACGAACCCGGTGCGTCTTCGCCCTCTACCTGCGCCTCAGAGCGACTTCCTCGTCCTGACGAGCAGGTAGAAGCCCGTGCCCGCGCTGGTGGCCCGGCCGCGGGCTCTCCGACCTCCCCGTATGCCCGATCTGCCGGCGCCCGGCCCGTCGTCTCGTCCCTGAGGGACCCGTCCCTGCCCATCTCTGACCTGTGACCGTTCTTTTGGGGGGTTCCCGTCGGTCTTCGGCTTTCCGGGGCGGGTCGGTCGGTCAAGGGTGGCCGAAGGCCATCGCGAAGCGACGCGACGACGAAGGAGGAGCGCCCTTGAGGGACCGACCCGACACGGGGAGACGATGAGACCGGCGGGAAACCACCAAACCCTCCCCGACACGGACCAGCCGGACCCCACCACCCCCCGACCCCACCAACAGACGAACCCCGAACCACCAGCCACCCCCCACCCCCGCCCCCTCACCCGTCGTGGTGCGGTTCGCGGGTGGCTTCGTCGCGGCGGAAGGCTTCC
Organism: Streptomyces sp. NPDC040432; assembly: GCF_055595445.1. Lineage (NCBI taxonomy): Bacteria > Bacillati > Actinomycetota > Actinomycetes > Kitasatosporales > Streptomycetaceae > Streptomyces > Streptomyces sp. NPDC040432. The sequence goes on along the minus strand of NZ_JBVIVP010000003.1, from coordinate 680,398 downwards.
ACGCAGGTCGGGGTGGAGCGGGTCGCCCTGAGGGCGAGGAGGTCCATGAGGCCGCCGTTCGAGAGCTCAAGGGTCCACGTCCCGCTGGTCAGCCGGGTCGCCGGGACGGGGCCCCCGCGTCGCCCCGTGACCCGCCATCCGCGTTCCGCCAGGGCGGCTTCGAGGGCGGCGACGCGCGCTTCGTCGGCGGGGCCGGTGCCGGTCCAGTCCGCCGCGCAGTCGGCGCCGGCCCCGTCGGCCCGGGGCATCGAGGCGTCCCGGGGCAGGCCGACGGCTGCGGTGGCGGCCGCGAGTTCCGCCATGACCTGGGCGTGGGCGGGATCCGGGCCCGTACGGGAGGCGGCGGCGGGGGCGGCGGGTACCGGGGTGAAGTCCAGCGGGTCGGGGCCCGGGGAGCCCGTCGGGCCCCTCAGGGAGCCGAGGCCCCCGAACCCGCCGAGGGCGCCCGCCGCGACGGTACCCAGGGCCAGGCACGCCACGACCCCGGACCCGGCGACCGCGGCGGCCCTCCACCGCCCGCCCCCACGAGCCCGCGCGCTCCCACCCGCACCGCCGAACGGACCACCGCCCGCGCCGTTCCCCGCGTTCCCTCGCGTGCCGTTCATCGCGCTCCCGCTTCCCACCTGGGGCGGCACGCGTGCGCGGTGCCGCCGGACGTCACCGCGTCCGGCGGCACCGCGCAGGCTAGCCCGCGGGTGCGGCGGCCTACTCCTCGGGCGGGAAGACGGGTTCGCCCGTCGCGGCCAGGGTGATGAGGATGGCTTCCACGGGGCAGCCCTCGGCCGCCGTGAGGGTGGGTTCGTTGGCGTCCGTCTCGGGGGTGCGGGGGTGGGACTGGCGGGCCGTGTCGAGGGAGAAGCCGTCGGGGGCGTGGTTGACGCACATGCCCGAGCCGATGCAGACGCCCCGGTCGACCTCGACCTGCCAGCGGTCCCCCGTCCGGCTCAGGTCCGCCATCAGGCTCCCGTCCCGTCGGCGGGGGCGTAGCCGGCCGGAAGGTGGATCATCTTGTGCTCCAGGTACTCACCCAGGCCCTCCGGGCCGAACTCGCGCCCCACGCCGCTGTTCTTGTAGCCGCCGAAGGGACCGAGCATGTCGAGGCTGAAGGTGTTCACGTTGAAGGTGCCGGTGCGGATGCGGCGGCCGAAGTCGATGCCGTGCTCGGTGTCGGCGGTCCAGACGCTGCCGCTCAGTCCGAATTCGGAGTCGTTGGCGATCCGCGCGGCCTCCGCCTCGTCGCCGTAGGGGATCAGGCACACGACCGGGCCGAAGATCTCCTCGCGGGCGATCCGCATCGAGTTGTCGACGTCGCCGAAGAGGGTGGGCTCCACGTACCAGCCGCGTTCCAGGCCCGCCGGGCGTCCGCCGCCGGTGAGGATCTTGGCGCCCTCCTCCTGGCCGATCCGGATGTAGTCCAGGGAGCGCTGCTGCTGCCGTTGGGCGACGAGCGGGCCGAGTTGGGTCGCCGGGTCCAGCGGGTCACCGACGACGAGGGCTCCGGCCGCCGCGGCGAGCGCGTCGGCGATCTCGTCGTAGCGGGCACGCGGGGCGAGGACGCGGGTCTGGGCCACGCAGGCCTGACCGTTGTTCATCCAGGCGGCCGGGACGATCCCGGCGATGGTGGTCTCCAGGTCGGCGTCGGGCAGGATCACCGCGGCGGACTTGCCGCCCAGTTCCAGCGTGACGCGGGTGAGGTTGCGGGCGGCGACCTCCATCACCCGGCGGCCGGCGGCGACGGAGCCGGTGAAGGCGACCTTGTCGATGCCGGGGTGGCCGACGAGGTATTCGCTGACCTCGCGGTCCGCGGGCAGGATCGACAGGACCCCCTCGGGGAGGCCGGCCTCCCGGGCGATGTCGGCCAGGATGTAGGAGTCGAGCGGGGCTTCCGGGGAGGGCTTGAGGATCACCGTCGAGCCGGTGAGCAGAGCGGGCGCGAGCTTGGCGGCGGCCACGAACTGGGGGACGTTCCAGGGGATGACGGCGGCGACGACGCCGACGGGTTCGCGGCGCACGAGGATGGGGCCGAGCACGCCCTGGCGGTGTTCCTCGTAGGGGAAGGCGCGGGCGACGGTGATGGCGGCGTCGTAGACCATCATCGGGCCGAGGGCCTGGGCGAGGACGCTCCAGGAGTAGGGGGATCCGTTCTGGGAGCTGATGGAGCGGGCGATCTCCTCGTGGCGGACGGCGATGGCGTCCTTGATGCGGGTGACGACGGCGATCCGCTCGTCGAGGGTCATGCGGGGCCAGGGGCCTTCGTCGAAGGCCTTGCGGGCGACGGCGACGGCGCGGTCGACGTCGGCGCGGGAGGCGTGCGGAACGCTGCCGATGACCTGCTCGGTGTGGGGGGATACGACGCGCAGGGTGTCGGTGCCCAGCGGATCGGTCCATTCGCCGCCGATGAACAGTTGTCCGTGTTCCACGAGCTCGGTCATGGCTGAGGCCTCCTGGGGCTTGGCGTTCCCGAACTGATACCAGTTCTAGTTAGAGGAGTCCACGGCCCGGACGGAACAGAAGGGAAGATCCAACGACTGGTCAGGAAGCCCCGATGATGGTCGACTTGGGCTACTACTGGAACGAGTTCTCGTCAGCGGACAGGGGAGCCTCATGTCGCAGGACACCTCAAGGGACACGTCGGGGGACACCTCGGGGCACGACGCGCGGGTGACCGACCACGGCGGGGGCGTCCGGGGCATCAAGGTCCCGATCCCCGACAACCCGCTCGGGCACACCCTCGTCCACGTCGTCGACACCGACCGGGGTCCCGTTCTCGTCGACACCGGCTGGGACGACCCCGCTTCCTGGGACGCCCTGACCGCCGGGCTCGGCGCGCTCGGACTCGACGTCTCCGACGTGCACGGCGTGGTCATCACCCACCACCACCCCGACCACCACGGCCTGTCCGGCCAGGTACGGGAGGCCTCGGGCGCCTGGATCGCGATGCACGCGGCCGACACCGAGGTCGTCGTGCGGACCCGCTCCGCGGAGCCCGGCGTCTGGTTCGACTACATGAGCGAGAAGCTGGCCGCCGCCGGCGCCCCCGAGGAACACGTCGCCCCGCTGCGCGCCGCCCGCGCGAGCGGCCGGCTGCGGACACTGCCCGGGCTGCGGGCCGCCGTTCCCGACCGGGAGATCGTCCCCGGCGAGCTGCTGCCCCTGCCCGGGCGCCGACTGCGGGCGATCTGGACCCCCGGACACACCCCCGGCCACGTCTGCCTCCACCTGGAGGAGCAGCATCCGGCGAACCTCCCCGGCAACGGCCGACTCTTCTCCGGCGACCACCTGCTGCCCGGCATCTCCCCGCACATCGGCCTGTACGAGGATCCCTCCGACGAGCGGGTCACCGATCCCCTCGGCGACTACCTCGACTCCCTCGAACGCATCGGCCGGCTGGACCCCGCCGAGGTGCTCCCCGCCCACCAGCACGCCTTCACCGACGCACCCCGTCGCGTCCGGGAGCTCCTCGACCACCACGAGGAACGGCTGACCGGACTGTGGCGGCTGCTCGCCGAGCCGCTGACCCCGTGGGCGCTGGCCGTGAGGATGGAGTGGAACCGCCCGTGGGAGCAGATTCCGTACGGTTCCCGCAACATCGCCGTCTCGGAAGCGGAGGCGCACCTGCGACGGCTGGTCAAACAGGGCCGGGCGGAGGCCGTTCCGGGCACCGACCCGGTGACGTACCGGGCGGTGTGAGCGACGCGGACCCGGCGGACCCCTGGCCGTGCGAGCGACGCCGACCCGGCGGGCCCCGGGCCGTATGAGCGACGCGGACCCGGCGGACCCCTGGCCGTGCGACCGATCCGGTCGGGCCCCGCCGGTCCGCGGCCCGCCGCCCGCGGGTCCCCGCCCCCATCGCCCGACGGCCGGTGCCCCCGGGCCCGGCTGTTACGGGCCGGTAGAGTGGAGGCGTCGTCCACATCTCCGTACGGGGGGAAGCCGGTGCGAATCCGGCGCTGACCCGCAACCGTGACCCGCCCGCGCGGGAAGCCGGAATGCCCCGTACCGGAGGTGCGCGGCTCGTGCCGCCGGGTCCTCCGGCGGCCGGCACCGTCGAGGTAAACGGAGCCGGAGCCCGGTACCCGCGTGTGCCTGTCTCCGTTCCCCAGTACGAGAGGCACCCGCCCCCCATGAACGTCCGCCGCAGCGCTGCCGCGCTCGCCGCCTCCGCCGTGCTCTGCGTGGGTGCCGCCCCCGCAGCCCTCGCCGACACCGCGTCGCCGTCCCCGTCGGCGCCCCCCGTCATCCCGTCGGGCCTGTTCGGCAAGGCCGACCCGACGTACGACGGTGTGTGGCGCCAGTCCATCGCGCTGCTCGCCCAGCGGACGGCCGGCGTCGATCCGTCCCCCGAGGCCGTGCGGTGGCTCGTCGCCCAGCAGTGCGCCGACGGCGGCTTCGCCTCCTTCCGCGCCGACGCCGCCAAGGCCTGCGACCCGACGACCATGCTCGACACCAATGCCACCGCCGTGGCCGTGCAGGCGCTGAAGACCCTCGGCGGCCAGGACGCCACCGTGAAGAAGGCGGTGGACTGGCTGAAGTCCGTCCAGAACGAGGACGGCGGCTGGAGCTACGTGCCGGGCTCGCCCAGCGAGGGCAGCTCCACCTCCCTGGTGATCAGCTCGCTGGCCGTCGCGGGCGAGAAGCCCGCCGACATCAAGTCGAAGGCCGGCAAGTCCGCCTACGACGGTCTGCTCTCCTTCCAGCTGGGCTGCGCCACCGAGCCGGCCGCCGACCGGGGCGCCTTCGGGTACCAGCCGGCCGACGGCAAGCTCGCCGCGAACGCCGACGCCACGGCCGCCGCCGCGCTGGCCGGACTCGGCAAGGGCATCGTCGTCGAGCCCGCCACCACGGACACCCCCGCCGCCGCACTGGCCTGCCCGACCGGTGCCACGGACCCGGCCGGCGCCGCCCAGGGCGCGGCCGGCTACCTCGCCGAGGCCCTGAAGAAGGACGGCCGGCTGACGGCCGTCACCCCGGGCGCCGACCAGCCGACCCCCGACACCGGCAACACCGCCGACGCCGTGATCGCCCTGGCCGCGGCCGGGCACCGGCAGTCGGCCGCCGGCGCGCTGGAGTGGCTCAAGGGCAACTCCGCCGAGTGGTCCAAGGGCAACCCGGCCGCACTCGCCACCCTGATCCTCGCCGCGCACGCCACCGGCACCGACCCGAAGGCCTTCGGCGGCACCGACCTGGTGTCGGCGCTGAACGCCACGGGCCCGGCGCCGCAGGCGTCGAAGACGGACGCGACGAAGGTCGAGACCAAGGACGACGAGGGGTCCGGCAACCAGAACATCTGGTGGATCGTCGGTGCGGGCGCCGCAGCCGGCATGGGCATCGGCATCCTGCTGAGCGGTCGCCGCAAGAAGAACCAGCTGTGAGCCGCCGCCGTCCGCCGGCGCTCGCCGGCGTGGTCCTGGGAATCCTCGGCCTGGTCCTCACCCTGTTCGCCGCCTCCCCGGCCGTGGCGGCGAGCTACCGCTACTGGTCGTTCTGGGACGGCGCGGACGCCAAGTGGGCCTACGCCACCCAGGGCCCGTCGACGGCCCGCCCGGCGGACGGCGCCGTGATCGGCTTCCGTTTCTCCGTGAGCAAGGACGCGGCCGCCGAGGCCGCGCAGCCCCGCGCGGCCGCCGACTTCGCGGCTGTCTGCGCGGACACCGCCCCGGCCGCCGGGAAGAAGCGGGTGGCGCTGGTCATCGACTTCGGCGTGCCCGAGGACGCCCCCGCCGGTGAACGCCTCCCGCAGGACGCCCCGCGCACCGCCTGCGCCCGGGTGGCCCCGGCGGCCACGGCCGCGGAGGCGCTTGCCGAGGTTGCGAAGCCGCTGCGCTACAACGGCGCGGCCATGCTGTGCGGGATCTCCGGCTATCCCCGGACGGGCTGCGGCGAGCCCGTCACCGACTCCGGGTCCGGTTCGACGGCGCCCGCGCCACCGACGGCTTCCGGCACTCCGGCCGAACCGACCCGGCCCCCGGCGGCCGGCCCCGCACAGGACTCCGGCCCCTCCGTCGGGCTGATCGCCGGCATCGCGGCCATCGCGGCCCTGGCGGCGGCCGGCGTCTGGCAGTCCCGCCGCCGCAGGCGATGACGGGCCGCCCGGACGCACCCGCCCCCCACGGTCCCGCGGCCGACGACGCTCCCCCGGTCCGGCCCGGTGCCGGGTCGCGGGTGGGTGGGCCGCGCGGGGCCACGTACGAGAAGGGCGGGCTCCTACGGGCCCCCGAGGCCGGCCGGGGCAACGCCCTGCACGCGGGCGCCTGGTGGTTGTGGGCCCTGGGCCTCGCCACCGCCGCCTCCCGGACCACGAACCCGCTGCTGCTCGGGATGATCGTCGGCGTCGCCGGGTACGTGGTGGCCGCGCGCCGCACCGACGCGCCCTGGGCCCGTTCCTACGGGGCGTTCGTCAAGCTCGGCCTGTTCGTCATCGGCCTGCGCCTGGTCTTCTCCATGCTGCTCGGCTCCCCCATCCCCGGGGCGCACCTCCTGTTCACCCTGCCGGAGGTGCCGCTGCCCGCCTGGGCACAGGGCATCCGCTTCGGCGGGCGGGTCACCGCCGAACAGCTGGTGTTCGCGCTCTACGACGGCGCGAAGCTGGCGACGCTGCTGATCTGCGTCGGCGCCGCGAACGCGCTCGCGAACCCGGCGCGGCTGCTGAAGTCGCTGCCGGCCGCGCTGTACGAGGCGGGCGTCGCCGTGGTCGTCGCGATGACGTTCGCGCCGAACATGGTCGCCGACGTGGTCCGGCTGCGGACCGCCCGCCGGTTGCGCGGGCGACCCACCGGCGGGGTGCGGGCCGTCCTCCAGATCGGTCTGCCGGTGCTGGAAGGCGCGCTGGAGCGGTCGGTGGCCGTCGCCGCCTCGATGGACGCGCGCGGCTACGGCCGCACCGCGCAGGTCCCGCCGGCCGTCCGGCACACCACCAACGTGCTCACCCTGGGCGGGCTGCTCGGCATGTGCGCGGGCACCTACGGTCTGCTCGCCGCCGAGGGCGCCGCGTACGGGCTGCCCGTGCTCGGCATCGGCCTGGTCCTGGCCCTCGCCGGGCTGCGGCTCGGTGGCCGCCGCAGCATCCGTACCCGCTACCGGCCCGACCGGTGGGGGGTGCGGGCCTGGCTCGTCGCCGGTTCGGGGGCGGCCGTCGCGGCCCTGCTGATCCACGCGGGCTCGGTCGATCCGGAGGGCCTGCGGCCGGGCGTGGTGCCGCTGGTGTGGCCGACGCTCCCGCTGTGGCCCGCCGCGGCGATCCTGATCGGCCTGCTTCCCGCCTTCGTGGCACCCGTACCGTCCAAGGAGTCCTCCCGGTGATCCGCTTCGAGCAGGTGTCGGTGACGTACGAGGGTGCCGGGCGGCCGTGTCTGCGGAACGCCGACTTCGTCGTCCCCGAGGGCGAGCTGACGCTCCTGGTCGGCCCGTCGGGCGTCGGCAAGTCGACCCTGCTGGGCGCGGTGTCGGGCCTGGTCCCGCACTTCACGGGCGGGCGACTGGCCGGACGGGTGACGGTCGCGGGCCGCGACACGCGGACCCACAAGCCGCGCGAGCTCGCGGACGTGGTGGGCACCGTCGGCCAGGACCCCCTCGCCCACTTCGTGACGGACGTGGTGGAGGACGAGCTGGCGTACGGGATGGAGTCGCTGGGCCTGCCACCTGCCGTGATGCGGCGCCGGGTCGAGGAGACCCTGGACCTGCTGGGCCTCAACGAACTCCGCGACCGCCCCATCGCCACCCTCTCCGGCGGACAGCAGCAGCGGGTCGCGATCGGCTCGGTCCTGACGCCGCACCCGCGGGTCCTGGTCCTGGACGAACCGACGTCGGCCCTGGACCCGGCCGCCGCGGAGGAGGTCCTGGCCGTCCTGCAACGCCTGGTCCACGACCTGGGGACGACCGTGCTGATGGCGGAGCACCGCCTGGAGCGGGTCGTCCAGTACGCCGACCGCGTACTGCTGCTCCCGTCGCCGGGCGCGGCCCCCGTGCTCGGCACGCCGACGGAGATCATGGCCGTCTCCCCCGTGCATCCGCCCGTGGTCGCCCTCGGCCGGCTCGCCGGCTGGTCCCCGCTCCCGCTGTCGGTCCGCGACGCCCGCCGGCTGGCCCCGCCCCTGCGGACCCGGCTGGCAGGTGCGGACGCCCCCGCCGACCCGGCTCCCGGCCTGCCGATCCCGGTCGGGACCGGTGCGGCGGCGGCTCCCGAGGCGGTCGACGCGCCCCGCACGGCGGAGATTTCCGGCGTCCGACGGTTGCTGGGTCGACTCCGCCGGCGGGACCGCCCTGGTTCGGCTTCGGCTTCGGCTTCCGACGGTGGGGGCGTTGCCGCGGGCGGGCCGGCAGCGGTCGTCGGCGGGCTCGGTGTCCGGCGCGGACGGGTCGAGGTGCTGCGCGACATCACCCTGACCGTCGCACCCGGCGAGACCGTCGCCCTCATGGGCCGCAACGGCGCCGGCAAGTCGACCCTGCTCGCGGCCCTCGTCGGCACGCTCCCCCCGTCCTCCGGCTCCGTCACGGTCGGCGGCCTCGCCCCGCACCGCACCCCGCCGGGCGAAATGGTGCGGCGGGTGGGACTCGTACCGCAGGAACCGCGCGACCTCCTCTACGCGGACACCGTCGCCGCCGAATGCGCCGCCGCCGACGGTGACGCGGGAGCAGCGCCGGGAACCTGCCGCGACCTGGTGAGCGCCCTGCTGCCCGACGTACCCGACGACACCCACCCGCGGGACCTGTCCGAGGGCCAGCGTCTGACCCTCGCCCTGGCCCTGGTCCTCACGGGCCGCCCCGCCCTGCTCCTGCTGGACGAACCCACCCGGGGCCTGGACTACGCCGCCAAGGCCCGCTTGGTCGGCCTGCTGCGTGAGCTCGCCGACCGGGGCCACGCCATCGTGCTGGCCACCCACGACGTCGAACTCGCCGCCGATCTGGCCCACCGGGTCGTGATCCTGGCGGGCGGCGAGGTCGTCGCGGACGGCCCGACCGCCGAGGTCGTGGTGTCCTCGCCCGCGTTCGCCCCGCAAGTGGCGAAGATCCTGGCCCCCGGCCACTGGCTCACCGTCGCCCAGGTCTCGGCGGCCCTGGACGCGGTCGCCCCCGACGTCGCCCCGCGGGACGGGGGGCGGACGCCGTGACCCGCCCCGCGCCGACACGGCCCACCGCGAGCCGTCCCGCCTCGAACCGTCCCGTCCGCGTCGGCCCCCGTGCCGCCGCCGCGCTGGTCCTCGTCACCCTCATCGGCATCGCCGCCTTCGGCTGGCCCCTGCTCGCGGACCGCCAGTCCGGCCTGGCGCACTCGCAGGACGCACCCTGGCTCTTCGCCGCCCTGCTCCCGCTCCTCGTGGCCGTCGTGGTCGCGACCATCGCCGATCAGGGCATGGACGCCAAGGCCGTCGCGATGCTGGGCGTCCTGGCCGCCGTCGGGGCGGCGCTCAGACCCCTGGGCGCCGGCACGGCGGGCCTGGAGCCCATGTTCTTCCTGATGGTGCTCAGCGGCCGGGTGCTCGGTCCCGGCTTCGGCTTCGTACTGGGCTCCGTCACGATGTTCGCGTCCGCCCTGCTCACGGGAGGCGTGGGGCCGTGGATGCCGTTCCAGATGCTGGCCCTGGGCTGGTTCTCGTTGGGTGCCGGGCTGTTGCCCGGCGCCGTGCGGATCAGGGGGCGGGCCGAGCTGGCGATGCTCGCGGCGTACGGGTTCCTCGGCTCGTTCGCGTACGGCACGATCATGAACCTGCAGGGCTGGGTGATCCTGCAGGGAATGGGCCAGGGCATCTCGTTCCATCCCGGGGATCCCGTCCCGGAGAATCTCGCCCGCTTCCTCGCGTACTGCCTGGCGACCTCGGTGGGCTGGGACCTGGGCCGTGCCGTACTGACCGTCGTCCTCACCCTCACCCTGGGCGCCACCCTGCTGAAGGCCCTGCGCCGGGCCACACGGAAAGCGGCCTTCGATCCCCCCGTCTCCTTCGAATCCGCCGCGATCCGGACGCTCGACCGGACCCCTCGAAGGGGTACGGACCGCGACACGGAGTGAGATCCGGGGCGCCGCGGGGTGACTCGCCCCATAGGACCCACGTCACACACGAACGGCGGTAGTAGCCCACGGGCGACCCGATCGACCCCGCGAAACCGGCCCCCACCTGCGTCGATGCCCGCGCACCTGCTTTCGGGCACTCGGTCCCCACCTGCGAGGCCGGGTAGTAATCGGGCTCGTTGCCACGCCGCCGGGCCGTCGGTAGAACTGGATGAGTCGCCGAGCGGCCCGGGTGCTCCACCCGCCGCAGACGAACCCCTCTCCACCGCGTGAGTGGCTCACGCACGCCTTCGGCGTGCGGCGACCGCCCTGTCCCCGTCGAAAGGTGCATCCGTGTCCCACACCGTCATCCGCCGCATCGCCGCCTCGAAGAAGGCCCTCGCGGGCACCGTCGTCGCCCTCGGCGTCGCCGGCTCCATGCTCGCCACGGTCCCCGCCCAGGCGGCACCCACGAGCGCCAAGGCCGTCGCCCAGCAGATGATCAAGGACCCGGCACAGTTCGCGGCGTTCAACAACATCGTCTCCCGTGAAAGCGGCTGGAACCACACCGCCACCAACGCCTCCTCCGGCGCCTACGGACTCGTCCAGGCCCTCCCCGCCTCGAAGATGTCCTCCGCCGGCTCCGACTGGAAGACCAACCCCGCCACCCAGATCAAGTGGGGCCTGGACTACATGAACTCCCGCTACGGCAGCCCCGTCGGCGCCTGGAACTTCTGGCAGACCCACCACTGGTACTGAGCCACCGGACTGGTACTGAGCCACCGGCGGAACCCAGGACACGTACGAACGCACGAACGCATGCACGCTCGGCCGAACTCCCGGCTGGGCGTTTTTGCGTATCCGGACCCGCTCCACCGTCCGCGACCGCCGCCCGCTCGGGCGCGTCAGCCTTTCCAGCGCATGAGGTTCTGGAACAGCTCGCCCTGCTCGATCGCGTCGTCCAGCGCGTTGTGCGTGTGGGGCCGCGTGGACAGCAGGTGACTCGGCATCGACCGCTTCGTCGCGTCGCGCAGCGGCACGTCGGCCTTCGCCGCGTACAGCGTCTTGAGGTCCATGCAGCGGGAGTGCCCGAACGGGGAGCCGGAGTCGGCGAACCTCATGAAGTACCAGTAGATCCACATCCAGTCGTAGCCCAGCGGGTAGGCGACGAACACGGGAGTGGCGGACAGCTCCTCGGACACCGCGGTGAGCCAGGCGGCCGCCGCGTTCATGGCCTCGGCCGGATCCCGGCCCTCCCGCACCAGCCCGTCCCGGTCCAGGCCGCTGACCGCCATGGCTTCCGGGTCGAAGGCGTCACTGATCGGCTTCAGCTCGGCGTAGAAGGTCCGCTCGCCGACGTCGACCGCCCGGAACCCGCCCGCGTCACGCACCCCCGCGACCGCCAGCCCGAAGCTCGACATCGAGAACGGCCCGGGAATCGCCCCGTCGGCCTCCACGTCCGCCGACACGTAAAACTCTGCTCTCGCCATCGCCCTCTCTCCATCCTTGGCATAGCGCGCCACAGCGACAATCGCACCGGTCCCGCGGTCTCCCGCGAGGCCTCCGCGCTACTGCACCTTTCGGACGACGACCAGAAGGCCGGCGTCGGGGAACTCGTCGAGCCGGTCCAATGACCAACTATCGCTCCGGGCGGTGAAAACATCTCCGATCTCAAGAACATGTTCACGCTCGGCATCGGCAACAACGAAGAGGGAAACCGAGATGGGCCCCTCGTCCGGTACACGGACATGCCTCACCACGAAAGTCACGTCCCCCAGTTCGAAGGGGATTCCCTGCCGCAGCCTGATTTCATTGACCATCAGATCGACTCCAACGCACTGTAGCGATTCTTTACGTACTTCTTGAAATCCGAAACGGAAAGCACCTCGGGGTCAAGCATGTTGTGCGGGTTGCGCATGTGAATCCCACCCTGCTCGTCCACCTCGGTCACTTCGTAGGCGTGACCTGAGAAAAGCCCGTGCGGAAGAGGAGATTCCGACTTGCCTCGGTGGATTGTACCCACCAGCACAGGGCTCCCTTCCGCCAACTTCCCCCGGAAGATATCAAGCAACTGCTTGTCCGGACTGCGCCCATTCATGTCGTACTGGCCAGGAAAATCCTCAGTGTATGCAGGAACACCGGTCAGTTGGGTGAGAAGTTCCGCCCGATTTCCGGGACGACTCCCGGCGTCAAGCCTCTGGTACCCGGAAGAGGCGGATCGACGGCTCTCATCGGCCTGATCGACTCCCGCGATCGCCTTCTCCAGAACAGGTCCCCACGCCACTCCGCCCGCCGGTTTCGCGTAGGCCGGCTGATCAGGTGTCGCGTAGAACACCGGAAGTTCTGGAGTGACGGTCAGCACGGTGCGCTTCCCCGTCGGCTCGAAGTGGGCCCAGTCCCCGTCGAAGGTGCGTTTCGTCTGGTGCAGGCTCACTTCGTACGTACCGTCGCCGTTCTCCTTGATGCATCCGGCGATCGCTTCGGGGCGGTGCCCGGCCACCGCCCCCATCGTGGCGATGATGCCGCAGTCGTTGAGGGATCCCTGTTTCGTCTGCTCGCGGGTGGGCGGGCCGTCGAAGAGGGGGGTGCGATTGCCGTCGGGACCGTCCAAGGGGGATCCGTAGCGGTAGAGGACCGTGTTCTCCTCAGGAATCGCGAAGTCGTTGAAGGCCGGTCGGTCGACCGTGACGTATTTGTCCTCGGCCTGGTCGGTCGGTTCCTTGCGCGGGGAGACCACGTCGCGCATCCGCCCCAGAACGTCTCCGAAGGAGGCAGTCTCCGGCTCCCCCGACTCCTCCGACGACTCACCATCCACGTGAGCGCGGACCACAAGCGGATCGGACTCGTCGGCTTGCTCGGACGCGGGTTCCAAGTGGGGCGTGTCGCCGTCCGGACCACCTTCGGACGCGGAAGATGCGTCGTGCTCGGCGGGTTTCGCCTGCCCAACCGACTCGTCGACACCGTCAACGGCGGAAGACGCTTCGACTTCGGAAGAGTCCAACTCGGCTTCGGCCTTCGGTTCGCTGAACGAATCCACCTGCTCCCCAGCGGCGTTGTCACTCGCCGGGCCGGTGGGCTCGTCGTCCTCATCGACCGCCGCCGGCACGGAACCGTCGTCCATGAGATCACCCTCATCACCGTCCGGGGTGCGGAGTCTCTCGCTCTCCGCACCGCCCGCGGGCGCGATGTGCTCGGCAGACTCGGTAGGTTCGAGCGGCGCCTCGGCTTCGTCGGGCACTTCGGTGGCGGAAGGGTCTTCGACTTCGTGTATGCGCGATTCGGCTGTGACCTCCTCGGCCGCCCCGTCCTCCCCCGAATCGACGTGTTCCTCGGGCTCCTCCGGGTCCTGCGCCTCCTCCAGTTCCTCGGGCTCGTCCACCTCCTCCGGTTCCTCGGGGTCGGCCGGCTCTTCCGATTCCTCCACGCCCTCGCTCGCTGCGGGGGCCTCCGCGCCCTCGGGTTCCTCGGCAGTCTCCGGGTTCACCCCTTCCTCCGGGCCCCCCGGCTCCTCCGGTTCGGCTTCGTCGTCCGTCGACGGGGCATCGGAGGCGGCGACGGTTTCGGCGCTTTCGCCGGTCTCCGCCGCCGCTTCCGTCGCCTCCGGCGCCTCCTGGGGTTCGCCGACCGGCTCCGGTTCCGGGAGGTCCGGCGGCGGAGGCGGCTGTGGGGCGTCCGAGGGTGCCGTGTCGAGCTCGCTCATATCGTGTCCCCCGTGGACGGTTCGGGCACGGCCGCCTTGCGCGGCCTGCGTTCGAAGCACTTGAGTGCGGCGGCGAACCGCTTCGACCAGTCCTCCGACGGGTCCGCGCAGCCGACGGTGCGCTCCAGGACGGACGGCGTCCCGCGCCCGTGGTAGTACTGCCGGGTCTTCGTCCCCTTGCGGGCCTTCCAGCGTGGCTCGGCGACCGGGCACGGGTCGTGGCCGTCGAGTTGGGCCCGCATCATCGCGGCGACGTGCCCGGCCAGTGCCCCCGGTGAGCCGGGCGCTCCGACGCGGCTGTGCACGGCCCGGTCCACCGCCTGGCCGATGGCGCACTCCACCAGGCGCCGCCCCTCGGTCCGGTACGGCTCCAGCGAACGGCGCATCGCCTCTCCCGGCAGCGGTGTCACCCAGCCCAACAGGTGCGACGCCACGGCCATTTCGGCCCAGAGCGTGATGCGGAGTTCGGCCTCGTCGGTCAGTCGTTCCGCGGTGCGCAGCTGTCGGAGCGTGCACGGCGCGGTCGAGCAGCCCTCGCCGCACGCGCCGCTGCGCGCGGCGACCATCGGGGCCGGGGACGCCGGGCGGATGGCCGCGGCGTCCTCGCGCGCCGTGCCGTCCTCCATGCGGACCAGCAGGGGATAGTCCATGCCGTCGGTGAACACCGCGGCCTCACCGGGCTTGAGGGTGACCAGGTACTCCGACTGCGCCTCGGTGATGTTCATCGTCGCGCCGACGGCCTCGCGGTCGTCCTGTGCGGGGAGCCGGTGGACGACCTTGGCGGCCGTGTTCTTGATGACGTCGGGGACGAGTTTGGCCGGGATCTGGTCGGCGATCACCAGACCCTCCCCGTACGCGCGGATCTCGGCGAGCAGCCCCGCGAACATTTCCACGGCGTGCGCGCTCGCCCCGCCGTCCTCCGAGCGGCGCAGCAGTCGGTGGGCTTCCTCGAAGACGGTCAGGTGCCGCAGGGGGAAGGAGATCCGGCGGGTCGTGCGCTGTTCCATCCGCAGGTACTCGACGAGCCGGATGAGGATGGTCCCCATCAGGAAGGCCTTGTCCTTGTCGTCGCCGACGTCCTCGATCTCGAAGACGACGTTGCGGCTGAGCAGTTCGCCGAAGTCGATGGGGTGGCCGCCCTCCAGGAACCGGCCCGTGGTGCCGAGCCGCAGGCTGGCGAGGCGGATCTTGATGAAGCCCTGGACGTTGTCGGTGATCTCCTTGCCGTAGCCGATCTCCGCGACGATCTTGAGGGCCGTGTGTTCCAGGTCCTCCAGCGTCGGGTAGCGGGGCTCGGTGCCTGCGTGCCTCGGTTCGCCGAGGGTCAGGTCCCAGCCGAGGTCCTCGTAGCAGCGGGTGAGAGCGGCGCTCAGTACCTGCGGGAAGGGCTCCTGCGGGTCGAAGGAGGCCAGGAAGAGGGCGCGGACCATGTCGAGGTGCGTTTGCAGGGGGAAGCGTTCGCCGTTCGCAAAGACGGACGGCTCCAGCGGGTTCAGGCCCGCGGGGAGGGCGTCGCGGTCACCGGGCTTGATGACGATGACCTCGTGCGCGTCGCCCAGACGGGCCGACATGAACCGGTACTCCGCCTTGGCCGGTTCGACGACCAGCCAGGGCAGGCCCTCCCGGGTGGCCGCTTCGAGCAGGCCGCGCACGGTCTGGGACTTGCCGCCGCCGGTCGCCCCGCAGACGAAGGTGTGCCGGTTGAGCGTGGAGCGCGGCAGGTCCAGGGCGCCGACGGGGCCGCGGTTGCGGTCCAGGATCGTGCCGAGTCGGATCGGCCCGGCTCCGGGCTCGGCGGGACGGGCCGTGCCGTGTTCCGGGGTCACGTCGAAGTCGGGGCGCAGGCCGAACCGTACGCCGGGCACCTCGTGGGCCGGGGGCCGGGCCAGGGCGGCGAGCAGTTCCGAACTCCCGTGGAACGGGGTGCTCCCGGCTTCCGGGAGGTGGCGGCCGTCGGGGTCGCCCGTCAGCACGGTGGGGAGGTCGCCCACCTGTCCGGTCGGCTTGAGCGCGTACGGGAGCCCTTCGAGGTCGGCGGACGCGCAGACGAGGGCGGCCACCCGTTGGGCGTCCTCGGGCGTCCGGCCGCCCGCCAGGAGGCGGATGCGCCACAGGCCGGTGGCCGCGGCCTTGGCCAGTTCCTTGTGTCGGCGCTCCAACCGGGCCGATTCCAGGGCGTATTCGGGCGAGCCCGCCGCTTTGGACTGGGCCCGGCGCTGCCGGTCCGCGGCGTCGCCGGTGAGTTCCTCCAGGTCGTCCGGCAGGACGGGGTCCGCCAGCACCAGCCAGGCGAAGGCGTCCTGCCACACGCCGAGGAGGCAGTCCTCCAGGGTGGGACGCAGTCGGGGCGCCCCTTGGTCCCGGGGTTCGTCGTCGACGAGGAGTCCGTCGGCGACGCCGGCGACGGCCGTCCAGTGGGCGAAGTGCGCCAGCGTGCCGGCGATGGCGCCCGGGGGCCGTCGTCGTGCGCGGGCTCCGGCGGGCAGCCGGAGCAGGGCGGTCCCGGGGTCGGTGGCGTCGTCGCCACCGGCCAGGGAGGCGCCGCCGAGGAAGACGTCCAGGGGGTGGGCCGCCGAGGGCCGGGACCAGCCGAGGAGGACGCCGCCCCGGCCCGGGTCGTGCGGGTCGCGGGCGTGGAAGGCGGAGACCAGGGCCGCGTACCGGTGTCCGCGCAGGTCGTCGTCGGGTCCGGAGGGGTGGGCCGCGTCGGGCCGGCGGCGCGGCACCTCGACCAGGGCGTAGGTGGGCATGCTCAGCAGGCGGTGCCACACCTCGCCGTCCCCGGCCCGGTCGTGCTCGTGCGGCGTCGTCGACACAGTCGCCCCCCAGTCGATCGGTCTCGTGGGCAGCATCCTAGAGTCGATCAAGAGGAGTTTCCTCATCCTTGCGCGAAGGTGGTCCAGTACGCGGAAGTGAACTGGACGCCGCGTCACGGGTGATGCAGCATGTCTCGCTTACAGGCCGATGAATGACTCTCCGCTTCGGCGGATTCGGGGGCGAGTCGAATCACTGGGGGTGCCCCGTGGATCGTCTGCCGGGTCGGCATCTGTCCAACTGTTTCGATACCAGCGCCATTTGCGCGCCTTGCACCAACAGGGCGGACTTCCTTGAACCAACCCGTCGATCCTCGACAACCGCAGAACCTTCCGGGTGGCGGCGAATCCGGCACGCCGAACCCTCCCCAGGCGCCGCCGCAGCCGTACGGGCAGCAGCAGCCGGCGCCTCAGGGGTGGCCTGCCCACCCGCCGCAGGACCGACCGTACCCGCCGGCTCCCGCGGCACAGGCCCCGGGCCAACCGGCCGCTCCTCCGACGTACCCGGCCGCTCCTCCGGCATATCCGGCGGCACCTCCCGCGTACCCCGCGGCGCCTTCGGCACACCCGGCCGCGCCGCCGCACCAGCCGCCCGCCCACCCGACGGCTCCCCCGACCCAGCCGCCGGGATACCCCGCCGGGCCCCCGGCGCAGGCCGCGGGCCACCCGGCAGGCCCGCCGCAACCGCAGCAGCCGTACGCGCCCTACGGTCAGTCACCCGCGTCCGGCACCTTCGGGGCGCTGCCCACCCCGGGCTTCCAGGGCACCGGGCACCCTCCGGCGCCCGCACCGGCGCCCGCACCGGGTCAGTACCCCGCCCCGAGCACGCCTCCCCCGCCCGTGGCACCCACGCTCGCGCACCCGCAGCCGGGTTACCCGCCGGAGTATCGGCAGCCCGGATACCCGCAGCCGGGGCAGCCGTCGATAGCCGGCGGGGTCCCCGCCCACGCACCCGCGTACGACCCGACCGCTCCGCCGCCCACGCGACGTGGCGCGGACTCCCCCTCCATCACCACGCTCCTGCTCAACCTGCCGCTGTTCGGCGGCAGTTTTCTGATCATCTGGCTCATCTCCCGGATGATGCCGCCGGGTCTGGACCTCCTGTTCATCGGCGCGTGGCTCGCGTCCGGCGCGCTGATGTTCCACCGCCCGACCGAACGCGCCCTGGCACGCATCCTGTTCAAGGTCCGCGAACCCACGGCGGCCGAGCTGGCCAAGCTCCGGCCGCTCTGGGAGAGCGTCACCCGGCAGGCCGGGGTCGATGGTGCGGGCTACGACCTGTGGGTCGAGGACAGCGACCAGGTCAACGCGTTCGCCGCCGCGGGCCACATCGTCAGCGTGACGCGCAAGTCGCTGAACGGACTGCCGCCGGACCAGCTCGCCGCGGTCCTCGCCCACGAGTTGGGGCACCACGTCGGCGGCCACGCCTGGTCCGGACTGCTCGGCGTCTGGTACGCGTTCCCGGCCCGGATCGTGATGTACGTCGTGAAGTTCGTCGTGACGTTCGTCTTCCTGATCGCCGCACAGATCGCCTGCCTCGGCGCGCTGCTCTTCGCCGTCCTCGTCGGCGCGGTGGCCATCACCCTGGCCTCCGTCTTCCCGCCCGCGCTGGCCCTGTTCGCGGTCCCGTTCCTGCTCGCCTGGGCGGGGCGGCTCGGTGAGTTGCGGGCCGACCGGTTCGCGGCGGAGATCGGCTACGGACCGCTGCTGCTGGCCACCCTGACCGGTTGGCACGATCAGGGCCACGACGACGAGCGCCGCGGGCAGCGCCTGACGGCCCGGCTGATGGCCACGCACCCGCCGTTGGTCCAGCGCATCCGCGCCCTGGAACCGTTCGTGGTCGGCCCCACCGGGCCGGGCGGCCCCACCGCACCCACCGGAGGTCCGGTCGCATGACGTCCCCGCTGACCGACACCGACGCGAAAGCCCCGACCGGTCCGCCGGGAGCCGAGCCCGGGGCGTCCCTGCCCGAGCACTTCCTTCGGCTCTTCGCCCCCGGACAGCGGCTGGGATGGACCTATCGCGACCCGGAGTCGCTGCGGACGCCCTTCCCCGAGCCGGAGCCGCACCGCCATCCCGTACCCGTGGCGTTCCAGAACCGGGCGCACGCCGCCCGGCTGGCCCACGAGTCGCGCAAGGCCTCCGTCACCAAGGCCGGCGGCGGGATCGTCCTGTTCCTCCTGCTGCTGACCGTCATGGCGGGCGCGGCCATGGCCGTACTGGCCGTGATGGCCGCGGCGGTGTGCCTGGCCCTGGTCGTCCACTCCGGACGGACGGCGACCACGGCCGGCACACAGCTGGAGGCCAAGCACGCCGAACTGGAGCAGCACTTCCAGTACGCCTGGCACGACTGGCACCGGCGCGGAACGCAGCACGCCGCGGCGCAGGACGCGTGGGTGAACGGCCACGACGCGTGGGGCGCGCTCCCGGCGGGTCCGAACACCCGGCGCCTGGACCTCTTCGGTGGCAGCCAGCGCAGCCGGGAGGGGTTCCTCACGGTCTTCGGTGCCTCGACGCTCCAGCAGCAGCCGCTGATCGTCCTCGACCTGACACAGGCCCTGATCTGCCAGGAGTTGGCCTCGCTGGCCGAGCTCGCCGATGTCCCCGTCGACGTCCAGTTGTTGCCGAGCCGGATGTCCGAGAGCGGGATCGTGAGCGGCCTGACGCCGTCGGAGCTGGTCGACAGCCTGGTCGAGGCCGTGTACGCGGACGGTTCCGAGGCCAACAGGACCGGTCGCGCCCTCGACACCAGGATCCTCCAGCAGCTGTGCGGGGCCCTCGGGGACGACGTCACTCCGGCTCGTCTCGGTGCGGGTCTGCGAGCACTGATGGGTGAGATCGACGACACCGGGGCCCTCACGCGGGCGGAACGCAACCGCATCGCGGACGACCTGGTGGGCGACAAGAACAAGGACCAGATGCGGGACAGCCTGCTGCGGCTCGCCTCCCTCCTGCACCCCTTGGAACGCCTCGGCGCCGAGCGGGCCGGGCGCGGGCCGGGTTACCTCACCTGCATCGCGCTGGACTTCGTCACCGGATCGGCCAGTAGCGAAATGCTGGCCGACCTGGCGGTGCAGAGCGTCACCCGACGCCTGGCCACCTTCCCGGAGACGGCGCCGTCGGTGGTCATCGCGCTCGGGGAGCAGGGAATCCAGCGGCGCTACCTGGAGCAGTTGGCCGGAATCTGCGAGCGGCGGGGCGCGCAGCTCACGGTCCTGCACCCGCACTTGCGCGAAAGCTCGCAGGACGTCATCGGCGGTGGCACGGTCGGGTTCATGAGGCTGGGCAACCACCAGGAGGCCGGGATCGCGGCGGACTTCCTGGGCCGCCAGTACTCGTTCGTCCTGCACTCGCTGACGGACACGGAGGGCACGACGATCAGCACCTCGCTCGCCAAGACCGTCGGGTCGTCGGTGAGCAAGGGCACCACGTACAGCGAGTCGGTGTCCCGGGGGTCGAACTGGGGCAGCAGCAGCTCCTACGACAGCGGGCCGAACCCGTTCGCGTCCAGCAGTTCCAGCAGTTCCGGCGGCAGTTACAGCGAGACGACCGGGACGTCGACGAGTACGACGTACTCGACGAACGAGTCGACCTCGCACACGACCAGTGAGGGCACCAACACCAGCTACGCCCAGGGTCGGCAACGCGTGTACGAGTACGCGGTCGAGCCGACGCAGCTCCAGGCGCTGGCCGACTTCAGCCTGCTCCTGGTCGACCGGAAGCCGGACGGTTCGGTGGCGGTGCGGGCTGCGGATTGCAATCCGAACATCGTCCTGCTGGACCGGGTCAGCACCCGACCGCTGCCGTGACGGGGCGGTGGGGCGGGGCCGAAGCGCCCCACCCCACCCCCCACGAATTCAGAGCCGTTGGATGATCGTGCCCGTGGCCAGCGCGCCGCCCGCGCACATGGTGATCAGCGCGAACTCCTTGTCGCGTCGTTCCAGTTCGTGCAGCGCCGTGGTGATCAGGCGGGCGCCGGTCGCGCCGACGGGGTGGCCGAGCGCGATCCCGCCGCCGTTGACGTTGACCTTCTCCAGGTCCTGGTCGAAGACCCGGGCCCAGCTGAGGACCACGGAGGCGAAGGCCTCGTTGATCTCGACGAGGTCGATGTCCTTGAGGGACATGCCGGCCTTGCCCAGTACGGCCCGCGTGGCGTCGATGGGTCCGTCGAGGTGGAAGTGCGGGTCGGATCCGACGAGGGCCTGGGCGACGATGCGGGCCCGCGGGCGCAGTTTGAGCGCGCGCGCCATCTTGCGGGAGGCCCACATCACGGCGGCGGCGCCGTCGGAGATCTGCGAGGAGTTCCCGGCGGTGTGCACGGCCGTCGGCATGACCGGCTTGAGCCGGGCGAGGGCCTCCATGCTGGTGTCGCGCAGGCCCTCGTCCCGGTCGACGAGGCGCCACATGCCCTGTCCGGCCGCCTGTTCCGCCTCGGTGGTGGGCACCTGAACGGCGAAGGTCTCGCGCTTGAAGCGCTCCTCGGCCCAGGCGGTGGCGGCCCGTTCCTGGGAGAGCAGGCCCAGCGCGTCGACGTCCTCGCGGGTCAGGCCCCGGTGACGGGCGATGCGTTCGGCGGCCTCGAACTGGTTCGGGAGGTCGACGTTCCATTCGTCGGGGAACGGCTTGCCCGGGCCGTGCTTGGAGCCGGATCCCAGCGGCACGCGGCTCATGGCCTCGACCCCGCAGGCGATGCCGACGTCGATGACCCCACCGGAGATCATGTTGGCGACCATGTGGTTGGCCTGCTGGGAGCTGCCGCACTGACAGTCCACCGTGGTCGCGGCGGTCTCGTACGGGAGGCCCATGGCGAGCCACGCGTTGCGTGTCGGGTTCATCGACTGCTCGCCGGCGTGGGTGACGGTGCCGCCGACGACCTGCTCGACGCAGTCGGGCTGGATGGTGGTTCGGGCGAGCAGTTCGCGGTAGGTCTCGCCGAGGAGGTAGGCGGGATGGAGGTTGGCCAGCGCGCCCCCGCGTTTCCCGATGGGGGTGCGTACGGCTTCGACGATGACGGGTTCCGCGGCCATGAGCTCGTCCTCTCCTGCACAGCGCCAGCGCGGCGGGCCGTCCCGGCGCCCCGCCCGAACTAGTACGCGTTCTAGTTCTCCCCCGCAGTCTTATGACCCGGACCCCGGCACGCAAGGGTCTTGCACGCGGCTTACACGGATTCCACACGCAACAGGTGGCGTTCCGGCCCTTGCCTCTTCTAGAACTCGTTATTACGTTCAAGCCAGCTTCTGATGCTCCGTCAGACCTTGGAGTCGCCCCGATGCCCTGTCCCGCGCTGCCCGAAGGCTTCGACGCCACCGACCCCGATCTCCTGCAAAGCCGCGTCCCGCTGCCGGAGTTCGCCGAGCTGCGGCAGACGGCGCCGGTGTGGTGGTGCCCGCAGCGGCGGGGCATCACCGGTTTCGACGACGAGGGCTACTGGGTCGTGACCCGGCACGCGGACGTCAAGTACGTCTCCACGCACCCGGAAATCTTCTCCTCCACCACCAACACGGCGATCATCCGCTTCAACGAGCACGTCCCGCGTGATGCCATTGATGCCCAGCGACTGATCATGCTGAACATGGATCCGCCGGAACACACGCGCGTACGCCAGATCGTGCAGCGCGGCTTCACCCCGCGCGCCATCCGCGGCCTGGAACAGGCCCTGCGCGACCGGGCCCGGAAGATCGCCGAGGAGGCCCTGGCCGCGTCCGCCGACGGCAGTTTCGACTTCGTCACGCAGGTGGCGTGCGAACTCCCCCTCCAGGCCATCGCCGAGCTGATCGGCGTACCCCAGGAGGACCGGGCCAGGATCTTCGACTGGTCGAACAAGATGATCGCGTACGACGACCCGGAGTACGCGATCACCGAGGAGGTCGGCGCGAACGCCGCCATGGAACTCATCGGCTACGCGATGAACCTGGCCGCCGAGCGCAAGGAATGCCCCGCCAAGGACATCGTGACGCAACTGGTCGCCGCCGAGGGCCAGGGCAACCTGGGCTCCGACGAGTTCGGCTTCTTCGTCCTGCTGCTGGCGGTCGCGGGCAACGAGACCACCCGCAACGCCATCAGCCACGGCATGCACGCCTTCCTCACCCACCCCGACCAGTGGGAGCTGTACAAGGAGACCCGGCCGGCCACCGCGGCCGAGGAGATCGTCCGCTGGGCCACCCCCGTCGTGTCCTTCCAGCGCACCGCCACCCAGGACACCGAACTGGGCGGCCAGAAGATCAAGGCCGGCGACCGGGTGGGGATGTTCTACTCCTCCGCCAACCACGACCCCGAGGTGTTCACCGATCCCGGCCGCTTCGACGTCACCCGCGACCCGAACCCGCACCTCGGCTTCGGCGGCGGGGGCCCGCACTTCTGCCTCGGCAAGTCCCTGGCCATCATGGAGATCGACCTGATCTTCAACGCCCTCGCCGACGCCCTGCCCGACCTGCGACTGACCGGCGAGGACCCGCGCCGGCTGCGCGCGGCCTGGCTCAACGGCATCAAGGAGCTCCGGGTCAGCCGCGGTTGAGCACACGCGGCCGTACCGGTTCCGGAGCGGCAGGGGCCGTTCCACCCACGCCCCGGCCCCTGTCGCCCACCGGGGTCACGGCGCGCGCCACGCCCCCGCGACCCGCCCGAGTGGCGCGATGACGCCCGAGGCCCGATCCTGACAGGACGCGACGATCCACCGAAGGGGCGCCGGGGCACGATGCCCCGGCGCCCCTTCGGCCGTCACGGCCCCGGGGGCGGGCGGGTCGCCCACGAGTCCCCGCGGACGGGGGCCCGGGTGGGTAGGGTGTGTGCATGTCAGAAGCGCGAGGGACGGGACCGAGGGGCTTCAGGTAGCCCGCCAGGAGACACCTGGCGGTTGCGACCGACGGAGTCCCATGTCACGCACCGCTCATCACATCCCGCCGTCCCACGGCGAGGAAACACCGCCCGGACGCCCGGCGGGCAGCCCCTGGCATTCCGTGGTCCTCCACGACCTCCGCTTCAGCGCCCGCCAACTCGCCGACGCGGCAGAGGAGTCCACCAGGCCCCGTCCGGTCAGGATCCGTCGCCGGGTGGAGGTCCACTCCTTCCCCCGGCACAACCGCGACGCCTCCGTCGCATGGGCGTCCGCCATCGAGGAACGCCGCGCACGGCAGCTCCTGCGGGCCCGGGTCGGGCTGCTCCTCGCACTGCTGCACCCCGCCGGTACCGGACCCGCGGGCGCTGCGGCCGACGCGGATGCCGAGGCCGGCGCCGCCGCCGCGGCGGACGCCGCGAACGTGGACCTGCCGCCCGCACGCCACCGGCACGGCGCGCTCTGGCACGCGTAGCCGGCGACGGCTCCCGCCCGTACTCCTGAACCGCGTGGAGCAGGACCGGCGTACGGCGGGAGCCACGTACGAGCAGGGGCTGCCGTGCGGGTCGGGCCGCGGGCCCGTCGCGCGGCAGGCCTACGCACGGGCCGGGCTGCGGGCCTCCTCAGCGGCGGACGTGCGCTGCGCGGGCAGGCTCACCTGCACGCCCCGCGGGCCGGACAGGACGTGGACGAGGCCGAACCCCGCGGCGACGACGGCAGCCCCGCCCAGCGCGTCCAACACCCAGTGGTTCGCGGTGGCGACGATCGCGCACACCGTGATCAGCGGGTGCAGCACGCCCAAGAGCTTCTGCCAACCCCTCGGCGCGAGCACCACGATGACGATCCCGCACCACAGGGACCAACCGAAGTGCAGCGAGGGCATCGCCGCGTACTGATTGGAGATCGCGGTCATCGCCCCGTACGTGGGGTTCGCCAGGTCCTGCACCCCGTGCACGGTGTCGACGAACCCGAGACCGGGCATCAGGCGCGGCGGCGCGAGCGGGTAGAGCCAGAAGCCGAGGAGGGCGAGGACGGTCGCCAGGCCGAGCGAGGCACGGGCCCAGCGGTAGTCGCCGGGGCGGCGCCAGTAGAGGACGCCGAGGATGCCCAGCGGCACCACGAAGTGGAAGGAGGTGTAGTAGAAGTTGAAGAACGCCTCCAGCCAGGGCGTGTTCACCACCGCGTGGTTCACGGCGTGCTCGATGTCGATGCCCAGGGCCTGCTCGATCGAGTGGATCCGGCGGGCGTTGCCCTCCGCGAGCGGACGGCTGGTGGGGGCGGCGGCGCGGATGTGCGAGTAGAGCGAGTAGCCGACCCGTATCAGCAGCAGTTCCAGCAGCAGGTTGGGGCGGGACATCACCCGCCGCCAGAACGGCAGCAGCGGCACCCGGGACCAGCGGGCCTCCGCGGGCCGCCCGTGGACGGTGGGCACGGGCTCGCGCCAGTACGGCGAGGACCGCGGCAGGAACGGCACCGCGCAGGCCGCCGCGAGGGCCGCGAGGAGCGGCACGTTGTCCCGTACGGGAGCCAGCGCGGCCATGTTCGGCAGCAGCACGGAACTCGGCAGGGTCATGGCCAGGACGACGGCGACCGGCCACACCCGCCGGTCGGCGGCACGCTTGCCCACCTTGCCGGCCACCGCGAGGAGCACCCACAGCAGTTGGTGGCGCCAGCCCGCCGGGGACACGGCGACGGCCACGCAGCCGGTGACGGCGACGGCGAGGAGCAGCTGCCCGTCACGGGCGTAGCGGACCGCGCGGCGCAGCCCGAACCAGGTGACGGCCGCGCCGAGGACGAGGGCGAGGACGATCTCGACCGGGCCGCCGAGGCCGAGGCGCAGAAGGGCACCGTGGAGGGACTGGTTGGCGAGGCTGCCGGGGGTTCCGCCGAGGCCGGTACCGACGACGTGCTCGACCCAGTACGTCCAGGAGTCGCGCGGCAGGGAGGCCCAGGACAGGGCGGTCGCGCCGGCGAAGGTCAGGGCGGCGGCCTGCGCGGCGGGCCGGCGGCCGGTGAACCACAGCAGCACGGCGAAGATCAACAGGGGTGGTTGGAGGGCGGCGGCGAGCCCCAGGAGGAAACCGGCGGGACGGTCACCGGGCACCCGGAACACGGCGAGCAGCACCAGCAGCACGGGCAGGACGGCGGTCTGCCCGGGCGACGCGGCCTCGCGGACGGGCAGCGACACCATCATCACGGTGACCAGCAGCGGCGCGGCCAACAGCGCGGTGCGCCGGGGTACGGGGTCGGGCAGGCCCCGCGCGGCGACCAGCCCGATCGCGGCGACGCACAGCAGGGTCACGCAGGTCCAGGCCACCTCCAGGGAGGGCGCGGCCAAGCCGGTCAGCGGCTTCAGGACCAGCCCCGCGAAGGGGGTGCCGGTGAACTGGCCCGCGTCGTAGAGCGAACCGGGGAGGCCGGCGGGGAGGTGGAAGCCGCCGAGCCACTCGGCGGGCGGCACCCGCAGCACGACCGCGGCCTGTCTGACGGCCAGGACGCCGGCGAGGGCCCACAGGAGCAGCCGTACCGCCCCGAGCCTTCCGCTACCGCCTATGACCCCGGCGTGTCCGTCCGCACCGCCGCGCTCCGCCGCGTTAGCCACGCCTCGTAGTCCTCCCACCCTGTCCGCCGCAACCCCGACTTCGCCCGGCCGCCGCGTCGCGTACCGCGTTTCACTACCGGGACGACGATATCCCCCGAGCGATCCCTAGGATGGCGTCCATGAGCATCGTGAAGATCAACGCCCTGACCGTGCCCGCCGAGCAGCGCGAGGTCCTGGAGAAGCGCTTCGCCTCCAGGGCGGGCACCGTGGAGGGCTCGGACGGGTTCGAGTGGTTCGAGCTGCTGCGTCCCGTCGAGGGCACCGACCAGTACCTCGTGTACACGCGGTGGCGTTCGGAGGAGGACTTCCAGGCGTGGATGGAGGGCCCCATGAAGGCGGCCCACCAGGGCGGCGGCGACTCCTCCGGCGGCGACCGCCCGAAGCCGGCGGCCTCGGGCTCGTCGGTCTGGTCCTTCGAGGTGGTCCAGCAGGCAGCCCCGAAGCAGGCCTGACCGGGCACCGCCCCCGCCCGCTCCGCCCGGCGCCCGCCGACGCGGGGCGGGCGCCCGCCGACGCGGGGCGGGCGGAGCGGGCGGCCCGGCAGGTGCGGCGCGGCGCGAGCGGCCCGGCGGGCCACCGGACGCGGGCGCGGCGCGAGAGGTCGGGCGATCGAGCGGCGCGGGCGGTACGAGAGGCGCGAGCGGTACCGCCGCGAGGCGGCCCGGGCCCGGCGCAGGCGGTACGTCAGGCGTACCCCCACCACGGCGCGGCGGGCGCAGGCGGTACGTCACGCCGGTCCCCACCACCGCGCGGCCGGCGCGGGCTCACGCCCAGAACGCGTCCGACTCGTCCAGGTCCTCCACGCACTCGTCGATGTCGGTGATCTTCCCGCCGACGATGGTGAAGAAGAGGCCTTCGTGGATCTCGATGCCCCGGTCTCCCCGGTCGGCCCGCATGAGGTGGAACGACATCACGTGCCCCCGGCCGTCCGCCAGGACCCGGTCGAGATCGATCCGAAGGGTGCCGTTGGTCTCCTCTCCGAGCCGGCGGTAGAGGTCGAGGACGGCCTCCCGTCCCTTGTGGTGCCCGGAGAGCGGGCTGCTGCCGGGCACGTGGTGGATGACGTCGGCCGTCATCAGCGAGCCCATCGTCCCCATGTCGCCTTTGCCGAAGGCCTCGTAGGCACGGCGTACCAGGGCGCAGTTCGGATGCTCCGACATGACCCTCACACCCTCCATTTGCCTGATTTTCACCTTTCCCCATCATCGGTCCGTGGGTGTGGATATTCCACGCGGGCAACGCGAAGGGCGTCCCACAATGGCGTCATGGACACCAACTCGATCATCACGACAGCCCCCACCACCACGACCACCGGCCGCCGCACTCCCGCCCCCGGCACCTGGCACGTGGTCCAGGAACCCTTCACCACCTCGGACGCGACCGACCTGCGCCGCGCCTACTACGCCGAAGTCGCCGGCCGCTACTGGAAACGGGCCGTCACGAACGCCGAGATCGACCAGGGCATGCTGGACTTCCCGGCGGACGACCTCGCCCCACCCGCGGGCCGCTTCCTGGTCGGAAGGCTGGCCGGGGTGCCGCTCTCCTGCGGCGGCGTGCGTCTGATCGACCCGTTCACCGCCGAACTCACCAGGGTGTACGTCGCCCCGTGTGCCCGCGGCACCGGCGGCGGGGCGGCCCTGCTCGCAGCTCTGGAATCGGCGGGCAGGTCGCTGGGTGCCGAGCGGGTCCGCCTGGACACCCGTTCGGACCTCGTGGAGGCGCGCGCCCTGTACGCGCGGCACGGGTACCGGGAAATACCGGCGTACAACTCCGGACCGTATGCCGAGCACTGGTTCGAGAAGCCCCTGACCTGACCGCCTGACCTGCCGCGCACGCGGTCGGCAGGTCAGGTCGACTCCACGGACGATCAGTGCGCGGCGTGGTCCCGGCGCGGCAGCGTGTCGTAGGGCTCCTCGGCGTCGGACCCGCACAGCTCCCGGTTGATCTCCTCGACGAGCTTCACCAGGTCGGTCGGGCGGTCCGGGCCCCACCAGTCACCGAGCAGTTCGGCCAGCGACTCCTGCCTGGCATCGGAAAGCCGACGGGCGGCCACCCGCCCCCGGTCCGTGAGGATCAGCGCGAGTCCTTCACGGGAGGCGAGGCCGCGTTCCTCGACCTGTCGGGCCGCTTCCGTGATCGCCCGCAGCGGGACGATGGTGCGTTCCGCGAGCACGGCCGGTTCGGCCGAGCCGTACTTGTTGATCCGCAGGAGCAGCCAGCTGGCAGCTGGGAGCAGGTCGTAGCCGGCCTTCGAGGTGATCTTTTCGTAGACGTGCCGCCGACCTTCGCGGGTGCCCAGCACGGACAGCGCGCGGGCGACCTCCTCGTGCGAGGAACGGTGGACGGGGTTGGAGGCGAGCGTCTCCGTCACGTCGGGTGCGGTGACGGAGCCCCTGAGCTTGTCCTCCTTCAGGAACCAGGCGATCACGAAGGCGACGAGCACCACCGGCACCGCGTAGAGGAACACGTCGGTGATGGAGTCGGAATAGGCGTCCAACACCCGGGGCCGCAGCTCGACGGGCAGTGTGCCGATCGCCCGCGGATCCGCCTCCAGGCCCGCCGCGCTCACGCCCGGCGGCAGCGGAACGCCGGCCAGGGCGGCGCTGAGCTGGTCACCGAGCCGGTTGGTGAAGATCGTGCCGAAGATGGCGACGCCGAAGGAGGCGCCGATGGATCGGAAGAAGGTGGCACCGGAGGTGGCAACTCCGAGGTCGGCGTAGCTGACCGAGTTCTGCACGACGAGGACGAGTACCTGCATGACGAGACCGAGTCCCGCGCCGAAGACGAAGAAGCACACGCCCAACACCAGGTCGGAGCTGTCCCGGTGCAGCTGATGCAGGAGCAGCAGGCCGATGGCGGTGACGCCGGTGCCCAGGATGGGGAAGACCTTCCACCGGCCGGTGCGGCTGACGATCTGCCCGGAGGCGGTGGAGGCGATCAGCAGACCGATCACCATCGGCAGCATGTGGACGCCGGACATGGTGGGTGAGACGCCCCTGACCACCTGGAGGAAGGTCGGCAGGTAGACCATCGCTCCGAACATCGCGAAACCGATGATGAAGCTGATCACCGAGCAGAGGGTGAAGGTGCGGATGCGGAACAGACCGAGCGGCAGCACCGGTTCGGCGGCCCGGCGCTCCACGACCACGAAGAACACCAGGAGCACCGCGCCGAGGACGGCGAGCCCGATGATCCGCGCCGATCCCCAGCCCCAGGTGCCGCCGAGGGAGGCGACGAGCACGAGACAGGTGGCGACACAGGCGATGAGGAAGGTGCCGAGGTAGTCGATGGTGTGACGGGCCGAGCGGGCCGGGATGCGCAGGGCCACGGCGATGACGACGAGCGCGACGAGACCGATCGGGAGGTTGATGTAGAAGACCCACCGCCAGGAGAGGTGGTCCACGAACAGGCCGCCCAGCAGCGGTCCGAGCACGCTGGTCGCACCGAACACCGCGCCGAACAGGCCCTGGTACTTGCCGCGCTCGCGCGGCGGAACGATGTCGCCGACGATCGCCATGGACAGCACGATGAGTCCGCCGCCGCCCAGGCCCTGGAGGGCGCGGAACCCGATGAGCTGCGGCATGTCCTGGGCGAGACCGCAGAGGGCCGACCCGATCAGGAAGATCACGATGGCGTACTGGAAGAGCCTCTTGCGGCCGTACTGGTCGCCGAGCTTGCCCCAGAGGGGAGTGGCCGCCGTGGCCGCCAGCATGTAGGCGGTGACCACCCACGACAGGTGATCCATACCGCCGAGTTCGCTCACGATCGTGGGGAGCGCCGTGGAGACGATGGTCTGGTCGAGGGCGGAGATCAGCAGGCCCAGCAGCAGGGCCCCGATCGAGACGAGCACCTCACGCGAGGCGTGCTCGGCGCCGGGACCGGGGTCCACGGCGGACGTGGTCACATCCTGAGCCATCGGCTCCTCCTCGGGCCGGATCAACATCTCCATCCTGAGCGGTATGTCCGGTTATGGCCTGTCGGACGGGTTGGGTGGGGCCTGAGGGGTCTGCATAATCGCAGGCATTGGCGAGGGAGGGGTACCAGTGAGCGCTGAGCGCTGTCCAGAATGCGGCGCCGTGAGCGTCGAATGCCGGTGCACACCGGGCGTGGGATTCAACCCACTACGGATTCGCCCCTACGTGGGGCTGGCGGACCAGGGTCGGGAAGTATCGGATCCGGCGCCCCCGCAGCCCGTCCTGGGTGCGGTCGCCCAGCCCTCCGAGGCGCCCGACCGGCCGCCGTTCCCCTCGGCCCCGCCACCGCCCCCCTCCGCGACGGGGCAGGGCGCACCCGACCCCGGCCCGATATCGGGCCAGGCACCGCCCCCGCAGCCCGGGCCGCTTCCGACCCACCCGGGCGGCCAACCCGGCCCGCCGCCTCCCCCGCACCCGACCCCGCCGCCGAGCCCTGCCCCGGCCTCTGCCGCCGAGACGGCGGCGCCGGACGCAGCCACGACGCTGCTTCCGGCCTTGCCGCCCGCCGATCCGGCGGAGCCGCACACTCCCGCGTACGGGATACCCGTCCTGGCCTGGCCGGATCAGACGGTCCAGCTGCGGGCTGTTCCCGCTTCCGCCGGGCATGCCGCCCAGCAGGGGAGGGCCGAGCCGGCCTCGGGCGACGTCGACGGGAAGTCCGGCAAGCGGTCCCGACGGTTGCTGCCCCTGCTGGCCGGCGCCGGCGCACTGGTCGTGGCCGGTGCGGTGGCCGTGGCCCTGGGGTTCACCGGGTCGGGGACGGAGGACAGGGCGCTGACGGACCCGAAGCCGTCGGCCCCCGCGGTCAGCGTGGTCCCCGTAGACCCGACCGACCCCTCGGCGGAGGCGTCGAGTCCGACGCCGAGCCCGACCGCGTCGGCTTCGCGCTCGGCCTCGCCGAGTGCGTCGCGCTCCGCGTCGCCGTCCGCCTCGCCCAGCACGTCCCGTTCGTCGGCTCCGCCCAGCCCGACCCCGTCGGCGTCCGCGAGCCGCTCCGCCGACCCGTCGTCGCCCCCTCCGTCACCGCCGGCCGTTCAGGCGCCGACCCTTCGGTACGGGGACTCCGGCGCCGAGGTCGAGAAGCTCCAGCGGCTCCTCGCGGAGCAGGGCCTGTACCGCGGCAGGCTCGACGGCAGGTTCGGCCGCTCCGTCCGTAGCGCCGTGGAGGACCTCCAGATGGAGTACGGCATCCACGACGACCCGTGGGGCGTCTACGGGCCGGCGACCCGCCGCGCCTTGGAGGGATAAGTCACGTCCCCGGTGGTGGCGCGGACCCTCCAGAGTTTTGTATCTTGGTGGAACAAAGTGGTTCCGTCCTCAACCCCTGACCGGGGGACGGAACCACTTGTTCTCTTTTCCCGCCCCGTCTGGAGCCCCTCCCATGCCGGCCAGCACCACCACCGCCCCCGTCGTCCTGACCGCCAAGGCCCTGCTCCTGGACATGGACGGCACGATCGTCAACTCCGACGCGGTGGTCGAACGGTGCTGGCGCGAGTGGGCGGTGTCCCACGGGCTGGACCCGCACGAGGCGCTGAAGGTGGTCCACGGCCGCCAGGGCTACGCCACGATGGCCATCCTGCTGCCCGAACGACCGATGGAACTCAACTACGCCGAGAACGCCGTGATGCTCGCCCGCGAGACCGCCGACACCGACGGCGTGGTCCCCGTCGGAGGCGCCCCCGAGTTCATGACTGCGATCGCCTCCCTGCCGCACGCCCTGGTCACCTCCGCGGACGCCGCGCTGGCATCGGCCCGGATGACGGCCGCCGCGTTGCCGATGCCCCGGATACGGGTGACCGCCGAATCCGTCTCGGCCAGCAAGCCCGACCCCGAGGGGTTCCTCAAGGGTGCGGCCGAACTGGGCGTGGACCCTGCCGACTGCATCGTCTTCGAGGACTCCGGCGCGGGAATCGCCGCGGGCCTCGCCGCCGGCATGCGGGTGATCGGCATCGGCCCCCGCGCCGCCGCCCACGGCCCGACGGCCCACGTCACGGACCTGACCTCGGTCCTCGTGGACACCACCCCGGACGGCGCGATCCACCTCACCCTCACCCCGCCCACCACCTGACCCTCCCGCAAACACCCCGCCCGGGCGCGACACTGTGCCGCCCCTACGCGGCACAGTGTCGCGCCGGCAGGTCCCCCCGCAGGGCCGCACGACCCCAACGGGCACAGCCCGACCGCACAGCCCGCCACCACGCGGCTCGCCGCAACACGGCACGGCCCGGCAGGCCCCCGCGCAAGGGCGCACGGCCACACCCGCACAGCCCTCCACAGCCGCACGGCCCCACTCGCCCAGCCCGGCACCGACGCTCGCCCCAACACGGCACGGCCCGACAGCTGCCCACGCAAGGCCGCACGGGCCCAACGGGCACAGCCCGACCGCACAGCCCGCCACCATGCGGCTCGCCCCAGCACGACACGGCCCGACAGGTCCTTACACAAGGCCACACGACCCCAACCCGTGCAGCCCGACCGCACAGCCCGGCACCGCCGCTCCCCCCGGCGTGACCGGCACGGCCCGTCCCGTCACGGCCCCCACCCCGAACCCGGCAAGGTTCCTACGCCGCGCAGTGCGGTCCTGCGCGGCCCATCCAGCACCGCCTCGACCACCTTCGTACCGCAGCCGGACCGCAGCACGCTCGTGGTGATCTTCAGCCCGCCGATCGGCACCGCCGCAGGACCTCGTACGCGATCCTCGCGATCCGCATGTCCGCCGATCCCGGTAGCGCGCGGCGCAACCACAGCCCTGGCGCGACGTGGCACGACTCGGCACTGGACCGCGCGATTCCATGCGGGTCGGCTCGGCGCAACCCAACGGGGCGCAGCCCGGACCGCAGCAGCGCGACACAGGCGGCCCTGCGGGACACAGCACGACGCGGCGCGACAAGGCACGGCCGGCGTCACCTGCCTCGGCGCGCCCCGACGCAACCCGACCCGGCGCAACGCCACTCACTCGCCACTGCCCCGAACCCCGACCAAGCGCAGCGTGCAGCGTGCAGCGTGCAGCGTGCAGCGTGCAGCGTGCAGCGTGCAGCGTGCAGCGTGCAGCGTGCAGCGGCCGAGGATCCTCTCCTGCCCCGGCCCAGCCCCGGCAGGAGCCAGCCGAGACGGCAACTGCCCGCCTCGGGCCCACTCCGCTTCCCCGCCCGCCCCCGCCCCGGCCCCGGCCCCACAGGCCCAGTCCGCTAACCGAGGGCATCAACCCTTGCGCTAGCGATACCTGTGCGGGTCGGCTTCCCGCCCCGCACGGCCCCAGGGCGTCACCCTCGTTCCCGGTTGACACAAAAGGGGGCGACGCACCCTCGGACGGCCGGACCACGAGACCCACCTCGGCGAGTGCACCGCACCGCACCACCCAAGCCCCCGCCCCCCACCCGCCCCGCAGGTCCTGGATCACGCGCGTCAGCGCGCTGCCACCGTCACTGCCCCACGCGCCCGTCGACGCACTCCCGCAGGAGATCCGCATGGCCGTTGTGGCGGGCGTACTCCTCGATCATGTGCACGAGGACCTCGCGCAGTTGCATCGGTTCCTCTCCGCCACCACCGGTGACATCAAGGTCAGGGGACGCGGCGACCAGTCGCTCGGCGAAGGCGACCTCCTCGCGCCAGGTCGCCCACGCGTCCGCGACGACCTCCGGGTCATCGATCGCACCGGTGAACTCCCCGTCGCGGTCACCCTCCGAGCGGTAGTGACGGCGTATCTCCTCCCCCGCCATGACCTGTCGGAACCAGTACTGCTCGACGCCCGCGAGGTGCCGCAACAGTCCCAGGAGCGACAGGCTCGACGGCGCCACGGATCGGCGGGCCATGGCCTCGGCGTCGAGACCCGCGCACTTCATTTCCAGGGTGAGCCGCTGGTCGCGCAAATAGCCGACGAGGACGTCCCGTTCCCCCTGGAAGCCGCCGTCCGATCGGGCGTCGTCGTCGGGGTGGACGAACATGTTGGACCAGCCGAAACGACTGTCGGGCGCAGGTGTGATCACGACGGCGAGCCTGGTCCGACGCCCCGCGTACCGCAACGGATTTTTCCGTCAGGCCACCAAGTCCACGCCCAGCTAGTCCGTTCGGAACCAACGCCCCTCCCTCACCCGGTACGCCAAGACCGGACGGCAGCACCTCCGGCATGACGCTGCACGACACCGCCCCCACCCACCCACCGCACCACAACTCCGCGACCCAGCCCCTCACCCTCACCCCTCACCCCTCACCCGCAAGGCGTCCCGTCCCGGAGAGCGACGGCTGAAATTCTCACCGCCGGTGGCCCCTGTCACCGACCCCGGCCTCCCGGAATGCGAGGTTGACCCCGCCTTGCCCCCACCCCCGTGCGCGGAATCTCAACTTCCCCTTGAGTGAAGGCCCTTGAACGTCTTGATGTGACGTGCGCATGTCGGCACGCTGTCACCTGGCGCCCACCCCAACGACACCTCACGGCGCCAGCATGGCCGCGTCCCGCCGGGGCAGCACGGCCACCACCCCCCGCATCCACGGAGCCCTCATGGCCCTCGCTTCCTTCCGCATGCCCTCCTTCTACGCGCGTCGCATCGGCCGCGCGGGAGTCCTCGCGTCGGCGGTCGCCCTCGCCTCGCTCACCTCGCTCGTCAACGCCCCCGGAGCCATGGCGGCTCCCCCCGCGCCCATCAGCGCCGCGGCCGCCCGCGCCTACCTGGCCACCGTCACGCCCGCGGCCGAGGGCTCCACCAGCGGGTACAGCCGCGACCTGTTCCCGCACTGGAGCACGGTCTCCGGCGCCTGCAACACCCGCGAGACCGTCCTCAAGCGGGACGGCGTGAACGTCGTCCAGGACTCGTCCTGCGCCGCCGTCAGCGGAAGCTGGTACTCCGAGTACGACGGCGCCACCTGGACCGCCGCGTCCGACATCGACATCGACCACATGGTCCCGCTCGCCGAGGCCTGGCGGTCGGGCGCCAACTCGTGGACGACGGCCAAGCGCCAGCAGTTCGCCAATGACCTCACGCGCCCCCAGCTCATAGCGGTCACGGACAACGTCAACCAGGCGAAGGGCGACCTCGACCCCGGCAAGTGGCTGCCGCCGCGGACCGCCTACCGCTGTACCTACGCCCGCATGTGGGTCCAGGTGAAGCAGTACTGGAACCTGCGCATGGACACCACCGAGAAGACCGCCCTGACGAACGTCCTGAACGGCTGCTGACCCCTCACCCGAACCGGCCATTTCTCCCCCGCCAGGGGGAGGCCACGCCCACCCTCCACCCCGTACCGTGATCACAGGGGATGCCGACAAGGGGGATGGGGATGGCCGGACTGCGCCTGGGGCCGTTGCTGCGGTACGTGGACTGGGACACGGGGGGCTCCGCCACCATATGGGTGGAGGCGGACCGCCCGTGTACCGCCGAGGTCCGCTGTGCCGACGGGGCCGGCGGCAGCACCCACACGTTCCAGATATCGGGCCACCACTACGCGCTCGTGCTGGTGACCGGCCTGACCCCGGGGGCCACCACGACCTACGAGGTCCTGCTCGACGGAGTCCTCGTCTGGCCCGCCACCGGCAGCTCCTTCCCACCGAGCACCATCAGCACGCCGGCGGTGGGCGGCGGCCCCGGCAGGCCGGCGCCGGGCCTGCGCGTCACCTTCGGCTCCTGCCGACAGGCCGCACCACCCGCCGACCACCGCGGACCGCACGGCGCCGACGCCCTCGACACGCTCGCCGCCCACCTGGCGTCGGAGCCGGAGGCCGTCCGCCCGGACGTCCTGCTGCTGCTCGGCGACCAGGTGTACGCCGACCAGTTGTCGCGGGACACCCGGCGGTGGCTCGCGGCCCGCCGCGACCTGCGCGAGGCACCGGGTGCGCAGGTCGCGGACTACGAGGAGTACACCCGGCTCTACTACGAGTCCTGGCTCGACCCCGAGATCCGCTGGCTGCTGTCGACCGTCCCCAGCCTCCACATATTCGACGACCACGACGTGATCGACGACTGGAACACGAGCGCGGCGTGGCTGGCGGAGATGCGCGCGACACCCTGGTGGCAGGAGCGGGTGCTCAGCGGGCTGATGTCGTACTGGGTGCACCAGCACCTGGGAAACCTCTCCCCCGCCGAGCTCGCCGCGGATCCGCTGTACGCGGCGGTACGGGACACCCCGGACGGTACGGACGTGCTGCGCACGTTCGCCGCGCGGGCGGACGTCGACCCGGCCTCGGTGCGCTGGAGCTACCGGCGGGACTTCGGCCGGACCAGGCTGTTGATGGTCGACACCCGGGCCGCCCGGGTACTGGCCGAGGACGGCCGGGCCATGCTCGACCCGGCGGAACAGAACTGGCTCCGGGAGAACGCGCTCGCCGGGCACGGCGGGTACGACCACCTGCTCATCGGATCCTCGCTGCCGTGGCTGATGCCCCCGCTCATCCACGACGCGGAAGTGTGGAACGCCGCGCTGTGCCGGGGCGAGCGGGGGCCCCGTTGGGCGCGGATCGGTGAGGACCTGCGGCGGCGCAGCGATCTGGAGCACTGGGCGGCGTTCCCGAGCTCGTTCGAGGCGCTGAGCGATCTCATCGAGGAGGTCGGAACGGGCCCGCGAGCCCCGTCGACGGTGTGTGTGCTCTCGGGGGACGTCCATCACGCGTATGTGGCCGAGCCCCGAATACCCAGCACCTCGCGGGTGTTCCAGCTGACCTGTTCGCCGGTGCACAACTCCATCCACACGGCGGTGAAGCTGGGCTTCCGCCTGGGCTGGTCGCGGGTGGGCCGGTGGTTGGGGCGGGGCTTCTCCCGCCACGGCAGGACGGGACGGCCACCGCTGAGCTGGCGGCGTACGGGCGGCCCGTGGTTCGGCAATCAGCTGATGACCCTGTCACTGGTGGGCCGGGACGCCCGGCTGCGGCTGGACCAGACCCGCAAAGGGCGGTCCGGGGCACGCCTGGTGACGGTGCTGGACCGTGAACTCACCGATGCGGAGTAACACCGACCACCTCCCGTACGACGGGCACGGACTGCGACTCCCGGGCCCCGCCCGGGCCGGGGCCGCCCTGAGCCCCGGCGGCGCCGCGGCCCCGCGGCTCCACAGGTCGGGCTCCGGGCGTACGCTGTATGGCTGTCAAGCCGCCCCTGCCGCTCCCCGCGACGACGCGGCGCTTCGGACTGGGGAGTTCCGCTTTGCTTGAGACGCTGGGGTCGCTGACCGCGAGCCCATGGATCTATGTCGTGGTGGCGGCGTCGGTCGTACTCGACGTGTTCCTCCCGGTACTGCCCAGCGGCATGCTGGTGATCATGGCTGCGGCAGCCGCGGCAGCCGCGGGCGCTCCCGCCGAGGTGCCGGACATCCTGGCGCTGCTGGTGATCGCCACGACCGCGTCCGTACTGGGTGACATGGCCGCATACCGGTTGGCGCGGCGCGGGGGAGCCCGATTGGACCGGGCCATCGCCCGTTCGCGCCGGCTGACCCGGGCCCACGAGCGCCTGGGCTCGGCCCTGGCCAGGGGCGGTGGCGCCCTGGTGGTGATCGCCCGCTTCGCCCCGGCGGGCCGCTCGGTGGTGTCCCTGGGCGCTGGCAAGACCCAGCGCAAGGTGATGGAGTTCCTGCCCTGGTCCGTACTGGCGGGCATGAGCTGGGCCGGCTACAGCGTGGCACTGGGCTACTACGGCACCCAGTGGCTCGGAACGACCTGGCTCGGCGGCGCGGTTTCCCTCATCGCCCTGTTCGCGGCGGGCTCCCTGGCCGCGTACCTCATCCGCCGCCCCCCGGAGTCCCCTGCCCCGGCCACGTAGAACACCCGCGACCCACCAACGCCCGAACCAACCGGGCAGCGCGGGCAGCGCGGGCGTGGCGGGCATCGCGCGAGTAGCCCGAGTGGGGCACCAGGTCACCCGTTCACCCGGCAGGGATCGCCGCGTCCCGGCAGGGCTTCTAGCGTCCAGAGCACGGTGCGCAACCGAATCCGCGTCACATCCGTGCCCTGGCCGCGCCGTTTCGAGGAGCCCGAGGAGTTCTCTCCATGACCCGCACGCGCAACCGGCACCGCCTCGCAGGGGTCGCCGCGGCGGCACTCGCCGTCGCGGCCGTCGTCCCGGCCACACTCGCCTCCGCCGCCCCCTTCGCCACCGTCTCCCCCGGGACCGTCGCCCCCGGCGCCCGCGTCAGCCTGAACATCGAGGGCTGCGGCACGAAGATCGGCCGGGCGACCTCCCGGGCCTTCGGCGACGTGTCGCTGACCCCGGGCAACCTGGAGGCGACCAACCTCTTCGGCGCGGCCACCGTCTACCGCGACGCCGTCGCCGGCTCGCACCCCGTCACCTTCGAGTGCGGCGGCGCGGGCGGCCAGCGCGTCACCGTCGCCCTTCAGGTCGCCTCCGGCGCCGCCCGCGGCGGCCTGGGCGGCAGCGTCGGATCGATCAGCAGCGCGCAGATCGCCATCGGCGGGGCACTCGCCGCAGGCGCACTCGGCGCCGGCGTGTGGGTCCTGCGCCGCCGCTCGGCATCCATCGGCTGAACCGGCGGAGGAACGCCCGCAGGGCCGACACCGGCCCCACCCACCCCGCCGTCACGCACGCGAACGCCGCGGGCCGGGACGTCCCCGGCCCGCGGCTCCGCGCCGGCAGGGCACCGACGGACCGCCCGGCAAGGGCCGGGCGGCGGCGGTCACGCCTCGGCAGTGGCCTCGGCGGCAGCCCGGCCCCGAACGTGAACCCCGTCGAGCAGTAGCCTCGTCGCCTCGGCGACGGCGTCCACGGCGGCGTCGAACACCTCTCGGTTGTGTGCGGCGGGCGCCCGGAACCCGGACACCTTCCGTACGTACTGGAGCGCGGCCGCGCGAATCTCCTCCTCGGTGGCCTTCTCGGGGATTGCCGGCGGGCGCAGGGTCTTGATGGAGCGGCACATACCTCCACTATGGCGCTACCGCGGCAGCTCGGCCCCGGACAATTTCATGATCAACCCGGCCTGGAGCCGGGCCCTCAGCTCCGGATCGGCCACCTCCTCCAGCAAACCGATCGCCTGCTGCGTGCTTTCCGCGGCCCGCCGGTCCTCACGGAGGGCCGCGGTCTGGGCGGCCATGTGCCGCAGGGCGATGTCCGCGCGCCGGTGGAACAGCTGACCGACCAGGGTGACGACCAGCCCGACGGAGCTCGTCACCACCCCGACGTACGCGTCCCCCGAGCTCTCCGCCTTCCAAACCGCCAGCCCTACCCCGAAGAGCAGGACGGCCGCACCGACCGCGGCGAACAGTTGGCTGGTCGCGAAGCTGCTGCGGGCCTGGGTCAGCCCGTAGGCGTAGTACTCGACGAGGATCGGCGTGAAGTCGTCCCGCCGATCACCCAGTTCGGCGTGCCCCGACCGACTCGCCCCGGCGTCAATGAAGCGCGGGTCGCGCACACTCGGCTGCTCACCGCTCTCGGGCTCCGTGCCCAGCGAGGCCATCAGCCTCGCCCGCTCCCTGTCCCGTCGCCGCTCGAACCGGTCCGCGTCCAGCCGCCCGAACACCACCAGCGCGGCCACCGACAGCACCCCCGCTCCGATCACCCAGAGCCACTCCCCCACCCCGGTCACTTACACCACCCCCACCCGGGGATCCCCGCGCTCCGGCGCGGGAAACCCACACGCCCTGATGCGGGTCGTCATACCCCGACCTAGACTGACGAACGCCCGAATTGTCCGTGATGAGGAGACGCTCCATGGCCAAGCGAGGAAACAAGCGACGCGCCCGCAAGAAGAAGAAGGCCAACCACGGCAAGCGCCCCAACGCCTGACCCCCAGCCCCCCGCCAACCCCGACGGGGGGCCTTCTCGTCCCCGCCGGCTCCGGCGCCACTCCGGGTCAGGAGGAC
This sequence comes from Streptomyces sp. NPDC040432, assembly GCF_055595445.1. Taxonomy (NCBI): domain Bacteria; kingdom Bacillati; phylum Actinomycetota; class Actinomycetes; order Kitasatosporales; family Streptomycetaceae; genus Streptomyces; species Streptomyces sp. NPDC040432. Next base: position 640,699 of record NZ_JBVIVP010000003.1, on the reverse strand, counting down.
GTCCGACGGCCCGGCGGAACGGCCCGCCGCGAGCGGATGCCGAGGCCCCGACCCGCTAAGCCCCCGCAGTCCGATATCGGATCCCTTCGGCCGTGAGCAGGACGTCCAACGTCTCGACGACGCGCAGGCGGACCGTCGTCCCGAACGAGCTGAGCGCCCCGCCCCCCACTGATCGTCAGAGCGGCGGCGGACACATTGCCCGATGCTTCCCGGAGGTTGTAGCCGTCGTGCGTAGCGAAGGTGTACCGAAAGCCGTGGAGCCTTTCCGCCGACGGACTCGATGTACGACCGGGCTGACTCCGACCGGACCTCGGGGTGCCCGCAGAACCGCCCCCACCTCGCCGCGCAGGGCCCGCTCACTCCTCGTCACACCGCTCCAGAACCAGGCCGAGGGAACCTTCCACCAGGCCGTTGCCGTCATCGAGATGCAGGTGACTCCCGTCGGGAACCCCTTCTCCGGCAAGCACCAGCAGATGCCCGGCAAGCGTCCTGAGACCTGCCGCGTTCGCCTCGATCACGACCTCTCCGCCCAGGCCCCGCACCTCGATCCGCGCGTCCGCGTCCCAGGTGAAGACGTGCGCGACGCCCTCGTTCACGGCCGTAAGTCGAGTGCTCTCAATGGGGACGCTGCTGAAATCAGAAGTCATGGAGTCATCATGCGGCTCAGCACACACCCGGCTTCGGCGACCACCCCAGGAGCGACAGAGGGGAGGGCGCTGCGGGGAGGCGTAGCACCGATGCGTCAATGATGGGCGTTGACGTCGAACGCGGATGCAAAAGGCCCCCCGCCATGATCGGCGGGGGGCCTCTGCGCTGGTGGGCGCGGACGGTTTCGAACCGCCGACATCTGCTTTGTAAGAGCAGCGCTCTACCCCTGAGCTACGCACCCGTGGATGAGTGGACAGCCTACATGGAGGGCGCACCCCCCACGCAAACCCGTTCCGGTGGGGGAGAATGGACCGGGGCATGGCGGACGGGGCACGGGAGAGGGATTGTGACGACGGCATCCCGGCGGTGGTTCGGCGGGCGGGACGAGAGTCGACGGGCGGACGCGCAGGCGGCGAAGGATGCCGCGGCGGCCGCGTTCTACGAGCTGGACACGGCGCAGCGGGATCTGCGGATCTCGATCGAGACGATCGCCGCGGCGGACGGGTCTCCGGCGGCGCGGCGGGCGACCGAGGGGTTCGCCGCGCTGGGGGTGCGCATCGACCAGGTGAGCCAGGTGTACATCGAGGCGGTGGACGCGCACGACCTGGATCGGGTCGATCTGGAAGGGTCCGTCGCCGCGCAGGCGCGGGAGCAGCTGACGCGGGCGCGGGACGAGCTGGTGCGGGCCCAGGGGGAACTGGAGCGGTTCGCGCAGGGGCTGCAGCCGCTGCTGGACAAGGCGGAGACTCAGTTGGCGCGGGTGGCTCCGGCCCGGGAACGGGCCAGGGCGGCGTTGCTCGCGGCGAGTGACGCGCTGGACTCGGTGCGTGCCAAGGGCATGCGGGCCGATGACCTGGCGGCGCGGCTCGCGGCGCTGGGGCCGGAGCTGACGAAGCTGAACCAAGGAGCGGCGCAGCACGGGGTGCAGGAGACCGTGCAGCGGGCCGACCGGATCCTGCGGGACGCGGAGGGCGTGCGGGCCGAGGCGGAGCGGCTCCCGGAGCGCGCGGCGGAGATCGACCGGCGGCTGGTCAGTCTGCGGACCAGGGCCCAGGCGCTGCGGAACCGGGCGGACCGGGTGGATCCGGTGCTCAGCGAGTTGCGGCGGCGGTTCAGCGCGGCGTGTTGGCAGGACCTCCAGCAGGTGCCGGACGAGGCGGTACGGGATGTCGCGCGGGCCGAGGAGCGGCTGGCGGAGGCCGGGCGGGCGCGGGACGAGCAGCGCTGGGCGGACGTGACGGCGGCCATCGAGGCGGTTCGGGGTTCCTTGGACGCCACGGACGAGGCGGTGTCGGCGGCGCAGGACCGGCTGGACCGGCTGGAGGCGGTGGCGCGGGATCCGCAGGCGGAGGTGCAGCGGACGCGGTTCGCGATCCGGGACGCGCAGCGTCTGGCGATGGCGGGCCGCAGCGTGCCCGATCCCCGGCACGCCCGGCCGCTGGACGAGTCGGTGGCGCGGGTCGAGCGGGCCCTCACCGGTTTGGAGGGGCGGCACCCGGACTACTGGGCGTTCCTCCAGGAGATGGAGGACGTACGGGCCTCGGTGAACCGGGTCGTCAACGAGATCCGGGCGGAACGCGGCCACGCCTGACCCGGCCGCACGAAGCCGTCCCGATCACCCGGCCTCACGAGGCCTGCCCGACCACCCGACCGCACGAAGCCTGCCCGACCACCCGACCTCCGGCCCCCCGCCCACCCGACGGCACTCCGCCGGCCGGGCCCGGCCTTGCCACGCTCCGTGATGTGCCCGCAAGCCCGGGCGGCCCGGACAGCGCCGAAGGCGGCAGGCCCGAGCCCGGCGGCAGCAGCCCCGCTCCGCTCCGCCGCTGCGCCGCCGACCCGGCGCCCCTCCCGCTTGTCCCCCACCCCCCGGCGGCGGATGCTGGGAGGGACGTACGGCCCGAGGCAGAGGAGGCCGTCATGGTTTCGCACGCGGCGCCGCGCATTCCCCGGCCGGTGGGGGCCCGGCTGAACGAGCACCTTCCCGTCGACCACAAGCTGAGCAAGGTGTACCGGGTGGGGGCGGGGTTGACCGGGCTGCTGTTGGTGGTGTTCGGGGTCCTGGGGTTGATCGACCGGATCGGGTTCTTCGACACGGGCGGGGACACCGTCGCGGGCCTCAGTACGAACGGCGCGCTCAGCGTGCTGTCCATCCTGGTCGGGCTGCTGCTCTTCGCCGGGATGGTGGTGGGCGGGAACTTCGCGTCGACCCTGAACATCGTGTTGGGCCTGCTGTTCATCGCGAGCGGGTTCGTGAACCTCGCGCTGCTGGACACGGGTCTGAACTTCCTGGCCTTCAAGATCCCGAACGTGCTGTTCAGCTTCGTCGTCGGCGTGATGCTGATGTGGTTCGGGATGTACGGGCGGGTGGGCAGCGCCCTGCCGCACGACAATCCGTACTGGCGCGCCCGCCACCCCGAACAGGCCGCGCGGGAGGCGCGTGCGGCGGCGCGGAGGGGGCTCGACCGGTAGCCCGGGCGGCCGGCCCGGCGCCGTCGGCGGTGTGTCCGGGGCTCGGGGATACCGGGATGCCGTCCGGCCGCATAGCCTGGTCGGCATGCCCCGTTACGAGTACCGCTGCCGGACCTGCGACGACACCTTCGAGGTCAGCCGGCCCATGGCCGAGTCGTCCGCTCCCGCCGACTGCCCCGCCGGTCACGCCGACACCGTCAAGCTGCTCTCCGCCGTCGCCGTCGGCGGGACGAGCGCCGGCTCCACCGCTCCCGCGCCCGCGATGGGCGGCGGTGGGGGCGGCTGCTGCGGCGGCGGCGCCTGCGGCTGACCCTCGCCGTCCACCCCGGCCGACCGCATCGCCCGGAACACGCCCCCACCCGATCCCCCTGTCCGGGTCCGAACCCGGACAGGGCAGACACCGGCCACACCACCGGCGGCGCCACACCAACGGCACCGCCACGCCTACCGCTTGCGCGACAGCGTCAACCCGTCCGAGATCGCCAGCAGGACGGATTCCATCCGGGGGTCGGCCGCGACGTGCCCGTTGAAGGCGTGGACGCTCGCGCCCCGACTGTCGGGGGACTCGTCGAGGACGGTTCCGTGGAACAGGGTGTTGTCCGTGACGATCAGGCCGCCCGGGCGGAGCCTCGGCACGAGTTCCTCCCAGTAGAGGATCTGGCTCTGCTTGTCCGCGTCCACGTACGCCAGGTCGATGTGCTCCTCCTTCGGCATCGCGCGGAGCGTGTCCAGCGCGGGGGCGATGCGCAGCTCGATGCGGTCGGCGACGCCCGCCGCCTCCCACGCCTCGCGGCCGTACGCCGTCCACTCCTCCGACACGTCGCAGGCGATGAGGCGACCGTCGGCGGGGAGGGCCTGGGCCATGGACAGGGCGGAGAAGCCGGTGAAGGTGCCCACCTCCACGATGTGCCGGGCGCCCGTCAGCCGGACCAGGAAGGCCAGCAGCGGCCCCTGTTCCTCCGCGGACTGCATGCCCGCCGACTTCGGGAACTTCTCGTGGGTCGTGGCGACCAGCCCCCGCTGGACGGCGTCCAGCGGGGGGTTGTGCGCCAGGACGTACTGGTAGAGCTCATCAGTGATCTTGGTGCTGTTGCCCTTGGTCATGCGGTCAGTGTCGCAACCGTCCCGCCGAACGCGCGGATGATTTCCTCACCCGCCGACACACCGGCCGTCGACAGGGCGGTCACCGACGGCGCCGTCCACCCCGCGTCGGCCAACTCGCCGTGTCCGGGCCGCCAGCCCCGGTCCGCCGCGAGCAGCAGGTCGGCGTCCAGGAGCGAATCACCCGCGGCGAGGGTCGTGGTCGCTCCCGTCCGGCGGGCCACCTCGGCCATCGCCGCGCTCTTGGTGAGGGGCCTCGGAACGGCGTAGATCTTGCGGCCCTGGAGCGAGACGCCCCAGCCGCGCGCCTCGGCCCACTCGGTGAGGGACTTCAGCCATTCCTCGGGGACCAGGGCCCGCTCGACGACCAGGTAGGCGAACAGGTCCTCGGCGATCCTCGCCTTGCGCAGCCACGCCGGGTCCGACACCGCGAGGAGGTGCTGGTGGACCTCCTCCAGCGGGGCGCACTCCTGGGCGAGGAGTCCGACGACCGACCGTCGCCAGTCCCGGTCGGGGACACCGTCCACGAGCAGCTGGCCGCCGTTGGCGCAGATCGCGTACGGGGCCGGGCGGCCGGGGAAGCGGATCCGCTGGTACTGCTTGCGGGTCCGCGTCGTCGTGGGGACGAAGACCGCCGCGGGGTTCTCGGTCAGCTCCGCCAGCAGGGCGGCCGCCGTTTCCGTCATGAACGACAGCGGCTTGCTCTCGTGCACCTCGACGCACAGCAGCCGCGGGGCCACCGGGTCGGGCATGGTCAGGCCGAGGGCGGCCGACGAGTAGATGAGCGTACGGTCGAGGTCACTGGCTACGAGGACAGTCACTTGGTGGACACGGCCTTTCCGTCGGCGCCCGTGGCGCCGCGAGTGAATCGGGGGTGGATGAGTCCTACGCACGTGTAGGGAAGTCCGTCGACCTCCTCGACCGGCACACCGCGCTGCTCCGCGAGCAGACGTACGTGGTCCAGGTCGGCCCCGGCTCCGCGCTGGGCGAGGATCTTCCACGGGACGCGGCGCAGCAGCACCCGCGTGGTCTCGCCGACGCCGGGCTTGACCAGGTTCACGTCGTGGATGCCGTACTCCTCGCTGATCCGCTCGACGGCCGCCCAGCCCACCCAGGTGGGGGTGCGGTCGGCCGCGAGCAGCTCCTTGACCTCGTCGTCGACGGCGTTCGCGACGGCGTCGAAGCGGGCCGCGACGGCGTCGACGAAGCCGACGGAGACATCGGCTCCGGCGAGTTCGCGGTAGAACTTCGCGCCGTGGAAGTCGGCGGGTCCGACCAGGTCGGACCTCAGCACCGTACGCGAGACCAGTCCGGAGACGGTGGAGTTCAGGCAGGCCGAGGGGATCAGGAAGTCCTCGCGGGTGCCGTAGGTGCGTACGCAGGATCCGGGGTCGGCGAGGACGACGATCTCCGGGTCGAAGCCCGGGAACGCGGCGAGGGCGTCCTTCAGCTCCCGGGTGATGGCGCCCTTGCCGGTCCAGCCGTCCACGAAGACGACGTCGGCGGGGTCGTGGTGTGCGGCCAGCCAGCGCAGCGCGTTGGCGTCGATGCCGCGGCCGCGCACGATGGAGACGGCGTAGTGCGGCAGGTCCAGGCCGTGTCGGGCCTGGGCCCAGCGGCGCATCAGCACGCCGACGGGGGTACCGGCGCGGGCCAGGGAGACCAGCACCGGGGAGGGGGAGCGTTCGGCGAGCACGGTCTCGGTGACGGTCCCGACCGCCCGGGCTATCCGGGTCGCGGAGGCTGCCAGGGCGCTGCGGTACAGCTCCTGGTAGCCCTCGGAGGGCTGGTACTCGACCGGCAGGGACTCGGCGTAGTGCGCGCCGCCCGCCTGGATGGCCTCCTCCCGCTCCTCGGTGGGGGCCTCCAGTTCCACCCCGGAGAGGTCCTGCAGCAGCCAGCCGACGTCCTCCGCCGCGTACGAGGAGAAGGCCGGGCCGCGCAGCGGCTCGGGGAGGAGGATCGGCTCGGACATGGTCGGCTCCCGCCGGTCGGATGCGTGGGGCGACGGTGCCCGGGACGGGGGCTCCTGGGGCGCGACGGCCCCGGACGGCACGTACGACGGTACGACGGCCAGCAGGACCCGCCCGGTGTGCGGGGCGAGGGCGGTGAGCAGGCCCGTGCGCAGCTCGGGGGTGTCGCCGACCGAGTCGACGACGGCGACGACGGTGTCGAAGGCGGTCCCGTCGGTACGGGCGACGTTGTAGGCGTACCGGTCGCCCGGCCCGTCCGCCGGGGCGTCGTGGGCGGGGAAGACCAGCCGGGTGCGGATGGCGTAGCCGGGGTCGTCGACGGCCAGCACGGGCGAGCGGGTCGTGGTGGAGAACCGCACCTCGGCCGCCGCCCCCGACTGCTCCAGGGCCAGCGCGAGCCGCAGCGGCGCGTACATCAGCTCCTCGTTGCCGAGGACGAGGACCCGTCCGGGGTTCGCGCCCAGTGCGTCGGCGAGCCGATGGGCGAGCCTTGGAAGGGCCGACTCCAGGGCCGCGCGGTGCGTGGGGGTGAAGCCGTGCCGTCCTCCGTCGGGGACCCCGTCGGGCCAGCCGAGCACGACCCGCCCGACGGGGGCGGCACCGGCGGCCGGCACATCGGCACCGGGAATGCCCGGCGTGCAGCCCTCGCCCCCGCTCCCGTCACCGCTCTCGTACCGCTCGACCAGCGCCTGTCCCTTGGCCAGGACCCCCTCGGGGAGGGAGACCGTACCGGCCGCGAGGGAGATCAGGTCGACGCGGGCGCCGAGCTCGGCGGCGAAGTCGGTCAGCCGGTCGCGGTCCGCGGCCGAGCGCATGTCCACGAGGGCCACGACCACGTAGTGCGGGCGGGGGTGGCGGGCGTGCAGGTCGCGGATGGTGTTCAGGACCGTGTTGCCGGTGGAGAACTCGTCGTCGACGAGGACGAGCGGCCCACTGCCGGCGAGCAGCCGCGGGTCCTCGGGGAGGAGGAGGTGCGAGGTCGCGTGCGAGTGCGCCTCCTCGAAGCCGCCGGCGGGCTCGACGCCCGGTACGGGGCGGCGGGTGGAGTGCAGGTAGGGGGCGGTGCCCAGGCCGTCGGCGACGCAGTGTCCGAGGCCGGTCGCGGTCTCCGCGTACCCGAGGACCACCGCGGAGACGGCCGCCTCCGCGCCGAGGAGCTCCCGTACCCGCTCGCCGAGGCCGTATCCGGCGGCGTGGACCACCGACGGGGACTGCGGGACGTGTTTGCCGAGCACCTGCGAAACCAGCAGGTGGGCGCGCTTGGGGTTGCGTCGCAGGGCGAGCCCGAGCAGCTCGTCCAACGGTGGCTGCGTCGGGTCGCCGCCCGCTTCCAGGGCGACGCCCAGCCGGTCCGCGACCCAGGTTCCCGACCACACCTCGTCGATCGTCTTGCCCTTCTCCGTAGGAAACTCCGTCGTCACCGGCCCGCTCACACCTGGAGCCCGGCCGTGAGGAGGTCGACGAAGCCGACCTCCTCCCTCGCCACACCGAAGGCCTCGGCGCGCTGCATGGTGCGCTCGGCCCAGGCCCGGTGCGGTTTCACTTCGTTCATTTTGTTCGTATAAGCCGATCGCAGCACCCCGCCGCCTCCGCGTTCGGGGCGCAGGATGTCCTGGGCGTCGCTGAACTCCTCGTGCGAGACCACCGACAGGGCGTGCACGGGGGTGACGTGCGCGGGGTGGATGCAGGTCTTGCCGGTCAGCCCGTTGGCCCGGTCGAGTTCGATCTCGCGGAGCAGTCCGTCGAGGTCGTGCTCGATCAGCGTGGTGCGCAGGTCCTCCACACCCTCCTCCAGGAAGGGGCTGCGGCGCAGCTGCGGCTTGAAGAGGCGCTGCTGGCTGCGGAAGTACTCCCAGACCGGGCCGGTGACGGTGAAGCCGGTCCCGTCGGCGCGGCTGAGGACGTTGACCACGTCGGCGATCACGCCGGCCACGATCTGGACGTCGTACGCGGTCATGTCCGGGGTGCGGCGCAGCCCGTACGCGGAGCAGAAGTCGGTCACGCCGAGGCGCAGGGCCAGGACGTGCTCGCGGTAGCGGTTGACGGTGCGCGAGATGCCCGCCAGGGCCTCGACCCGGGTTTCCAGGTGGAGGAGCTCCGGGGATTCCAGCACCGGCATGGCATACAGGTGGGGCAGCCCGGCCGAGGCCTGCGCCTCGACGACGGCGTCGAGGAAGGCCGTGCCACGGCTCTCCGTGAACTTGGGAAGCACGAATCCGGCCAGGTTTCGCACCGAGTCGCCGAGGCGGCGTACGAGATCGGAGATCTGCTCGGGCGTGCGAACGCGGATGAACAGCAGGGGCAGCTCCGCCGCGTCCGGGCCCTGGGCGTCGAGCGCCGCGAACTGTCGGACGAGGTTCTCCTCGCCGTCGACGACGTCGGCGTCGCTGATGGAATCCTCCAGGCAGAGGACCATCGAGACGACTCCGAGGCCGGCCTGCTTGCGGATGTCGGCGGCCAGGTTCGGGCGGGTCGCGGGGCTGTAGAGGGTGGCTCCGAGCGCGGCGGCCAGCGTACGGGCGGGAGACGCCAGGGTGAACTCCGAGGGCTCCTGGTGGAAGAGCTCTTTCCGGACGCTGGGCGAAATGTGCCCGAAGTGACGCATGTGCTTCCTTCGTACTGCCTCGGCGGCCCGACTGGCGTGGCCGGTAATAGTACGTACGAATATGAGTCAAGAGTTCCTCAAGCACATGAAGTTCAGGTAACCCTCTTGCACCATGCCCAGCTCGCACGTTCGGTACAAGGCCCTACGGGGGGCCGCATTGTCCCGGTCGGGCCCGGGAGGGCAGGATGACGGGCATGACGCACACGATGCAGAAGGGCTCGAACATCCCGGTGGCCGCCGTGGCGGTCCGGGCGGTGCTGCGCTGGTCCACGGGGCCCGAGGTGCCGGACGTGGACGCCTCGGCGCTGCTCGTGGGCGCGGACGGGCGTGTGCGCTCGGACGAGGACTTCGTGTTCTACAACCAGCCCCGGCACCCTTCCGGGGCCGTGTGGCGGCTGGGCAAGAAGCAGCTCGGCGACGGGTTCACGGACGCGGTCCAGGCGGATCTGCGCGCCGTCCCCGCCGTCGTGGACCGGATCCTGGTGGTGGCCTCGGCCGAGGACGTCCCCTTCCAGCGCGTCCACGACCTGCGGATCCTGCTGTACGACGCGACGGCCGGCGCCCGCCCCGAACCGCTGGCCCACTTCGACGTGCGGCCGGAGACGGGCGCCGAGACCGCGCTGATCTGTGGCGAGCTGTACCGCAGGGGCGACGGCTGGAAGTTCCGCGCGCTCGGCGAGGGCTACTCCGATGGACTGGTCGGACTGGCGACCGACCACGGGATCTCCGTGGACGAGAACGCCGCCACCGGGGGCTCCGAGGAGTCCCCGGCGGCCGAGGGCGCGTCCGCGGCGGGCACCGGGCCCACCGCGGAGCAGACCGCCGCCATGCGCCCGCCGGTCCCGGCCCCGCCCACGCAGGCCCCGCCCGCGGTCCAGCCGGCGTACGGGTACCCGCAGCCGGTGTCCCCGGCCCCGGTGCCGACCCCGGGCGGCGACCCGTCGTTCCGGCTGCCGGTGCAGGGCCCCCAGTTCATCCGCCGCTGACGCACCCCGCCCCGACCCCGCCGTACGCCGCTCACGCGGCCGGCGGGGCGCGGCGGGCGCCGGGGCACGGCCCGGGGCGGCCCGTCAGCTCTTGGTGCTCTTGTAGCCCCGCCCCCACTGGAGCCCCCAGCCGTAGAGGCGGTCCAGCTCGGCCTGGAACCCGTAGACGAACTTCACCTCACGGCGGACGATCAGCTCGCCCTTGACGTTCTCCAGGGACAGGACGGCGCAGGAGCGGGCCTGCGGGTGCCGTTCCTCCAGCGGTATCTCGATCCTCGGCCCGGTGACCGGGTACAGGGTGACCAGGGCGTGCGTCCGGTCGAAGGCCGGGGTCTGGTCGTAGATGTAGACGAAGACGAGGAGCCGCTTGATGTCCTCGGCGTGGTCGAGGTTGATGTAGAGCGTCTCCCCCGAGGCCGAGCCGAACCGGTCGTCGCCGCTGAGCTTCACGTACGGCGGGTCGTTGAGGTCGCCGAGGAGGTTCCCCAGCGGCTGCACGGCGCCGCGGGTGCCGTCGGTCAGTTCGTACAGACAACCCATGTCGAGGTCGACGTTGACCATGCCCTGGGTGTGGGCCTGCACCATGTCGGGCTTGAACAGCTTGAACGGGTGCCGCAGCAACTGCCCGCTCTGTCCGGAGCGGCCACCGAAGTCGGAGGTCCGCATCCGCCACGAGAGGTTGACGCGCAGGTTGCCGTGGACGGCCTGCTGCTTGGTGAGCGACACCGTCGGATGTCGTTTCGTCAGCTCGATGGCGTTCGAGGAGGCGTGCCCCGAGTCGAACCCCATGGCCCGCGCGCCCCTGATCCCGTCGAAGAACCCCATGGTCCCCTGCCCCCCTGCTTCATCACGAGTACGAACCCCTCACACGTACGGAAGCGGGGCGGCCCGCCGGGTCCGTGGACCCGACCGGCCGCCCCGCAATGGGAGCGTTCCGCATTGTCACCGGGGTCATGCCTCGGCTGCGGCACCCTCCTCCAGTTCCAGGCGCTTGTTGCGGCGCACGGAGGACCAGAAGGACCAGCCGATCAGCACCACACCGACGAGGCCGGTGATGAACTCGTTGATCTCGTACTGGATGGTGATGAGCAGGATCACGGCCAGCGCGCCGATGGCGTAGTGGGCGCCGTGCTCCAGGTAGACGTAGTCGTCGAGGGTGCCCTGGCGGACCAGGTAGACCGTCAGCGAACGGACGTACATGGCACCGACGCCGAGGCCGAGGGCCATCAGCACGATGTCGTTGGTGATGGCGAAGGCGCCGATGACCCCGTCGAAGGAGAAGGAGGCGTCGAGGACTTCGAGGTACAGGAACATGAAGAAGGCTGCCTTGCCGGCCATCGCCACGGCCGACACGGGCTTGCCGGTGCGCTTGGCCTCTTCCTCTGCCTCGTGCTCGGCTTCCTCCTCCTCCTCCAACTTGTTCTCGAAGTAGCCGGAGAGACCGCCCACGATCATGTAGGTGATCAGACCGAGGACCCCGGAGATCAGCACGGTCTGCGCCTTGTCGACGTGCGCGCCGCCGTGCTGGTGGGCGTTGGTGGCGAAGGTCATCGCCGTGATGGCCAGGATGATCAGCGCGATGCACGCGGACAGCATGTCGACCTTGCCGAGCTTGGCGAGCGGACGCTCCAGCCAGGCGAGCCACTTGATGTCACGGTCCTCGAAAATGAAGTCGAGGAAGATCATCAGGAGGAACATGCCGCCGAAGGCGGCGATGGACGGGTGAGCGTCCGTGACGAGCTGCTGGTACTGGTCCTTGTCGGACAGCGCGAGGTCGACCGCCTCGATCGGCCCGATCTTGGCACTGATCGCGACGATGACGACGGGGAAGACCAGGCGCATACCGAACACCGCGATCAGAATGCCGATCGTGAGGAAGATCTTCTGCCAGAAGGCATTCATCTTCTTCAGGATTCCGGCGTTGACCACCGCGTTGTCGAAGGACAGCGAGATCTCCATGATCGACAGGATCGCCACGATACCGAAGGCCTGCCACCCCCCGTAGAACACAGCTGCGACCAGACCGAGCGCAGTGACTGCGAACGACCAGCCGAAGGTTTTGAGAACCACTGGCACCCCATCGTCTTGTACGGCTTTACGAAACGTTGACCCCGAAGTCTAGAGCGATGCCCCGCAGGCCCGACGCGTACCCCTGCCCTACGGCCCTGAACTTCCATTCGCCGCCGTACCGGTAGACCTCGCCGAAGATCATCGCGGTCTCGGAGGAGGCGTCCTCGGTGAGGTCGTAGCGGGCCAACTCCTGGTCGTCCGCCATGTTCACGACGCGGATGAACGCGTTGCTGATCTGGCCGAAGCTCTGCCGGCGGGCGTCCGCGTCGTGGATCGACACCGGGAAGACGATCTTGTCCACGTTCGCCGGGACCTTGGTGAGGTCGATGATGATCGACTCGTCGTCACCCTCGCCCTCGCCCGTGAGGTTGTCCCCGGTGTGCTCGACGGAGCCCTCGGGGCTCTTGAGGTTGTTGTAGAAGATGAAGTACGCGTCCCCGAGCACCCGGCCGCTGTTGCACAGCAGCGCGCTGGCGTCGAGGTCGAAGTCGGCCCCCGTGGTCGAGCGCGCGTCCCATCCCAGTCCCACCAGAACCCGGGTCAGGTTCGGTGCGGCCTTGGACAGGGATACGTTGCCCCCCTTGGCGAGTGTGACGCCCATGATGTGGTCCTCCCCGGACGACGTGGTGTGGTGGCAAAGCCGGTCCGGCGCCGTACACACAGTGCACGGCGCCGGACTGACTGACTGCTGTTGGCTCAGACGTTGACGCCGAAGTCCTGCGCGATGCCGCGCAGGCCCGAGGCGTAACCCTGGCCGATGGCACGGAACTTCCACTCCGCGCCGTTGCGGTAGAGCTCGCCGAAGACCATGGCGGTCTCGGTCGAGGCGTCCTCGGAGAGGTCGTAGCGGGCGAGCTCGGTGTTGTCGGCCTGGTTCACGACGCGGATGTACGCGTTGCGGACCTGACCGAAGCTCTGCTGCCGACCCTCGGCCTCGTAGATCGAGACGGGGAAGACGATCTTGGCGACATCGGCGGGTACGCCGGCGAGGTTGACCTTGATGGCCTCGTCGTCACCCTCGCCCTCACCGGTGGTGTTGTCACCGGTGTGCTCGACCGAGCCGTCCGGGCTCTTCAGGTTGTTGAAGAACACGAAGTTCGAGTCGCTGGCGACCTTGCCCTGGTCGTTGGTCAGGATCGCGCTGGCGTCGAGGTCGAAGTCGACACCGGTGGTGGTGCGAGCGTCCCAGCCCAGACCGACGATGACCGCCGTCAGGTTAGGCGCGGCCTTGGTCAGCGAGACGTTGCCGCCCTTGCTGAGGCTGACTCCCACGGGTCCTCCATTGGGTAAATGTCCGGGGCGGGCCCCGTCGTGCGATTGCTACCGGATCAACGTTCTGATCCTAGTGACGGGTTCCCGTTCGTACACGGTTTTGGTACGGAATCTGCCCGAGGGCATCAGAGGCTGTCGAGGGCCTTGATGTACTCGTTCAGGTCACGCGCGTCGGGCAGCCCGTTGACCACGGTCCACCGCACGACGCCGTCCTTGTCGATGATGAAGGTGCCGCGCACCGCACAGCCCTTGTCCTCGTCGAAGACCCCGTAGGCGCGGGAGGTCTCCCCGTGCGGCCAGAAGTCGGACAGCAGGGGGTAGTCGAGGTTCTCCTGCTCGCCGAAGACCCTCAGGGTCGGCACGGAGTCGTTCGACACGGCGAGGAGCTGGACCTCGTCGTTCTGGAAGCGGGGCAGCCGGTCGCGCAGCTCGCACAGTTCGCCGGTGCAGACGCCCGTGAAGGCGAACGGGTAGAAGAGCAGCACCACTGCCTTCTCGCCCCGGAAGTCGGAGAGCCGCACGGTGGCACCGTGGTTGTCCTTGAGCTCGAAGTCCGGAGCCTTGTCGCCGACCGCGATGGCCATCTCTCGTATCCCTTCGTTTCTGCATTCCTGCATTCCCGCACGTGCGCTTTGGACCGTTCGGGTGAGAGCCCGCCGGTCCTGGGGTCAGCCTATGGGGTGACCGGCCCGTCCGGGCGGGCACGTGCGCCCCCGAAAACGACCGTGCCCCACCGACCTCGGGGTGATCCGGGTCGGCGGGGCGGGTCCGCTCGTCTGCGGGGGTTCGGCTCAGCGCTTCTTGGCGGCGGCCTTCGGGGTCGTCAGCTTGACGGCAGTCCAGTCGTCGCCCACCTTGACGGGCTTCGCCTGGGACAGGCCGGCGGTCTCGACGGCCTCGCTGATGTCGCTGGCCTGCACGAAGCCGTCACGGCCCGTCTTGGGGGTCAGCAGCAGGACGACGGAGTTCTCATCGACCAGTTCGATGGCATCGACCAGCGCATCCGTCAGGTCACCGTCCTCTTCCCGGAACCAGAGGATCACGGCGTCGACCTCGTCGTCGTAATCCTCATCGACGAGTTCGCTGACGTGCTTCTCAACGGCGTCACGGAAATCCTGATCGACGTCGTCGTCGTAGCCGATCTCCTGGACCACCTGTTCGGACTGGAAGCCAAGTCGAGTGACCGGGCTCTCCGCGTGGTCCGCGGTCGCGCTCACGGTGTGCCTCCTGCTCATGTTCGGTGAATGTCTTTCGGCGGCGCGCGTACGCGCAGCATTGGGCGTAGTCCACACGGGCGCGGCGGATCGCGCAAGTACCCGGCCGCCGAGACCGTCGAAACGGTGACGATTGCGGCCGTCTCGCCGCAACTTTCAGGCTTCCCTCATACGCCCCTGGTGATTCATCCCACACCATTCCAGCTCATTCGGCATCGCAGGAGGACTTTCCTACCTGTTTGAGGGACGAACGACCTTACGAACCCGATGATCGACCTGGGCGTAAGGTTGCGAGGTGGACCTGCCCGCTTGTCCGCTCCTTCGCCGCTCCAGGTGTTACCCAGTGGTAGAGGTGAAGATTTCGGTCGAGCGTAAGACCATGGGAGGCGGCGACCCAAGGCACGACTCCCCCGACAGCGAAGGAACAGCGTGGCTTCCGCATCCGATCGCAATCCGATCATCATTGGCGGCCTGCCGAGTCAGGTCCCGGACTTCGATCCGGAGGAGACGCAGGAGTGGCTCGACTCCCTGGACGCCGCAGTCGACGAGCGGGGCCGTGAACGTGCCCGTTACCTGATGCTGCGGCTGATCGAGCGGGCCCGCGAGAAGCGCGTGGCCGTGCCGGAGATGCGCAGCTCGGACTACGTCAACACCATCGCCACCAAGGACGAGCCGTTCTTCCCCGGCAACGAGGAGATCGAGCGCAAGGTCCTGAACGCCACCCGGTGGAACGCGGCCGTCATGGTCTCGCGCGCCCAGCGTCCCGGGATCGGCGTCGGCGGGCACATCGCCACCTTCGCCTCCTCCGCCTCCCTCTACGACGTGGGCTTCAACCACTTCTTCCGGGGCAAGGACGAGGGCGACGGCGGCGACCAGATCTTCTTCCAGGGCCACGCCTCCCCGGGCATCTACGCGCGCGCCTACCTCCTGGACCGGTTGTCCGAGCAGCAGCTCGACGCGTTCCGGCAGGAGAAGTCCAAGGCCCCGTACGGCCTGTCCAGCTACCCGCACCCGCGGCTCATGCCGGACTTCTGGGAGTTCCCGACGGTCTCCATGGGCCTCGGCCCGCTCGGCGCCATCTACCAGGCGCGGATGAACCGGTACATGGAGGCGCGCGGGATCGCGGACACCTCCAAGTCCCACGTGTGGGCGTACCTGGGCGACGGCGAGATGGACGAGCCGGAGTCGCTCGGCCAGCTGTCGATCGCCGCCCGCGAGGGCCTGGACAACCTGACGTTCGTCGTCAACTGCAACCTCCAGCGCCTCGACGGTCCGGTGCGCGGCAACGGGAAGATCATCCAGGAGCTGGAGTCGATCTTCCGGGGTGCCGGCTGGAACGTCATCAAGCTGATCTGGGACCGGTCCTGGGACCCGCTGCTCGCCCAGGACCGCGACGGCATCCTGGTCAACAAGATGAACTCGACGCCGGACGGTCAGTTCCAGACGTACGCGACGGAGTCCGGCGCGTACATCCGCGAGCACTTCTTCGGCGGTGACCAGCGGCTTCGCGCGATGGTCGAGAACATGAGCGACCAGCAGATCCAGCACCTGGGCCGCGGCGGTCACGACCACAAGAAGGTCTACGCGGCCTACGCGGCGGCCAAGGCCCACAAGGGCCAGCCGACGGTGATCCTGGCGCAGACGGTCAAGGGGTGGACGCTCGGCCCGAACTTCGAGGGCCGCAACGCCACGCACCAGATGAAGAAGCTGACGGTCGACGACCTCAAGCGCTTCCGCGACCGGCTGCACATCCCGGTCACGGACAAGCAGCTGGAGAGCGGCGCCCCGCCGTACTACCACCCGGGCCGCAACTCCCCGGAGATTCAGTACATGCACGACCAGCGCAGCGCGCACGGCGGCTACGTGCCGACCCGCGTGGTGCGCGCCAAGCCCCTGCAGCTGCCGGACGAGAAGACCTACGCGGCCGCGAAGAAGGGTTCCGGGCAGCAGTCGATCGCCACGACGATGGCCTTCGTCCGCATCCTGAAGGACCTGATGCGGGACAAGGAGATCGGCAAGCGCTTCGTGCTGATCGCGCCGGACGAGTACCGCACCTTCGGCATGGACGCGTTCTTCCCGAGCGCCAAGATCTACAACCCGCTGGGGCAGCAGTACGAGGCGGTGGACCGCGAGCTGCTGCTGGCGTACAAGGAGTCCCCGACCGGTCAGATGCTGCACGACGGCATCTCGGAGGCGGGCTGCACGGCGTCGCTGATCGCAGCGGGTTCCGCGTACGCGACGCACGGCGAGCCGTTGATCCCGGTCTACGTCTTCTACTCGATGTTCGGTTTCCAGCGCACCGGTGACCAGTTCTGGCAGATGGCGGACCAGCTGGCGCGCGGTTTCGTGCTCGGCGCGACCGCCGGCCGGACCACCCTCACGGGTGAGGGCCTCCAGCACGCCGACGGTCACTCGCAGCTGCTGGCGTCCACGAACCCGGGGTGCGTGGCGTACGACCCGGCGTACGGGTACGAGATCGCGCACATCGTCAAGGACGGTCTGCGGCGCATGTACGGGCCGACGGAGACGAACGAGCCCGGCGAGGACGTCTTCTACTACCTGACCGTCTACAACGAGCCGATCCAGCACCCGGCCGAGCCGGCGGACGTGGACGTCGACGGGATCCTCAAGGGCATCCACCGGGTGTCGCGGGGCGACTCCGGCACGGTCGGGGCGCAGATCATGGCCTCGGGCGTGGCCGTGCCGTGGGCGCTGGAGGCGCAGCGGATCCTGGGCGCCGAGTGGGGCGTGAAGGCGGACGTCTGGTCGGCGACCTCCTGGAACGAGCTGCGCCGCGAGGCAGTCGAGGTGGAGGAGCACAACCTGCTCCACCCGGAGGAGGAGCAGCGCGTCCCGTACGTGACGCGGAAGCTGTCGGGTGCCGAGGGGCCGTTCGTGGCCGTCTCGGACTGGATGCGCGCGGTGCCGGACCAGATCTCGCGGTGGGTGCCGGGCCCGTACACCTCGCTGGGCGCGGACGGCTTCGGTTTCGCGGACACGCGGGGTGCGGCGCGGCGCTTCTTCCACATCGACGCGCAGTCGGTGGTCCTCTCGGTGCTGACCGAGCTGGCCAAGGAGAACAAGATCGACCGTTCGGTGCTGAAGCAGGCGATCGACCGCTACCAGCTGCTGGACGTGGCTGCCGCCGACCCGGGTGCCGCGGGCGGGGACGCCTGACGGCCGGTCGGTGAGGTGAGGGCGGCGGCCCCCGGGGACTCCCCCGGGGGCCGCCGTCGTCGTGCCCGGTCCCTACGATGCCCGTCATGAAGGAAACCTCCCGCCTGCTGCTGTGGGAGCGGCGGAGCCAGACCCCGCTGCTCGTCCTGGCCGTGGCGTTCGCCGTCGCGTACGCCGTTCCGATCGTGGTCCCGGACGCCGAGGACCGCGTGCAGCGGCTGTGCACGGTCACCGAGTGGGTGGTGTGGGCGGCGTTCGCAGCGGACTACCTGGTGCGGCTCGGCCTGTCACCGGCCCGGAAGGCTTTCGTCCGGACGCACTGGCTCGACCTGGCGGCGGTGCTGCTGCCGCTGATCCAGCCGCTGCGGCTGCTGCGGCTGGTGTCGACGCTGCTGCTGGTGGGTCGGCGGGCGCGGATGGCGCCGCAGGTCCGGCTGACGACGTACGTGGCGGGCGCGGTGGTGGGCCTGCTGATGTTCGGGTCGCTGGCCGTGCTGAGCGTGGAGCGGGACGCCCCCGAGGGCAACATCAAGAACCTGGGGGACGCGGTGTGGTGGTCGTTCACCACCATGACGACGGTGGGTTACGGCGACCACTCGCCCACCACCGGGCTCGGCCGGGTGCTGGCCGTGGGGCTGATGCTGTCGGGAATCGCCCTGCTCGGTGTGGTGACCGCCAACATCGCCGCCTGGTTCATCTCCCGTTTCGAGCGCGACGACCAGGTGGAGCGGCTCCAGTTGGCGGCCGTGCGCGAACTCCAGGACGAGGTGCGGGCGCTGCGTGCCGAGGTCGCCCGGCTGGGCCCGTACGCGCCGGCCCCGCCGGAGGCCCCGGCCGGCGGGGGCGGCGTCCCGCCGGCGCGGACGCCGGAGAACGCCGCGGTGCCGGCCGGGCCTACCCTTCCCACACCTTGAACGCCCTTACCTGGTAGGGCGACTGGGGCAGCAGTACGCCGTCGCCCGGGTAGGTCTGGAACTCGCCCGTCTCGGCGCACTCGGCCGACTGGTAGGTGGTCACGGGGCGGCCGGTCCGGTTGACGAGGGACTGGGCGGTGGTGCCGGCCGGCACGGCGGTGCAGCTGTTGATGTCCAGGGTGCTCAGTTCGTGGCTCTGTCGCGCTCCCTTGAAGTCCGGTTTGGCCCACAGGCACAGCTGGCCCGTGGCACAGGCCGCGTACGGTTGCGGGCCGGCGGCGTGCGCGCGGCCGGCCGTCCCCGGGACGAAGGCGGTGGCGGCCAGGACGGTGGCGGCGAGTGCGGTGACGCGTGCGGTGCTCCACGTACGCATGACGGATCAGCTCCTTGGTGGACGCGCAGCCCCCGGACCGTTTCCGAGGACTTCGTCGCCACCACGCTGACCTGCGAAGACGCAGGTACGGAAGGGGCTGCGGGCGGGTCCACCCGGATAGGCGACAGCCCCGCCGGAACCGTCCGGCGGGGCTGTCGTACGTGCGGGGTTGACCGGACCGTAACGGCCGGTGGGCTCCGTCAGATGTGGGCCGCGCCCGCCCCCGCTTCGGCGTTGGCGCCGCGCTTGGTGAAGCAGGCGACGACCGCGGCGAGGACCGCGACCACCCCGGCGACGGTGAACGCCGTGCTCATGCCGGACACGAAGGTGTCGTGCGCGACGCCGGTGATGGCCTGGGCGACCTGCTCGGGAGCGCCCTCCGGGACGGGCGCGATGCCGACCTGGACGCCCTTCTCGGCGAGTTCGAGGTCCGCGGGGGCGAGCGGCGGCAGTTGCGCCGCCGCCCACTTGTCCCCGAACGTGTCACCGACCTCGGCCGCCATGACGGCTCCGAGGACGGCGGTGCCGAGGCTGCCGCCGACCTGCATGGCGGCCTGCTGGAGTCCTCCGGCCACCCCGGAGAGCTCCAGCGGGGCGTTGCCGACGATGACCTCGGTGGCGCCGACCATCACCGGGGCGAGGCCGAGGCCGAGGAGGGCGAACCACAGGGACATGGTGAGGGTGCCCGTGTCGGGGGTGAGCCGCGCCATCCCGAAGCAGGCGGCGGCGGTGGCGACCATCCCGGCGACGAGCGGCACGCGCGGGCCGACCTTGGTGATGGCGGCGCCCGCCAGCGGCGAGCCGATGATCATCATGCCGGTCAGCGGGAGCAGGTGCAGGCCGCTGTCGACCGGGCTCATGCCGTGCACGTTCTGCAGGTAGAAGGTGACGAAGAACAGGCCGCCCATGAAGGCGAAGGCCATCAGGACCATGAGGACCGTGCCGGCGGACAGCGGCAGCGAGCGGAACATGCCCAGCGGGATCAACGGCTCGGAGACCTTCGACTCCCACAGGGTGAAGAGCACGAAGCAGATCACGGACACGGCGAGGAACAGCAGGGTCTTCGAGTCGCCCCAACCCCACTCGGCGGCCTTGATCAGCGCCCAGATCAGGGAGAACATCGCGACCGACAGCAGCACGATGCCGGGGAGGTCGAAGGAGCGCGGCGCGTTCTCGGCCCGGTGGTCGAGCAGGATGAACAGGCCGAAGGCGAGCGCGACGATGCCGACGGGCACGTTGATGAAGAAGACGGACTGCCAGCTCACGTGCTCGACGAGCAGGCCTCCGACGATGGGCCCGGCGGCCGTCGAGGCGCCGATCACCATGCCCCAGATGCCGATGGCCATGTTGAGCTTCTCGGCGGGGAAGGTGGCGCGGAGCAGGCCGAGGGCGGCGGGCATCAGCAGGGCGCCGAAGAGTCCCTGCGCCACGCGGAAGCCGATGACGAGGCCGACGCCGGTCGACAGGCCGATCGCGGCCGAGGAGACCGCGAAGCCGGCGATGCCGATGAGGAAGGTCTGGCGGTGCCCGAAGCGGTCGCCGAGCTTCCCCGCGGTGATCAGGGAGACCGCGAGGGCCAGCAGGTAGCCGTTGGTTATCCACTGGACCTCGGCGAGGCTGGCGCCCAGGTCCTTCTGGATCTCGGGGTTGGCGACGGCGACGATCGTGCCGTCCAGGGTGACCATCATGACGCCGATCGCCACGGCGAACAGAGTGAGCCACGGATGGCCGCGAAGCCCGGACCGGTCCTGCGCCGGGGCGGGTTCCTTGCCCGGCACCTCGTCGTGGACGGTGATCTGACTAGTCATGCGAACAGGCTAGTGACAGCGACTGACACTTCACAAACGGCTCAACGCGGCCATCTTTGTCGCGTGGGTCACAGGTACCCTGACCGCTCACTCTGCGTCAGAAGGGACCCCGAGGTGATGACCGATCTGCGGCCCGCCCCGGCCGCCCCGGCAGCGGCCGGACTGCGCGAGCGCAAGAAGCGGCGCACCCGGGACGCGCTGCTGCGCGCCGCGCTCCTCCTCTTCATCTCCCAGGGCTACGAGCGGACCACGGTCGACGAGATCACCGCCGCGGTGGACGTCTCCCAGCGCACCTTCTTCCGCTACTTCGCGAACAAGGAGGAGGTCGCCTTCGCCGTCCAGGACCTGGTCGAGTCGCACTTCGTGGCCGAACTACGGGCCCGGCCCGCCGCCGAGGGCCCCCTCACCGCGATGCGCCGCGCGGTCCTCGCCGCCTGGGACACCGTCGAGGAGGCCATCTCCGAGGTCGTCCCCGTGGACCTGTACATGCGCGGCTACCAACTGATCGAGTCCACTCCCGCGCTGCTCGCCGTCCACCTGCGACGGTCCACCGAGCTGGAGGAGGAGATCGCCCGGCTGATCGCCGGCCGCGAGGGCCTCGACGTCGACGCCGACCCCCGACCCCGGGTGGTCGTCGCCGCCTTCTGCGGCGTGATGCGCGTCACCGGGCGGCTCTGGGGTCAGGGCGAGGACACCAGCGTGGACGCCATCCGGCGGATGACCGCGGCCTACCTCGACCAGATCGGCCCGGCCCTCGCCGCGGACTGGCGCCACACCCCCACCGACCCCGCCTGAGCGGGCCGCGGGCCGGGCGGGACTCCCACGACACGCCCCGCAACCACCGGCCCCGCCGGCGGTCCGTCGGCCCCGCCGGGGCCGGCGACGGACGGCGACTCTCCGTCGCGGAACCCGCCGCCGGAGGGCGGCCGCCGGCCCCCGACCGGCCGTGAGCCCCATCACCTGGCGCGCCGGGGGCTCCGGCGGTCTTTTAGTCTGACTCCAGTGAAACTGTCCGGCCCCGCCCCCTCCACCGCCGCCGCGGTACCCGCGCGCCCCGTCGCCGCCCTGCGCACCCTGCTCGCGCTCGCGGTCGTGCTCGTCATGCTCGCCACCACCGGTTGGACCGCCGTGCACCGCCCCGAGGCGGGCACCCCGCCGCGGGCCGCCGCACTGGCCGCGTGGGCCGTGGCCCGGATCGACGGCCGGGCCGTACCGCCCGCGGACGCGCCCGTACGGACGGTGGCCCGCTTCTTCGCGAGCCTGGACGGGGCCCAGCGGACCCGGCTCACCACCGGGTACCCCCTCGTCGTCGGCAACCTCGACGGGGCCCCCGCCCACCTGCGCTACGAGGCCAACCGCATCTCCCTGGAACGGGCCGAGGGCATCGAGCAGGAGCGCGCCCACGACATCGCCCTCACCCCGGCCGACCGGGCCACGGCCACCCGGCGCGCGCACCGCTTCGCGTCGCTCGCCGAACCGGGCCGGCAGATCCTCACCTTCGACCCCACCGGCGGCGGCCTCGTCGCCGAGGTCTTCGGCGACCTCGACCGGGCCCGCCGGGTCTCGGTGATCGTGCCCGGCGTGGACACCGACGCCGTCACCTTCGAGCGCACCCAGCGTCGTCTCACCGCCCCCGCCGGCATGGCCCGCTCCCTCTACGAGGCCGAGCGCGCGGCCGCGCCCGACAGCGCGACCGCCGTCATCGCCTGGGCCGGCTACACCGCCCCCACCGGCGTCGGTGTGGACGCCGCCACGGGCCGGCTCGCCGTCCAGGGCGCCGCCCGTCTGCGGTCGCTGGCCGCCGCCCTGCCCGGTGACGCCGGGGTGGCCCTGTTCTGCCACAGCTACGGGTCCGTGGTGTGCGGGGTCGCCGCCCACGAGCTGCCCCGCCGGGTGACGGACGTGGTGGTCGCCGGCAGCCCCGGCATGCGCGCCGGGAACGTCACCGAGCTGCACACGAGCGCCCGGGTGTGGGCCACGCGGGACGAGGGCGACTGGATCGAGGACGTACCGCACCTGGAGCTCGGCGGGCTGGGTCACGGGGCGGACCCGGTCTCCCCGGAGTTCGGTGCGCGCGTGCTGTCCTCGACGGGCGCGAAGAGCCACACCGGCTATTTCGAGCCAGGTACCGCCTCACTCGACAACTTCGCCCGGATCGGAACCGGCGCATTCGGTTCCGTCGCCTGTGTGGGCGACGGTGACGACTGCCGCCGTGGAATTTCCGGCACGGAGGGTGACTGACGCGGAGGGACCCGTACCCGTCCCGCCCCTCACCGGCAGAACCCCGGAAAAAGCTGACCCCCCGGCTGGGCAGACGCACGGGGCCGCGTCCCTTTACGATGTGCCGCATGGGTGACGTACTGGCCGGAAATCATGCCGTCTGGGAGTTCGACTCGGACTCGGTGCTCATCCGCTTCGCACGGGGGATGCGGACGCCACGGCTATGGCACGCGCTGGGCCCGCGCAGGATCCCCCTCGAAGCGCTGTCCGGGGCGAACGTGACCGCAGGCCGAAGGGACACGGTGATCCTGCGCGCCGAACCGCGGCCCGGCGCCGATCCGCTGATGGAAGCGGCCGCCGGGCAGCTCAAGGACGCCTGCGACCCCTACCGTCTCGTGCTGCCCCGTGACCGGGCGGCCGACGCCGACGCCTTCGCGCACGCCCTGCGCGCACGCCTCGACCCGGACGCCGACCGGCCCGCCGACCGGTTCCTCGTCGACGTGCCCGAACCGCCGCTCCAACTCAAGGCCTACGACGCCCGCGTCGGCTTCGACGGGACCACCGTGACCTTCCAGTGGTCCCGCACCGGCGCGACCAGCACCAAGTGGAAGGCCGGCGACCAGCGGTACCCGTTGACCTCCGTCACCGGCGTCGAGTGGACCTCCCCCGACCGCCCGGGCGGCGGCCACCTGCGGCTCGTCCCGCGCGACACCACGACCGACGCCCGACCCGACCACGACCTCGCGGCCGCCGTCTTCGGCGTCGGCTACGGAGCCGTCCACGAATCGCTGCCCTTCGCCGCGGCCGTCCTGGCGGCCCTGGGCGCCCGCACCCCCGTCGCCTCCGTCCCGTCCACCGGCCCCTCCGAGGACGACCGGCTGCGCCACCTGACGGAACTCCACGGAGCGGGTCTGCTCACGGACTGCGAGTACTCGGCGCTCCGCGCGCGGTTCACGCCCTCCTGAGCGGGACCCCGCGCCTCCCCCGGGCGGCGCGGGGTCAGGCCTCGCGGGCCGCCGAGGTGGAGCTCATGTCCGGGTAGCGGTCGCCCGCGACGCCCGCCGCGACCGGCTCCAGGAGGGCCAGCTCCTCGGGGGTCAGGGTGATCCGGGTCGCCGCCGCGTTCTCCACGACCCGACCCGGCCGCCGCGTCCCCGGGATGGGAACCACCGTCAGCGCGTGCACCGCCGCCCTCTGCTGCACCCAGGCCAGCGCGACCTGCGCCGGCGTGACCCCGTGCGCCGCCGCGATCCGCCGGACCGGAGCCAGCAACTCCGCGTTCGTCCGGGCGTTGTCGCCGGTGAACCGCGGCTGGTACCGGCGGTAGTCCCCGGCCGACAGCTCCACCGAGGCGTCCGCGAAGGCGCCCGTCAGGAAGCCGCGCCCCAGCGGGGAATAGGGGACGAAGGCCACCCCCAGCTCGGCCGCCGCGCCCACCGCGCTGCGCTCGACGTCCCGGCTGAACAGCGACCACTCCGACTGGAGCGCGGCGATGGGATGCACGGCGTACGCCTCGCGCAGCTCGGCCCCCGTGACCTCACTGAGCCCCAGGTGGCGCACCTTCCCCTCCCGCACCAGATCGGCCATGGCGCCGACCGACTCGGCGAGCGGAACGGCCGGGTCCCGGCGGTGCATGTAGTAGAGGTCGATCACGTCCGTGCCGAGCCGCCTCAGGCTGTCCTCGACGGCCCGGCGGACGTACGCCCGGTCGTTGCGGACGCCCCGGTGGTGGGGGTCGTCGGTGCGCTCGATGCCGAACTTCGTGGCGAGTGTGATCCGGTCCCGGTGGGCGGACACGAAGGGCGCGAGGAACTCCTCGTTGGCGCCGCGCCCGTAGACGTCCGCCGTGTCGAAGAGCGTGACGCCGGCGTCCAGCGCCGCGTCGAGGGTCGCCCGGGCCGCCGCCTCGTCGGTGTCCCCGTAGAACTCGCTCATCCCCATGCAGCCGAGGCCCTGGACGCCGACGACCGGGCCGCCCTTGCCCAGTTCGGTCCGCTCGATGGCGAGATGCCCCTCGGTCCGGTCCTGGTTCTGGTTCTGGTTCTCCGTCATGACCCCGCCTTCCCCGCGATCGTTCTCATCTCGTACATCCCGATCTTGAAATCCAGTACGCCGAGGGCGTCCGTCAGTTCCGTGATCCGCGACCGCACCTCGGTACGGGTGCGTTCCAGCAGCTCGCGGCGCTGCTCGACGGTGTGCTCGCCCTCGCGGACCAGTTCGGCGTACCGGACCATGTCCGCCACCGACATGCCGGTGGCCCGCAGCTTGCCCACGAAGGACAGCCAGTCGAGGTCGCGCTCGCTGAACCGACGCTGCCCCGAGTGGGAGCGGTCCACGTGCGGCATCAGACCGATCCGCTCGTACCAGCGCAGCGTGTGCTGGGTCAGACCCGTCCGGGCCTCGACCTCGCTGATCGTGTACCGCGTCTGCGTCAGGCTCATGCCCCCACGCTAAAACCTTGGAGTGCACTCCAAGCAAGTAGGCTCGGCCGCATGGACAGCGCGGAGAGCACGGCGAGCACGGGGACCGGTAGCGGCATGGACAGCCTGCGGATCATCGACACCTGGCCGGTACCGACCGCCGCGGCCGCGGTGGTGCGCGCCGACGGCAGCCTCGCCGGCTCGCACGGGCCCCTCGACCGGCGCTTCCCGCTGGCCTCGGTCACCAAGCCGCTCACCGCCTACGCCGCGCTCGTCGCGTACGAGGAGGGTGCGATCGAGCTGGACGAGCCGGCCGGCCCCGAGGGGTCGACGGTCCGTCACCTCCTCGCGCACACCAGCGGGCTGGCCTTCGACGAACACCGTGTCATGGCCCCGCCCGGGCAGCGCCGGCTGTACTCGAACGCCGGTTTCGAGGTGCTCGGCGATCACATCGCGAAGGCGACGGGCATCCCCTTCGCCGAGTACCTGCACCAGGCCGTGTTCGAGCCGCTGGGCATGGGCTCCTCCGCCCTGGAGGGCTCGCCGGCGAAGGACGGCGTCTCCACCGTCTCCGATCTGGTGCGCTTCGCCGCCGAGCTCCAGGCACCGCGCCTGCTGGACGTGCGCACGGTCGCCGGGGCGACCTCCGTGGTCCACCCCGGCCTCAAGGGAGTCCTGCCCGGCTACGGGCACCAGTCCCCCAACGACTGGGGCCTCGGCCTGGAGATCCGCGACGGCAAGTCCCCGCACTGGACCGGCCTGACCTCCTCACCGCGCACCTTCGGACACTTCGGCCAGTCCGGCACCTTCCTGTGGGTGGACCCGGACGCCCGCGCCGCGTGCGTCGCACTGACCGACCGCGCCTTCGGCCCGTGGGCCGCCGACGCCTGGACCCCGTTCACCGACGCGGTCCTCGCCGAGCTGCGCGGCTAGGGCCTGTCGTCAAAGTCCCGTCGTCGCCCGCGAGGCAGACGGGAGTTCGACGACCGGCCCTAGGGCCTCACAGCGGCAGCTCCCAGATCAGCAGCTCCCCCGGGGAGCCCGCGGTGACCTCCAGGCCCTTCTCGCCGGTGATCCGCGCCGAGTCCCCGGGGCCCAGCTCCTCCCCGTCGAGCCGCAGGTCCCCCCGGACGACGTGCAGGTAGACGCGCTCCGCGTCCGGTACGGCCACCCGCTGGCCCGCGGCCGGCCGCCGGACGTGCAGCACGGCTCCGGCCGCCGGTACCTCGTACGGGGTGCCGTCCGCCAGGCCTCGCACCAGCTCGTACGAGGGCTCACCGCCGGCGGTGAGCGGCGCCAGCCACGTCTGTACGAACCTCAGCGGCGCGACCCCGTCGTTGCGCTCCACGTGCCGGGCCCCGGACGCGGCGCCGAGCCGCTGCACGTCACCGGGGCGCACCAGACCCGTGTCGCCGCTGACGCCGTCCCGGTGGGTGAGCTCGCCCTCGATCACCCAGGTGACGATCTCGGTGTTGCTGTGGGGGTGCTCGTCGAAGCCCGCGCCGGGCGCGAGGCGTTCCTCGTTGCAGGCGAGCACCGGGCCGAAGCGGATGTTGTCCGGGTCGTAGAAGGACCCGAAGGAGAAGGCGTGCCCGGTGGTGATCCCGGCGCCCGGATCCCCTCCCGCGTACCGGTCGGCGGCTCGGCGTACATCAATCATGGTGGCCACCGTAGCCCGAGGGGTGGGACGGGGCGCGGGACCGGAGTCCGCGCCGGGGCGCCGATAAGGCAGTCTTGTCCCGTGCCCCAACCCGAACGTGAGCAGTCACCCGACATCCGTCCCGCGCATCCGGCCCATCCGCACGCCGCGACGCTGCGCCGGCTGGAGAAGTCGTCCGGCCGGCTCGCCGCCAACGCCATCGCGCGCATGGACGAGACCCTTCCGTGGTACCGGGCGATGCCGCCGGAGAACCGCTCGTGGATCGGTCTGGTCGCCCAAGCCGGCATCGCCGCGTTCACGGAGTGGTTCCGGCACCCCGAGACGCCCCAGGCGATCTCCACCGACGTGTTCGGGACGGCTCCGCGGGAGCTGACCCGGGCGATCACCCTGCGGCAGACCGTCGAGATGGTGCGGACGACGATCGAGGTCATGGAGACCGCGATCGACGAGGTCGCGGCGCCCGGCGACGAGTCGATCCTGCGCGAGGCCCTGCTGGTGTACGCCCGGGAGATCGCCTTCGCGACCGCCCAGGTGTACGCGCAGGCCGCCGAGGCGCGCGGGGCGTGGGACGCCCGCCTGGAGTCCCTCGTGGTGAACGCGGTGCTGTCGGGCGAGGCCGACGAGGGCGCCCTGTCGCGGGCCGCCGCGCTCGGCTGGAACTCGCCGGAGCACGTGTGCGTGGTGCTGGGCACGGCGCCGGACGGGGACAGCGAGCTGACGGTCGAGGCGATCCGGCGTGCGGCCCGCCACCACAAGTTGCAGGTGCTCACGGGGGTGCTCGGCGACCGTCTCGTGGTGATCGCCGGTGGCAGCGACAACCCGATGCAGGTGGCGAAGTCGCTGATCGGGCCGTTCGCGGCCGGTGCGGTGGTGGCGGGGCCGGTGGTCCCGGACCTGCTGAACGCGACGAAGTCCGCGCAGGCGGCGGCGGCCGGCCTGAAGGCCTGCACGGCGTGGCAGGACGCGCCCCGACCGGTCCTGGCGGACGATCTCCTGCCGGAACGCGCGATCGCGTCGGATCCCTCGGCCAGGGAGCAGCTGGTGGAGGAGATCTACAGACCGCTGGAGGAGGCGGGCTCCGCTCTGCTGGAGACGCTGAGCGTCTATCTGGAGCAGGCGAGCAGCCTGGAGGGGGCCGCACGGATGCTGTTCGTGCACCCCAACACGGTGCGCTACCGGCTCCGACGTGTGACCGACGTCACCGGATGGTCACCGTCCGATGTCCGCTCGGCGTTCACACTGCGAATCGCCCTGATCCTGGGGCGTCTGGCCGACGGGGATCCGCAGTCCTAGACTTTTGTCGGACATCAACAATTACCCCGACGGTTCTTCGTCCCTGTCCCCACGGGCGGCAGGGACCATCCACAAGAGAGAGTGTGAGGGTGCTCGTACTCGTCGCTCCAGGCCAAGGCGCTCAGACGCCCGGCTTCCTGACTCCCTGGCTCGAACTTCCCGGCGCCGCAGACCGCGTCGCCGGCTGGTCGGACGCCATCGGGCTCGACCTTGCCCACTACGGCACGAAGGCCGACGCGGAGGAGATCCGCGACACGGCCGTGGCACAGCCGCTGCTCGTCGCGGCGGGTCTGCTGTCCGCTTCCGCGCTCGGCGCGTCCTCGGCCTTCGGTGCCGTGGCGGGCCACAGCGTCGGCGAGATCACCGCGGCCGCGGTCGCGGGCGTGCTGTCCGACGCGGACGCCCTGTCGTTCGTCCGTACCCGCGGTCTGGGCATGGCCGACGCGGCAGCCGTCACCGAGACCGGCATGGCAGCCGTCCTCGGCGGCGACCAGGACGTGGTGGTCGCACATCTGGAGAAGCTGGGGTTGACCCCGGCCAACATCAACGGAGCGGGCCAGATCGTGGCCGCCGGTACCGTCGAGCAGATCGCCGCCCTGGTGGACGAGAAGCCCGAAGGCTCCATGAAGGTCGTCGCCCTCAAGGTCGCGGGCGCCTTCCACACGCACCACATGGCCCCCGCGGTCGCCGAGCTGGAGAAGGCCGCCCAGGCCCTCACGCCGGCCGACCCGGTCCTGAAGTACGTGTCGAACAGGGACGGCCTCGTCATCGATTCGGGCGCCGACGTCGTCGCCCGCCTGGTCGGCCAGGTCGCGAACCCGGTCCGCTGGGACCTGTGCATGGAGACGTTCGCCTCGCTGGGCGTTTCCGGGATCGTCGAGCTGTGCCCCGGTGGCACGCTGACGGGTCTCGCCAAGCGCGCCCTCAAGGGTGTGCCGAGCGTGGCCCTGAAGACGCCGGACGATCTCGAAAAGGCCGCGGCGCTCCTCGCCGAGCACGCGGCCTGAGAGAAGGAGCCCACACAGCATGTCCAAGATCAAGCCGGCCAAGGGCTCCCCGTACGCCCGCATCCTGGGTGTCGGCGGCTACCGTCCGACCCGTGTGGTGCCCAACGAGGTCATCCTGGAGACGATCGACTCGTCCGACGAGTGGATCCGGTCCCGGTCCGGCATCGCCACGCGGCACTGGGCCGGTCCGCACGAGACGGTCGCCCAGATGTCGGTGGAGGCGTCCGGGAAGGCGCTGGCCGATGCCGGGATCGCTCCGGAGCAGATCGGCGCCGTGATCGTCTCGACGGTCTCGCACTTCAAGCAGACCCCGGCCGTGGCGACGGAGATCGCACACCGCGTCGGCGCGGTGAAGCCCGCCGCGTTCGACATCTCCGCGGGCTGTGCCGGTTTCGGCTACGGCCTGACCCTCGCCAAGGGCATGGTGGTCGAGGGATCGGCCCAGTACGTCCTCGTCATCGGCGTGGAGCGGCTTTCGGACCTGACCGACCTGGAGGACCGCGCGACGGCCTTCCTGTTCGGTGACGGTGCGGGTGCCGTGGTGGTGGGTCCGTCGGACGAACCGGCCATCGGCCCCACGGTGTGGGGTTCGGAGGGCGACAAGTCCGAGACCATCAAGCAGACCGTGCCGTGGGACGAGTACCTCGGCAAGGGTGCCGGGGAGAAGTTCCCGGCCATCACGCAGGAGGGTCAGGCGGTCTTCCGCTGGGCCGTCTTCGAGATGGCCAAGGTGGCCCAGCAGGCGCTCGACGCCGCCGGGATCACCGCGGAAGACCTGGACGTCTTCATTCCGCACCAGGCGAACATGCGGATCATCGACTCGATGGTGAAGACTCTGAAGCTGCCGGAACACGTCACGGTCGCCC
This sequence comes from Streptomyces sp. NPDC040432, assembly GCF_055595445.1. NCBI lineage: Bacteria > Bacillati > Actinomycetota > Actinomycetes > Kitasatosporales > Streptomycetaceae > Streptomyces > Streptomyces sp. NPDC040432. Next base: position 610,620 of record NZ_JBVIVP010000003.1, on the reverse strand, counting down.
GTGACGTGGAAACCACCGGCAATACGTCGGCCGCCTCGATTCCGCTCGCTATGGAGCGGCTCCTGGCGACCGGAGCGGCGAAGAGCGGCGACACCGCGCTCGTCATCGGCTTCGGGGCGGGACTCGTATACGCCGCGACGGTCGTTACCCTCCCCTAGGGTCGGAATCCGTTCCGCCCCTGATCAACCCATTCAGCTATAGAAGGAGCGCCACATGGCCGCCACCCAGGAAGAGATCGTCGAAGGTCTCGCCGAGATCGTCAACGAGATCGCCGGCATCCCGCAGGAGGACGTGCAGCTCGACAAGTCCTTCACCGACGACCTGGACGTCGACTCCCTGTCCATGGTCGAGGTCGTCGTCGCCGCCGAAGAGCGCTTCGACGTCAAGATCCCGGACGAGGACGTCAAGAACCTCAAGACGGTCGGCGACGCCGCGAACTACATCCTGAAGAACCAGGCCTAAAGCCTGCCGAGCGTTTGTCGCCACCTGGCGGTGGCGCCGTGACAATTCAGCACCCCCTGAGACGTGGAGAAAGAATTCCTGTGAGCCCGACCAATCGCACCGTGGTCGTCACCGGTATCGGCGCAACCACTCCGCTGGGTGGCGACAGCGCTTCGACCTGGGAAGGCCTGCTCGCCGGCCGGTCCGGTGTCACGCCCCTGGAGGGCGAGCGGTTCGCCGAACTCCCGGTCCGCATCGCCGCGCAGGCAGCCGTGGATCCGAGCGAGGTACTGCCCCGCCCCCTGGCCCGCAAGCTCGACCGTTCGGCGCAGTTCGCCGTCATCGCCGCCCGTGAGGCATGGGCCGACGCCGGCTACACCGCTCCGGCGGGCGAGGACGACTCGATCGTTCCCGAGCGCCTGGGCACCGTGATCGCCTCCGGTATCGGCGGCGTCACCACCCTGCTCGACCAGTACGACGTCCTGAAGGAAAAGGGTGTGCGCCGGGTCTCCCCGCACACCGTCCCCATGCTCATGCCGAACGGCCCGTCGGCGAACGTCGGTCTTGAGGTCAACGCCCGCGCCGGTGTGCACACCCCGGTCAGCGCGTGCGCGTCGGGCGCCGAGGCCATCGGCTACGCCGTCGAGATGATCCGTACGGGCCGTGCCGACGTGGTCGTCGCGGGCGGCACGGAGGCGGCGATCCACCCGCTGCCCATCGCCGCGTTCGCCAACATGATGGCGATGTCGAAGAACAACGAGGACCCGACCGGCGCCTCCCGTCCGTACGACAAGGGCCGTGACGGCTTCGTCCTCGGCGAGGGCGCGGGCGTCGTGGTGCTGGAGTCCGCGGAGCACGCCGCGAAGCGCGGTGCCCGCGTCTACTGCGAGGTGCTGGGCCAGGGCCTGTCCGCGGACAGCCACCACATCGCGCAGCCGGAGCCGACGGGCCGCGGTGTCGCGGCCGCGGTGCAGAACCTGCTCGACAACACCGACCTGGACCCGTCCGAGCTGGTGCACCTGAACGCGCACGCCACGTCGACCCCGCAGGGCGACACGGCCGAGCTGAAGGCCCTGCGCAAGGTCCTGGGCGACGACCTCGACCACATCGCGATCTCCGCGACCAAGTCGATGACCGGTCACCTGCTGGGCGGCGCGGGCGGCATCGAGACGGTCGCGACCGTCCTGGCGCTGTACCACCGGATCGCCCCGCCGACGATCAACGTCACCGAGCTGGACGACGACATCGACGCGGACATCGTGCGCGGTGAGCCGCGCAAGCTGCCCGTCGACGGCCCGATCTCGGCGATCAACAACTCCTTCGGCTTCGGCGGCCACAACGTGACGCTCGCGTTCCGTTCCGTCTGACCGGAGTCCCGTACGACGTGAAGGGCCCCGCCCGGCTTCTGCCGGGCGGGGCCCTTCTCGTACCGGCTCGTCGCCGGTGGTGTCAGACGACCTGGTGGAGCCAGCGGACCGGGGCGCCCTCACCGGCGTACCGGAAGGGTTCCAGTTCGTCGTCCCAGGGCTTCCCGAGGAGCTTGGCGATCTCGGCTTCCAGGTTGGTCTCGCCTCGGACGGACCGGGCGAGGGCGGCGCGCAGGCGGTCCTCGGGGATCAGGATGTCGCCGTGCATGCCGGTGACGGCGTGGAAGATGCCGAGGTCCGGCGTGGAGCTGTAGCGCTCGCCCTCGGCGGTCGGACAGGGTTCGGCGGTCACTTCGAAGCGGAGCAGGTGCCAGCCGCGCAGCGCGGAGGCGAGTTTCGAGGCGGTGCCCGCCTCGGCCTGCCAGGAGAACTCGGCTCTCCAGGTGCCGGGGGAGGCGGGCTGACGGATCCAGTCGAGGTTCACCCGCACCCCGAGCACGCCCGCCACGGCCCATTCCACGTGCGGGCAGAGCGCACGCGGTGCGGAATGCACGTACAGAACTCCACGTGTCGTCACCGGGACCTCCAGTGTGGGACGAGGTCGGGAATAAACTCCAGAAAACGGACAGTATGTGACGTGATGTAATGTAACGGAAATTATTTGACATTGCGCATCGGCAGAGGCGGCCGAAACGCCACGGGAAAAAGCTACCGTGCGCCAGGGGTCGTGGTGTGACGTACGGTCGCTCCGAGGCCGGTAAACACAGAGCATTCACTCAGCAGGACGCCCCTGGAGCACAAGGGGCGACGAGGGAGGACCACCCCATGCGCACCACCGCTCCGCGCCGCCGCGCGCGCCGCACCCTCGCGGGCGCGGGCGTGGCGGTGGCCCTCCTGGCCGCGTCCGTCACGGCGTGCGAGGAGAGCGGTCCGGCGGACGGGGGCGAGCGGGGGGCGCAGGCCGCCGCGCCGCGCTGGAACACCGCTCCCACGTCGATCGCCGCCGTCGGCGATTCCATCACCCGCGGGTTCGACGCCTGTTCGGTGCTGGCGGACTGCCCGGAGGCGTCCTGGGCGACCGGCAACGACCCCCTGGTCCGCTCCCTCGCCGCCCGGCTGCTCGGCGAGGCGCAGGCGCCCGCGCGCAGCTGGAACCTCGCGGTGACCGGCTCCCGGATGGCGGACCTGTCGGCGCAGCTGACGGCGGCGGCAGCGCACAAGCCCGACCTGGTCACGGTGATGGTCGGCTCGAACGACGCCTGCCGGCCGACCGCTTCGTCGATGACTCCGGTGGCGGAGTTCCGCGACGGGTTCGACAAGGCCCTCAAGGAACTGCGGGCGGCGTCCCCCACCTCGCAGGTCTACGTGTCCTCCGTGCCCGACCTCCAGCGGCTGTGGGAGCAGGGCAAGGACAGCCCGATGGTCCGACAGATCTGGAAGCTGGGGATCTGTCAGTCCATGCTTGCCGAACCGCTGTCGGCGACCTCGGGGGCCACGGCCCGCCGGGAACAGGTGCGGGCGCGGGTGGTCGAGTACAACGAGGTGCTGCGCGAGGTGTGCGGGAAGGACGCGCTGTGTCGCTACGACGGCGGCGCCGTGTTCCAGTACCCGTTCTCGGCCGATCAGTTGAGCCACTGGGACTGGTTCCACCCGGGCAGGAACGGGCAGGCGCGGCTCGCCGAACTGGCGCACCGGCAGGTGACGGCGGCGGAGCCACCGCGTTGACGCGAGGGACCGGAGGCGGGTGTCAGGGCCCGCCTCCGGTCCGTTCCGGGGCCGCGCGAGGGTCGACTTCAGGCCATCCGGCCCTCCGGCGTGTCGCACGGCGGTTCGCGGCGCTCCGCGTCGGGTCGTCAGATCATCCGACGACGGATTCCGCGACGGCGGGCCGGCTGATCGCGCGTCGGCGGATCACGGCAGGTCGAGCGTGACCGTCAGCCGCGTGTCGGTGTGCGAGTGGCTCGCCCGGACCTCGTAGCGGCCGCCGATCCGCCGCCGGCCGCGGGCCTCCTCGTCCCAGATCTCGAAGGCGCGGGCGGGCAGGGCGATCTCCACCTCGACGCTCTCCCCGGGCCCGGCCTCGACGCCCGCGAAGCCGGCCAGCCAACTGGCGGGACGCTCCGCGCCGTCGGCGACGGGCGCCAGGTAGACCTGGACGACCTCGCGGCCCGGCCGGCTGCCGGTGTTGGTGAGGCGGACCCGGACGGCCTCGGGGCCGGCGTGCAGCGACTCGTACGCCCAGTCCGTGTAGCCGAGCCCGTGCCCGAAGGGGTAGGCGGGGACGACGGAGCCGGCCTCGTAGGCGCGGTAACCGATGAGGAGCCCCTCCGTGTACTCCAGGGTCCCCCCGTCGGGGATCACCTCGGTGACGGGCGCGTCGGCGAGGGCGGCGGGCCAGGTGGTGGGCAGGCGCCCGCCGGGCTCGGCGTCCCCGAGGAGCACGTCGGCCAGCGCGGCCCCGCCCTCCTGACCGGGGAACCAGGTCAGCAGGACGGCGGCGACCTCCTCGCGCCAGGGCAGCTCCACCGGCGAGCCCGCGTTGACCACGACCACGGTGTTCGGGTTCACGGCGGCGACGGCGCGCACGAGGTCGTCCTGGCGGCCCGGCAGGGCGAGGTCCTCGCGGTCGAAGCCCTCGGACTCGACCCGCTCGGTGGTGGCGACGACCACGATGGCGGTGTCGGCGGCCCGGGCGACTTCCACGGCCTCGGCGATCAGTTCGTCGGCGTCCCGCCGGGGCCCGGTGTGGAGCAGCGAGAACATGATCGCCTTGAGGGACACCGCCCCCATGTCGGGGACCCGGTAGGTCAGCGCCACCTCCACGGGGCGGTCCTCCGCGAGGTGGATCCGGCCGCGCTCGCTGGGCGCGCCGAAGAAGGCCTCGAAGGGGTCGGCCTCGTTGCCCAGTTCCTGGACGCCCTCCCACAGGAGGGTTCCGTCGACGGAGAGGGCGAAGGCGCCGAGACCGCGAGTGCCGAAGGAGTGCTCGCCGCTCTCGCGCGGCACGAAGGTCCCGGTGACCTCGATGGTCGCCATGGTCGCGTACGAGACGCCCGCGGGCAGGTCGTCGCCGATCCACTGGACCTGGCCGCTCGGCAGGCTGCCCTCGCCGAGAACGGCGCCGGAGGCGTCCCGGCACACGGCCCGCAGGGTGAAGCCCTTGTCGGCGGGGACGAGCTCCTCGCTCGGGTCGGCGCCGACCGCGAAGGTCAGGGCGCCTTCCGGGAGGGCCGCGGTGAGACCGTCGAGCGGCGGGATCAGCCGCTCGGGGAACACGGTGGCGCTGCCGCCGCCGAGGATGCGCGCGTCGCGGGCGGCGGCGCCGAGCAGGGCGACCGTGCGGCCCCCGCCCGCCGCGAGCGGCAGCACGCCGCCCTCGTTGCGCACGAGGACGAAGCCGCGGGCCGCGATCTCCCGGGCCAGGGCCTGCCCGTCCACGGGGTCCGGCAGCTCGGTGACGGCGGGCGGGGCGCCCTCCAGGGCGCCGACGCGGGCGGCGAGCCGCAGCACGTTGCGTACGGCGTCGTCCACGGCGGACTCGGGGACCTCGCCGGCCCGGACGGCCCCGGCGAGGGCGGGCCCGTAGACGGTGTCGGGGCCGGGCATGGCGACGTCGAGGCCGCCGAGGATGTCGCCGGTGGTGGAGCGGGCCGCCATCCAATCGGAGACGTTGCAGCCGTCGAAGCCCCACTCGTCGCGCAGGACCTCGTTCACCAGGTACGTGTTCTCGGTCATCGAGATGCCGTTGACACGGTTGTAGGAGGTCATGATCCCCCACGGGTGGGCGTTGGTCACGATGGCCTCGAAGGGCGCCAGGTACAGCTCGCGCAGCGCGCGGGGGGCGATGACGCAGTCGACGGTGAAGCGTTCGGTCTCCGCGTCGTTGCCGACGAAGTGCTTGACGGTGGTGCCGACCCCGCCGTCCTGGACTCCGTTGACGTAGCCGCTGCCGATCTCCCCGGTCAGGTACGGGTCCTCGGAGTAGCACTCGAAGTGGCGGCCGCCGAGCGGCGAGCGGTGCAGGTTGACGGTGGGCGCCAGCAGGACGTGGACGCCCTTGCGGCGGGCCTCCTGCGCGAGGAGCCGGCCCGCCCGGCGGGCGAGGTCGGGGTCCCAGGACGCGGCCAGGGCCGTCGGTGAGGGCAGGGCGATCGACGGGTCGTCGGCGGTCCAGCGCACGCCGCGGACGCCGATGGGGCCGTCGGACATGATCAGCGAGCTCAGGCCGATCTCGGGAAGGGCGGGCAGGGACCACATGTCCTGACCGGCCAACAGGCGGGCCTTGGTGTCGAGGTCCAGTTTGCCGAGTGCCGCTTCCACGGCCTCCTCGCGGACCCGGTCGCCGCTCGCGTCCCGGCTCAGGTCCCGGATCCCGTCCTGGGTCAGGTCGCCGTCCTGGGTCAGGTCGCCGTTCTCGGCAGCATCGGTCACGGCCGTGCCTCCTCATTGAGTGCGGTGCGGTGAGGGTGGGGTGGCCCCATCGTGGACCCGTTCCCTGGCGAACGGTAGGGTTCGTGATGGATTCGTGACATTGGAATGCCGTACGGTCCTGCTGGCGGCGAAAACGGAAGGGGTGCCGGCGATGGCCAGGGCGCGGAGCGAGGAGCGGCGCGGCGAGATCGTCCGCGCGGCGGTCGAGGTGATCGCGGAGCGGGGGTACCGGGGCGCCGCCCTGGGTGCGGTCGCCGAGCGCGTGGGCCTGACCCAACAGGGGCTGCTGCACTACTTCCCGACCAAGGAGTCCCTGCTCGTGGCGGTACTGGAGGAACGCGACCGCTGGGACACCGGGGGCGGCTCACGGGTCGCGGGCGGCGCCTGGCGGCTGGATCTGCTGGAGTCCCTCGTCGAGTACAACGCCATGCGGCCCGGCATCGTCCAGACCTTCTCCGCCCTGCTGGGCGAGAGCGTGACCGACGGCCACCCGGCCCGGGAGTTCTTCACCGAGCGCTACGCCCAGGTGCGCGGCGAGATGGCGGCCCTGCTGCGCACCGAGTTCGGGGAGCGACTCCCCTCGGGGCTGACCCCGGAGCAGGCCGCCCCCCTGCTGACGGCGGTCATGGACGGCCTCCAGTACCAGTGGCTGCTCGCCCCCGAATCGGTGGACATGCCCGCCGCGTTCCGCTCCTTCCTGACCCTGCTTCGGGGGCCGGGACCCACCAACTGACCTGGCCGGACGGGCGGATACCTTGATCGGCGACGAAGTCGTCCGAGAACGGGGAGTTTTCATGAGCACGTCCGGAGCACTGAAGAGGGGCGCGGGGGTACTGACCACCCTGCTGCTCGCCACCGGCCTGGGAGCGCCGTCCGCCACGGCCGCGACGACGCCGTTCCAGGTCATGTCCTGGAACATCTGCGGCTCGCAGCGCGCCACGTGGCACTGCGAGGGCACCGGAACGCCCCAGCAGAAGATCGACGTGGTGAAGGACCAGGTCCGGGACAAGGACGTGCGGGCCGTGCTGCTCCAGGAGCTGTGCGAGGACGACCTCACCTCCCTGATGGCCCAGTTGGGCCCGGGCTGGAGCAAGAGCTTCGCGCCGTACCAGTGGTCCCAGGGCGCCTCGGGGAAGTGGAACAGCCGGTGCGGCGAGGACAACGGGCGGGCCGACCGCATCGGCACCGCGATCGTCCTGAAGGGGCAGATGACGGACGCCCGGGAGTACCCGACGACGCAGCCGTACGTCGGCCAGCAGCGCCCCTTCCAGTGCGCGACGTCGGCGGAGCTGAAGGTCCGACTCTGCAACGTCCACCTCTCGCCCCTGGGCAGCAATCCGGAGCAGCCGACCTGGGACTACCGGGACGACCAGCTCAAGGAGATCAAGGCGATCGTGAACACCTTCCCGGGCACGGTCTTCGGCGGGGACTTCAACGCCCTCTCCCCCGACTCCACGAACCCCAAGGACGCCTGGGTGTGGCCCGCCGGCCTCTACGCCGCACGCCCCGAACTGGAGGGCGGCTACCGGGAGTGCGACCAGAGCGGCGCCGCACGCACCGGACGGGCCACGCACGGCTCCGGCGCGAAGATCGACTATCTCTTCAGCAGCGAGGTCCGACGCGGGTGCACGGTGATCGACTCGCCGTTCTCCGACCACCACGTCGTGATCGAGTCATTGGAGACGCGGTTCGTTCCGCAGCCGGGCAAGGCGGTCAAGCCGGGCGGGGAGGGCGTGTGAGGATCGCGGCGGCGCAGCTGAGCTGCGTCCCGGCGGACGTCGTCGCCAACGCCGCCCGTGCCGCCGGCCTCGCCGTCTGCGCCCGGGAACGGGGCGCCGAGCTGGTGGTGTTCCCGGAGTTCACGCTCACCGGCTACGAACTGGAGGCGCTCGCCGCCGATCCGGGCCTGTGGACCGCGGCCGACGATCCCCGCCTGGACCCGGTGCGCTCCGCGGGCATCGCGACCGCGGTCAACGTCGCGCTGCCCGCGGCCGACGGGGGCCGCCCCCTCATCGCGACGCTGGTCTACGGCGCGGACGGCGCGCTCCTGACCACGTACGCGAAGCAGCACCTCTACCAGCTGGAGCACGACGCCTTCCGGCCCGGCTCCGGTGACGGTCGCTTCGAACTCGGCGGCATCCCCTTCTCGTTGGGCGTCTGCTACGACAACCACTTCCCGGATCTGGCCGGCCGGGCGGCGGCCGACGGCTGCCGGGTGCACCTGGCGAGCACCCTGTACGGCTCGGGCGACGGGATCGCCGAGCGGGCCACCGTGTACCCGGGCATCGCGCGGGACCACGGTCTGTACGTGGTCCTCGCCAACCACGTCGGTCCGGCCGGGCGGTGGACCGGCTGCGGCCGGTCGGCCGTCTGGGCCCCGGGCGGAGCGCTGCTGGCCGAGGCGGGCGCCACGGAGGAGGGCGTGGTGACGGCGGAGATCCCCGCCGAGATGCCCCGCGCCACCGTCTGACGGGCCCGCCGAGGAGCCCGCCCGCGCCACCGGCCGCCCGACGGCGCCGCCTACCGGGCCCTCCGGGACGGGAACCCCCGTCCCGGAGGGCCCGGTCGGCGGTCGGCCCCGCACGTCGGGCCGCGGTCAGACGGGGACCGGCGCCACCGCGGGGGCCGGCAGGAGGTGCCGGGTGCCCCAGGCGCCCAGCGCCTCCAGGGCCGTGTTCAGCTCCTGGCCGAGCGGGGTCAGCGAGTACTCCACCCGGGGCGGGACCTCGTCGTACACCTCGCGGTGGACGATCCCGTCGGCCTCCAGCTCGCGCAGTTGCGCGGCGAGGACCTTTTCCGAGACGCCCGGGACCAGTCGGCGCAGCTCGCCGAAGCGGCGTCCCGGATGTTGGTCCAACTCCCACAGGAGCGAGACCTTCCACTTACCGTCGATCACCGACATCGCCGCGGCGATCCCGCAGTGATCCGCTCCGGGCCTGCGTGTCAGCGCCATCGCGCACCCCTCCCCACCTGCTCGCTCACTTCGGGGTAACCACCCACCCCGAAGTGCGTACTTGAGCGGTTCACCGCCTGCCACCAGGCTAAACCGCATGACCGACACGCACACGACGAAGACCCCGCTCACCCTCCTCGGCCTCGGCGCCATGGGAACCGTCCTCGCCCGCGCCTGGCTCGCCGCCGGGCATCCGCTCACCGTCTGGAACCGCACCGCCGCCAAGGCCGCCGCCCTGGCCCCCGAGGGCGCCCTGGTCGCCGAGGATCCCGCCCGAGCGGTCGCCGCGAGCGACCTGATCGTGCTCTGCCTGCTGGACGACAAGTCCATCGGCGCCACCCTCGACGGCGTCGACCTGACCGGCAAGGACCTGGTCAACCTCACCACCGGCACGCCCGCCGAGGGCCGGGCGCGGGCCGCCTGGGCGCAGGCCCGCGGTGCCCGCTTCCTGGACGCCGGAATCATGGGAACGCCGTCGATGATCGGTGGCCCGGAGGCCGGCGGCTACGTCTTCTACAGCGGCTCGCGCACCCTCTTCGACACCCACCGGGCCGCCCTGGAGGTCCCGGCCGGGGCCCGCTTCGTCGGTGAGGACCCGGGGCACGCGGCCCTGCACGACGTGGCGCTGCTCAGCGCGATGTACGGGCTGTTCGCGGGGATCTCGCACGCCTACGCCCTGATCGAGGGCGAGGACATCGCCCCCGCGAGCCTGTCCCCGCTGCTGTCCGAGTGGCTGGGCGCGATGGGATTCTTCGCCGGGAACGTCGCCGAGCGGCTGACCTCCGGGGACTTCACCTCCGGGGTGGAGTCCAACCTCGCGATGCAGGTCGCGGGAAGTGCGACCCTGCTGACGGCCGCCGCCGATCAGGGCGTCAGCGCCGAGCTGATCAGGCCGTACCTGGACCTGATGCGGGAGCGGCTGACCGCCGACCCGGCCGCCCACGCGGGCGAGGACACGACCGGGGCCCTCACCCTGCTGCGGCGCCGGGCGGCGTAACGGGACGCGGTCCCGTTCCGGGGGCTACGCGTAGGAGGAGGGCGGGGGGCCGAAGCCGGGGACCGGGGGTGCCTGGTCGGGCCCGCCCTTCCCGCCGGGCTCCCGCCCCGGCGTCTCCTCGTCGGCGCCGACGAGTTCGCGGGCCATCAGCGTCGCCCCGGCCACCGCGCCCGGCATCAGGAAGACGGCGACGAACGGGACGAGGAACGACAGGACCAGGGGCACGCCGAAGCCGAGGGCCAGCGCGCGGCGCCCGCGCAGCAGGGTCAGCTGCTCGTCGAGGTCCACCCGGCGCCGCTGGAGGGCGACGGAGGTGAGCTCCTGGGTGAGGAAGAAGCCGGAGACGCAGAAGCCGATCGCCGGGACGACGGTCTGCCCGAGCACCGGAACGAACCCGAGGGCGAACAGCAGGATGCCGAAGAGGGCCACCCGCAGGAGCAGCCGCAGGCTGTCGCGGGCGGAGATCCACAGGTCCTCCCACAGGGAGCGCCCCGATTCGGGGACCTCGCCGCCCTCGGTCCGGTCGACCTGCTCGGAGAGGGACTCGTAGAAGGGCTGGCCGACGAGCAGGGTCACCGCGGTGAAGGTGATGACCGCGAGGAACAGCCCGAGGGCGAAGACCAGGGCGGTCAGGGTGCCCCGGAAGATGTCGAGCCACGGCGAGGACCAGTCCGAGGCGAAGGGCGTCGCCCAGGCGGTGAAGTCGTCGGCGCCGTGGTACAGCCCGATCAGCGCGCCGATGTACAGCACCAGCGCGACGAGGCCCGGCAGCAGGCCGAAGCCCAGCCAGCGGCCGTGTCCGAACACCCATCGCTGTCCGGCCAGCAAGTACCGGAAGCCCCCCGCAAGATCACGCATGGGGCCAGTTTACGGCGAAGGCCGCACCCCTCCGGGAGGGGTGCGGCCTTCGCTGCGTTCGGCGGGGATCAGACGGCCAGCTCGACCGTGATGTTGCCGCGGGTCGCCTTGGAGTACGGGCAGACCTGGTGGGCCTTCTCGATGAGGTCCTTGGCGGTGGCGGCGTCCACGTTCGGGATCACGGCGGAGATCTTGACGATCAGGCCGAAGCCCTCGTCGTTCTTGCCGATGCCGACCTCGGCGGTGACGGTGGAGCCGGAGATGTCGGCGTTCTCGTTCTTCGCGACGACACCGAGGGCGCCCTGGAAGCAGGCGCTGTAGCCGGCGGCGAACAGCTGCTCGGGGTTGGTGCCCTCGCCGCTGCCACCGAGCTCCTTCGGCGGGTTCACGACGACGTCGAGCTTGCCGTCGGTGGTGGCGACGCGGCCGTCACGGCCGTTCTCGGCGGTGGCTACGGCGGTGTACGCGACGTCGGACTGGGTGATGGACATGAAAGCAAATCCTCCGGATGAATCGCCGTGATGCGCGCCCACGATCACGACGGTGTGGAGTGAGCCTAACCGGTGAAGGAAACGATCATCTTTCCGGTGTTCTCGCCGCGGAGCATTCCGAGGAAGGCCGAGGTCGCGTTCTCGACGCCCTCGACGACCGTCTCGTCGTAGCGGAGCTCGCCGGAGTTCAGCCAACCGGCCACGTCCTGGACGAACTGCTGCTGCAGGCCGGCGTGGTCGCCGACCAGGATGCCCTGGAGCCGCAGCCGCTTGCCGATGACCATCATCAGGTTGCGCGGGCCCGGTGCGGGCTCGGTGTCGTTGTAGCCGGCGATGGCACCGCAGAGGGTGGCGCGGCCGTGGACGTTCAGGGAGGAGATCGCGGCTTCCAGGTGGTCCCCGCCGACGTTGTCGAAGTACACGTCGATGCCTTCGGGGGCGGCCGCGCGCAGCTGCTCGGCCACGGGCCCGTTCTTGTAGTTGAAGGCGGCGTCGAAGCCGTACTTCTCCGTGAGGAGCGTCACCTTCTCGTCCGAGCCGGCGGAGCCGATCACCCGGGAGGCACCCTTGATCTTCGCGAACTGGCCGACGAGACCGCCGACGGCACCGGCCGCACCGGACACGAAGACGGCGTCGCCCTCCTTGAAGGAGGCGACCTCGAAGAGGCCCGCGTAGGCGGTCAGGCCCGGCATGCCGAGGACACCGAGGTAGGCGGAGAGGGGCGCGATCGAGGCGTCGACCTTGGTGGCGTGCTTCGCGTCGACGTCCGCGTACTCGCGCCAGCCCAGGTGGTGCAGGACGTGGTCACCGACCGCGAAGCCCTCGGCGGCGGAGGCGACGACCTCGCCGACCGCGCCGCCCTGCATCGGCTCGTCGAGCTGGAAGGGCGGAACGTAGGACTTGGTGTCGTTCATCCGACCCCGCATGTAGGGGTCGACGGACATGTGGAGGTTGCGGACCAGGACCCGGCCGGGGGCGGGCTCGGCGGACACCGGTACCTCGCGCAGGGCGAAGTCCTCGGCGACGGGCCAGCCCTGCGGGCGGCGGACGAGGTGCCATTCGCGGCTGACGGCAGGGATCTCGGACATGGGGCGCTCCTGATGACCTGGGGGTGGGACGGTGTCGCACCGGAAGTGCTTCACCACATGAAACAACCATGCAGCTGGATATTTCATGTTGTCAAGTAAATGGGTACGCTGTTGCCATGCCCAGTCGTCGCACAGACCCAGTGACCCTTGAGGTCGTCGAGCTCATCGGCGACGTCGTGGCCCGCTACCACATGGAGTACGAGGACGCCGCCGCGCGCCATCAGCTCACCGGGGCCCAGGCCCGGGTACTGGCACTGCTGTCGGTGGAGCCGCTGCCCATGCGGCGCATCGCGCAGAAGCTGCGCTGCGAGCCGTCCAACGTGACCGGCATCATCGACCGGCTGGAGACGCGCGGACTGGTCGAACGCCGCCCCGACCCGGCCGACCGGCGGGTGAAGCTGGCCGCGCCGACGGAAGAGGGCCTGCGGACCGCGGAGCGGCTGCGCGAGTCCCTGGACTTCGCCCGCGAACCCCTCTCCGGGCTGTCGCCCGACGAGCGCACGGCCCTGCGGGACCTGCTCAGGAGGATGCTGGGCTGACCGCCCGGCGACTCACCAGCAGAACAGCCAGCAGTCGTCGTCCTCGGTGGGCGTCGGCTTGGGGGTCGGCTTGGCCGGCTGGGTCTTCGTGGGCGAGGGCTGCGCCGGCTTCGACGTCGTGGAGGTGCTCGGCGCGGGCTGCGCCGGCTTCGAAGGGCGTACGGACGCCCCGGCGCTGCTCCGCGAGGGCTCCGGCTTCGCGGAGGCGGAGGTCTCCGCGCTCGACGGGGACACCGACGCGCTCGGCGACCCCGTGGGCCCGGCCGACTTCGTCGCGCCCGCGGTGGCCTTCGCCGTCCCGGCGACCCCGCCGGCCCGGGCCGAGGGCACCGCACCACCGCTCGGGGTCGGGGCCGGCACCGCCTGCTGCGGCTCCGCGTCGTCCTTCATGACGACCTGGCCGGCCCGGTCCACCCCCTCGTCCTCGGTCACGATCCGGGCCACGGCGATCGAACCGCCCGCCGCGAGGGCCAGTCCGAGGCCCACGGACAGCACGGTCCGCCGGGTCCGGCGGCGACCGTCGGCCCGCCGACGGGCACCGGCCCTGCCACCGTCCGGGCCGGACAGCACCACGAGCGAGTCGGCGTACACCTCCGACAGTGCGGCAGGTGGGCCGGAACCGGGCGGCGCGGCAGGGGGCACCGCCCCCGCGGTCGGGGCGGCGGGTATCAGGTGGGCGGCCGGAGTTCCGCAGCCGGCGCACGCGAGTGCGCCGTTGAGGTGCCTCCGACAGGCGTGGCAGTAGTCCATGGGGCCCGCAGGCTACGTGGTCGAACGCGACTTCCGCATCGCGGGTTCGTAAGGATCCTGTGTGGAATCTTTGCCTCCATGACTGCGAACCCGCGTCCCGGCACCCGTGCGGCCTTCGGCCCGGCCGCATTCCAGCTCGTCCTGCTCCGCAGGATGGCGGACTTCCAACCCGACCTCGCCGAGGAGGCCCGGCTGCGGATGGGCGCCGGTCACGCCGAGCAGCGCGAGGCGAACAAGCGCTGGCAGGCCATGGTTCGCTCGCCCCGCTCCCGCGGCGCCCTGACCCGCTACCGGTCCGTGCTCGGACCCCCGGAGTCGGTGGACCGGCGGACCATCGGCGACCTGGAGTGCGAGGCGCTGCTGTGGCGGCTCCCGCTCTGGCCCGAGCTGTGCTTCGAGGTGCTGGCCGCGCCGGACGGGGCGGTGTGGAACGAATGGCTGGTCCGGGCCCCGGGGGCGCCGGCGCCCGTCCTGGAGACGGCCGCCGACCTGCGGCCCTGGTCGGCGACGGTGGACGAGGTGGCGCGGGCCTTCGCCCCGGTGCGCCCCATGGAGGGCACCGCCCCGACGCGGTGGCGGCTGGCGTTCACGGCGTCGGGGCGGCCGTACGTGGCGGAGTTCACGTACGGGCTGCTCCAGCGGGTCACCGACGGCGGGGCGCCGGGAACGGGCTGAGGGGGCGGGGCGGCCCGGTCGGGGGCGCGGGAAGGGGCGCGCGCCCGGACGCGGGAGGAGCGCCGGGGCGCTTCAGGAGGCGAGGAAGGCGCGGACCCCCGCCGAGGTGGCCTCGTCGCCGAGCAGCTCGTTGTGGTCGAGGCAGCCGACCGGAGTGTTGACCGCGCCGGTGAGCGGGACGCTGCTGTCGGGGTTGACGATCTCGTCGCACTCCGACCAGAAGGTCGCGTACCGCACGTCACCCGGGGTCTCGTCCCCGGCGGCGAGGTTCTTCACGACGTAGGAGCCGGGGGTCATGTCCCGGCACGCCTGGTCCCACAGCGCGCACGCCCAGGCGGTGGAGGTGCCGTGGTTGGGGCCGGCCAGCGAGACCCAGCGCCCGACGCTCGCGCCACCGCCCCCGTACTTGACGTACCAGCGGCTGACGAGGGATCCGAAGGAGTGGCTGACGATGTCGACCCGGGCGGCGCCGGTCTGACGGCGGACCTGGTCGACGTAGGCGGCGAGCCGTCCGGAGAGGACCTCGTTGACGGACCGGTGGGTGTCGTAACCCCACGAGAAGAGCTCCGAGTCGGTGTACCCGTCGGCCTTCAGGTCCTCCCTGAGGGAGCCCCAGACGCCCGGGTCGGCGTTGTACCCGTGGACGAGGACCACCGGATTGCGGACGCCGACGGACGGACCGGCGGGGGTGCCGGTGGCCGCGTGGGCCGGCAGCGGCGCGAGCAGGGCGGCGCAGAGCGCCAGGAGCGCCAGGATCGTCTGGCGGGGCGTCAGCATCGGGTCCCCTTTACCTTGTTACGCGCCAGTAGCGCGGACGTGCGCGCATGGTGGTGCCTGTCGGTACAGAAATCCACCCCCGTGCAGCACCTCCGGACCCGTCCGCCCCACCCCGCCCGGAGCATCTCAACGGGCGCCCCACCCCATTTACCCGAGAAGATATGAATTGCGACCGGCACCCGTCGGTCCTTTGCGTCAGTGCTCTCGGGAGGACCTGCCGTGACCGTAAGTCTTGAGCAGTTGCGCCGCTGCCACGTCGCCGTCGACCTGGGAGCCGCCAGGACCCGCGTGTACGTGAAGGGCGCCGGCCTGGTCGTCGACGAGCCCAGCGTCGCCGCCGTCAACACCCGGACCGGCGCGCTCATCGCCGTCGGCACCTTCGCCGAACGGATGACGGGCCGTACGCCCGACTACATCCGGGTCGTCCGTCCGGTCTCCGGCGGCACCGTCGTCGACATCGAAATGGCCCAGCGGATGCTGCGTCACCTGCTCGGCGAGAAGCTGCGCCGCGCACTGCGCCGCAAGCCCCGGCTGCGCGCCGCCGCCTGCACCCCGCACGACGCGGACCCGCTGGCCCAGCGGGCCACCGTCGAGACCCTCGTCGGGCTCGGCGCCCGCCGCGTCGAACTCGTCGACACCCTGATCGCGGCGGCCGTCGGCTGCGGCCTGCCCGTGGAGCAGCCGACCGCGACGATGATCATGGTGTGCGGGGCGGCGGCCACCCAGGTGGCGGTCCTCTCCCTCGGCTCGATCGTCACCGCCCAGCGGATCCCCATCGGCGGCGAGGCCATCGACCACGCCGTGGTCCAGCACCTGCGCCACGCACACGAGCTGATGCTGCCGAGCCAGGCCGTCCGGCCGCTCCAGCTGGCCCTCCACGGCAACGGACTCACCCCCGAGGGCCCGACCTCCACCCTCATCCACGGCCGCGACGTGGCCACCGGACTCGCCCGGTCCGTCCAGGTGGACACCGCCGCGGTCCGCGACGCCATCCACACCCCGCTGACCGCCGTCATCGACGGCATCGGCAAGGTCCTCCGCGACTGCCCTCCGGACCTGGTCGCGGACCTGACGGACCGGGGGATCATGATGGTGGGCGGCAGCGCCCTGCTGCCGGGCCTGGACCAGATGCTGCGCGACGCCACCGGAATGCCCGTCGCCATCGCGGAACGGCCCGACGTGTGCGCCGTGCTCGGCCTCGGCGCGATGCTGGAAGGGAAGATCGCACCCATGGTTCTCAACCCGTTGGCCGGATGACGGGGGAAACGGCTCCCGCCACCGAACCGGCCGGCCTCCCGGTCCTGCTGGAAGCCGTCCTCAGCGTCGGCTCGGAGCTGGAACTGGACTCCACCCTCCAGCACATCGTGGAATCCGCCGCCGAACTGTGCGCGGCACGGTACGGGGCGCTCGGGGTCGTCGACCCCGAGCGCGTCCGGCTGACCAAGCTGTTCACCGCCGGCCTGACCGAGGACGAGCGGGCCGCGATCGGCCGGCTCCCCGACGGCCGCGCCGGCCTTCTCGGGGCGCTGATCACCGATCCCCGACCGCTCCTGCTGGACGACCTGACGCAGGACCCGCGCTCGGCGGGCTTCCCGCCCGGCCACCCGCCCATGCACGGCTTCCTCGGCGTACCGATCCGGGTCCACACCGAGGTCTTCGGGAACCTGTACCTCACGGAGAAGCGCGGCGGCGGCCCGTTCACCGACGCGGACGTCGCACTGCTGCGCGTCCTGGCCTCCCAGGCGGGCATAGCGATCGGCAACGCCCGGCTGTACGAGACCGCACGGCGGCGGGAACGCTGGATCGAGGGCGCCGCCGCGGTCACGACCACCCTACTGGCGGGGCGGCCCGCCGCTGACGCCCTGATGTGCGTGGCCGAGCGGGCCCGGCTGTTGGCGGACGCCGCGGCCGGGGTGGTGCTCCAGCCGACCCCGGAGGGCGGTATGGAGATCGTCGCCGCCTCCACGCACGGGGACCCCGGGGACCTGGTGGGCACGGCCATCGAGCCCGGTTCGGCGGTGCTGGAGCAACTGCTCGGCGGGGAACCCGTGTTCATCGACGACTCCGCCACCGACCCGCGAATGACCACCCACGTACGGGAACGCTTCGGCCCGAGCATGATGCTGCCGCTGCAGAGCGGCGGCCAACTGATCGGGACGCTGGCCCTGCCCAGGGCCCGGGGCGGGCCGCCGTACGACGCCGTGGACCGGCTGCTGGCCTCGCAGTTCGCCTCCCAGGCCGCGCTGGCGCTCGTCCTCGCGGACGCGCAGCACGACCGCGAACAGCTGGCCGTCTACGAGGACCGGGACCGGATCGCGCGGGACCTGCACGACCTGGTGGTCCAGCGGCTGTTCGCCACGGAGATGATGCTGGAGAGCACGCGGCGGCGCTCCTCGAACGCGCCGACCGGGGACACGGTCGGTGAGGAACTGAGCCGTGCCGTCGACGAGCTGGACTCCACCATCCAGGAGGTCCGCACGGCCATCTTCGCCCTCCAGCAGCCGCCGACCGACGCCCCCACGACGTTCCGGGGGCGGGTCCTGCGGGAGACCGGCGGGGCGGCGGTGCTGCTGGGGTTCCAGCCGTCGGTGCACTTCGCGGGAGCGGTGGACGCGTTGCTGTCGGAGCCGGTGGCGGGGGATCTGCTCGCCGCCCTGCGCGGTGCGCTGGCCGCGGCGCACCGTCGGGTCGGGGTCACCTCCATCGAGGTCGGCGTCGACGCGACCCCGACCCGGGTCCACCTGACCGTCTCCGACGACGGCCGCACGGACTCGGGCACGTGCGGCACGACCCTGAGGTGGCAGTCACCGCTCTAGCCCTGGCCGGGCGGTTGCTTGGGGGGCCGGGTCGGGGGTGGGTCGGGGGCTGCGGGTGGGTCGGGGCCGGTGCCGGGGTGGGGTGTCGTCCGGGACGGGCATGATTTATCGCGCCCTGGCAGGGGCTGCGATGGCCGGGCGGCGCCTTGCGCCAACAAATCACGTTTTAGTCCCGGCCGACACCCCACCCCGTCCCCGACCCCGACCAAATCCAGCCCCGCCGGCGATTGAGGCGGACCTTCAGCCCCGCCGGCGGTTGAGGCGGACCTTTCAGCCTCGCCGGCGTTTGAGGCGGGCCTTTCAGCCTCGCCGGCGTTTGAGGCGCGGGGTCCGGGGCGGAGCCCCGGGAACCTGCACCGTGACCCCGCTTCCTCCCGTTCTACGGGCCACCCGGCCCCGCTGCCCGTCCGGCACCGCCGCACACCCCAGCCCCGCCGGCGATTGAGGCGCGGGGCGGCGCCCCGGGAGCCTGCACCCGTAACCCCCCGGCGGCGCGGGGCCGGGATGGTGGGTGTGCACCGGGGACGGGCGTTCGGTGGGGGCGGGCCTAGGGTGTGGGGGTGACGACCCGCCTCTCGGCCCGCGCCGCCATCGCCGCCCTCGTGGATCCCGACAGCTTCGCCGAACTCCCCTCCCCGCCGGGGGAGTCACCGGCCGACGGCCCCCTCGGCTGGGCCGGCTACGACGCCTCCCGGGCCCGGGCCACGGCCCGTACCGGTGAGCAGGAGTCCGTCGTGACCGGCACCGCCCGCATCGGTGGCCGCGAAGTCGGCCTGATCTCGTTCGAGTTCGGATTCCTCGGCGGGTCCCTCGGGCGCCGCACCGGAGACCGGCTCGAAGCCGCGTACGGGCACGCTCGGGAGCGCGGCCTGCCGCTGGTGTCGCTGATCGCCACGGGCGGCTCCCGGATGCAGGAGGGGATGCTCGCGCTGACCCAGCTCCAGCGGGTCGCCGCGCAGTGCGTACGGACCCGGGCGGCCGGGCTGCCGCAGATCGCGGTGCTGCGCGATCCGACGACCGGCGGCGGGTGGGCCACCCTCGGGGCCGGCGCGGACGTGGTGCTCGCGCTCCCGGGGGCGCAGGTCGGCTTCGCCGGGTCCCGGGTGCGGCCCGCCGACGCCGATCCGGCGGCCTACACCGCCGAGGGCCAGTACGCCGCCGGGCACGTCGATGCCGTGGTGCCCCCGGCGGAGCTGCCCGCGGTGCTGGCGGACTGGTTGCGCGTGCTGACCGCGCCCCGGCCGGCGGGGGCCGTGGAGCCGCCGGCCGCCTTGGCCGACGTGCCGCCGCCGGCGACCGGCTGGGACGCCGTCCTGCTGGCCCGGCGTCCGGCCCGGCCCCGCGCCCAGGCGTACCTGGAGGCGTACTTCGACCTGTGGCTGCCGGTCTCCGGGGACCGCGCCGGCGGCGTCGATCCGGGGATGCTGTGCGGTTTCGGGGTGCGGGACGGGCGGGCCGTGGCGTACGCCGCCC
Organism: Streptomyces sp. NPDC040432; assembly: GCF_055595445.1. NCBI lineage: Bacteria > Bacillati > Actinomycetota > Actinomycetes > Kitasatosporales > Streptomycetaceae > Streptomyces > Streptomyces sp. NPDC040432. The sequence goes on along the minus strand of NZ_JBVIVP010000003.1, from coordinate 590,964 downwards.
AGTGCGGCACCGCCACCCGCCCGGCGGGCTACCGTACGGCCGCCCGCCTGGTGCGGCTCGCGGACCGGCTCGGGATCCCGGTGCTGACCCTGGTGGACACCCCCGGCGCGGCCAACGACGCCGCGGCGGAGCACGCGGGGGCCGGCGCGGCCATCGCCGATGCCTTCGCGGCGCTCGCGGCGGCGACGGTCCCGGTGACGACCCTGCTGATCGGGGAGGGCGGTTCGGGTGGCGCGCTGGCGCTGGCCGCGCCCGGGAACACCTGGGTGACCCCGGACAGCTACTTCTCCGTGATCGCCCCGGAGTTGGCGGCGGCCATCCTCAAGCGCCCCGCGGACCGGGCCCCGGAGACGGCGGAGCAGCTGCGCATCCGTCCCCAGGACCTGGTGGCGCTCGGTGTGGCCCGGGGTGTGGTCGGACCGTAGGGCAGGGCCTAGCGGTGGCGGCGCGCCGGCAGGCGCACGTCCAGCGTGTAGAGCCGGGTGATCTGCTGGGGGAACTCGTTGTCGTCACTGGCCAGCAGCAGTCGGGTGCGGCCTCGGCTGTCGTCGTCGAGGACGACCATGCCCTCGACGTTGTCGACCAGCGGGTGGTTCTGCGGCAGTTTCGACGGGGCGCCGAGCGTCGGGCAGTCGTTCAGGTCGCCGATGGGTGTCTTGCGGGCGACCCGCAGGCCGGGGCCGGCGGTGAGGGTGTCGATCCGGGTGGTGTCGCTCGCGCCGAGCGGGTCGGCGACGTACAGCCGCACGGTGATGGCGAACTGCTGGGTGAAGCCCCGTTCCAGCACGATCAGTCGCCCGTCGCGGGTCGGCGCGAGCTCGACCAGGCCGTGGCCGGCGTCGACGGGGTAGGCGTACTGGCGCCCGAGCACGAACCGTCCGTCCCGGCCGCGCTCCCAGGTCTGGACGCGTTGCAGGGTGCGGCCCCGCGCGTCCTCGCCGTCGCCGGCGAGCGGGCCCTCGACGCCGGCGACGAGGGTGCGGCCGCCCGGCAGCAGGGTGAGCGCTTCGAAGGTCTGGTTCACGGTGGCCCGCCCCTGTGGCGCGAGGCGGAACGCGGGCGGGACGGGCAGGGTGTCGAGGATCCCGCCGGTGCGGCTGTGGCGGCGGACGGCGGGGGCGTTCTCATCGGTGACGAGGTAGGTGCCGTCACGGTCGACGACCACTCCCTCGGAGTCCAGCGCCTTCCCGGCGCCGTCCGTCAGGGGCAGCCGGGCGGTGGCCGTGGCCGTCGGGGTGTCGCCGCGGGCGACCTTGAGGCGGTAGAGCGCCGACTTGTCGGAGATCGCGGCGACCGAACCGTCGCGGTCGAGAGAGAGGCCGGAGATGCCGCCGACCAGTCGCCCGCCGAGGAGGCTCTTGTCGAGCGAGTCGGAGAATCCCCTGACCGACAGGTGGGGTGAGCAGGCACGGTCCTCGGGGGCCGCGACGGCCTGCGGGGTGAGTGCTCCGGCGAGTGCGGCGGTGGTCACCGCGGTGGTGACGAGCGTGCGAAGGCGCATGAAGGCCTTCCTCCTGGTTCGACTGGTCCTGCTGGATCGTCCGCGTCGGCGCGGGCGAGTACTGCCGGACTGTCATATGTCGAACAGAAATAAATGGGAAGGGGCGGCAACTGCATCGCAACGAACCCGCCAACTCCCCTTCACCTACGGCTGGAACGGGCGAATCCGGCCGGCCCGATCCCGACGTACCGTCCGAAGTGACGCGTCAGGTGCGCCTGGTCGTGGAACCCTGCCGCCGTCGCCGCCTCCGCGGCCGGCGTCCCCGCCAACAGCAACTCCCGCGCCCGGGCCACCCGTCGTCCGATCAGGTAGGAGTGCGGCGGCAGCCCGTAGGCCCGCCGGAAGGCCCGCACGAGGTGGGTCGGATGTACGCCGCCCAGCGCGGCCGCGGCCTGCGCGAGCGTGATGCCCTCGACCACCCGGGCGTCCAGCAGCTCCCGCAGCCGTACGGCGACCCCCACGCCCGGCCCCTCGTACGGCGCGGGCCGCCGCCCGGCCAACCACCACCGCAGCCGCTCCCCCACGAAGGCCAACCGCGTCTCGGCCTCCAACGGATCGGGCGCGGCCAAGGCCCGGTGCAGCCCGTCCAGGCGCTCCCCGAGCGCCGCGTCGCGCAGCAGCGGGGCGTCCACGGCGGCCCCGGTCAACCGTTCCGGCAGGACTGAGGTGTCGAGGTACAGCACCCGTTTGCGGAAGCCCGTCCCGGTGACGGTCCGGCCGTCGTGGGCCACGCCGGGCGGCAGCAGGATCACCGGGTCACGGGCGTCGGCGCCGTGCCGCTCACGGTCGAGGGCGAAGTCCACCCGGCCGCGATCGAGGAGCATCAGGGTCCAGGTGTCGTGGACGTGCGCCGGGTAGGCGTGCGCGGTGAACCGGGCGTGGAAGACCTCGGCGATGCCGGCGACCGACGGCCGCCAGGCGGTGACGGTACTGCGCGGGGGTGCGGCGGCCATGTCAGGAACGTACAAGACCGGCCCCGCCCGCCGGGGCAGCCTGTCCACATGACGACACAGAAGGTCAACATCGCCGAGAAGCTCGCCGGTTTCACGGAGCGGTGGGCTCCGCGCCGGATCGCCCGCGTCAACGACTACGAGGTCAAGGCGGCCCGGCTGCACGGCGAGTTCGTGTGGCACAGCCACGAGGACACCGACGAGATGTTCCTCGTGGTGAGCGGCACCCTCACGATCCGACTTCGGGACGGCGAGGTCGTCCTGCACCCGGGCGAGCTGTACGTGGTCCCGCGCGGGGTCGAGCACCAGCCGGTGGCGGACGAGGAGGTGGCGATCCTGCTCTTCGAGCCCGCCGGCACCCGCAACACCGGGGACCGGGGCGGCGAACGCACCCGTGAGCCGGTGGACGCGTAGGTCGCCGGGGTCGGGTTTCAGGCCTGCGGCGAGCGGGCGTCGTAGCGGGCGAAGTCGCGCCAGCGGGCGGCGAGCAGGCCCACGACGAGGACGCATCCGAGCCCGCCGCCGGTGATGGCGACGGCCGGGGAGGTGAGCTCGGCGGCGGCCCCGGCGAGGAAGTCCCCGAGTCGGGGTCCGCCCGCGACGACGACGATGAAGACGCCCTGGAGCCGGCCGCGCATGCCGTCCGGGGTGGCGGCCTGGAGCATGGTGGAGCGGAACACCATGGAGACGGTGTCGGCACAGCCGGCGACGGCCAGGAAGAACAGGCCGGCCCACAGGTTCCGGGTCAGCCCGAAGACGGCCACGGCCAGCCCCCACGCCGCGACGGAGATCAGGATCGCCAGCCCGTGGCTGCGGATCCGGCCCTGCCAACCGGAGAACAGTCCGCCCAGCAGCGCGCCCACGGCGGGCGCGGCCACGAGCAGGCCGACCGTCCTGGCGTCACCGCCGTACCAGAGCACGGCGATGGCCGGGAACAGCGCGCGGGGCTGGGCCAGCACCATCGCGGCCAGGTCGGAGAAGAACGTCATCCGGATGTTGGGCCGGGTACCGAGGAACCGCAGCCCGTCCATGACCGAGGCCCGCCCCTGCTTGCCCTCGGGCAGCATCGACGGGAGCCGCCACATGGCGTAGAGGGCGGCGCCGAAGGTCACGGCGTCGATCACGTACGCCGCCTGGTAGCCCCACCAGCCGACGATCACACCGCCCAGGACGGGCCCGGCCATCATCCCGGTGGTCATGGTGACGGAGTTCAGCGCGTTGGCGGCGGGCAGTTGCTCCTTCGGCAGCAGCCTCGGGATCATGGCCGACCGGGCGGGCCCGTTGAGCGCCCCGCAGACGGCCTGGAGCGCGACGACCGCGTAGAGCAGCCAGACCCGGTGGTAGTCGAGCAGCGCGGCTCCGGCCAGGGCGAGGGACAGTCCGGTGAGGCCGAGGGAGCTGTAGAGGCCGAGTTTGCGCCGGTCCACGGTGTCGGCGATGGCGCCGCCGTACAGGCCGAAGGCGACGAGCGGGACCAGCGAGAAGAGTCCGACCAGGCCGACCGCGAAGCTGGATCCGGTGATCTCGTAGACCTGGAGCGAGATGGCGAGCGCGGTCATCGCCTGGCCCAGCCAGGAAATGGTGCTCCCGACCCACAGCCGACGGTAGTCGGAGGAGGCGCGCAGGGGCGTCAGGTCGGCGAATATGCGTCGGCGGGGCTGCGGAGGAGAGGCGGTACCGGTCACAGCGGATGATAACCACCCGCCTGCGGGCGGCTCCGGGGCCGCGGGCCGTTTGTTCACACATCCGCAACGCCTTCCCCACCCGGATCCGGCGTCCCAGGGCCGGCCGGGTCCTGCTGCTAACCCGCCACTATCACCGGACATTTGACCGAATCGCCGTACCCTCCTCGCCTCCCGCTCGGCTCATGATGAAAAGACTCGTATGTCCAGGGAGGCGTAGTGATCGAACCTGGCAACAGCACCACGAGCACCGGCGACACCGGCCCCACGGGCCACGGCCTGCGCACCGCGAGAGGCCGCACCTCCCCCCTCACCGTCGGGGTCGAGGAGGAGTTCCTCCTCGTCGACGCCCGCACCCTGCGGGTGGTCCCGGCCGCTCAGCACGTCCTCGCCACCGCCGCCGGACTCCCCCACGAGCTGCACGCCGAGGGGACCCGGTACCAGGTGGAGATCTCCACCCCGGTCGCCGATTCCGCGGTCACCCTGCGCGAGGAGCTCGCCGCCCTGCGGCGCACCCTCGCCCGGGCCGCCCGCGCGCACGGCTGCCGGCTGCTCGCGGCGCCCTCGCCGGTCGTGGCGCTGGCGGGGCCGCTGCACCTGACCGACGACGAGCCCCGCCAACGCGAGCAGCACCGCCGCTTCGGCGCCCTGACCGACACCCTGGTCAGTTGCGGACGCCACGTCCACATCGGCACCCTCGACGTGGACACGGCCGTGGCGGTGTCGAACCGGGTCAGACCCTGGCTGCCCACTCTGATCGCGCTGGCGGCCAACTCCCCCTTCTGGGGCGGCCGCGACACCGGCCACTCCAGTTGGCGGGCCATGGCCTGGTCGGGCTGGCCCTCCGCGGGGCTGCCCCCGCACTTCACGTCGACCGCCCATTTCCGGCGTTCGGTGCAGACCCTGCTCGGCTCCGGGGCGGCCCTGGACACCAAGATGGTCTATTGGGACCTCCGCCCGTCCGGGAACTGGCCCACGCTCGAAATCCGGGCGCCCGACATGTCGCCGGACATCGACACGGCCGTCCTCCAGGCCGAGCTGGCCCGCGCACTGGTGGCCACCGCCCTGCGCGACATCACGGAGCGGGTGCCGGAGCCGGCCCTGCGGGACGACGTCCTGCGCCTCGCGCGCTGGCGGGCCGCGCACGACGGGCTGGAGGGCTTCGGGCTGGACCCGTACACGGGGGTCGAACTCCCGGCCGCCGATCTCGCGGAGGCGTTGCTCGACCTGGTCGCCCCGGAGCTGGCCGCCGCCGGTGACCTCGACCACGCGGCCAAGACCTTGGGCGGACTCCTGCGCGACGGCTCGGGCGCCGCCCGCCAGCGCGCCGCCTTCGCCCGCCGCCAGGACCTCGACGACGTACTGCGCCACCTGGTGGAGGAGACCGAGAACTTCTAGTCCGCGTCACCGACCGCCCCGTCCCCCGGTGCGGCCCCGGCCGTCCCGGCGCCCGCGGCCGCACCGGGCCGGGCGCCGGAACACGACCCGGAACACGCGAAAGGCGGCCCCGAAGGACCGCCTTATCGTTTCTGCACACCTGCTCTGCGGTGGGGCGGGTGGGACTCGAACCCACGGCCGACGGATTATGAGTCCGCTGCTCTAACCGGCTGAGCTACCGCCCCTTTACGGCGTGGCGCGTACATGTGTGCGCGCCGTCTGCCGCAGCATAGCCGCTCATACGATCTCCTGCCTCGGATGCCTCGCATGATCGGCTTCGCTGTTCAGAGAGACCGCGTTGAGTGCTGCCCGGTTCCAGGGTCCGGGCAAAAAAAAGAGGACCCACCCGGGTCCCCTTCTTCTTTGCTCCCCCGACTGGACTCGAACCAGTAACCTGCCGATTAACAGTCGGCTGCTCTGCCAATTGAGCTACAGGGGACCGCGCTCCCCCGACTGGACTCGAACCAGTAACCTGCCGATTAACAGTCGGCTGCTCTGCCAATTGAGCTACAGGGGATTGCTGCGGGTGCATCGAACGGCCCACCTCCGGCCTTGCCGGGGGGCGAGCGCTCGTTGCGAGTCATAGATTAGCGCAAGCAGGGGGGTGCTCCGCCAATCGGTATCGCCAGCGGGCCGGGCACCACACGACGAAGGGTGGCAGGCATGCGGTACAAGGTCACGTTCGTGGTCGGACTGGCCCTCGGATACGTCCTCGGAACACGGGCGGGACGCGAGCGCTACGAGCAGCTGAAGAAGTCCGCGCGGCAGGTCGCGCAGAACCCCGTGGTGCGCAACGCCGCCGAAACGGCCGGTCAGAGCGGGCGCCAGGTCGCCGGCAAGGCCTTCGCCGTGGTGAGCCAGAAGGTCGGCGACGCCGTCCCGGACTCGCTGTCCGAGCGGGTACGGACCCTGCGGGACCGCGTCGGGAACGGCTCGGCCACCGAGGACGAGTGGGGTACGAGCAACACCTGAGGCCCGGGCGCGGGTGGGACGGAGTCCGCGCGGAAGCCCGGCACGGGCGTGCGGCAGAATTCTCCGCATGGGGATAGTCGCCGGACTGGACAGCAGTTCCACCTTCACTCGCATCGTCGTCTGTGACGCGGACACGGGCGCCGTGCTGCGCCAGGGCTACGCGCCCCATCCGCAGTCCGCCGGTGAGACGGTCCCCCACGAAACCGATCCGCAGGCCTGGCTGCTGTCCCTCGGCGAGGCCGCGGGCGGCGGGCTGCTGGAGGGCGTCGAGGCGATCGGTGTCTCGGCGCAGCAGCAGGGCGTCCTGCCGCTGGACTCGCAGGGCGGACTCGTACGTCCCGCGCTCGTCGGCAACGACAAGCGGGGGCAGGTCGCCGCGGCGGATCTGGTCGAGGCGCTCGGCGGGCGTCAGGCGTGGGTGCAGGCCGTGGGTTCGGTGCCGCACGCGGCCCAGCCGCTGGCGAAGTTGGCCTGGCTGGCACGGACGGAGCCGGAGGCGGCCCGCCGGGTGGCGGTCCTGATGTCCCCGCACGACTGGCTCGTCTGGCAGTTGCTCGGCCGGCCCGCCCGCCGCACCACCGACCGGGCCGGCGCTTCCGGGACCGGTTACTGGTCGGCGGCGACCGGCTCGTACCGTCCGGACCTGGTCGAGCTGGCGCTGGGCCGGCAGGCGCTGCTGCCCGAGGTGCTCGGCCCGGCCGAGGCCGCCGGGATGACGCCCGAGGGGCTGCTGATCTCCGCCGGGACCGGCGAGACGATGGCCGCCGCCCTCGGGCTGGGTCTGGGGCCGGGTGACGCGGTGGTCTCCCTGGGCGCCTCGGGCTCGGTGATGGCCGTCCACCACGAGGCCCTCGCGGAGCCGGGCGGTCTGATCACCTCTCTCGCCGACGCGGGCGGCATGCACCTGCCCGTGGTGAACACCTCCAACGCGGTACGGGCCCTGCGGGGCACCGCCGACATGCTCGGCACCGACCTGGAAGGACTCAGCGCGCTCGCGCTGAAGTCGACTCCCGGTGCACACGGGCTCGTGCTCCTGCCGTACCTGGAGGGCGAGCGGACGCCGAACCTGCCGCACACCGCGGGCACCCTGAGCGGGCTGCGCCGGGACTCGATGAAGCCCGAACACCTGGCGCGGGCGGCCTTCGAGGGCATGCTGTGCGGGCTGGTGGACGCCCTCGACGTGCTGCGGCACCGGGGCGTCGGGATCCGGCGGGTGTTCCTGCTGGGCGCGGCGGCCGACCTGCCCGCCGTGCAGGTCGCGGCGCCCGGTCTGTTCGGGACGCAGGTGGTGGTCCCCGCTCCGGCCGACTACGCGGCGCTGGGCGCGGCCCGGCAGGCGGCGTGGGCGCTCGGCGTGCACCGGGGCACGCTGGCCCCGCACACCCCGCCGATCTGGCCGGCCGCCGCGGCGCAGGTGTTCGAGCCCGGTGAGGACTACCCGACCTGGCAGGCGGTGCGCCAGCAGTACATCGCCACCCGGGAGCAGTTGCACCCGGGCGCGTTCCAGTTCTAGGTCCGGGGACGCGGGCGCCCTCCTCCTTTTGACCGGGCTTTACGAAATCCGGTGGGGATCGGGGTGCCGGTTGGCACAAGATGGAGGGAACCCCCTCGATCTTGCCGACCGGAGCCTGCGCGTGCTCATACGACTTCTGCGGACCCATCTGGGTCCGTACCGGAAACCGATCGCCGCCCTGGTGCTGCTGCAGCTGCTGCAGACCAGTGCGAGCCTCTACCTGCCGACGCTCAACGCCGACATCATCGACAACGGTGTCGTCAACGGTGACACCGGCTACATCCTGCGCTTCGGCGCCCTGATGCTCGGCGTCTCGCTCGTCCAGCTGGTCTGCAACGTCGGGGCCGTCTACTACGGCGCCCGCACCGCGGCCGCGCTGGGGCGCGACATCCGGGCCGCCGTCTTCGACCGGGTGCAGAGCTTCTCCGCCCGGGAGCTGGGTCACTTCGGCGCCCCGTCGCTGATCACCCGTACGACGAACGACGTCCAGCAGGTCCAGATGCTGGCCCTGATGACGTTCACGCTGATGGTCTCGGCGCCGATCATGTGCGTCGGCGGCATCGCGATGGCCCTGTCGTTGGACGTGAAGCTGTCCGGCGTGCTGCTCGCCGTGGTGCCGGTCCTCGGGCTGTCGGTCGGTGCGATCGTCTTCCGGACCCGGCCGCTGTTCCGGCAGATGCAGGACCGGCTCGACACCGTGAACCGGGTCCTGCGCGAGCAGATCACCGGCAACCGGGTGATCCGCGCCTTCGTGCGCGACCCGTACGAGAAGGAGCGCTTCCGCGAGGCGAACGCCGACCTGACCGGGGTGTCGCTGGCCGCGGGCAAGCTGCTCGCGCTGATGTTCCCGGTCGTGATCCTCGTCGTGAACGTGTCCAGCGTCGCCGTGATCTGGTTCGGCGCGATGCGCGTCGACAGCGGCGGCATGGAGATCGGCCAGCTGACGGCCTTCCTCGCCTACCTGATGCAGATCGTCATGTCCGTGATGATGGCCACCTTCATGTTCATGATGGTGCCGCGCGCGGAGATCTGCGCCGAGCGCATCCAGGAGGTCCTGGACACCAGGTCGAGCGTGGTGCCGCCCACCGATCCGGTGCGCGAACTGGCACTGCGCGGGCGGCTGGAACTGCGCGGCGCCGACTTCCGCTATCCGGGAGCCGAGGCGTCGGTGCTGCGCGGGGTGGACCTGGTGGCCCGTCCCGGCGAGACGACCGCGGTGATCGGCTCGACGGGCAGCGGGAAGTCGACGCTGCTGGGCCTGGTCCCGCGGCTGTTCGACGCGACCGGCGGCGAGGTCCTCGTCGACGGGGAGGACGTGCGCCGCATCGATCCGGCGCTGCTGGCCCGGACGGTCGGCATGGTTCCGCAGAAGCCGTACCTGTTCTCCGGGACGATCGCCTCCAACCTGCGCTACGGGCGCCCCGGGGCGAGCGACGAGGAGCTGTGGCAGGCCCTGGAGGTCGCCCAGGCCAAGGAGTTCGTCTCCGAGCTGGAGGGCGGGCTCGACGCGCCCGTCTCGCAGGGCGGTACGAACGTCTCCGGCGGGCAGCGACAGCGCCTGGCCATCGCCCGGACGCTGGTGCAGCGGCCGGAGATCTACCTCTTCGACGACTCGTTCTCGGCGTTGGACTACGCGACGGACGCCGCGCTGCGCGCGGCGCTGTCCCGGGAGACCGAGAACGCGACGGTGGTCATCGTCGCGCAGCGGGTCTCCACGATCCGCGACGCCGACCGGATCATCGTCCTGGACGAGGGCGCGGTCGTGGGTGAGGGACGGCACCACGAGCTGATGGCCGACAACGAGACCTACCGGGAGATCGTGCTCTCCCAGCTGACGGAGGCGGAGGCCGCATGAGCGGGCCCGGAGGACGGATGATGATGGGCCCGGCCGAGCGGTCCATGGACTTCAAGGGGTCGGGCAAGCGGCTGCTGGGGCAGCTGGCGCAGGACCGGGCGAAGCTGTGGGGCATGGTCGCGGCGGTGGTCGGCAGCGTGGGCTGCGCGGTCGTCGGCCCGAAGATCCTCGGCAACGCGACGGACCTGGTCTTCGCGGGGATCGTCGGTCGGGAGTTCCCGGCCGGGGTCACCAAGGAGCAGGCGTTGGAGCGGATGCGCGCCAACGGTGACGGCGGGATGGCCGACATGCTGTCGGGCACCGCTTTCACGCCGGGCAAGGGCATCGACTTCGGCGCGGTCGGGGTGGTGTCGCTGTGGGCGTTGCTGGTGTTCACGCTGGCCGGTCTGCTGATGCTCGTCGCGACGCGGTTGTCGAACCACGTGATGAACGGCGCCGTCTACCGGATGCGCGAGGAGCTCCAGGCGAAGCTGTCGCGGCTGCCGTTGTCGTACTTCGACCGGCAGAAGCGCGGCGAGGTGCTGAGCCGGGCGACGAACGACATAGACAACATCGGGCAGACGCTCCAGCAGACGATGGGGCAGCTGCTGAACTCGCTGCTGACGATCGTCGGCGTGCTGGTGATGATGTTCTGGATCTCGCCGTTGCTGGCGCTGGTCGCGCTGGTGACCGTGCCGCTGTCGGTGGTCGTCGCGGCGCGGATCGGCAAGAAGTCGCAGCCGCAGTTCGTGGCGCAGTGGAAGAGCACGGGCGCGCTGAACGCCCACATCGAGGAGATGTACTCCGGCCACACGCTGGTGAAGGTGTTCGGGCGGCAGGAGGAGTCGGCGGCCGTCTTCGCCGAGCAGAACGAGGCGCTGTACCGGGCTTCGTTCAAGGCACAGCTGGTCAGCGGCATCATGCAGCCGGTGATGTTCTTCCTGTCGAACATCAACTACGTGCTGATCGCGGTCGTCGGTGGTCTTCGGGTGGCCTCGGGCACCCTGTCGATCGGTGACGTGCAGGCCTTCATCCAGTACTCGCGCCAGTTCTCGATGCCGCTGACGCAGGTGGCGTCGATGGCGAACCTGGTGCAGTCGGGCGTCGCCTCGGCGGAGCGGGTGTACGAGCTGCTGGACGCGGAGGAGGAAGAGCCGGACGTGGAGGTTCCGGAGCGTCCGGAGGTCCTGCGCGGCCAGGTCACCCTCGACAAGGTGGCCTTCCGGTACGAGCCGGGGAAGCCGCTCATCGAGAACCTCTCGCTGACGGTGGAGCCGGGTCACACGGTCGCGATCGTCGGCCCCACGGGCGCCGGCAAGACCACCCTGGTGAACCTGCTGATGCGTTTCTACGAGGTCACCGGCGGCGAGATAGCCCTGGACGGCGTGGACATCGCGAAGATGACCCGCGAGGAGCTGCGCGGCGGCATCGGCATGGTCCTCCAGGACACCTGGCTGTTCGGCGGGACCATCGCGGAGAACATCGCCTACGGAGCCTCCCGCGAGGTCACGCGGGAGGAGGTCCAGGAGGCGGCGCGCGCGGCCCACGCGGACCGGTTCATCCGTACGCTGCCGGACGGCTACGACACGGTGCTGGACGACGAGGGCGCCGGGGTCAGCGCGGGCGAGAAGCAGTTGATCACGATCGCCCGGGCGTTCCTGTCGGACCCGGTGATCCTGGTCCTCGACGAGGCGACGAGCTCGGTGGACACCCGTACCGAGGTGCTGATCCAGAAGGCGATGGCGCGCCTGGCGCACGGCCGCACGTCCTTCGTGATCGCGCACCGGCTGTCCACGATCCGGGACGCCGATGTGATCCTCGTCATGGAGAGCGGTTCGATCGTCGAGCAGGGCACGCACGAGGAGCTGCTGGCCGCGGGCGGCGCGTACGCGCGCCTGTACGCGGCGCAGTTCGCGCAGGCGGTGGCCGAGGTCGACTGACCCGCGGGGTCGAGCGGGGTGGGGGCGTCCTTCGGGGCGCCCCCTGCCCGTTCCGGTCGAGTGGCCGCGGGGCGGTTCGGCTCAGTCGAGGTAGCCGCGGAGCTGATCGGCGAACGCGTGGTCGCGCAGCTTGCCGAGGGTCTTGGACTCGATCTGGCGGATCCGTTCGCGCGTCACCCCGAAGATCCGGCCGATCTCCTCCAGGGTGCGGGGCCGGCCGTCGGCGAGTCCGTAGCGGAGTTGGACGACCTTGCGTTCGCGTTCCCCGAGGGTCGACAGGACGGCTTCGAGGTGCTCGCGGAGCAGGAAGAACGCGGCGGATTCCACGGGCGACGCGGCGTCGCCGTCCTCGATCAGGTCGCCGAGGGCGACGTCGTCCTCCTCGCCGACGGGGGCGTGCAGGGAGACCGGTTCCTGGGCGAGCCGGAGCACCTCCATGACCCGCTCGGGGGTCAGTTCGAGGTGGACGGCGACCTCTTCGGCGGTGGGCTCGTAGCCGCGCTCCTGGAGCATGCGGCGCTGGACCCGGATGACGCGGTTGATGAGTTCGACGACGTGGACGGGGACGCGGATGGTCCGGGCCTGGTCGGCGAGGGCCCGGGACATCGCCTGGCGGATCCACCAGGTGGCGTACGTGGAGAACTTGTAGCCGCGGGCGTAGTCGAACTTCTCGACGGCGCGGATCAGTCCGAGGTTGCCCTCCTGGACCAGGTCGAGCATGGTGAGGCCGCGACCGACGTAGCGTTTCGCGACGGAGACGACGAGCCTCAGGTTGGATTCGATGAGGCGGCGCTTGGCCATCCGACCCATGACGACGAGTTTGTCGAGGTCGTGGGCCAGCCGGGAGTCGAGGTCCGGGGTGTTGCCCAGTTTCTCCTCCGCGAAGAGACCCGCTTCCACCCGCCGCGCGAGGTCCACCTCTTCGGCGGCGGTGAGCAGCGGGATCCTGCCTATCTCGCGCAGGTACTGCCGGAAGAGGTCCGCGGACGGGCCCGCTCCGGCCGCGTTGTCCCTGCTGCGCGTACGTGGCGCGGGCTCCCGGTCGACCGGTTCCAGGGCCTCGGGTTCGTCGTCCACGGCTTCGGCCTCGGGGTCGGGCTCTTCGGCGACGACGGCGACGGCTTCGGTGTCGTCGGCCGGTTCCGCTTCGGCGGCGGGGGCGGCGGGGTGGCTCACGTTCGCGGTCAGGGTCCGGGACTGCACGGGGGCGACCTCCAGGGCTCCGAGGACGGTGGCACCGCACCTCAGTGTGGGGTACGGCACATCACCGCCACGAGGGGCGTGCGAGCATTTTCTGAGTCCGGTGCGTGACCGGATGGTTACCCCCCGGTGGGAACCCCGATGCGGATCGGACGCATGTCCGAGATGATCGATGTCATGTCTTCGCACGGAACCTACGAAACCCACGTGACGGTCCGCTGCCCGGACGCGGTGGAGCTGGAGCGACTCGAATCCTGGGCCGCGGTACGGGAGTTGAAGGTCACGCACATCCTGTTGGCCCGGGGTCGGATGCTCTCCCAACCGATGTTGACGCTGCCGGACCGGACGAGCCACGAGCGACTGGTGCCGCAGCTGCGGGCGGCGGGTTTCGATCCGGTCCGGGTCAAGGTCGAGACGGTCCCGTGGACCACGGACAGCCCGGGGCCGGGCGGCGGCTACTACGAGCACCACCTGAAGCTGCGGTTGCCGGCGGACTACGACCGGGCGGCGCTGGAGGCGCTGGTCACGGAGCACCGGGCCCACCTGTCGTGGAACGCCCGCCGCACCCTGCCCGGCCCCGACGGTCTGCAAGAACGTTTCATCACGCAGCGCTGCCGGGGCACCGCCTCCGGGGCGACGGCGGCCTGCGACACGCTGATCTCCGTCCTGGTGGAACGCGGGTACGAGATCCTCTCGGAGGAAAGGGAGTTCGTGCTGTACGACAGCGACCTGTCGCTCGACGAGGGCTGGATCGGGACCGGGGAGGTGCCGCGATGAGCTCGTGGCGGGAGTTCGGGACGCGGAGCACGCACCTGCCGCGGGAGCCGCTGGACGAGGGGACGCGGGTGGCGGGGGACCTGCCGCGCACGCTCCGGCCGGTGGCCGGGGACGACGTGCGCCAACGGGCCCTCTTCGATCCGTCGCTGCGGCACAACTTCCGGGCGTACCGGGCCGGGGACCCGGTGTTCGACGACCCGGCCCGGACGGTCGCCTGGGTGGCGGCGCGGCGGGCGGCGATGGACGCCGTGCTGCTGTCGATCTCGGAGTCGCCGTGGGTGGACTCGCTCGTGCTGCGCGGCAGCGTGCTGCTGGCGGACCGGTTCGGGGAGGCGGCGCGGGAGCCGGGCGACCTGGACTTCGTGGTGGTCCCGCACACGTGGCCGATGGAATCGGCGCGTACCGGGCGGATGTTGGAGGGGATCGCGGCGGCGGCCGACGGTCGGGCCGGGATCCGGGCCCCGGGCGCGGTCTGCGAGGACATCTGGACGTACGACCGGGTGCCCGGTCGTCGGATGGTGCTGCCGTGGTCCGTGCCGGGGCTGCCGGCCGGGCAGGTCCAGCTGGACTTCGTCTTCAACGAGCGGCTCGCGCGACCGCCGGAACCGGTCGAACTGGCCTGCGGGGCCACGGTCCTGGCGGCGACGCCCGCGCTGTCCCTGGCGTGGAAGGTGTTGTGGCTGATCAGCGACCGGCACCCGCAGGGCAAGGACCTGTACGACGCGGTGCTGCTCGCGGAGCACGACCGGCTGCCGAACTCCCTTTTGCAGGAGGTGTTCAGGGAGGCCGGCGAATGGCCCCACCCGAACGCGGAGGTGGGCCCGGAGCACATCGAGTTCCTCGTGCCGAACGGGTACGTCGGCGCCGAGTGGGAGCACTTCGAGGCGGAGTACCCGCACCTGGCCGGACCGGGCGAGGAGGCGTTCGTCGCGCGCCTGGCGGCGGCCCTGCGTCCGACCTTCTCCGGCGAGGCCCCTCAGGACCTGTCGTCGAACTCCCGTCTGCCTCGCGGTGTCCGGCAGGCCGCCCTCCGGGCGACGACGGGACTTTGACGACAGGCCTCAGGGCGTGTTGCCGGCCGCCTCCACCCGGACCGCGCAGGTCTTGAACTCGGGCATGCGGGAGACGGGGTCGAGGGCCGGGTTGGTGAGGGTGTTGGCGCGGCCCTCGCCCGGCCAGTGGAACGGCATGAACACCGTGTCGGCGCGGATCGTGTCGGTGATGCGGGCCGGGGCCACCACCCGGCCGCGGCGGGAGACGACCGCCAGCGGGGCGCCGTCGTCGACGCCGAGGCGGGCCGCGAGACGCGGGTGGAGTTCCACGAAGGGCCCGGGGGCGGCCTCGTTGAGTTCGGGCACGCGGCGGGTCTGGGCGCCGGACTGGTACTGGGCCACGACCCGGCCGGTGGTGAGCAGCAGCGGGTACTGCGCGTCGGGCGTCTCGGCGGCGTCCCGGTGGACGACGGGGACGAACCGGGCCCGACCGTCATCGGTGGCGAACCGGTCCAGGAAGAGGCGGGGCGTGCCCGGCGAGCCGGGCGGGCAGGGCCAGAAGACGCCCTGTTCGGCTTCGATGCGGGCCCAGGTGATGCCCGAGTAGTCGGCCGGGCCGCCCTCGGAGGCGCGCCGCAGTTCCTCGAAGACCTCCTCGGGGTCGGTGGGGAAGCCCTTCTCCACGCCGAGGCGGGCCGCGAGGCCGTGGAGGACGTCGAGGTCGCTCCGAACGCCGGGCGGTGGGGTGAGGGCGCGTCGGCGCAGCAGTACCCGGCCTTCGAGGTTGGTGGTGGTGCCGGCCTCCTCGGCCCACTGGGTGACGGGCAGGACCACGTCGGCGAGGGCGGCGGTCTCGGACAGGACGACGTCGGCGACGGCGAGGAAGTCCAGGGAGCGGATGCGGTCCTCGACGTGGCCTGCGCGGGGTGCGGAGACCACCGGGTTGGAGCCCATGAGGAGCAGGGCGCGGACGTCGGTGCCGAGGGCGTCGAGGAGTTCGTAGGCGCTGCGGCCGGGGCCGGGCAGGGTGTCGGGGTCGACGCCCCAGACCCCGGCGACGTGGGCGCGGGCGGCGGGGTCGGTGAGCTTGCGGTAGCCGGGGAGCTGGTCGGCCTTCTGGCCGTGCTCGCGACCGCCCTGGCCGTTGCCCTGGCCGGTGAGGCAGCCGTAGCCGGAGAGGGGGCGTCCGGCCCGGCCGGTGGCGAGGCACAGGTTGATCCACGCGCCGACGGTGTCGGTCCCCTTGGACTGCTGTTCCGGGCCGCGGGCGGTGAGGACCATGGCGGTGGAGGGGGCGCAGAAGAGGTCCACCGCCTCGCGGAGCCGGGGCACGGGGACCCCGGTGATCCGTTCGACGAGTTCGGGCCAGTGGGCCATCGCGCCGGCCCGCGCCTCCTGCCAGCCGGTGGTGCGGGCGGCGATGAACTCCTCGTCCGTGCGGCCCTCGGCCACGATCAGGTGCAGCAGGCCCAGGGCCAGGGCGAGGTCCGTGCCGGGGCGGGGCGCCAGGTGCAGGTCGGCCTGTTCGGCGGTGCGGGTGCGGCGCGGATCGACGACGATCAGGGTGCCGCCGTTCGCCTTCAGCTCGGTGAGGAAGCGCAGCGCGGGAGGCATGGTCTCGGCCGGGTTGGAGCCGACGAGGATCACGCAGCCGGTGCGGGGCACGTCCTCCAGCGGGAAGGGCAGTCCGCGGTCGAGGCCGAAGGCACGCTGGTGCGCGGCTGCCGCCGAGGACATGCAGAAGCGGCCGTTGTAGTCGATCTGCGAGGTCCGCAGGGCGACCCGGGCGAACTTTCCGAGCGCGTAGGCCTTCTCGTTGGTGAGCCCGCCCCCGCCGAAGATCCCGACGGCGTCGTTGCCGTGGGTGCGGCGGGTGCGGGCCAGGCCCTCGGCGACCTTGTCGAGGGCCTCCTCCCAGCCGGCCGGCACCAGCCGGCCGGCGTCGTCGCGGACGAGCGGTTCGGTGAGGCGCACCCGGGAGGACAGCACGGCGGGGGCGGTGCGGCCCTTGCCGCACAGCGCGCCCCGGTTCACCGGGAAATCGGCCCGCTCCTCCACGGTCACGCCGTCGCCGCCGGGTGTGGGGCGCAGGTTCATCCCGCACTGCAGCGCGCAGTAGGGGCAATGCGTGGCGACGGCGGCGGGGGCGGCTTCCGGGGTGTGCATGCCGTCCAGCGTGCGTCGGCGGTGTTACACCGGCCGCCGTCCCCGGTTACGCCTCCCGGACGGCCCCCTCACCACCGGCCGGGGGCCGGGGTGAGGGTCGCCGGGCAAGTGGGCGGGGACGGCGGTCCGCGGGGTCACCGGCCGGTCAGGTACTTCACCGTCAGGCCCGCGGTCCAGCCGCCGTCCACGGCCAGTTCGGCGCCGGTCACGTAGCCGGCGGAGTCCGAGAGGAGGAAGGCGACGGCGGCGGCCACCTCCTCGGGGAGGCCGACCCGGCCGAGCGGGGCGCCCGGGTAGTTGCCCTCGCCCGCCGCGATGCCGATCGGGGCGGTCATCGGGGTCAACGTCATGCCCGGGTGCACGGAGTTGACTCGGATCCGGGCCTCGGCGAGCTCGACGGCACCGATCTTCGACAGGCCGCGCACGCCCCACTTGGAGGCCCCGTAGCCGGCGGTGAGGGCGAGTCCGGTCAGGCCGGCGGCGGAGGAGATGTTGACGATGGAGCCGCCGCCGTTGTCGCGCATGAGCGGGATCGCGGTCCTGATGCCGATGAACACGCCGACCAGGTTGGTGTCGACCACCCGGCGGAAGTGCTCGACCCTCTCGTGTTCCAGGAACTGGCCGGTGGAGATGCCGGCGTTGTTCACGAGCCCGTCGACCCGACCGAATTCGGAGACCGCGTAGGCGAACGCCGCCTCCCAGTCGGCCTCGCTCGTCACGTCGTGCCGCAGGAAGCGCGCCGCGTCCCCCAGCTCGGCCGCGGTCGCGGCGCCCTCGGCCTCCAGCACGTCGGTGATCAGCACCCGGCCGCCGCCCTCGACGACGGCCCGGGCGGCCGCCGCGCCCAGACCGCGGGCCCCACCGGTGATGACGACGGCCTTGCCGCCCAGATCCACAACAGCCACGGTTCCACACCCCTGACGTACAGACTGGTATATGACTAATCGGCATATGCCGATCGCGGCGTCAGTCTGCCAGAGCGGCCAGCACCCGCGACACCCCCTCCTCCTTCGGCCCCAGGAATCGCGGCTCCGGCTTGAACACGGCGTCCAGCGCCGCCTTCCCCGCCGCGAAGACCTCGCGGGTCCCGCCGTAGTACCAGGTGGCGTCGTGCACGTCCTGGACGCCGACCCCGTACGAGTCCACGCCGGCCGCCCGGCACAGCGCGACCGCGCGACGGATGTGGAAGCCCTGGCTGATCAGCACCGCCCGGTCCACGCCGAAGATCTCCCGGGCGCGCACGCAGGAGTCCCAGGTGTCGAAGCCCGCGTAGTCGCTGACGATCCGGTCGTCCGGCACCCCGTGGGCGGTGAGGTAGCCGCGCATCGAATTCGGCTCGTCGTACTCGCTACGGCTGTTGTCACCCGTCACCAGGACCACCTTCACCTTCCCCGCGCGGTACAGCTCCACGGCCGCGTCGAGCCGGTCCGCGAGGTACGGCGTGGGCCGGCCGTCGTACAGCAGGCCCGCGCCGAACACGACGGCCACGTCCGCCCGCGGCGCGTCGGCCGTGGTGCGCAGCCGGTCGGCGGCGACCGCGTGGGTCCACGCCGAGGGCAGCAGCGCGAGGACGCAGGCCGCCATCACGAGCCGTACGAGTCGGCGCCGGGCCCTGACGGTGCGCGGCACCAGCCCCCGCGCGGCGCGCGCGATCCGGTGCGGGCGCGGTGTGCGCATGAAGTTCCCCCTGGTCGTGCCGGCCGGACTGCGGCCGATGCCGCACCCGCAGGTCAGGACGTGCGCGGGAGGCCGACGGTTTCACCGATGGCATCCGTACGGCGGGCCGGCGCCGCAGTCCGAGCCGCCCGCCGGCCCGGGCCGAAGGGACCCGGACCGGGTGTACGCAGCCGTGCGCACGGCTGCGTACACCCGCCGGTGAGCAGCCCGTAAACACCCGTCACCCCGACGCAACGCCCGCGCAACCTGCGCCCCCCAGGATCGGTCCATGACGGAGCCGGTGCACCCTCCCGAACCCTTCGCCCTCCCCTTCGGCAGCGCGGCCGAGCTGCTGACCCGGATCACCGCACAACTCGGCACGCAGCTCAGCGGCCTGCGCCCACCACGCGCCCACGGAGCCCCCACATGCAGCCCACCCTCGTCGCCGTGGCCCACGGCAGCCGTGACCCGCGCGCCCCGCGCACCGTCCTCGCCCTCCTCGAACGGGTCCGCGAGCTGCGCCCCCGCCTCGACGTCCACCTCGGGCACGTCGAGCTGAACGAGCCGCTCCTCGGCGACGCCCTCGGCGCGCTGCCGGCGGGCGGGGAGGCGGTCCTCGTGCCGCTGCTGCTGGGGCGCGGCACCCACGTCAAGCGGGACCTCCCCGCGGCCGCCGCCCGTGCCGGACACCTGCGCGTCCGCGTCGCCGCCCCGCTCGGACCGCACCCGCTGCTCGTCGAGGCCCTGTACGAGCGGCTCCTGGAGGCCGGCTGGACCCCGGGGACGGCGGTGGTGCTGGCCGCCGCCGGGTCCCGCGACCCGGACTCCACCGCCGACACCGCGCGCGGCGCCGCCCTGCTGTCGGAGCGGCTCGACGGGGTGCCCGTGGTCCCGGCCTACGCCTCCGCCGCCACGCCCGGCGTGCCCGACGCCGTTCGCGCGCTGACCTCCCGGGGCCACCACCGGGTCGCGGTCGCCTCGTACTTCGCCGCGCCGGGCCGGTTCTCCGCCGCGTGCGCGGCCGCCGCGCCCGGTCCGGCGGCGGCCCCGCTCGGCGACCACCCGGCGTTGGCCCGGCTCGTCCTGCTCCGCTACGAACAGGCCCTCGCCCTTCGAGCCCGGCCCCTCGAACTGGCCACGGCCTGAGGGCCGCGTCGATCCGGATATCTCGGTTTGTCGGCCGGTGCGGTTACGGTCGGGGCATGGAAGGCACCGCACACTCCCCCGCCTACGAGTCCTACGACCTCGCCGCCACCGAACGATGGGCCCCCGAGCCCGACAAACAGCCGGGCCGCACCGCCTTCCAGCGCGACCGGGCGCGCGTCCTGCATTCCGCGGCGCTGCGCCGCCTCGCCGGGAAGACCCAGGTCGTCACCCCGGGCACCCGCTCCTACGACTGGGACGCGAGCCCCCGTACCCGGCTGACGCACTCCCTGGAGTGCGCGCAGGTCGGACGCGAACTCGGCGCGGCCCTCGGCTGCGATCCCGACCTGGTGGAGGCGGCCTGCCTGTCCCACGACATGGGCCACCCGCCGTTCGGGCACAACGGCGAGGAAGCGCTCAACGAGTTCGCGAAGGACAGCGGCGGCTTCGAGGGGAACGCCCAGTCGCTGCGCCTGCTGACCCGGCTCGAGCCCAAGCGGTTCGTGCCCGATCCGGCGGGCGGCGGGCTGATGAGCGTCGGCCTCAACCTGACCCGGGCCTGCCTGGACGCCGCCACCAAGTACCCGTGGGCGCGCGGTGACCACCCGACGGACCCCGATTCGGTGAAGTTCGGGGCCTACGAGGACGACCTGCCGGTCTTCGAGTGGCTGAGGCGCGGCGCACCCGCCGACCGCAAGTGCTTCGAGGCGCAGGTCATGGACTGGGCCGACGACGTGGCGTACTCGGTGCACGACTTCGAGGACGGTCTGCACGCCGGCCACCTCGACCCGAACCTGCTCTTCGCGGAACCCGAACGCACCGCGATCCAGCAGGTCGCGATCGGCCGGTACGTGCCCGCCGACACCGCCCCCGAGGAGCTCCGCGAGGCCTTGGACCGGCTGATGGACCAGGAGTGGTGGCCGCACGGCTACGACGGTTCGGCCGTCGCCCAGGCCCGGCTGAAGGACGCCACCAGCCAGCTGATCGGCCGGTTCTGCCAGGCTGCGGAAGGCGCCACCCGCGAGGCGTACGGGCCCGGCAGGCTCACCCGCTACGCGGCGGAGCTGGTCGTCCCCCGCGAGGCGCGCAACGAGTGCGCCGTCCTCAAGGCCGTCGCCGACCTGTACGTGATGCAGCGCGACGAACAGGAGCGGCTGCGCGCCGACCAGCGCATCGTCCTGGCCGAACTCGCGGAGGCGCTGAGCGCCCGGGCCCCGGAGGGACTGGACCCGCAGTTCCGGGCGATCTTCGACGCGGCGCCCGACGACCGGGCGCGGAAACGCGCGGTCATCGACCAGATCGCCTGCCTCACCGACGCGGCGGCCCGCTCCCTGCACGCCCGCCTCACCAGACGCCCGCAACGCGCCGAAGGGTGAGCCGATCGGGCCACTCCCCCTTCACGCGGCAGGCTCGGTGCGGGACGCTCGCATGTGGTCGCATGTGGCGGAGAGGTTATGAGGAGGCATCAGGTGGTCGACGCACACCGGACGTTCGTCATCGTCGGGGCAGGGCTCGCCGGGGCGAAGGCGGCCGAAACACTGAGGTCGGAGGGGTTCACGGGCCGGGTCATCCTGATCGGCGACGAACGCGACCATCCGTACGAACGGCCTCCGCTGTCCAAGGGGTATCTGACGGGCAAGGAGGAGCGCGAGAGCGTCTTCGTCCACGAACCGTCCTGGTACGCGGCGGCCGACATCGAGCTGCACCTGGGGCAGCCGGCCGTCCACCTGGACCGGGAGAACAGGACCGTGCGCCTCGGTGACGGCGCGCTGCTGCACTACGACAAGCTGCTGCTGGCCACCGGGGCCGAACCGCGGCGCCTGGACATCCCGGGCACCGGTCTGGCCGGGGTGCACCACCTGCGGCGGCTCGCGCACGCCGAGCGGCTGCGCAACGTACTGGCCTCCCTCGGGCGGGACAACGGACACCTGCTGATCGCGGGCGCCGGGTGGATCGGCCTGGAGGTCGCGGCGGCGGCCCGCGGCTACGGCGCCGAGGTCACCGTGGTCGAGGCGGAGGCGACCCCCCTGTACACGGTGCTCGGGCCGGAGATCGGTCGGCTCTTCGCCGACCTGCACGCCGCGCACGGGGTCCGGTTCCACTTCGGGGCGCGGCTCACCGAGATCGTCGGCCACGACGGAATGGTGCTGGCGGCCCGCACCGACGACGGCGAGGAACATCCGGCGCACGCGGTGCTCGCCGCGATCGGGGCGGCGCCCCGGACGGCGCTGGCCGAGACCTCCGGCCTGGCCCTGGTGGACCGCGAGCACGGCGGGGGGATCGCGGTGGACGCCTCCCTGCGCACCTCCGACCCGGACGTCTTCGCCGTCGGGGACGTCGCCGCAGCGCACCACCCGGTCCTGGGGGCCCGGCTGCGGGTCGAGCACTGGGCGAACGCCCTCAACGGCGGGCCCGCCGCCGCGCGGGCGATGCTGGGGCAGGAGGTCCGCTACGACCGGGTGCCGTACTTCTTCTCCGACCAGTACGACGTGGGCCTGGAGTACTCGGGGTACGCCCCGGCGGGCGGCTACGACCAGGTGCTGATCCGCGGGGACGTCGGTAAGCGCGAGTTCATCGCGTTCTGGCTGTCGGAGGGCCGCGTGCTCGCCGGAATGAACGTCAACGTGTGGGACGTCACCGAGCACATCCAGGCCCTGATCAGGTCGAAGACGCCCGTGGACCGCGAAAGGCTGGCGGACCCGTCCGTTCCGCTCGCGTCGTTGATCACCGGGGAGGGCGCCTGACGGGATTGTCCCCGGCCGGCCGTAGACTTCACGCGTGGCAGGACGGATCAACGACGACGACGTGAAGGCGGTACGGGACGCGGTCCCGATCGACGCCGTGGTCTCCGAGTACCTCCAGCTCCGCAACGCCGGCGGCGGCAACCTCAAGGGCCTGTGCCCCTTCCACGACGAGAAGTCCCCGTCCTTCCAGGTCAGTCCCAGCAAGGGCTTCTACCACTGCTTCGGCTGCCAGGCGGGCGGGGACACCCTCGACTTCATCATGAAGATCGACCACCTCTCCTTCTCGGAGGCGGTCGAGCGCCTGGCCGGCCAGGCCGGCATCACCCTGCGGTACGAGGAGGGCGGCTACACCGCCGGCACCAGCGGTCGCGGCGAGCGGATCCGGCTGGTCGAGGCCCACAAGGCCGCCGCCCTCTTCTACGCGGAGCAGCTGGGCGGCGCCGAGGCGGAGATCGGGCGCCGCTTCCTGGCGGAGCGCGGCTTCGACCAGGCGGCGGCCGAGCACTTCGGTGTGGGCTACAGCCCGGCCGGCTGGGACCACCTGACCCGGTTCCTGCGGGGCAAGGGCTTCACCGACAAGGAGCTGGTCACCTCCGGGCTCGCCCAGGACAGCCGCAGCGGCAAGCCCATCGACCGCTTCCGCGGCCGGCTGATGTGGCCGATCCGGGACATCAGCGGCGAGGTGGTCGGCTTCGGCGCGCGAAAGCTCCGCGACGACGACAACGGCCCGAAGTACCTGAACACCCCCGAGACCGCGATCTACAAGAAGTCCCAGGTCCTCTACGGCATCGACCTGGCGAAGAAGGAGATCGCGAAGACCTCCCGGGCGGTGGTCGTCGAGGGCTACACCGATGTGATGGCCTGCCACATGGCCGGCGTCACCACCGCCATCGCGACCTGCGGCACGGCCTTCGGCGGGGACCACATCAAGATCCTGCGCCGACTGCTGATGGACAACGCGACCGCCGAGGTGATCTTCACCTTCGACGGGGACGCGGCCGGCCAGAAGGCGGCGCTGCGGGCGTTCGAGGACGACCAGAAGTTCGCGGCCGAGACCTCCATCACCATCGCCCCCAACGGGATGGACCCCTGCGACCTGCGCCTCGCGCAGGGCGACGCGGCGGTGTCGGGACTGGTCGAGTCGCGGACCCCGCTGTTCGAGTTCGCGCTGCGGCACATCGTGTCCCGGCACAACCTGGAGAACCCTGCGGGCCGGGCCGCCGCGCTGGACGAGGCCGCTCCGATCGTCGCCAACATCAAGAACATCGCGATCCAGCACGAGTCGGCCGTCCAATTGGCGGGCATGCTCGGCATCCGTGACGAGCAGTTCGTCGTCAAACGGGTCGCCCAGCTGGCCCGCTGGGCCCGCGAGCGCGGGAACCAGCCCCAGCAGCAGGGCCGGGGTGGCGCCCGGTCCACCGAATCGGCGCCGGCGACCCCGGCCGTGACGCCCGGCGGGCCCGCGCTGAACCTGCGCAGCCCCGCCCACCGCACCGAGCGCGAGCTCCTCAAGCTGGCGCTCCAACGCCCGGCCCTGGTCTCCCCCGCCTTCGACGCGTACGGCATCGACGAGTTCACCGCCCCGCCCTACGCGGCGGTCCGCCAGGCCATCCAGGATGCGGGCGGAGCCGCACAGGAAGCCGACGACTACCTGATCCGGGTCCGCGAGGCGGCGCCCAACGACACCGTCCGCGCCCTGGTGACGGAGCTGGCCGTCGAGGCCATCCACGCCAAGACGGTGGACGAGGTGTACGCCGGTGTCCAACTGGTGCAGGTGCGCCTGCGCGCCGTCGACCGCCGGGTCCACGAGGTCCAGGGCACCATGTCCCGGCTCGGCCCGCAGGCCCCGCCGGAGCAGCACGCGGCGGTCCAGGAAGAGCTGTGGGTGCTCCAGCAGTACGGCCGCCGGCTGCGCAACCGCGGGGCGGAAGGGCTCTAAGGGCCGCCGGCCGCGCCCCCGGTCCTCCGGCGGCCGTGCCAGTCGCCGCCCGGTATCCGCGTACCCGAGTCGGCCAGTCTGCGGGCCAGGGGCGCGGACGCGAGGTAGACCCAGGCGCGGACGCGGACGCCGTCGGGGCGGACGGTGTCACGGGCGACCCGGTCGTAGAGGTTCCCCGGGCGGCCCGGGCCCTCGTACTCCTCCAGCAGGTCCAGCGCGGCCAGCAGGTCCCCGTACGCGTCGGGCAGCGCGGTGACCAGTTCACCGGCTATGGCGGAGCCGGGTCGGTCCACGGCGTACGGGTAGCCGGGGCCGTCGTAGAGGACCGCGTCGGGCAGCACGGCCGGTTCCTCGGCGGCGGTCCGGCCGCGCAGGAACAGGTCGTGGTTGACCTCGCCCGGCCGCAGCGTCCCGTACACGAAGAACGGCAGGGTGCCGGATTCTGGCCGATCGACCGATGCCACGGGGTCCTCCCTCGACTCACACTGACTCGACCCACACGGTACGCATCCTTTCCGCGCACCCCGCCCGGGTCACCGCATCCCCGAATCCGACGGCTCCCCTCCCCCATGACGCGATCATCCCGCCGCTGCCCCGCCGCCTTCCTGCTCCGCGCCGCCGTGCTGGCCGCCGCCGCGTCGGCCGTCGCCGGCTGCGGCGCACCCGGTGGACTCGGCGCGGGCGAACCCGTGCCCGCGCTGTCGGCCCAACCGCGGCCCGAGGCCCTGTGGCCGGCCTGGCCCGGGACCTCGCCCCGGGCGCCGGGCACGGGCGCCGCCAGCCACGTACCGGCGCCGGCCGCCCTGCCGGACGGGCCGGAGGTGGGCCCCGGGGGCCTCGCGGCGGTGACCGCGCTGGACGTCGTACGGGCCGACAAGCGGATGCGCCCGTTCCTGGCCAAGGGAACGATCCACTCCCCGGGCCGGGCCGGTGTGCGGCCCGTCGTCCACGCCGACCTCACCGGGGACGGCAAGGAGGACCTGGTCGTCGCCGCCGACACCGAGAGCGGCCGCACGGCGCTGAGCGTGTACACCGCGCGGGGAAAGCGGATCGTGCCCATCCTCTTCACCCTCGGGCGGCGGATGGTCGCCGAGACCCTCGGATCGGACCTGCTGATCCGCACCGCCGCCGACGACAACTCCGAGCAGGCCGTCCGCTACCGCTGGGACGGCGAGCGGATGAGGGTGGTCAGCGACGAGCGGCGGTTCGACAAGTCCCCGCCGAGCACCGGATCCCAGCCGTCCGCCGCGACGGGACGGGACCTGCGATGAGAGCGCTGCTGCGACGCGTCCGACGGGCCGTCCGGTCCCTGGGGCTGCGGTGGAAGATCTCCGCCCTGCTGGCCGTGGGCTGCGCGTTGGTCGCGGTCACCATCGGTGTCCTGATCCACGAGGCGCGGGCGCGCCAGGTCGCCGACGCGGCCCGCCGGAGCGCGATCGAACAACTGGTCCGGGTGGGGCAGGTGTACGAGCTCACCGGCAAGCTCGACTTCGACAAGGTCGGCGAGGCCGATGCCCGGATCGACTGCCCCGCCGCGCCCCCGGCGCTGCGGACGGCGGCCCTGGGCGGTCTCCGCACCACCTACCTGGACCTGACCGGCCCTAGGCCGGCCGTATGGGCGGCGCGGCCGGTCGGCGGTTCCCACGTCCTGACGGTGCGGCATCCGCTGACCGCCGAGAAGGCCGAGCTCGCGGAGCTCGACGGCCTGCTGATCGCCTCCGGAACGGGTGTCGTGGCACTGGCGGCCGGCGGCGGGGCGCTGCTGGCGAGCCGGCTGAGCAAGGACCTGCGGACGGCGGCGGAGACGGCGCGCCGGATCAGCGCGGGCGACCTCGACGCCCGGATCGGACCGTCCGGGGTGCCCGGGACGCGCAACGAGGTGACCGAGCTGGCCTCGGCGGTCGACACGATGGCCGCGAGCCTGCAACGGCGGCTGGAGGCGGAGCAGCGGTTCACGGCGGACGTGGCGCACGAGCTGCGGACGCCGCTGACGGGGCTGCACACGGCGGCCGAGCTGCTGCCCGCCGGGAGGCCGACGGAGCTGGTGCGTGACCGGGTCGCGGTGTTGCGGACGTTGACGGAGGACTTGCTGGAGGTGGCACGGCTCGACGCCGACCAGGAGGAGCCGCGGCTGGAGGCGCACCGGCTGGGGCCACTGGTGGCGTCGATCACCCGACGGTCGGGGGTGGCGGCCGTGGTGGACGGGGTGAACGGCGGGACGGGCGGGGCGGCGACGACGGGCGAGGCCGGCGGGGCGGGCGGGGCCGGGGAGATGGGCGAGGCCGGCGGGACGGGCGGGGCCGGTGCGTGGGTGCGGACCGATGTGCGGCGGCTGGAGCGGATCCTGACGAACCTGCTGGTGAACGCCCAGCGGCACGGGGGCGGGCCGGTGTCGGTGTCGGTGTCGGGGACCTCGGTCACCGTCCGGGACCGGGGTCCGGGCTTCCCCGCGACGTTGCTGCGGGAGGGACCGCGGCGTTTCATGACGGGCGCGGCGGAGCGCGGCCAGGGCACCGGGCTCGGGCTGACCATCGCCTTCGGGCAGGCCCAGGTCATCGGCGCCGAGGTGCTCCTGACCAACCCGGCGCCGTCGGGCGCGGCGGCGACGGTGACCCTGCCGGCGGCGTGACGCGGCGGGTAGGGTCACGCCGGCACGGCCCGCCCGTCCGACCGGCTCCATGGGGCGCGTTCACCCGGACGGGGTGGGGGGACACGGATGCCCCATCAGGCCCCTGACGTGCACGGATGCCGGTCCGACGGGCAGTGCGGCGGCGATCTGACGGGGGTTCAGCAGGCGCGCGGCGAGGACGCGGGTTTACCTCAGGACACGACCCCGTGTCCTCAGGAGTTCCCATGCGCCGCAGCACCGCCCACGTGCTCACCGCCACCGCGCTGACCGCCGTCGCCTTCGTCGGTCCGGTCGCCGGAGCGGTCGCCGCCGCGGACCTCGGCATGACCGCCTTCGCCCCCGGGGACTTCGCCGTGCTGGAGGTCTGGCCGAAGTCCGCCCCGGCGGGCGCGACCGTCACCGTGAACACCACGGCCTGCGGCAAGGGCAGTCACGCCGAGGGCGACGCGAGCACGGTCGGCGGCGGGCGGTTCAAGCTCGCCCCGGGCACCCACAAGGAGGTCGTCGTGGGTCAGTTCCAGGTCGCCCACGGCACCCGGTCCGGCACCTACGGCATCGGGGTGACCTGCGCGAACGGCAAGTTCGCGACCGGTGACCTGGCCATCACCGAACGCGGCCCGCAGGGCCACGTCCGCACCGGGGTGGGTGGTGGGACGACCACCACGTCCGACCCCGCCAAGATCGCGGCGGGGGTGGCCGTACTGGCCGCCGCCGCCGTCGGCGGTACCTGGCTCCTGCGTCGCCGGGCGAGCGGCACGCGGAGCTGACGGACGCCCACCGCGGCTCCGGCCGCGGTCCGACCGGTACCGTCCCCGTCGCCCGCCCCCGCGAGGTCCCCCCCGTTCGCGGGGCCGGGCGACGGCCAGTCACAGGAACGGCGAGACGAGGGGGCAGCCATGTGGACCTCCGGGCGGACCTCCGGGCGCGGAGGGCTCGTCGCCCTCGCCGCCTGCGTCGGCGTCTGGCTCGTGAGCAGCGGCTCGGGCGAGACCGTCGGGCCCCCGCTGCCCTCCCCCGGTGAGGCGCTGAGCGCGCAGGCGGCGTACCCGGGGAGCATCGATCCGCTGCCCGGCTCTCCGCCCACCAGGATCCGGATTCCCTCGATCCGGGTGGACGCGCCGATGACCGGTCTGGGTCTGGACCGTGCCGGCAGCCTCGAAGTACCTCCGCCGACCCGCGGCGACCTCGCGGGCTGGTACCGCGAGGGGACCACCCCGGGGGCCACCGGAACCGCCGTCGTCGCGGGTCACGTGGACCACGCGCGCGGCCCGGCCGTCTTCTACCACCTGGGCGCGGTGCGGCGGGGAGCGGCGATCGAGGTCGTCCGTGAGGACGGACGCACGGCCGTCTTCACCGTCCACGCCGTGGAGGTCCACGACGCCGACGCGTTCCCCGACAAGCGCGTGTACGGGCCGTCCCCGCGCGCGGAGCTGCGGGTGATCACCTGTGGGGGCGGTTTCTCGCCCCGGACCGGCTACCAGGGCAACGTCGTCGTCTTCGCCCACCTCACGGGGACGTACTGACCCGCCGGCCGGCTATCCCCACTGCTCGAAGCCGAGCTTGACGACGAGCGCGCCCACGACCGTCAGCAGCACGCCGCGGACGAAGCCGCTGCCCTTCCTGAGGGCCATGCGGGCCCCGATCATGCCGCCGGCCAGGTTGAAGACCGCCATGAGGGCGGCCAGTTGCCAGAGCACCATGCCCTGGTGGGCGAACATCGCGAGCGCTCCGGCGTTCGTGCAGGTGTTGACGATCTTGGCGGTGGCGGAGGCGGTGACCAGGTCGAGGTGGAGCAGGGCCGTGAGCGCGAGCACCAGGAAGGTGCCGGTGCCCGGTCCGATGAGGCCGTCGTAGAAGCCGATGCCGAGGCCCGCGAGGGCGATGGTCAGCAGGACCCGGCCCCGGGAGACGGGCGAGGCGGAGGGTACGGCGCCGAACCCCGGCTTGAAGATCACCACCGCGGCGACCACCACGAGGACGACCATGATCAGCGGCCGGAGGGCGTCCTTGCTGATGCCGCCCGCGAGAGCCGCCCCTCCCATCGACCCGGCGAGCGCGGCCAGCCCGATCCGGACCGCGATCCTCACGTCCACCGGGGCCTTGCGGGCGTACGTGACGGCCGCGCCGGCGGTGCCGACGATGGCCACCGCCTTGTTCGTCCCGAGCACGGTCGCGGGGTGGGCGTTGGGCAGGCCGAGCAGCAGGGCCGGCAGGAGGAGCAGTCCACCGCCGCCCACCACCGCGTCGATCCAGCCGGCCGCCGCGGCGGCCACGCACAGCACGATGATCATCGTCGTCGATATGTCAGGCACCTGACGACCCTATGGAGCGGATCGGTGCAGCGGCCATCAATCGCCGGAATCTTGCGCAAAGGTTGAGCTTTGCCGGGCCGGCACCCGGTCCGGAGCCACCGGAGCGGCCGGGTCCACCACGGCTGTCAACGCGGTCGCGATCAGCGCCCCGGCCAGCCCCAGGCCGGCCGCCAGCCGTCGCGGGGCCGGTACGCGGGCCGCCGCGCCCAGCCCGACCCGCAGCAGGGACTCCCGGCTCGGCTTGCGGTGCCGGCCCGCGGCGGGAGCCGCGGCGGCGGTCGCGGACGACGGCAGGGCGACGTGCAGGGGGTGACGCATGAAAGCGGTGACCTCTCGGCGGGACGTACGGAAGCGGGAACGTGGCGAACGGCAGAAGCGGGGGAAGCGCCGGCAGACGACCCCGGGGCGGGGCCGGGGAAACGGGCGGGGCCGGGTTCAGAAGCTGAAGCACTCGCTGTGCACGCGGTCCGCGGGCACCCCGGCCCGCAGCAGGGCGGCCAGGGTCGCCTCCGTCATCCCGGGCGGCCCGCACAGGTACACGTCGTGCTCCACGAGGTCCGGCACCAGCGCGGTCAGCGCCTGCGGGGCGAGCGGGTCGTACGCGGCCCCCGACGGCCCGAGCAGGTAGTGCAGCCCGGCGCCGCGTCCGGCGGCTATGACCTCCAGCTCGGTCCGCAGCACGAGGTGTTCCTCGGCGCCCGCCCGGTAGAGCAGGGTGATGTCCCCCGGCCCGCCGGGCAGGGTCTCGAACAGGGCCCGCATCGGGGTGATCCCGACCCCACCGGCGATCAGCAGCACCTTGGGCCTGGTCCGCCGGGCGGCGGTGAGCGCCCCGAACGGCCCGGTGGCCAGGACCCGCGTGCCCGGGCGCAGGCGGCGGATCCGGCGGGAGTGGCCGCCGAGCGCCTTGACGGTGATCCGCAGCCGGCCCCCGTCGACGGGCGCGGAGAGGGAGAACGGCAGGGCGGTGTACCAGAGCCGCCGTTGGAGGAAGCGCCAGCGCAGGAACTGTCCCGGCTCGGCCCGCAGTTCGGCGAGGTGCTGCCCGTACATGACGACGGAGACCACCCCGGGCCCCTCCACCCGCACCTCGGCGACCCGCAGCGCGTGCCGCAGGGCCTGCCGTACGGGGACCACGACCCGGTACCAGACCAGCAGCACGGCGACGACGGCGTGGGCGAGGGCCCAGAACCAGCCGACGACCGCCAGGTCGGGCCCGGCGAGCTGGTGGACGAAGCCCAGGGCGGCGGCGAGGTGGACGAGGAGGTGGACGCCGCGCCAGGTTTCGTGGGGGATCCTGCGGCGTACCGCGCGGGCCGAGGTCACACCGACGGCGGCCAGCAGGACGGTCCCGGCCGCGGCGGCGGCGAGCGCGGGATAGCCGAGCAGCCCCCGGGCGGCGGAGAGCACGTCGACGCCCTCGTGCACGGCGTACCCGAGCAGGGCGAACAGGCCGTGCCCGAAGCAGAGCAGGAGCACGTGACGGCCACCGAACGCATGCCAGCGGGCGAGCCGGTCGGCGCCGACGCCGTGCTCGACGGCCGGTACCCGGGCCATGAGGAACAGCATGACGAGCACCCCGTACCCGGCGAGGAGGCCGGTCAGGTGCGCGGCGGTCGCGAAGAGGGCGTCGAGCCGGGCCGAGGGGCGCACCTGGACCGCCCAGAGCAGGGTCACCAGACCCGCCCCGCCCAGCATCCCGCTCTTGACCCGCACCGCCGCATCTCGCATACCGCTCACGCTAGGCGGCCCCCGGAGCCCGTCCGGACGCCCGGGGTGATCCTTAAGGCGGCCTTGAGGGGCGCCTCACCGACCCTTAATCCGGGCCCTTGAGGGAGTCCTCACCGGCCTGCGGTCCGGGCGCTGAGGTCGGCGTTCCGTCCGGGTAACAGGGGCGATGCCGAGGGGAAACAGCGGGCGCGCACGCTCGTGCCATGACCTCGGAACAGCGTGTGGTGGTGATCGGCGGAGGGCTGGCGGGCCTGCGACTCGCACAGCGGCTCGGCACGGAGCGGGGCCCGGCGGTGACCGTCCTCGGGGAGGAGACGCACGCGCCGTACAACCGGGTCCTGCTCGCCGAGGTCCTCGCCGGCCGGTACCCGCCCGAGGTGACGGCCCTGCCCGCGCCCGGCCCGGTGCTGCGCCGGGGCGTCCGGGCGGTCCGCGTCGACCGGGCGGACCGGCGGGTGCACTGCGACGACGGCACGGCGCCGGAGTACGACGTACTGGTCCTGGCCACCGGGTCGAACCCGGTGCTGCCGCCGCTGCGCGGGCTGTTCCCGCCCGACGGCCGGGAACTCCCCGACGGGGTGCACGCGTTCCGCACCATGGACGACTGCCTGGCCCTGAACGCGGCGGTGCGGCCCGGGGCGCGGGCGGTGGTGATCGGCGGCGGGCTGCTGGGGGTGTCCGCCGCCCGTGCGCTGGCTGCGCGGGGTGCCCAGGTGGTCCTCGCGCAGCAGGCGGAACGCCTGATGGAGCGCCAGTTGGACACGGACGCCTCGGCGCTGCTGCACACGCACCTGACGGCGCTCGGCGTGGAGATCCACACGGAGTGCCGGGTCCGCGGCCTGACCACGGCCACCGGCCCGGGGCCCGCCCCGGCCGGGCCGGAGCGGCGGCGGGTCGCCGGGGTCGAGCTCGCCGACGGCTACCGGCTCGACGCCGACCTGGTCGTCCTGGCCTGCGGCGTTCGCCCCCGTACGGGTCTGGCCCGGGCGGCCGGGCTCGACGTCCGCAAGGGCGTCGTGGTCGACGACCGGCTCCGCACGAGCGACCCCCGCATCCACGCCATCGGCGACTGCGCGGAGCACGCGGGCCGGGTGTACGGCCTGGCCGGACCCGCGCTGGAGCAGGCCGAGACCCTCGCCGCCCTGCTGACGGGCGGCCCCGGGGCGGCTCCCGCGTCCGCCCCGTACGCCGGGACCCGTGCCCTCACCCGCCTCACCCTCGGCCGGACCGACCGGGGGGACGGCCACTTCGACCTGGCCGCCTTCGGCGAGCCGACCCCGCGGCCCGGCGACGACGTGGTCCGCCTCGCCGACGCCACCCGCCGGACCTACCGGAAGGTCGTCGTCCGCGGCGACCGGCTCGTCGGCGGGGTCCTGCTCGGCGAGCTCTCCACCGTGGGGGCCCTGGCCCGCACCTGGGAGGACGACGAGTCGCTGCACGACCTGTTCCACCTGCTCACCGACGACGGAGGCCACTGACATGACCGAGTCCCTGCCCGCGATCGTGCTCATCGGGCACGGCATGGTCGGCCAGCGCTACCTGGAGGCGCTCGCCGAGCGCGGCGCCACCGCCACGCACCGCATCACCGTGCTGTGCGAGGAGCCCCGGCCCGCGTACGACCGCGTGCACCTGACCTCGTACTTCTCCGGTTCCACTCCCGAGGACCTGTCGCTGGCCCCGGCCGGTTTCCTTCGGGACAACGGCATCGACCTGCACCTCGACGACCCGGCCGAGCGCATCGACCGGGACGCCCGCACGGTGACCTCCCGCTCCGGTCGGGTGTTCCCGTACGACGTGCTCGTCCTGGCCACCGGCAGCTTCCCGTTCGTGCCGCCCGTCCCCGGCAAGGACGCCCCCGGCTGCTTCGTCTACCGCACCATCGAGGACCTCCTCGCGATCGAGGAGTACGCGAAGACCCGCAACACCGGCGCGGTCGTCGGCGGCGGCCTGCTCGGTCTGGAGGCGGCCGGCGCCCTGAAGGGGCTGGGGCTCGTCACCCGCGTCGTCGAGTTCGCGCCCCGCCTGATGCCCGTCCAGGTCGACGAGGGCGGCGGCGCCGCGCTGCTGCGCACCATCGAGTCCATGGGGCTGACCGTGCACACCGGGGTCGGCACCCAGGAGGTGCTCACCGGGGAGGACGGCTCCGTCAGCGGGATGCGGCTCTCCGACGGCTCGACCGTCGACACCGACCTGGTCGTCTTCTCCGCCGGCGTCCGCCCGCGCGACCAGCTCGCCCGTGACGCCCTCCTCGACGTCGGCGAACGCGGCGGCATCGCGGTCGACTCCCGCTGCCGCACCTCCGACCCGCGCGTCTACGCCATCGGCGAGTGCGCGTTGGCGAGCGACGGCCGCGTCTACGGCCTCGTCGCCCCCGGGTACGAGATGGCGGAGACGGCCGCCGAGGACCTCCTGGGGCGCGAGAAGGAGTTCACCGGCGCCGACCTCTCCACGAAGCTCAAGCTGCTCGGTGTGGACGTGGCCTCCTTCGGCGACGCCCACGGCACCACCCCCGGCAGCCTCGACGTCGTCTGGTCCGACTCCCGCTCCGGCGTCTACAAGAAGCTGGTGGTCTCCCCCGACGGGGTCCTGCTCGGTGGGGTCCTGGTCGGCGACGCCGACGCGTACGGCCTGCTGCGCCCGCTCACCGGCAGCGTCCCGCCCGTCGCCCCCGAGCAGCTGGTGCTGCCCGCGGGCCTCGCCCCCGCCGACGGGCTGGGCCCGTCGGCGCTCCCCGACAGCGCCGTGATCTGCTCCTGCCACAACGTCACCAAGAAGGCGATCACCGCCTGCGCGACCCTGCCCGAGGTCAAGAAGTGCACCAAGGCCGGCACCGGCTGCGGCAGCTGCGTCAAGGTCATCGGGCAGCTGCTGCCCGCCGCCACCGAGCAGGGCCTGTGCGGCTGCTTCCCGTACACCCGGGCCGAGCTCTACGAGATCGTGCGGACCCGCCGGCTCGTCTCGTACGAGGAGATCCTCGACGGCCACGGCCGGCCGGAGGCCCGCGGCGGCGACGGCTGCGAGGTCTGCAAGCCCACCGTCGGGTCGATCATCGCCTCGCTCGCCCCCGTGCTCGGGGCCAGCGGCTACGTGCTCGACGGGGAGCAGGCCGCCCTCCAGGACACCAACGACCACTTCCTCGCCAACCTCCAGCGCAACGGCTCGTACTCGGTCGTCCCGCGCATCCCCGGCGGGGAGATCACCCCGGACAGGCTCATCGTGATCGGCGAGGTGGCCCGGGACTTCGGCCTCTACACGAAGATCACCGGCGGGCAGCGCATCGACCTGTTCGGCGCGAGCGTCGACCAGCTCCCGCGGATCTGGGCCCGTCTCGTCGACGCCGGGTTCGAGTCCGGGCACGCGTACGGGAAGGCACTGCGTACGGTGAAGTCCTGCGTCGGGCAGACCTGGTGCCGCTACGGGGTCCAGGACAGCGTGCGGATGGCCATCGACCTGGAGCTGCGCTACCGCGGCCTGCGCGCCCCGCACAAGCTGAAGTCGGCGGTGTCGGGCTGCGCCCGCGAGTGCGCGGAGGCCCAGAGCAAGGACTTCGGGGTCATCGCGACGGCGAGCGGCTGGAACCTCTGGGTCGGCGGCAACGGCGGGGCCACCCCGCGCCACGCCGACCTGCTCGCCCAGGACCTGTCGGACGCCGAACTGGTCCGGTTGATCGACCGGTTCCTGATGTTCTACATCCGCACCGCCGACCGGCTGGAGCGGACCTCCACCTGGTTGGACCGGCTGGAGGGCGGGCTGTCCCACCTGCGGGACGTGGTCGTGCACGACTCGCTCGGCCTGTGCGCCGAACTGGAGTCGCTGATGGCCGAGCACGTGGCGCACTACCGGGACGAGTGGGCCGAGACCCTTCAGGACCCGGAGCGGCTGCGCCGGTTCGTGTCCTTCGTCAACGCGCCCGGGGCCCCGGACCCGACCGTGAGGTTCGTCGCCGAACGCGGCCAGGTCAAGCCCGACCTGGCCGTCCTGACCATAGGAGGAACCGTCCGATGACCGTCGAACTGCGGGTGGCCGAAGGCTGGCTCACCGTGTGCGAATTGTCCGCGCTCGTTCCCGGGCGCGGGGTGGCCGCGCTGCTCCCCGACGGGAGCCAGGCCGCGGTGTTCGTGGACCGGTCGGGGCGCCCGTACGCCATCGGCAACCAGGACCCGTTCACCGGCGCGCACGTCCTGTCGCGCGGGCTCGTCGGCTGCGCCGGGGGGCGGCCCTTCGTCGCCTCGCCGCTGCTCAAGCAGCGCTTCGACCTGGAGTCGGGGCACTGCCTGGACGACGAGGCGGTGACGGTCCGGACCTACCCGGTGCGGACCGCCGCGACCTCGTGAGCCCCGTGCACCGGCCCGGGGTCGGCCCGGGCCGGGCTCAGCCCTGGAGGGCGGCCGGGTCCATCCACATGATCTCCCAGGTGTGGCCGTCGAGGTCGTCGAAGGCCCGCCCGTACATGAAGCCGTGGTCCTGGGCGGGCCGGGGCTCGGTGCCCCCGGCCGCCACGGCCGCGTCGACGAGCTCGTCGACCGCCGCGCGGCTCTCGGCGCTCAGACACAGCAGCACCTCCGAGGTGCGGGTGGCGTCGGCGATCTCCTTGTGCGTGAAGTCCTTGTAGCGGGCCTCGGTCAGCAGCATGGCGACGATGGTGTCGCTGATCACCACGGAGGTGCAGTTCTCGTCGGAGAACTGGGCGTTGAAGGAGTAGCCGAGCTTGCTCCAGAAGGCCTTGGCGGCGTCCAGGTCCTTGACCGGCAGGTTGACGAAGATCATGGTGGCGGACATCTCGGTCCCTCTTCTCTCATGTGCGGCGCAGCGCCGTCCGTGCTGTTCGAGGGGTAGACGGGAGCCGCCGGCGAAACTCATCGGCGTCCGGCGAACTTTTTTCCAGGATCCCGCCCACTCGGACGAAGACGCAGGTCAGCAGGGCGGACCGGGGCCACGTTCGGCGGAGGTCCGGCTCACGGGGTGCCGCGCGCGAAAGGACGCGGCGCCGGCGCCCGGGCGCCGGCCCGAAACGACCTGCGGGGAACGTGCGCGTGTACGGAAGTCGCCGCCGAAGGATTGACCCCGAGCCGGTCGCTCGTGCGTCATGAGGAATTGACGTCACGTCAATTCGACGCCTCTAGGTTCCTCGACGCATGCGACCTCGCGCCCGACCGGACGCGGGGCCTTCCTCCCACAGGAGTGACCGTGGAACGTCGTACCTTCCTGCGCGGTGCTGTCATCGGCTCGTCCGCCGCCGCCTTCGGGGGCACGTTGATGCGGGGGGCCGCCTACGCGGCACCCGCACAGCCCGGCGCCGGCCCCTACGGGGCCCTCGGCGCGGCCGACGCGAACGGCATCATGCTGCCCGCGGGTTTCAGCAGCCGGGTCGTCGCCCGCTCCGGCCAGACCGTCGCCGGCACCTCGTACACCTGGCACAGTGCCCCGGACGGCGGCGCCTGCTACGCCGACGGCTCCGGCTGGATCTACGTGTCCAACTCGGAGATCAACCCCTCCGGCGGGGCGAGCGCGGTCCGGTTCAACTCGTCCGGCACCGTCACCGGCGCCTACCGGATCCTCTCCAACACCCGACAGAACTGTGCGGGCGGCAAGACCCCGTGGAACACCTGGCTGTCGTGCGAGGAGGTCGACCGCGGCTTCGTCTACGAGGCGGACCCGTACGGGATCAACGCGTCGGTTCAGCGCCCGGCCATGGGCCGCTTCAAGCACGAGGCGGCGGCGGCCGACCCGGTGCGCAAGGTGATCTACCTGACGGAGGACGAGACGAGCGGCTGCTTCTACCGCTTCATCCCCACCACCTGGGGCAACCTGTCCTCCGGCACCCTCCAGGTCCTCAAGGCCGGCACGGCCACCTCGGGCTCCTTCACCTGGGCCAACGTGCCCGACCCGGACGGTTCGCCGACGGTCACCCGCAGCCAGGTCTCGGGCTCGAAGAAGTTCAACGGCGGCGAGGGCTGCCACTACGCCAACGACACCGTCTGGTTCACCACCAAGGGCGACAACCGCGTCTGGCAGCTGAACCTCGCCAACAGCACCTACGAGCTGGCCTACGACGACTCCCTGGTACCCGGCGGCGCGGCCCCGCTGACCGGTGTCGACAACGTGACGGGCTCCTCGTACGGGGACCTGTACGTCGCCGAGGACGGCGGCAACATGGAGATCTGCGTGATCACCCCGGACGACGTGGTGGCCCCGTTCCTGCGGATCACCGGCCAGTCCTCCTCGGAGATCACCGGCCCGGCGTTCTCCCCGGCCGGGAACCGCCTGTACTTCAGCAGCCAGCGCGGCACCACGGGCAGCTCCTCCAACGGCATCACCTACGAGGTGACCGGCCCCTTCCGCACCTGACGCCCCGCGGCCCCCGCCGCCCCCGACGTCCCCCGCGCGGCCCGCCGACCCCGGGCCGCGCGGGAGTGCGTACGGGGGCTCTCCGCGCGAGCCCCGTCACGAGACCACGGCCCCGCCCTTGAGCAGGGCCGCGCCGAGCGGGGTGACCGTGTGCAGGACGGCGTTGCCGTGGCGCAGCGTGGTGACCAGGCCCGCTTCGCGCATCACGCAGGCGTGCTGGCTCGCCGAGGCCAGGGACACCCCGGCCCGGCGGGCGAGCTCGCTGGTGGTGGCCCCGTCCCCGATGGCCCGCAGCACCACCGAGCGGGTGTGCCCGACCAGCTTGCCCAGGGTCCGCTGCCGCAGTTCCTCGGGCCGGCTCGACTCGCCCCCGGCGGACGCGGAGGCCAGCTGCGCGGCGGCCGGGTAGACCAGGACCGGCGGCAGCTCCGGGTCGTGCAGGGTCACCGCGGTGCGCCGGCAGAAGAAGGACGGCTGGAGCAGCAGTCCGCGCCCCCTCAGCCGTACGTCCCGGTCCACGGGGTACTCGCATTCCAGGACGGGCGCCCGCCAGCGCAGCATCGGCGGCAGCGAGGCGAGCAGTTCGTCCGCTCCGCCGTCGAGCAGGGCCCGGCCGCGCGCGGCCCGCTCGGCCTCTATCTGGGCCTGTATGTGGGTCCAGTACGGCTCCACGGCCGCCCGGTGGTACCCGCGCAGTTCGCTCAGCAGCCGGGGCAGGTGCTTGGTGCCGCCGTCCATGAACTCCCGCAGCCGGTTCGGCGGCGGTGTCCCGAAGGCCGCGCCGAAGCCGGCGCCCGCGCCGACGAGGGACAGCTCGCGCCGCAGCCGTTCGGGGCGGAGCCCGCGCAGCGCGTCGAGGGCGACGTCCCAGCCGTACTGCCCCTCGGTCGGGGTGAGGAAATCCGGGAAATAGCCGCGCGCCGGTATCAAGGCACCGAGCAGCCTTGTTTCACTATTCAACCGGCTCCGGGTTTCCGTACGCCATTCGCCGAACAGCCGGGCGTCGCGCCGGTCTCTTAAGCGGTGAAAACTAAGAATCGTTTCCCACAACGCATCGGGACGCCCTGCCATCCTTACGCGTGCCAGGTCCACTCCAGTGAAATGGATACGAAGCACCGAACCCCCAGCTGTGCAACCGCAATCCCCCCGCCCCATGAGTATGCATGCCGTCACACGTGGTCACCACGCCCTTTCGGCCACAGTTGAAACCCCTTTCGGCAGGGGCGTGACAAGCGAAATCCTGTAGTCCGCCAGGCACACTCCGGTGCGACCGAAACGCTCCGTGAAGGCCGTGGGGGGCTTTGCGGGGCCTGGCGGTCGGTCGCACAGGGAAGCGCCGACGTGCCTGGCGGATAGGCGTCAGGCGGTGGACGGGTGGGGATCCGTCCACCGCCTGACGCCGTAAAACTTTGTTGAATACTTTGCGGAACGGGACCTTCGAAAAGACGTGGACGCCCGCCCCGGGCAGTCAGGGAACCCGGGGCGGGCGCGGTCAGGGGGCCGGTGACGTCCGGCGGTCAGCGGCTGTCGGAGCCCTTCGACTCGGCGGCCGCGCGGCCCGCCTCCAGGCGCGCCACCGGGATCCGGAAGGGCGAGCAGGAGACGTAGTCGAGGCCGACCTCGTGGAAGAAGTGCACCGACTCGGGGTCGCCGCCGTGCTCGCCGCAGACACCCAGCTTGAGGTCCGGACGGGTGGCCCGGCCGGCCACGACGGCGCTGCGCACGAGGGCGCCCACGCCGTCCTTGTCGATGGTCTCGAAGGGCGAGACCCCGAAGATGCCCTTCTCCAGGTAGGCGGTGAAGAAGCTGGCCTCGACGTCGTCGCGGGAGAAGCCCCACACCGTCTGGGTCAGGTCGTTCGTGCCGAAGGAGAAGAACTGCGCGGCCTCGGCGATCTGGCCGGCGGTCAGCGCGGCGCGCGGCAGCTCGATCATGGTGCCGACGCTCAGCTTGAGGCTGGTGCCGGTGGCCGCCTCGACCTCGGCGATGACCTGGTCGGCCTCGTCGCGGACGATCTCCAGCTCCTGGACGGTGCCGACGAGCGGAACCATGATCTCGGCGCGCGGGTCGCCCTTGGCGTTCTTGCGCTCGGCCGCGGCCTCGGCGATCGCCCGGACCTGCATCTTGAACAGACCCGGGATGACCAGGCCGAGGCGGACACCGCGCAGACCCAGCATCGGGTTCTGCTCGTGCAGCTTGTGGACGGCCTGGAGCAGGCGCAGGTCGTTCTCGTTGGCGTCCTTGCGGGACTCGGCGAGGGCGACGCGGACCGACAGCTCGGTGATGTCGGGCAGGAACTCGTGCAGCGGCGGGTCCAGGAGGCGGACGGTGACGGGCAGGCCGTCCATCGCCTCGAACAGCTCGACGAAGTCCTTCTTCTGCAGCGGCAGCAGGGCACTGAGTGCCTCTTCGCGCTCGCCGTCGGTGTCGGCGAGGATCAGTCGCTCCACCAGTTCACGGCGCTCGCCGAGGAACATGTGCTCGGTGCGGCACAGGCCGATGCCCTGGGCCCCGAAACGGCGGGCGCGCAGCGCGTCCTCGGCGTTGTCGGCGTTGGCGCGCACCCGGAGCCGGCGGACGCGGTCCGCGTACGCCATGATCCGGTGCACGGCGGCGACGAGCTCGTCGGCGTCGTCGGCGCCGGCGTGCATGCGGCCCTCGAAGTACTCGACGACCGGGGAGGGTACGACGGGTACCTCACCGAGGTAGACCTTGCCGGTGGAGCCGTCGATGGAGACGACGTCGCCCTCTTCGATGACGGTCTCGCCGACCGTCATGCGGCGACGCTTGGTGTCGACGTCGAGTTCCTCGGCGCCGCAGACGCAGGTCTTGCCCATGCCGCGGGCGACGACGGCGGCGTGCGAGGTCTTGCCGCCGCGGGAGGTCAGGATGCCCTCGGAGGCGATCATGCCGTCGAGGTCGTCCGGGTTGGTCTCGCGGCGGATCAGGATGACCTTCTCGCCGGAGCGGGACCACTTGACGGCCGTGTACGAGTCGAAGACGGCCTTGCCGACCGCCGCGCCCGGGGAGGCGGCGATGCCGCGGCCCAGCAGGGTGCTCCTGGCGGTGTCGTCGAAGCGCGGGAACATCAGCTGCGCGAGCTGGTGACCGTTGACGCGCTGGAGGGCCTCGGCCTCGTCGATCAGGCCCTGGTCGACGAGCTGCGTGGCGATGCGGAAGGCGGCGCCGGCGGTGCGCTTGCCGACCCGGGTCTGGAGCATCCACAGCTGACCGCGCTCGATGGTGAACTCGATGTCGCAGAGGTCCTTGTAGTGGGTCTCCAGCGTCGTCATGATCGTCATGAGCTGGTCGTAGGAGGTCTTGTCGATGCCCTCCAGGTCCGCGAGCGGCACGGTGTTGCGGATGCCCGCGACGACGTCCTCGCCCTGGGCGTTCTGGAGGTAGTCGCCGTAGACGCCCGCGTGACCGCTGGCCGGGTCACGGGTGAAGGCGACGCCGGTGCCCGAGTCGGGGCCGAGGTTGCCGAAGACCATGGAACAGATGTTGACGGCGGTGCCCAGGTCGCTCGGGATGCGCTCCTGGCGGCGGTAGAGCTTGGCGCGGTCGGTGTTCCACGAGTTGAAGACGGCCTCGACGGCGAGGTCCATCTGCACGCGGGCGTCCTGCGGGAACTCGCGGCCGGCCTCCTTCGCGACGATCTTCTTGAAGTGCTTGACCAGCTTCTTCAGGTCCGCGGCGTCGAGGTCGGTGTCGACGGTGACCTTCTTGGCGGCCTTGGCCTCGTCGAGGGCGTCCTCGAAGAGCTCGCCCTCGACGCCGAGGACGGTCTTGCCGAACATCTGGATGAGGCGGCGGTAGGAGTCCCACGCGAAGCGCTCGTCACCGGACTGGGAGGCGAGGCCGGTCACGGACTCGTCGGAGAGGCCGATGTTGAGGACCGTGTCCATCATGCCGGGCATCGAGAACTTGGCGCCGGAACGCACGGAGACCAGCAGCGGGTCGTCCGACTGACCGAGCTTCTTGCCCATCCGCGCCTCAAGGGCGGCAAGGTGTGCGCTGACCTCGTCGCGCAGCTCGGCCGGAGCCTCGCCGCTTTCGAGGTAGACCTTGCAGGCCTCGGTGGTGATGGTGAAGCCGGGAGGGACGGGGAGACCCAGGTTGGTCATCTCGGCGAGGTTGGCTCCCTTGCCGCCGAGAAGGTCCTTGAGGTCCCGGTTTCCCTCGGTGAAGTCGTAGACGAACTTCTGATCTTTGTTTTCCGACACGGGTCTCGACTCCTCGAGGACTCGGGTGGCTGCCCTGACGGCCAGGAACATACCCAGATCGAAGGCTTATGGGTACGTCCACTTGGTCGTCATACGGCTGTAACCACCCGTGCGCCAGCAGATCGAAAGTAACTCGCGGGTAATCGGAAGGTACGAAGAGCGTTCACCTCCCGAAGGCGAAGGGGCTCGCAGAGGCCTGATCACGCTCGGATGAGCGATCATCGATACATTTGCGTTCAAGTCTTGAACGCACAAAGGGTGGCACCCAGTGCCACCCTTTGAAAGTCTTACCCGTGACCTTCCTGCTCATCTGAGCGAAACCTCTCCCATGCGTGGCGTATATCACGCGACACGGAGGGCGATTTGTCAGCCTCCGGAAGTGTCCAGCTCCGCGTCCTCGCTCACACCTGCGCAGTCGTACGGATCGTTCAGCCAGCCCTCAGGCAGGACAACTCGGTTGTTTCCGGACGTCCGACCGCGCGGGCCGTCCGCACTCTCCGGCCAGGACTGATCCAGATCGAGCTCGCTCAAATGAGCGTCCAGTTCCGCCAGGGAGGAGGTGACCGCCAGCTTCTGGCGCATCTCGGATCCGACGGCGAAGCCCTTCAGGTACCAGGCGACGTGCTTACGGAAGTCGATCACCCCGCGCGCCTCGTCACCGATCCACTCCCCCAGCAGCTGGGCGTGCCGGTGCATGGTGACCGCGACCTCGCGCAGGGTCGGCTTGTGGAAGTCCTCGGGGCGCCCCTCGAAGGCCGCCACCAGGTCGTTGAACAGCCACGGCCGGCCCAGACAGCCGCGCCCGACCACGACTCCGTCGCAGCCGGTCTCCCGGACCATGCGCAGCGCGTCCTCGGCGCACCAGATGTCGCCGTTGCCGAGGACCGGGATCTCCGGCACGTGCTCCTTGAGGCGCGCGATGGCGTCCCAGTCGGCGGTGCCGCCGTAGTGCTGGGCCGTGGTGCGGCCGTGCAGGGCTATGGCGGTGACGCCCTCCTCGACGGCGATCCGGCCCGCGTCGAGGTAGGTGAGGTGCTCGTCGTTGATGCCCTTGCGCATCTTCATGGTGACCGGCAGGTCCCCGGCGCCCGCGACGGCCTCGCGGAGAATGGCGCGCAGCAGGTTCCGCTTGTAGGGGAGCGCCGAGCCGCCACCCTTGCGGGTGACCTTCGGGACGGGGCAGCCGAAGTTGAGGTCGATGTGATCGGCCCGGTCCTCGTCGACGATCATCCGGACGGCCTTGCCGACGGTCGCCGGGTCCACCCCGTACAGCTGGATCGAGCGGGGCTTCTCGGTCGCGTCGAAGTGGATCATCTGCATGGTCTTGTCGTTGCGCTCGACCAGGGCGCGGGTCGTGATCATTTCGCTCACGAACAGCCCCTTGCCGCCGGAGAACTCGCGGCAGAGCGTACGGAAGGGGGCGTTGGTGATGCCGGCCATGGGCGCGAGCACCACCGGGGGCTGCACGGTGTGCGGGCCGATCGCGAGGGGCTGGGGAAGCGTGGTCATCCGCCCATTGTCCCGCATGCCGGGTCGCGGGTGCGGACGTACGATCGGCCCCATGATCGAGCCGAGTCACCGGCAACGCACGCTCGTCCTGGCGATCTGCTGCATCAGCCTGCTCATCG
Source organism: Streptomyces sp. NPDC040432 (assembly GCF_055595445.1). Taxonomy (NCBI): domain Bacteria; kingdom Bacillati; phylum Actinomycetota; class Actinomycetes; order Kitasatosporales; family Streptomycetaceae; genus Streptomyces; species Streptomyces sp. NPDC040432. The sequence continues at coordinate 547,644 of NZ_JBVIVP010000003.1, read as the reverse complement.
TCAGCCTCGACAACACCGTCCTCAATGTGGCGCTGCCCTCGATGCGCCGGGATCTGGACGCCTCCGTCTCGGGCATGCAGTGGACCATCGACGCCTACACCCTCGTCATGGCCTCGCTGCTGATGCTCGCGGGCTCCACCGCCGACCGGATCGGCCGCCGCAAGGTGTTCGTCACCGGTCTGATCCTCTTCACCCTGGGCTCCCTGCTGTGCTCCCTCGCACCCGGGCTGGGCTGGCTCATCGCCTTCCGCATGGTCCAGGCCGTCGGCGCGGCGATGCTCAACCCCGTAGCGATCTCGATCATCACCAACACCTTCACCGATCCGACCGAGCGGGCCCGCGCCATCGGCATCTGGGGGGCCGTCGCCGGTCTCTCCATGGCGGCGGGTCCCGTGATCGGCGGCGTGCTGGTGGACTCGGTGGGGTGGCGGTCCATCTTCTGGGTGAACCTGCCGATCGGGCTCGCGGCCCTCTGGCTGACCCTGCGGCACGTCCCCGACTCCCGGGCCGCGCACGCGCGCCGGCCGGACCCGGTCGGGCAGCTGCTGATCATGGGCCTGCTGGGTTCGCTGACGTACGGGATCATCGAGGCGCCGGCCGCCGGCCTGCGCTCCCCCCTGATCCTGGGGTGCGCCGTCGTGGCCGTCGCCTCGCTGGTGGGGCTGCTGCTGTACGAGCCCCGGCGCGAGGAACCCCTGATCGACCTGCGGTTCTTCCGCAGCGCCCCGTTCAGCGGGGCGACCGTGTGCGCCGTCAGCGCCTTCGCCGCGCTGTCCGGGTTCCTCTTCCTGAACACCCTGTACCTCCAGGACGTACGGGGGCTCAGCGCCCTGCACGCCGGGTTGTACCTGGTGCCGATGGCGGGGTTGACGCTGATCTTCGCGCCCCTGTCGGGACGGCTGACCGGGAGCCGGGGGCCCCGGCTGCCGCTGCTGATCGCGGGCGGGGCGATGGGGTCCAGCGGGCTCCTGTTCGCGGCCTTCTCGGCGGAGACCTCCACGCCGCTGATGTTCGCCGGGTTCATGCTCTTCGGCCTGGGCTTCGGCATGGTGAACGCCCCGATCACCAATACGGCGGTGTCCGGGATGCCGCGCTCCCAGGCGGGAGTCGCGGCCGCCGTGGCCGCGACCAGCCGGCAGACCGGCGGGACGCTGGGGGTCGCCGTGATCGGCGCCGTACTGGCCGCCGGGACGGCGGGCGGCGGGGAGTTCACGGCGGCCGCCCGCCCCGCCTACTGGATCATCACCGTCTGCGGGCTGCTCGTCCTGCTGGTCGGCGCCGCCACCAACGGCCGCTGGGCCCGCGAGACCGCCCTGCGCACCGCCGCGGAGCTGGAGCCCGACCCACCCGGTCAGGGCTCCGCCCCGGTCGGAGCGCCGCGGTAGTAGCGACCTCGTGCGCACCACCCCTCCCCCGGCGGGGCGGGGCACCTCGTCGCACTGACGAGTGACAGATATTGAAATCTGTCACTCGTCATGCCATTCTTTTTTCATGACCACGAACCTGAACACCCCGAAGGCCCGTCGCACGCTCGGCGCGAACGGCCCCTCCGTCTTCCCGCTCGGCCTGGGCTGCATGGGCATGTCCGCCCTGTACGGCGAGGCCGACCGGAGCGAGTCCATCGCCACCCTCCACGCCTTCCTCGAAGCCGTCCCCGACGGCACGCACGCCCTCCTCGACACCGGCGATTTCTACGGGATGGGCCACAACGAACTGCTCATCAACGAGGCCCTGCGCACCGCTCCCGCGGCGGCCCGGGAGAAGGCCCTGACGAGCGTGAAGTTCGGGGCCCTGCGGACGGTCGAGGGCGGCTTCGCCGGGTACGACGGCAGGCCGGACGCCATCCGCAACTTCCTGGCCTACTCGCTGCAGCGGCTCGGCCGGGACCACATCGACGTCTACCGGATCGCCCGCGTGGACCCGGACGTGCCGATCGAGGAGACCGTCGGGGCCATCGCCGAGGCCGTGCGGGCCGGGCACGTGCGACACATCGGCCTCTCCGAGGTTGGCGCGGACACCTTGCGTCGGGCCGCCGCCGTCGCCCCGATATCGGACCTCCAGATCGAGTACTCCCTGGTTTCCCGGAACATCGAGTCGCAGATCCTGCCCACGGCCCGCGAGCTCGGCATCGGCGTCACGGCATACGGGGTGCTGTCCCGAGGGCTGATCAGCGGGCACTTCTCGCGCGAGCGGGAACTGGCCCCGGGCGACTTCCGGGGCATGAGCCCCCGCTTCCAGGGCGACAACCTGCTCCGCAACCTCGACCTGGTCGAGGCCCTGCGCAAGGTCGCCGAGGAGAAGGGCGTGAGCGTCGCCCAGATAGCCATCGCCTGGGTGCTCGCCCGCGGCGAGGACATCGTGCCGCTGGTCGGCGCCCGGCGCCGGGACCGGCTCACCGAGGCACTCGGTGCCATGCGGGTGGAGCTGACCGCGGCCGACCTGGCGGCCGTCGAGGAGGCCGTACCGGCCGGCGCGGCGGCGGGAGACCGATACCCGGCGGCGCAGATGGCCCACCTCGACAGCGAGCACTGAAGCGGCTGTACGGTCGTACCCATGCCTCCCGCTGCCGCCGAGCCACTGACCCCCGAGCGCATCCTCGAAACCACCGAGGAGGTGCTGCGCCGCTTCGGCCCCACCAAGGCGACCGTGGTGGACGTGGCGCGCGCCCTGGGAGTCAGCCACGGCAGCGTGTACCGACACTTCCCCTCCAAGGCGGCGCTGCGCGAGGCGGTCACCGACCGGTGGCTCGCCAAGAGCGTCGTCATGCTGGAGAAGATCGCCTCGGCTCCGGCCGAGCCGGCCCCCTCCAAGCTTGAGGCGTGGCTGGAGGCGCTCTTCGAGGCCAAGCGCCACAAGGCCGGTGACGACCCCGAGCTGTTCGCCACCTACACGGTGCTGCTCGCCGAGAACAGCGGCACGGTCGACGCCCACCTCACCGAGCTGATCGACCAGCTGGCCGCGATCATCGCCGAGGGCGTCGAGGACGGAAGCCTGTCCGCGCCCGACGTCCGGGCCGCCGCCCGCGCGGTCTTCCACGCCACAGGACGGTTCCACGACCCCCAGTACGCGGCGGACTGGCTCTCGCCGTCGATCCTCACGGAGTTCGAGGCGGTCACCGCCCTCGTGATCCGGGGCCTGCGCCCCTGAGCCCCGGCGCGCTTGAGCTCCCGCCCGCCTGAAGTGCCGTACGCCTGAACTGCCGTACGCCTGAATGTCCGTGCACCCGGGCCCCGACGCGCCCGGGTTCCGGCTCGGCCTCGTTCGAGCGCGCTCCCCCCGCGCTCCGCGCACCCGCCCTGCGGTCCCACGTGCTCCCGCCCACGGTGCACCGCGGGACCGGTCGCCCCGATGTCCGGAACTCGCCGCTCCGCGTGTCTTGACGATCATTTTGGGCACGCGATGGCTTGTCCATGCCATCCCGCTGCCTACGGTCCCCTGTACCGCACGCAGAAGGCACATCAGGGGGAAACATGTCCACGCAGGTCGCTCGACCCGCCGCACCCGCCCGTTCGGGCGTCGCCACCGCACTCGGTTGGCTCCTGACCATCGGGCTCAACGTGGTCGCGCCGATCATCACCTACAACATCCTGACCGGCAGCCGGGGTTGGGAGGAGTTCCCGGCCCTGCTGCTGAGCGGGGTGTGGCCCGTCCTCGACACCGTGATCCACGTGGCCTGGCGCCGCAAGGTCGACGAGTTCGCCGTGGTCACCATGGTGTTCCTGGTCATCACCGCCGTGGTGGGGCTCGTAGGGGACCACTCGGCCCGGACCCTGCTGGTCAAGGACTCCGTCGTGACGGGGCTGTTCGGCGTGCTCTGCCTGGCCACCCTGCTCGCCAAGCGCCCGCTGATGTTCTACTTCGGCCGCAAGTTCGCCACCGACGGCACCGCCGAGAGCACCGCCTGGTGGAACGGCCTGTGGCAGTACGAGGGTTTCCGCACCACGATGCGCCGCATGACCCTGGTCTGGGGCGTGGCCTACGTGATCGAGGCGCTGGTGCGCGTCGTCCTGTCGTACAGCCTGAGCACCGGGACCATGGTGGTCGTCAGTCCGATCATGGTCTACGCCGTCCTGGCCGCCCTCGGCGTCTGGACGGCCCTCTACGGCAAGCGCTCCCAGGCCGAGGGCGAGCGCCGCGAGGCCGAGGAGAAGGCCAGGGCCGCGCGCGAGGGCCTGGACGAGCCGGCCGGGGCCGGGACCGGCGGCGCGCCCGCGTAGGGCGGGTGGAGGACGACCGGTGGCCCGGTGCGCGGATCGCGCACCGGGCCACCGGTCGTTTCAGGCCTCTTCGAAGAGGACCCGGGGTGCCACTAGCAGCCGAGCAGACGGCTGCCCAGGTAGCTCTGGATCTGGTCCAGGGAGACGCGCTCCTGCTTCATCGTGTCGCGCTCGCGCACGGTCACGGCGTTGTCGTCGAGGGTGTCGAAGTCGACGGTGACGCAGAACGGCGTACCGATCTCGTCCTGGCGACGGTAGCGGCGGCCGATGGCGCCCGCGTCGTCGAACTCGATGTTCCAGAACTTGCGCAGGTCGGCCGCGAGGCCCTTGGCCTTCGGCGACAGCTGGGCGTTGCGGGACAGCGGGAGCACGGCGACCTTGATCGGGGCCAGGCGCGGGTCGAAGCGCATCACGGTGCGCTTCTCCATGACGCCCTTGGCGTTCGGGGCCTCGTCCTCGTTGAACGCGTCGAGCATGAAGGCGAGCATGGCGCGGTTGACACCGGCCGCCGGCTCGATGACGTACGGGGTGTACTTCTCCTTCGTCTCCTGGTCGAAGTAGACGAGGTCCTGGCCCGAGGCGGCCGAGTGCGCCTTGAGGTCGAAGTCGGTGCGGTTGGCGACGCCTTCGAGCTCGGAGAACTCGTTGCCACCGAAGTTGAAGCGGTACTCGATGTCGGCGGTGCGCTTCGAGTAGTGGGAGAGCTTCTCCTTCGGGTGGTCGTACCAGCGGATGTTCTCCTCGCGGATGCCGAGGTCGCGGTACCAGTTCCACCGCTCCTGCATCCAGTACTCCTGCCACTGCTCGTCCTCGCCCGGCTTGACGAAGAACTCCATCTCCATCTGCTCGAACTCGCGCGTGCGGAAGATGAAGTTGCCCGGCGTGATCTCGTTGCGGAAGGACTTGCCCATCTGCGCGATGCCGAAGGGGGGCTTCTTGCGCGAAGTGGTCTGCACCTGGGCGAAGTTGGTGAAGATGCCCTGGGCGGTCTCGGGCCGCAGGTACGCCTTCGAGCCGGTGTCCTGGGTCGGGCCGAGGTGGGTCTCCAGCATGCCGGAGAACTGCTTGGGCTCGGTGAACTGGCCCTTCACGCCGCAGTTGGGGCAGTTGATGTCGGCAAGACCATTGGCGGGCACACGGCCGTGCTTGGCCTCGTACGCCTCTTCAAGGTGGTCCGCGCGGTGACGCTTGTGACAGGAGGTGCACTCGGTCAGCGGGTCCGAGAAGGTGCCGACGTGGCCGGAGGCCACCCAGACCTCGGGGGCCAGGATCACGGAGGAGTCGATACCGACGATGTCCTCACGTCCGGTGACCATGGCCTTCCACCACTGGCGCTTGATGTTCTCCTTGAGCTCGACACCGAGCGGGCCGTAGTCCCAGGCAGCCCTGGAGCCGCCGTAGATCTCACTGCACGGGAAAACGAAGCCACGGCGCTTGCTCAGGCTGACGATGGTTTCGATCTTGTCGGCGGCCACGGTGCTCTCTTCATTACGAGGACGAACGGCGAAGGCTTCAGGTTACCGGCGCCCACACCCCCCTCTTCAAATCGGGATGCCCTTCTACGCATACCGCCCGGGCCCCCCACCTGGGTTTTTGACAATCGTTTCCATCTTTGATGAAAATGGATGTCATGAACGTACGACGCCTCATACCCAGCGCCGCCCTCGCCGGTGCCGTCGCCCTCGCGGCCACGGCCCTCACCGCGTGCTCCGGAGCCACCGACGCGGCCGGGAACAAGGACGGCAAGGTCAGTGTGCTGGCGTCGTTCTACCCCATGCAGTTCATAGCCGAGGAGGTCGGCGGGGAGCACGTGAAGGTCGAGACCCTCACGAAGCCGGGCGTCGAACCGCACGACCTGGAGATCACACCGAAGCAGACCGCGCAGCTGGCCGAGGCCGACGTGGTGCTCTACCTCCGCACCCTCCAGCCCGCCGTCGACAAGGCGGTCGGCCAGGCCGTCGCCCACTCCGGCCTGGAGCACGCCGTCGACGCGACCGCCCTCACCAAGCTGGAGTCCCACGCCGAGGCGGGCCACGGCGAGGAGGGCCACCGGCACACCGACGGCGACGAGCACGCCGGCGGCCACTCCGAGGGCGACGGCCACGACCACGGCGAGGCCGGCGAGGACCCGCACGTCTGGCTCGACCCCACCAAGTACGCGGAGATAGCCACCGGTTTCGGTGCCGCCCTGGAGAAGGCCGACCCCGGCCACGCCGCGGACTACCGGAAGAACACCTCCGAACTGGTCGGCAAACTGCAGGCCCTGGACACCGAGTTCGAGGACGGCCTGAGGAACACGGCCACCAGGACGTTCATCACCACGCACTCCGCCTTCGGTTACCTCGCCGAGCGCTACGGGCTCGACCAGGAAGGCATCTCCGGCGTCGACCCCGAGGCCGAGCCCAGCCCGGCCCGCATGAAGGACCTGCAGGCCCTGGCCAAGAAGGACAACGTCACCACGGTGTTCTTCGAGGCGCTGGCCAGCGACAAGACCGCCAAGACCCTCGCCAAGGACACGGGCCTGACCACGGACGTCCTGGACCCGCTGGAGGGCGTCACCGACAAGTCCCAGGGCAAGGACTACTTCGAGGTCATGCGGTCCAACCTGAAGAACCTCCAGAAGGCACTCGGAGCCAAGTAATGACACCAGCAGTCACGGAGGTGCGAGCCATGCAGTCCACGCCCCGCACGGCAGAGGACCAGCCCGTCATATCCCTGCGCGGGGCCACGGCCTCGCTCGGCTCGCGCCCCGTGCTGCGCGGCGTCGACCTCACCGTCCACCGCGGCGAGGTCGTCGCGCTCCTCGGCGCCAACGGTTCCGGCAAGTCCACGGCCGTGCGCGCCGTGGTCGGCCAGGTCCCGCTGACCGACGGAACGCTGTCCCTCTTCGGCACCGACTTCCAGCGCTTCCGACAGTGGTCGCGGATCGGCTACGTGCCGCAGCGCACCACCGCCGCCAGCGGCGTCCCGGCCACCGTCCGCGAGGTCGTCTCCTCCGGTCGGCTGGCCCGCTCCCGTTTCGGGATCCTGCGCCGGGCCGACAAGGACGCCGTGACCCGCGCCCTGGCCCTCGTCGACATGGAGACGTACGGGGACGCCTCGGTGAACGCCCTCTCCGGCGGGCAGCACCAGCGCGTCCTCATCGCCCGGGCCCTCGCCGTCGAGCCCGAACTGCTGATCATGGACGAGCCGATGGCGGGCGTCGACCTCGCCAACCAGGAGGTCCTCGCGAACGCCCTGCGCGAGCAGGTCTCCGCCGGTTCGACCGTCCTGCTGGTCCTGCACGAGCTGGGGCCGCTGGAGCCGCTGATCGACCGGGCCGTCGTCCTGCGCGACGGCTGCGTCGTCCACGACGGGCCGCCCCCGGAGGCCGTCGGCCAGCACGCGCTGCCCGGCCACGACCACGTACACCCCCACGCGGCGCACGACGCCGAGCCCCTGCGGACGGGACTGCTGAGCTGATGGACCTCCTGAACTACGCCTTCATGCAGCGGGCGCTGCTCGCGGCCGTACTGGTGGGCCTGACGGCGCCCGCGATCGGCACGTACCTCGTCCAGCGCCGGCAGGCCGTCATGGGCGACGGCATCGGGCACGTGGCGATGACCGGCGTCGCGCTCGGGTTCCTGCTCAACACCAACCCGGTGTGGATGGCCAGCATCGTCGCCGTCGTCGGCGCGGTCGGCATGGAGCTGATCCGCTCCCGCGGCAGGACCAGCGGAGACATCGCGCTCGCCATGCTGTTCTACGGCGGCCTGGCCGGCGGCGTCATGATCATCAACATGGCCGGTGGGTCCACCGCCAGCCTGAGCAGCTACCTCTTCGGCGGCATCACCTCCGTCGCGCCGGAGGACGTCACGGCCGCGGCGGTGCTCGCGGTGTTCGTCCTCGCCGTCACCGTCGGCCTGCGCCGCCAGTTGTTCGCGATCAGCCAGGACGAGGAGTTCGCGCGGGTCACCGGCCTGCCGGTGCGCGCGCTGAACCTCCTGATGGCCGTCACCGCCGCCCTGACCGTCACCGTCGCGATGCGGATCGTGGGCCTGCTGCTGGTCAGCGCCATGATGGTGATCCCCGTCGCCGCCGCGCAGCGGGTCACCCGCGGGTTCACCGCGACCCTGTCGCTGGCCATGGCGATCGGCGTGCTGGTCTCCCTGACGGGCGTGACCACGACGTACTACCTCGACGCCCCCTCCGGCGCGGCGATCGTGCTGCTCGCCATCGCCGTGTTCGTCGTCATGACGGCGGTTTCGGCGCCGCTGGCCAGGCGCCGGGCGAAGGCGGCCCGGGCGGCCTCGGAAGAGGTCTGCACGCGCGACGACGTGAAGGTCTAGGCGGCGGCGTCGAAGTCCCGTCGTCGCCCGCGAGGCGGACGGGGGTGTGCCGACAGGGCCCGAGGGCGTCCCTGCCGGATCCCGTCGGTCGGTCGGCGCGGACCCGGCAGGATCGCGCAGTGGCGGCTTGGCGCCGGCGGTCGCCTGGCACAATGGCGGCAGGCCGAGACGAGGAGGAACCGGTGGCGACTGCGCCTGGCGGGACGAATGCCGCGCCAGTACGAGGACGGTCCACCCGGCAGCGGGCGGCCGTCGCGGCGGCGCTGGACGAGGTGGACGAGTTCCGCAGTGCCCAGGAGCTGCACGACATGCTCAAGCACCGCGGTGACTCCGTGGGCCTGACCACCGTCTACCGCACGCTCCAGTCCCTCGCCGACGCCGGTGAGGTCGACGTCCTGCGGACCAGTGACGGGGAGTCCGTGTACCGGCGGTGTTCCACCGGCGACCACCATCACCACCTGGTCTGCCGTAAGTGCGGCAAGGCCGTCGAGGTGGAGGGGCCGGCCGTGGAGAAGTGGGCCGAGTCCATCGCCGCCGAACACGGTTACGTCAACGTGGCCCACACCGTCGAGATCTTCGGTACCTGCGCGGACTGCGCGGCCGCCGGCTGATCCGTCAGGAACCGGCGCCCCGGCCGGCCCGTCCGCCGCGGCCGACGCGCCCGACCCGGGTCAGGTTCCGGTCGAAGATCGATCGGATCCGGTCGATGTCCTGCGGGCTCGTCGCAGCCCGTTTGGGCAGCCATCCCACGTCCCCCGTCGTGAAGGCCACGACGAACAGGTGTCGGGTCTCGCTCCAGCCGCTGTACTGCGCCCACCCGTAGCGGACCGCCGACCCGTCGGGCCGGTGGTTCGTCATCCCCGACTCCGAGAGCACGCAGTGGTACTCCGGGTACTCCGCCGCCCACGCGTACCAGCGGCGGCAGCGCAGCGCCAGGTCGGTCAGGCACCACACCAGGCCCATGGCCAGGCCCGCCGCGACCGCGACGGCAGGCTGCGGCACCCGGCCCCCGTTGGTGAGCCAGGCGAGCGCCACGACGAGCACGGGCACCGAGAGCAGCCTCGACGGCAGTCCCCGGCGGTCCTGGGGACGCTCGCGCAGGCACCAGCGCTGCACCTGCCGCACGTCGGAGCGCGCCGTGCCGTGGTACGGCCCCACCGCCCTGCCGATCAGGTCCATGACGGCAGGGCGTACCGGTGGGATCAGCCGGTCGGGCCCTCGGCCTGGTTCGGGACGGCGCCGCCGAACCGGCGGTCGCGCTGGGCGTACTCCAGGCACGCCGCCCACAGGTTGCGGCGGTCGAAGTCCGGCCACAGCACGTCCTGGAACACCATCTCGGCGTACGCGCTCTGCCAGAGCAGGTAGTTCGAGGTGCGCTGCTCGCCGCTGGGGCGCAGGAAGAGGTCCACGTCCGGCATGTCCGGGTAGTACATGTATTTGGCGAAGGTCTTCTCGTTGACCTTCGACGGGTCCAGCCGGCCCGACGCGACGTCGCGGGCGATGGCCTGCGCGGCGTCGGCGATCTCGGCGCGGCCGCCGTAGTTGACGCAGAAGTACAGGGTCATCGCGTCGTTGTCGACGGTCTGCTCCTGGGCGACCTGAAGCTCTTGGACGACCGACTTCCACATCTTCGGCATGCGGCCGACCCAGCGGATGCGGATGCCGAGCTCGTTCATCTCGTCGCGGCGGCGGCGGATCACGTCTCGGTTGAAGTTCATGAGGAAGCGGACCTCGTCGGGCGAGCGCTTCCAGTTCTCCGTCGAGAAGGCGTACAGGGACAGGTTCTTGACGCCCATCTCCAGACAGCCCTTGAGGACGTCGAGGACGACGCCCTCGCCGACCTTGTGGCCCTCGGTGCGCGGGAGCCCGCGCTCCTTGGCCCAGCGGCCGTTGCCGTCCATCACGATGGCGACGTGGTTCGGGACCAGCTCGCCGGGGATCTTCGGGGGGCGCGCACCGGACGGGTGCGGCTCGGGAACCTTGTACTCGCGGCGAGAGCGCCCCAGAATCCCGCGTCGTGCCATGTGCCCAGCTCCTATTTCTCGACGTATCGCAGGGAGCGTAGCCCGCGCTCCAGATGCCAGTGCAAATAGGCCGAGACCAGCCCGCTGCCCTCCCGCACGTGACGCGCCTCGCAGGCGTCCGCGTGGCCCCAGTCGCCCGTCAGCAGTGCGCTGAGCAGAGCGATGGCCTCCGACGAGGGTACGACGGAGCCGGGAACGCGGCAGTCGCCGCATATCACCCCGCCCGCGGCGACGGAGAAGTGCCGGTTGGGGCCGTGGATGCCGCACTTCGCGCAGTCGTCGAAGCTGGGCGCGTAGCCGTTGACGGCGAGGGAGCGGAGCAGGAAGGCGTCGAGGATCAGGTGGGGTTCGTGTTCGCCGCGGGAGAGGGTGCGCAGGGCTCCGACGAGCAGCAGGTACTGCTGCACGGCGGGCTCGCCCTCGTTCTCGGCGAAGCGTTCGGCCGTTTCCAACATCGCGGTGCCGGCGGTGTAGCGGGCGTAGTCGGTGACGATGCCGTTGCCGTAGGGGGCGATGATCTCGGTCTGGGTGCACAGCGGCAGGCTGCGGCCGATCAGGTCGGCGCCGCGGGCGAAGAACTGGACGTCGGCGTGGGAGAAAGGTTCCAGCCGGGCGCCGAACTTGGACTTGGTGCGTCGTACGCCGCGGGCGACGGCGCGGACGCGGCCGTGGCCGCGGGTGAGCAGCGTGATGATGCGGTCCGCCTCACCCAGCTTCTGGGTGCGCAGCACGATGCCGTCGTCGCGGAACAGACTCATGCGCCCATTGTCCCCTGCGCGGGAACCCGTACGGGAACGCCTGCGCGGACGGCGCGGACCCCTCGTCCGGACCTGGGGTCCGGGCGAGGGGTCGACACCCCTTGGGAGGATCAGCCGGCGGGGGTTCCCGCCTCGTCGGCCCGTTCGCCGCTCGCCGGGGCCTGCGCGGCGGACGCGGGGGCCTGCTCGGTGCCCGGCGGGGTCTTCTCGGTGGCCACTGCGGCCTTCTTGGTGGTCACCGCCGCCTTCTCGGCGCCCGCCGGGGCCGCCGCCGCCTGGACGGGGAGCCCGACCGGGGCGAGCGGGGCCGGGGCCTTGTCCTTGGCCAGACCGTTGAAGATCAGGTTGAGGACGATGGCGGCCGTGGCGCCGAGGGTGACGCCGCTGTTGAGGAGCGAGGACAGGTCCGGGTCCATGTGCTTGGTGAAGAAGACCGGGACGGTCGCGGGCAGCAGGGCGAAGGCGAGGGAGACGCCCACGATGAGGGCGTTCTTCTCCTCCTTGAGGTCGACCTTGCCGAGCGTCTGGATGCCGGCGAGGGCGACCATGCCGAACATCACGGTCGCGGCGCCGCCCAGGACTCCGTGCGGGACGGCGGCGACGATGGCCGCGGCCTTGGGCAGCAGACCCAGGATGATCATGAAGACGCCGGCGGCGACCACCACGAACCGGCTCTTGACCTTCGTCATCCGCACGAGTCCGACGTTCTCGGCGAAGGCCACGTAGGGGAAGGAGTTGAGGACGCCGCCCAGCGCGGTCGCGGCGCCGTCGGCGCGCAGGGCGCGGGCCACGGTCTCGCTGTCGATGTCCTTCTCGACGATCTCGCCGACGGCGTAGGTGTCACCGGTCGTCTCGACCATGGTGATCAGCATGACGATGAGCATCAGGACGATCGGGAACCACTCGAACTTCGGGGCGCCGAAGTGGAAGGGGGTGGTGACGCCGATCCAGCCCGCGTCGCCCACGTCGCCGAACTTCGCGTCGCCGAGGAGGAAGGCGACGGCGGTGCCGCCGACCAGGCCGAGGAGGATGGAGATGCTGGAGAGGAACGGCTTGCCGATCTTCATCAGGATGAGGATGAAGAGCATCGTGCCGCCGGCGTAGGCGAAGTTCTTGGGGTCACCGAAGTCGGGACTGCCGAGGCCGCCGGCCGCGTCGTTGAGGCCGACGGGGATCAGGACGATGCCGAGCACGGTGATGACGGTGCCGGTGACGACCGGCGGGAACAGCCTCATGACCGTGCGGAACGCCTTGGCGGGCAGCCAGGCGAAGGCGAAGGTCGCGATGCCCGCGGTGATCACCGCGCCGTAGATGACCAGCAGGGCGGCGGTCCCGCCGCCCGCGCCGAGGCCGATGGCGATCATCGGGGAGACGGCCGTGAAGGTGACGCCCTGGATCAGCGGGAGGCGCGCGCCGACCCGACCGATGCCCCAGGCCTGGATGATCGAGGCGATGCCGCAGGTGAACAGGTCGGCGTTGATCAGGTAGACGAGCTGCTCAGGGCTCAGCTTCAGCGCGTTGCCGACGATGATCGGGACGATCACCGCGCCGGCGTAGAAGGCGAGCACGTGCTGGAAGCCGTACAGCGCGAGCTTGGGGAGGGGGAGCACCTCGTCGACCGGGTGCGTGCTCTGCTCTCCGTTGGTGGAAAGCCGGGCGGCGACACGTGCCATCTCTGCCTTGCCCTTCAATGAGGTAGGTGACGAGAGGAGTCTGGTTGCCCCGGTCGGAGTGGGTCGCTAACCCGTTGATCCGCCGGAGGGCGATGGTGGGAACACGTGGATCGAAGCCCCGCTGTGTTTCCGGCGGCGTCTCGTCGTGTGACCGGAATTGAACGCCTGTGGGAGGGCTCACAGATATCGTCGACTTCTACAAACTGTGGAAGTTCAGGGACGCGCGATCTGGATGTTCCCCCAATGGCGCGGACCTCTCGGCGGGCGTATGTCCGGAGGCCGTCGAAGCGCTCGTTCCGAACGCCGGCCTCTCTCACGGCCATGCCCCCGGACCTGCGGGGACATGGTTCCCGGGGCCGCTTCGCGGGCCCGTCGGGACGCCCGGTTCCGACCGTCCGAGGGGTGGACGGTCGGGGGTGGAGGCAGAGCCTCCACCCCTCTGCACGGACGGCGCGGGAGGCCGGTTCACGTCACGCGAGGCCGGATCGTTACCCTCTGCGGTCACGTTTCGGACGTTCGCCCCGCGCTCCGGAGTCGCCCGGACACGCGGCCGGGCCCGGCGGGGATCCCGCCGGGCCCGGAGCCTCGTACGCCTCGCGCCCCGCTCGGGAGCGGCCGGTGGGTGCGCTACGGGGCGCGGACCGCGGACAGCAGCCGCGCCACCTCGTCCGTGTCCATGCGCAGGGCCGCGCCGACGGTGGCCAGCACCTCCCGCTCGGCGGGGATGTACGGCCCGTCCGCGAGCGCGATCCGGGCGCCCTGGAGCAGGATCGACTCCCGGCCGGGACCGGCCAGGTGGGGCGCGAGGGGCTCCAGCGCCTCGTGGAGCTCTATCGACAGCGCGGCCCCGCAGCACTCGGGCCCGTCGTACAGCCCCAGCCGGCCCTCGTCGGTGGCCAGGGCCTCCACCAGGGACTCCAGTTGCTCCTCGGTGCAGTCCTGGAACCCGGCGGCCCGTACGGCCGACACGGCGGCCTCCAGGGCGCTGCGGGAGGTGGTGCCGCCCGCGGCGAGGACCGCCAGCGTGACGGTGTGCACGGCGTCCCGGAGCAGGGCGGAGAAGCGCGTGGTGGTCAGGTGGTCGAGCACGTCGGTGTCGTAGCGCTCCCGACAGCCGTGGCATTCGACGACGGGCCCGGCCTGGCCCCGCGGCACCAGTGGGACGCCGAGCACGGTGAACCGGCGCCGCCCGGTGCGCCGACGGTAATTGCGGTCACCGCCGCAGCCGGGGCAGAAGAACTCCCCGTCGCCCACGGTGCTCCAGGTGGTACGGATGCCCCAGGCCGTCAGCTTCCGGCCGTCCCCACCCCGAACTGGCAGCACGTCGCACCTCCGTAACCTTCCGGCAACATCGCCGGGTTGGCGTGATGTTAGCCACATCGGTGAGGATGCGTCAGCCGTGTGACAGGACAACCTCGCTCAGGGGGGCGTACTTGGCCGGTCTGCGCCCCTCCCCGTGCCGGTCCCGGCGGGGCGCCCGTCCCGCCGGTGAACGGTGGCCGGGCGGGACGTCGGGCCCCCAAAACGCCGGAGCCCCCGCCCTGCCCGCACGGGGGAAGGGAGGGGGCTCCGGCGGGTGGGTCAGCGGCCCGCGCGGTTGACGGCGGAGATGACCGCCTTCAGGGAGGCGCGGGTGGTGTTGGCGTCGATGCCGATGCCCCACAGCACGCGGCCGTCGATGACGCACTCGATGTACGAGGCGGCCACGGCGGAGGCGCCCTCGCTCATCGTGTGCTCGGTGTAGTCCAGCAGGCGGGCGTCGATCCCGATGCCGGCCAGTGCGTCGAAGAAGGCCGAGATCGGACCGTTGCCCGTGCCGCTCAGCACGGCCTCGACGCCGTCCACGACGGCCTCGACGGTCAGCGTGTCAGTGCCGTCCTTGTCGGTGGCGGTGGAGCCGGAGCGCAGCTGGATGCGACCCCAGGGGTTCTCGGGGTTGGGCAGGTACTCGTCCGAGAAGACGTCCCAGATGGCCTTCGGCGTGACTTCGCCGCCCTCGGCGTCGGTCTTGTTCTGGATGATCCGGGAGAACTCGATCTGCATGCGGCGCGGCAGGTCCAGCTTGTGGTCGTTCTTCAGGACGTAGGCGATGCCGCCCTTGCCGGACTGCGAGTTGACCCGGATGACGGCCTCGTAGGAACGGCCGACGTCCTTGGGGTCGATCGGCAGGTACGGGACGGCCCACTCCAGGTCGTCGACCGTCTTGCCGGCGGCCGCCGCGTCGGCCTCCATGGCGTCGAAGCCCTTCTTGATGGCGTCCTGGTGGGAGCCGGAGAAGGCCGTGTAGACCAGATCGCCCGCGTAGGGGTGGCGCGGGTGGACTTCCATCTGGTTGCAGTACTCGCTCGTGCGACGGATCTCGTCGATCTGCGAGAAGTCGATCTGCGGGTCGATGCCCTGCGAGAACAGGTTCATGCCCAGCGTGATCAGGTCGACGTTGCCGGTGCGCTCGCCCTGTCCGAACAGGCAGCCCTCGACGCGGTCGGCGCCGGCCATCAGGGCCAGCTCGGCGGCGGCGACGGCGGTGCCGCGGTCGTTGTGCGGGTGCACGGAGATGCAGATGTGCTCGCGGCGGGTCAGGTTGCGGGCCATCCACTCGAAGCGGTCCGCGTGCGTGGAAGGCGTCGAACGCTCCACGGTGGCGGGCAGGTTCAGGATGATCTCGCGGCCCTCGGCCGGCTGCCAGACGTCGCAGACGGCCTCGCAGACCTCCAGGGCGAAGTCCAGCTCGGTGTCGGTGAAGATCTCCGGGCTGTACTGGTAGCCGAAGGTCGTCTCGGGGCCCAGCAGCTTCTCGGCGTACTCCATGACCAGGCGGGTGCCGTCGACGGCGATCTGCTTGATCTGTTCCTTGGAGCCGCGGAAGACGACCCGGCGGAAGGTCGGGGCGGTCGCGTTGTACAGGTGGACGGTGGCGCGCTTGGCGCCGACCAGGGACTCCACGGTCCGCTCGATCAGGTCCTCGCGGGCCTGGGTCAGTACGGAGATGGTGACGTCGTCCGGGATCGCGCCCTCTTCGATGATCGAGCGCACGAAGGCGAAGTCGGTCTCGCCGGAGGAGGGGAACCCGACCTCGATCTCCTTGTAGCCCATGCGCACCAGCAGGTCGAACATCTCGCGCTTGCGGGCGGGGGTCATCGGGTCGATCAGCGACTGGTTGCCGTCGCGCAGGTCGGTGGACAGCCAGCGCGGAGCCTTGGTGACGCGGGCGTTCGGCCACGTGCGGTCGGCGATCTCGACCTGCTCGTAGAAGCCGTACTTGTGGATCGGCATGCCGGAGGGCTTCTGGGTGTGGGTCGCGTTCGTGATGGGCGTGGGGCGACCGACAAAAGGCTGCTGGCTCATGGCGTTGGGCTCCTCGCGTGTCCGCGTGTAGTTCGCTGGGACGGCCGGCGGCGGTCGTAAAAACCGCAACACCAAACTCCGCGGGGAGGGGGCCGGCCTACGACTACAGACCCTCGCCGCGGCAGCTAAGGAGAAGCAGCCCGAAACGCATGATGGACCGAGCCTATCCGAGCCGCGCCGTATCGCGAGGACCTGTTCAGTATGCAAGACCCTTGGGTCCGATTTGTACCCTTAGTGAGGTATTTCTCTTTCTCGGAGGGGTCCGTCGTCCGATGTCCGGTCGATCCGTCAACGCGGCGCGACCGCTTTCAGACAAGAGAATGAATCATGGTTGCAGGTAGTGACAGCAGCGTCACACGCTGCCACATTGCCGGTCATGGACGCCCCCCTTTCCCCAGGCCACACCCACCGCCACCCCGTCTTCTGCACCGTCGTGCCCCCGCACCTGCTCGACAAGGCCGCCCGCTCGGCCGACTCCGGCAGGGCCGACGCCGCGCAGCGCACCCTGGAACAGGACGCCTTCCTGCGCACCCGGCGGCGCATCAGCACCGTCCGCGGCATCGTGCCGGCGGCTGCCGTGCCCGGCTCCGACACCCCGCTGCGGACCGTGTACGACGCCCAGCACCGCACCCGCCTGCCCGGGACGAAGGTCCGCGGCGAGGGCGACGAGCCGGGCCGCGACGCCACCGTCAACCGTGCCTACGCGGGCCTCGGCGCGACCTTCGAACTGTTCCTCCAGGGCTTCGGCCGCCGCTCCATCGACGACTCCGGGCTGCCGCTCGACGCGACCGTGCACTACGGCGAGGACTACAACAACGCCTTCTGGGACGGCCGGCAGATGGTCTTCGGCGACGGGGACGGCGACCTGTTCCTCGACTTCACCGTCGCCGTGGACGTCATCGGGCACGAATTGGCGCACGGCGTCACCCAGTACACGGCGAACCTCGACTACCACGGCCAGTCGGGCGCGCTGAACGAGTCCATGTCGGACGTCTTCGGCTCCCTGATCAAGCAGTACTCCCTCGGCCAGAACGCCGAGGAGGCCGACTGGCTGATCGGCGCCGGCCTCCTCGGCCCCAACGTCACCGGCGTCGCGCTGCGCTCGATGCGGGCACCGGGCACCGCCTACGACGACGACGAGCTCGGCAAGGACCCCCAGCCGGCGACCATGGACGACTACGTGGTCACCTCGCGCGACAACGGGGGCGTCCACATCAACTCCGGCATCCCCAACCACGCCTTCTTCATCACCGCGACCGAACTCGGCGGCCGCGCCTGGGAGCGGGCCGGACAGCTCTGGTACGACACCCTGACCGGCGGCGAGCTGGCGGAGCGGGCCACCTTCGCCGACTTCGCCCGGCTGTCGGTGGCGGCCGCGGTCACCCGCTTCGGGGACGGCGGGGCCGAACACCGGGCCGTGCAGAAGGCCTGGGCGACGGTGGGCGTCCCGGCGGCGGGGTAGGACGCTCCTCATGCGCATCCAGGTGATCAGGACGGGCGGCTTCGCGGGCATCGAGCGCCGGGCCGAGGTGGACACCTCGGGCCGGTCCGACGAGGACGAGTGGCGGGCGCTGGCCCTGCTCGCCCTGCGGCCGGACCCGGCGGGGCCGCAGGACGTGAGCGGGGTCCGGGACGGGTTCTCGTACCGGATCACGGTGGACGGGCGGACGGTGTCCTGCCGGGACCCCCACCTGTCCGAGGCGCAGCGGAACCTGATCTCGCGCGTGCTGAAGGAGGGCGCCTGAAACCCGGGTGCCCGGCCCCGCCCCGTGCGCTTGGATGTCCGGATGACCGACATGATCCTGACAGCGCTGGAGCGGTACTACGACGCGGTTCCCCGCCGGGGCGGGGCCCGCGGCGAGGACTTCGGACCGCTGACCCTCTTCGTGCAGGAGGGTGAGGGCTGGAAGTACTACGCGCGCCCCACGCCCGGAGCCCCGGAGGCCACCGCGGCCGACGTGGAGCGGGTGCGGGAGCGACAGCGGGAGCTGGAGTTGCCCGAGGCGTTCGAGTGGGTGGCCGAGAACAACCCCGCCCTGCGGGCCGCCGCGGAGGCGGCGGGCCTGCACGTCCACGCGCACCCACTCATGGTCCTGGAGGCCGACGCGGAACCGCCCGCGCCGCATCCCGACGTCCTGACCCTAGGACCGGACGACCCGTTGCTGGCGGCGGCGGTGACGGTGCCCGCGCTGGCGTTCTCCGCGCCGGGCACCGCACTCGGCGAGGCGGGCCCCGCCGAACTCGCCTCCGCGCTGGCCGACCCGGGCGTGGCACAGCGCCGCGCCTTCGTCGCGCAGATGCTCGCGTCGGGTCGCACGGGGTTGGCGGCGGCCGTCCGGGACGGCGTGGTGCTGTGCTCGGGCCAGTTCAACCCGGTCGGTGAGGTCTCCGAGATCGTGGGGGTGGGCACGCTGCCCGCCGCCCGACGGCAGGGCCTGGCCCTCGGGGTGACCGCGGCCCTGGTGGAGCAGGCCCGCGAGCGGGGGGCCGGGATGGTGTTCCTGTCGGCCGGCGACGAGGACGTGGCCCGGATCTACGGGCGCGCCGGGTTCCGCCGGGTCGGCACCGCCATGATCGCGGAGCCCCCTGCGGAGTAGCCGCGTCCGTACCGGGCCCGCGAGCGGCCGGGCCGCCGCGCGCGGGGCGGGTACGCGAACGGGTCCGGACCGGCTTCGGGGCCGGTCCGGACCCGGACGCGATGCTGTGGGCCGCGGGCTGCGCGCCCGTGGCTCCGTGGGGTCAGAAGCCGAGCTTGCGGAGCTGCTTGGGGTCGCGCTGCCAGTCCTTGGCGACCTTCACGTGCAGGTCGAGGAAGACGGGCGTGCCGAGCAGCGCCTCGATGTGCTTGCGCGACTTCATGCCGACCTCCTTCAGACGCGAGCCCTTCGGGCCGATGATGATGCCCTTCTGGCTGGGACGCTCGATGTAGACGTTGGCGTGGATGTCCAGCAGCGGACGGTCGGCCGGGCGGTTCTCCCGCGGGATCATCTCCTCGACCACGACGGCGATGGAGTGCGGGAGCTCGTCGCGCACGCCTTCCAGCGCGGCCTCGCGGATCAGCTCGGCGACCATGACCATCTCGGGCTCGTCGGTGAGGTCGCCCTCCGGGTAGAGCGGCGGGCTCTCCGGCAGCAGCGGCGCGATCAGGTCGGCCAGCAGCTGGACCTGGCTGTCGCCGACGGCCGAGACGGGCACGATCTCGGCCCACTCGAAACCGAGCTCGGCGGCGAGCTGGTGCACGGCGAGGAGTTGTTCGGCCAGCGCCTTGGACTCGACCAGGTCGGTCTTGGTGATGATGGCGATCTTGGGGGTCTTCTTGATCCCCGCGAGCTCCTTGGCGATGAACTTGTCGCCGGGGCCGAGCTTCTGGTCGGCGGGCAGGCAGAAGCCGATGACGTCGACCTCGGACCAGGTGGCCCGCACGACGTCGTTGAGGCGCTCGCCGAGCAGGGTGCGCGGCTTGTGCAGACCCGGCGTGTCGACCAGGACGAGCTGCGCGTCGGGGCGGTGCACGATGCCGCGGACGGTGTGGCGCGTGGTCTGCGGCCGGTTGGAGGTGATCGCGACCTTGGTGCCCACGAGCGCGTTGGTCAGGGTCGACTTGCCCGCGTTGGGGCGGCCGACGAAGCAGGCGAAGCCCGCGCGGTGCGGGGCGGTGGGCTCGGGGGAACGATCGCTCATACGGGCCATTCTCCCCGATGCGGCTCCCAGCGCCGACCAGGCCACCGCCACGAGGGCCGAAGCGAGGCCCAGAGCGGTCGTCAGACGCGGGTGCGCGGCGTGGCCGGCGCCGCCGCGGGCGCTCGCTCCCCCGCCCTCGGCGTGCACCGTCAACCGGCTCCATTCCAGGTCGGGCGGGTCGTCCCAGCCGGCGGTGAGCGTGACCCGCGTCCCGGGGAGCAGTTCGGCGGGCAGGCCCGTGAGCTCGCGGCGGAGCAGGTCACGGCCGAGGAAACCGGAGGCGGTGACGGTCCCTCGGGGGCGCAGCGTCACGTTGCCGAGGTTGTGGAGGGTGTAGGTGACCACCGCTCCGGTTCCGCCGGCCGCGACCCGGACGTCCTCGACGGAGAGGGCGGGGGCGGTGGGTCCCGCGACCCTCAGGTACAGGCGGGCGGCGACGGCCTGCCGTACGCCGATCCCGGCACCGGCGGGGGCGGCGGGGCCGTCCTCGACGGCGACGACGGCCCCCGGGTGGTCACCCGGCTCGGCCCGCTCGGGGACGGCGACGGTGAACGGCACGTCCACGGTGCCCCCGGCCGGAACGGTGACCCGCTCCCGCGACAGCCGGGTCCAGGCGGCGGCGCCCAGGCGCGGCTCGTCGGGGCCGCGCAGGGCGAAACCGCCGTCGCGGGCGGTGTTGTGGGCGTCGGCGGCGTACAGCAGGAAGGTGCGGGGCCGGTCGGTGCGGTTGGCGACGGTGACGGTGTCCCGCACCTCTGCCCCGGGTGGGGCGGAGAGGTAGAAGTAGGGGCGCTGTCCGACGGTGGTCGCGGCCGGGAGGACGGACCACCGGCCGTTGTCCGCGGCGGCTGCCGATCCGGTGGGGGCGAGCGTCCCGAGCAGGACAAGGGCCGCCACGGCCAGGGCGGCCAGGGCGGCCCGTACGACCCCGCCGGCCCGGGTGGGCGGGGCGGGGCGGCGGTCGCGGGTCACGACAGGGTCAGCGTCAGGACCGCCGTGTACGCGCCCGGCGGGGTGTAGGGCGGTACCTGGAGGGAGACGGCGGCGTCCACCGTGAAGGTGCCGCCGGTCGTCGGGCCGTCGGCCGTGGAGGCCAGGACGGCACCGTCCGGTCCGACGGCGCCCGCGCTGCCCGCCGCGCAGGCGCCGGGGCTGCCCTCGGCGGCCGTGCAGGACGGGGTCCAGGACAGTCGGGCGCCGGGGATGCGGATGCCGCCGGGGCCGGTGAAGTCGGTGACCTTGCCGACCAGCGACCATCCCGCCGGGCCGCCGCGGGCGTCCTTGACGGTGACGGTGCCGATCCGCCCGGGGGCCGCGCCGCCGTCCCCGTACGGAACCGCCCCGAGGGTCACCGACTCGCCCGCCTGGGTCATGGCGAGGGTCCCCGGCTCCACGGTGGCGGTCACCTCGCGGGCCAGGGGCTCGGGGGTGCGCGCGGGCGCCGGCGGGGCGGGCTGGACGACGGTGTAGGCGGCCGGGGCGGTGCCCCGGGGCGCCGTCCAGGCCGGGCCCTCGTACCCGACCACCCCCGTGGTCGCCCGGTCCGTCAGGGGCAGTTCCGCGACGACCTCCCCCCGCTCGTCGGCGGTGGCGGCGACCCGGTCGGCCGTCTCGGCGGCGCCCGCCCGGCCCGCCACGGTCACGGCCGCGCCGGGGGCGAAGCCGGCGCCGGTGACTTTGACGCGGGCGCCCGGCGCTCCGTAGGCGGTGGCGAGGGTGAGGCCGCGCAGGTTGGCGGTGGGCAGCGGGGTCGCGGTCAGGCTCTGGGACACCGGGGTGCCCGGTCCCGCGGTGCAGACCGTGGCCAGGTCGAGCAGGTGGGCGGTGTGCAGGGTGTAGGCGCCCGGGGTGAGGGTGATCGAGCCGGGCGCGGTGACGGTGAAGGTGCCGGTCATGGTCACCGCCGGGAGCGGGCCGCCGGGCGGAACCGGCTCGTTGCGCTTGGCTCCGGTGACGGTGACCTCGCCGCTCTGCGCACCGCCCAGCAGGACCCGTCCGGTGGGGGTCAGCACGTCCGCGGGCAGCTCGGAGGGGAGCGGGTTCACGGCCGGGGCGGCGGCCACCTGGTAGGTCACCGTGACCGTGTCGCCGACGCGGGGCGCCGGGTCGTCGACGGTGATCCGGGCCATGGTGGGGCCGTCCGCGGGCGGCAGTCCGGCTTCCTGCGGGGGCAGGCAGTGGGTGGGGAACTCCACCTGCCCGGGAGGCGTTTCCCCCACGGCGGCGGCCGGTGCGCCCAGCGCTCCCCCGGTCACCGCCGCGAGCACGACCATGCCGACGGCCGCCGACCGTCTCCTGCTGCGCGCGCCTGTTCGCACTGCCCGCCCCCTGCGTCCGTCGCCCCGACAGGGGGCCATTCACGAGCGGGCGGCGGGAGAAGTCAATGCACGGGCCCGGCAGCGTCTGATGGCCCATCAGAAGCCGGCAGGATGACCCGATCCGCGGTGTCCGCGGCCGGGCGGAAGGTGCGCCGGTAGGCCGTCGGGCTCACCCCCAGTGCCGCCTGGACGTGCTTGCGCAGCGACTGGGCGGTTCCGAAGCCGGCCTCCCGCGCGACCTGTTCCATCGACAGCTCCGTCCGCTCCAGGAGCCGCCGGGCCCGCTCGACCCGCTGCCCGGTGATCCACTCCCCCGGGCTGACCCCGGATTCCTCGCGGAACCGGCGCGTGAAGGTGCGTACCGACACGGCCTCCTGCCGGGCCAGGTCGCTGAGGCGCAGCGGTTCGTGCAGCCTGTCCAGCACCCAGGCGCGGGCCGCCGTGGTGGAGGCCTGTCGCGGCTCGGGCAGCGGCCGGTCGATGAACTGGGCCTGACCGCCCTCCCGGTGGGGCGGTACGACGGTCCGCCGGGCCACCTCGTTGGCGACGGCCACGCCGTGGTCGCGGCGCACGATGTGCAGGCACAGGTCGATCCCGGCGGCGACACCGGCCGAGGTGAGCACGTCCCCGTCATCGGTGTACAGCACGCCCGGATCGACGCGGACGGCCGGGAAGAGCCGCTGGAAGTGCTCGGCGGAGGCCCAGTGCGTGGTGGCGGGCCGGCCGTCCAGGTAGCCGGCGGCGGCCAGTACGTAGCCGCCCGTACAGATCGAGACGAGCCGGGTGCCGGGTCGGATGTGTGCGAGGGCCGCCGCGAGCCCCTCGGTCAGCACCCCGGACTCGTGCACCGGGCCCAACTCGTACGAGGCGGGCACCACGACCGTGTCGGCCGTGGCCAGCAGCTCCGGGCCGTGCTCGACGTGGACCGCGAAGTCGGCGTCCGTGGACACCGGGCCGGGGGCCAGTCCGCAGGTGAGGATCTCGTAGAGCGGCCGGCCCGCCGGGTCCTTGGCCCGCCCGAAGATCCGGTGCGGGATCCCGAGCTCGAAGGGCAGCAGCCCCGCGAGGGCGAGGACGACGACGCGGTGGGCGGGGGCCGGGGGCGGCGCCGGCCGGTTCGACTCCATGGCCCGATCATACCGAAGCGTGACAGTCAGGCCACTGTCGGCGGGTGCGTCGCCCACCGGAAGCTGTCGGGGTGACGCAGACAGCACCCACCTCCACCGCCCCCACGGGCGCTCCACGGGCCCCCCGCCGGGCCGGCCGCATCCACCGCGCCTGGTACGCGGCGGCCGTCGCCTTCGTGACGATCATCGGCGCCGCCGCCTTCAGCTCCCTGCCGGGCCTCCTCATCGAACCCCTGCACGAGGAGTTCGACTGGTCGCGGGGCACCATCGGCTTCGCCGTCTCCGTCAACCTCGCCCTCTACGGGCTCACGGCGCCGTTCGCCGCCGCGCTGATGGATCGTTTCGGCATCCGCAAGGTCGTCGCCCTGGCCCTCACCGTCATCGCCGGCGGCTCGGTGGCCACGGTGTGGATGACACGACCGTGGCAGCTGGTCCTCTACTGGGGCGTCCTCGTCGGCCTCGGCAGCGGCTCGATGGCGCTGGCCTTCGCGGCGACCGTCACCAACCGCTGGTTCACGGCGCGGCGCGGCCTGGTCACCGGGATCCTCACGGCGGCGGGGGCCTCCGGGCAACTGGTGTTCCTGCCGCTGCTGTCATGGATGGTCGAACACCACGGCTGGCGCCCGGCGGCCGTCACCGTCTCCCTCGCGGCGCTGGCCGTCGTGCCGTTCGTATGGCTGCTGCTGCGCGACCACCCCGCCGATGTGGGGCTCGCGCCGTACGGGGGCGACTACGCGGCCAAGCCGGTGCCGGTGCCGGGTGCGGCGCGGCGGGCGGTGACGGTGCTGTTCAAGGCGGCGCGGACGGGGCCGTTCTGGCTGCTTGCCGGCACCTTCGCGATCTGCGGGGCCTCGACGAACGGGCTGGTCAAGACCCATTTCGTGCCGGCCGCGCACGACCACGGCATGCCGGTGACGGCGGCCGCCGGGCTGCTGGCGGTGATCGGCGTGTTCGACGTCGTCGGGACCGTTGCCTCCGGCTGGTTCACGGACCGCTTCGACGCGCGACGGTTGCTGGCGGTGTACTACGCGCTGCGGGGGATCTCGCTGCTCTTCCTCCCGATGCTGCTCGCGCCGTCGGTGCACCCGCCGATGGTGTTCTTCATCGTCTTCTACGGCCTGGACTGGGTCGCCACCGTTCCGCCGACGATCGCCCTGTGCCGGGAGCACTACGGGGAGGACAGTGCGATCGTCTTCGGCTGGGTCCTGGCCTCGCACCAGGTGGGCGCGGCGCTGGTGGCCTTCCTGGGCGGTGTCGCCCGGGACGCCTTCGGCTCGTACGACCTCGTCTGGTACGCGTCCGGGGGGTTGTGCGCGATGGCGGCGCTCATGGCGATGGTGATCCGCCGACGGCAGGCTTGACCTGACCGGTCGGGGCGGGGGTGGGGGCTGCGGGTTCGGGGGCTGCGGGTGGGCCGGTGCCGGGGTGGGGTGTCGTCCGGGACGGGCATGATTTATGGCGCCCTGACAGGGGCTGCGTGGGCGGGGCGGTGGCGTGCGCCAACAAATCACGTTTTAGTCCCGGACGACACCCCACCCCGTCCCCGACCCCGACCAAATCCAGCCCCGCCGGCGATTGAGGCGGACCTTCAGCCCCGCCGGCGCTTGAGGCGAGCCTTTCAGCCTCGCCGGCGTTTGAGGCGCGGGGTCCGGGGCGGAGCCCCGGGAACCTGCACCCAGACCCCGCCGCACCCTCCAGCCCCGCCACAACCCCAGCCCCGCCGGCGTTTGAGGCGCGGGGTACGGGGCGGAGCCCCGGGGGGCCTGCACCGGGACCCCGCCGCACACTCCAGCCCCGCAGGGTCAGGCGGGGCGGGCCGGGGTCGTTGACTTCAGGGTGCCGTCCGGGCCCGCCAGGAGGAGCGGGGTGTCCGGCCCGCCCAGGTCCGCGACGGCCGCGCGATCGGCGTCCGCCGGAGCCCCGGCCTCCGTCACCACGGCCGCCGCCTCCAGGGAGCGCGCCCCGCTCGCCACGGCCATCGCGACCGCCGTCTGCAGCGCGCTCAGCTTCAGGGAGTCCAGCGCCACCGTCCCGGCGACGTACGTCCGGCCGGTCTCGTCGCGCACGGCCGCACCCTCCGGCACCCCGTTGCGGGCGCGGGCGCTGCGGGCCAGCGTGATGATCTTGGTGTCCTCGGGGTCGATGCCCGTGCTCTCCGTCATGGTCGAAAGCATAGGGATGGCGCGGGCGGAGCCGGACGACCGGCCCCGCCCCCGGTCGGCTCAGGGCCGGTCGAGCCGGAGCCGTTCCGCCTTCGGGAGCCCCGCGACGACCAGGTCGTACGAGTCCTCCACCAGCTCGCGCACCAGCGCGTCCGGCAGTCCACCCACGGTCACCGTGTTCCAGTGTCGCTTGTTCATGTGCCGGCCGGGCTCGATCGCCTCGTGTTCCTCGCGTTGGCGCACCGCCAGCTCCGGCTCGCACTTGAGGTTGACCTTCAGCGGTTCCGCGTCCAGGGCGCTGAGCGCGAACACCTTGCCCAGCACCTTGAACACCGAGGTCTCGGGGGTGAACGGGAACTCCTCGACCGCCGCGTTGAAGCCGAGGCAGAACGCGCGCAGTTCGGCGGGGGTCATTCGCCCTCCTCCCCGTCGGCGGCGGCCGGGGGCACCGGCTCGACCAGCACCGTCACGATCTTGTTCCTGCGGCCCGCCGGGGATTCGGCGGTCAGTCGCAGCGGGCGTCCGTCCGGCAGGTCGACCGTGGCCGAGGCGCCGGCGATCGGCACCCGGCCCAGCGCCTTGGCCAGCAGCCCACCGACCGTCTCCACGTCCTCGTCGTCGAAGGCCAGCGCCCCGAACAGCTCGCCGAGGTCGGTGATGTCCAGGCGCGCTGTGACCCGGTAGCGGTCGCCGCCCAGGTCCTCGACGGGCGGCAGCTCGCGGTCGTACTCGTCGGTGATCTCTCCGACGATCTCCTCCAGGATGTCCTCGATGGTGACGATCCCGGCCGTGCCGCCGTACTCGTCGATGACGACGGCCACGTGGTTGCGCACGGACTGCATCTCGCGCAGCAGGTCCCCGGCGTTCTTCGTGTCGGGCACGAACACCGCCTGCCGCATCGCCGTGGAGACCAGGTCGGCCTCCGCCTCCCGACTGATGTGGGTCTTGCGGACGAGGTCCTTCAGGTAGACGATCCCGACGATGTCGTCCTCGTTCTCCCCGGTGACGGGGATCCGCGAGAAGCCGGACCGCAGGGCGAGCGTGGTGGCCTGACGGACCGTCTTGTAGCGCTCTATGCAGACCAGGTCGGTGCGGGGCACCATCACCTCGCGCACGAGGGTGTCACCCAACTCGAAGACCTGGTGCACCATGCGGCGCTCGTCGTCCTCGATCAGCGATTCCTTCTCCGCGAGGTCCACCATCGCGCGCAGCTCCGCCTCGGAGGCGAAGGGCCCCTTGCGGAAGCCCTTGCCGGGCGTGAGCGCGTTGCCGATGAGGATGAGGAGCTGCGGGATCGGCCCCATGATCCGGGCGAGCGGTACGAGGACGTACGCGGCGGCCGTCGCGGTGTTCAGCGGGTGCTGGCGGCCGATGGTGCGCGGGGACACGCCGACCGCGACGTAGGAGACCAGCACCATCACGCCGATGGCGACGAACAGGGCCGTCCAGTTCTCGCCGAACTCGTCGAGGCAGACGTACGTGACGAGCACGCCCGCCGCCATCTCGCAGGTGACGCGCACCAGCAGCGCCACGTTCACGTAGCGGGTGGGATCCCCGGTGACCTGGGCGAGCTTCGCGCTGCCGCGCCGGTTCTCCCGTACGGCCTGCTCGGCGCGGAAGCTGGAGACGCGGGCGATCCCGGACTCGGCGCACGCCGCGAACCAGGCCACCACCACCAGCAGGACCGCTCCCGTGATCAGCTGGGGGGCGTTCACGAGACGGTCGGGGCCGGGGACGGGCCGGTCACGCCGCGTTCACCGCGCCAGCCGTCGACGATGGCCGCCTGGAGGCCGAACATCTCGGCCTTCTCGTCCGGCTCCTCGTGGTCGTAGCCGAGGAGGTGCAGCACCCCGTGGACGGTGAGGAGTTGGAGCTCCTCGTCCATGGAGTGCTGCGTCGGGGCTTCCTCGCCCTGCTTCTTCGCCACCTCGGGGCACAGCACGATGTCGCCGAGGAGCCCCTGCGGGGGCTCCTCGTCGTCCTTCGACGGCGGACGGAGTTCGTCCATCGGGAAGGACATGACGTCGGTCGGGCCGGGCAGATCCATCCACTGGATGTGGAGCTGCTCCATGGCGTCCTCGTCGATGACGATGACGGAGAGCTCGGAGAGCGGGTGGATCCGCATCCGGGTGAGCGCGTAGCGGGCGATGTCGAGGATCGCCTGCTCGTCGACCTCGGTTCCGGACTCGTTGTTGACGTCGATCGACATGGTGCGCTGAGCTCTACTTCCGCTGGTGGCCGTTCGTGGCCTGCTGGCTGTCGTCGTACTTCTCGTACGCGTCGACGATACGGCCGACCAGCTTGTGGCGGACGACATCCTCGGACGTGAGCCGTGAGAAGTGGATGTCGCGCACGCCTTCGAGGATGTCCTGGACCTGTCGCAGACCGCTGCGGGCCCCGCCCGGCAGGTCGACCTGCGTGACGTCACCGGTGATCACGATCTTCGAATCGAAGCCGAGCCGGGTCAGGAACATCTTCATCTGCTCGGTGGTGGTGTTCTGCGCCTCGTCGAGGACGACGAAGGCCTCGTTCAAGGTGCGGCCCCGCATGTACGCCAGGGGTGCCACCTCGATCGTTCCGGCGGCCATCAGGCGGGGGATGGAGTCCGGGTCGATCATGTCGTGCAGGGCGTCGTAGAGCGGCCGCAGGTACGGGTCGATCTTGTCGAACAGGGTGCCCGGGAGGAAGCCGAGGCGCTCGCCGGCCTCGACGGCGGGGCGGGTCAGGATGATCCGGCTGACCTGCTTGGACTGCAGGGCCTGGACCGCCTTCGCCATGGCGAGGTAGGTCTTTCCGGTACCGGCGGGGCCGATGCCGAAGACGATCGTGTTCTTGTCGATCGCGTCGACGTACCGCTTCTGGTTGAGCGTCTTGGGGCGGATCGTGCGGCCGCGGCTGGAGAGGATGTTCTGCGTGAGCACCTCGGCGGGGGTCTCGTCCTCGCCGCCTCCCGAGCCGTTGGCCCGGAGCATGCCGATCGAGCGTTCCACTGCGTCCTCCGTCATCGGCTGCCCGGTGCGGAGCACCAGCATCATCTCGTCGAACAAGCGCTGGATGAGGGCGACTTCCGCCGCTTCACCGACCGCGCTGACCTGATTTCCCCGAACGTGGATGTCGGCCTTCGGGAAAGCCCTCTCGATCACCCGCAACAGGGCGTCGCCGGAGCCGAGCACGGTCACCATGGGGTGGCTGGCCGGAACCGTGAAATGGGCGCGCGCCTGGCCCGGCGCGGGGGTGTGGCCTGTCGGTGTCTGAGTCATGGGCCGGCACTGTGGCCTGCGCATACCTCCCACTGAAGGGTCGCGCGGATCGCCGACCTCCGGAGTACCAAGGGTACGTCCACGACCTCGCTTCCCCGAGGGGTTTTCCGGCTGGGCCGCGCCGGGAACGGGCGTACGGTCACACGGGGTGCTTGAACCCGATCGTCGGGACGGCGCGGCGGCGCGGGGAGGGATCCGCGCCGGGGGGCACCAGGGCGTCGAGGAAGCCGTAGCGGTCCCGCAGCCGGTCCGGGGCCGCGCGCCACCAGTGGGCCACCTCCGGCCAGCCCGGGGCGGACAGGGAGCCGCCGAACTCCTGGACGGAGAGGGCCGCCGTCAGTCCGGCGAAGGCGAGCCGGTCGGCCAGCGGCCAGCCGGCCAGGCTGCCGGTGACGAACCCGGCGACGTACACGTCCCCGGCGCCGGTGGGGTCCAGGGCGTCGACGGTGATCGCGGGCACCTCGGCGGTCTCCCCGGTCCGGGAGTCGACCGCGTACGAGCCCTCGGAACCCATCGTCACCACCGCCACCGGCACTTTCTCCGCGAGCGCCCGGGCGGCCGCGCGCGGACACTCGGTCCGGGTGTAGCGCATCGCCTCGCCCGCGTTGGGGAGGAAGGCCTCGCAGTGCTCCAGGTCGGCGAGGGCGCCCAGGTCCCAGCGCCCCGTCTCGTCCCACCCCACGTCCGCGAAGATCCGCGATCCGCGGCGGGCGGCCTCGGCGATCCATCCCTCGCCGGGCCCGGCGGCCAGCGAGGCCACGGCGGCCCGGGCCTTCGGGGGGCAGCGGGGAACGGCCCCGGGGCCCGCCGGGGGCGGGGCCTCGTGGCCGTGGGAGACCATCGTCCGCTCGCCCTCGTAGGCCATCGAGACGGTGACGGGGCTGTGCCAGCCGGGGATGGTCCGCGACATGGTCAGGTCGATGCCCTCGCCCTGTTCGAGCGCGTCCCAGCAGTACTCGCCGTAGTGGTCGTCGCCGAAGGCGGCGGCGAGGGAGGTCCGCAGGCCGAGCCGGGCCAGGGCGGTGGCCATGTTGGCGACGCCGCCGGGGCTGGAGCCCATGCCGCGCGCCCAGGACTCGGTGCCGCGCACCGGGGCCGAGTCGAGGCCGGTGAAGATGATGTCGAGGAAGACCGTGCCGGTGAGGAAGACGTCGCAGCCCGGTTCGTGGGGATCGCGGAGCGGTTCCAGCGGGTCCAGCTTGTCCAGCTTTTCCTGCGGGCTGATGAGGCTGTCCCGACTGGTCACGGTGTACTCCCCGGTGCGCGAAGGTCTGCGAGGCTGTGTGGAGGTCGATGAAGGTTTGAGAAGGGTCGTTTCTTCCGGTGGGCTCGGAGGTGGAGGACGGCGGCGGACCGCGGATGGCCACGGAGGGCCGTCGGGGCCGGCCCGACCGCCCCGTCCCGCAGAACCGAAACCAGTGTGACCCACCTCACCATTCGATGGCCGCCGTCCGCGGCGCGGGCCCGGAAGGGCGCCGCGGCGGTCCCGGCCGGCCGATCAGGAGCGCTTCGGTACCGCGACCGTGACCAGGTCCGCCGCGATCGTCAGCTCGCCCTCGAACCCCGCCGCCCGTGCCTCCCGCTCGAACGCGGAGGGGTCGGTGTACCGCTGCGAGAAGTGCGTCAGGACCAGGTGCCGGACGCCCGCGTCCCGCGCCACCCGGGCGGCCTGACCGGCGGTGAGGTGTCCGTGGTCGGTGGCGAGCCGCTCGTCGGCCTCCAGGAACGTCGACTCGATCACCAGCATGTCGCAGCCTTCCGCCAGTTCGTCGACCCCGGAGCACAGTCGGGTGTCCATGACGAAGGCGAACCGCTGACCGGCCCGGTGTTCGCTGACGTCGTCGAGACCGACTCCGTCCAGTTGCCCCTCGCGCCGGATGCGCCCGACGTCGGGCCCCTTGATCCCGTGGCGCGCGAGCAGCTCGGGCACCATCCGGCGTCCGTCCGGCTCCGTGATCCGGTAGCCGAAGGACTCCACCGGGTGCGAGAGCAGCCGCGCTTCCAGGACGTACGAGGGCCCCTGCGCGAGCACCCCGTCCCGGGACACCGGCTCCTCGGCGAGCGCCACCGTCTCCCGGTAGGCGGTCGCGTACCGGAGCCGGTCGAAGAACTTCTGCCCGGAGGCCGGGTAGTGCGCGGTGACCGGGTGCGGGACCTGGTCCAGGTTGATGCGCTGGATCACCCCGGCCAGGCCGAGGCTGTGGTCGCCGTGGAAGTGCGTGACGCAGATCCGGTTGATGTCGTGCGCGGCGACCCCGGCCCGCAGCATCTGCCGCTGCGTGCCCTCACCCGGGTCGAAGAGGATGCCCTCGCCGTCCCAGCGCAGCAGGTAGCCGTTGTGGTTGCGGTGGCGGGTGGGAACCTGGCTGGCGGTGCCGAGCACCACGAATTCGCGTACGGACACGATCTATCCCGGGGGCCATTCGAGGCCGCGGCCGCCGAGAACGTGCGCGTGCGCGTGGAAGACGGTCTGGCCGGCGCCGGCGCCCGTGTTGAGGACGATCCGGTAGCCGTGCTCCTCGATCTTCTCGTCGGCGGCGACCCGTCCGGCCTCGGCCAGTACGTCGGCCGCGATGCCCGGCTCGGCTGCCGCGAGGGAGGCCGCGTCGGGGTAGTGCGCCTTGGGGATGACCAGGACGTGGGTCGGCGCCTGCGGGTTGATGTCCCGGAAGGCGATCGTCGTCGCGGTCTCCCGGACGACGGTCGCCGGCACGGCGCCCTCGACGATCTTGCAGAACAGGCAGTCCGCCTGCGGTTCCCCGGCCATTGCTGCGCCTCCCGTGACGTTGATCGGTCCGGGCATCGTAGCCGCCCCGACGACGGAAACGGCCCGGTCCGCCGGAGATCCGCCGGTGCCCGCCCCGGCCCGCGCGGAGCGGGGCCCGCGAGGCCGGGAGGGTCAGGACCAGCGGCCGGTGCGCGCCAGAAGGACCGCGGCCGCGGCCGTGCCGGCGGTGGAGGTGCGCAGGACGCTGCGGCCCAGTCGGTAGGGCCGGGCCCCGGCCTGCGCGAAGGCGGCCAGTTCCTCGGGCGAGACCCCGCCCTCGGGGCCGACGACCAGGACGACGGAGCCGGATGCGGGCAGCGGGGCCGTCGCGAGGGCGTCGGAGGCGGCGTCGCGGTCCTCGTGGAGCACCATGGCCAGGTCGGCCTCGGCGAGCAGCGCGGCGACCTGCTTCGTGGACAGGGCCTCGGCCACCTCGGGGAACCGGACGCGGCGGGACTGCTTGCCGGACTCCCGGGCGGTGGCGCGCCACTTGGCCAGGGACTTGGCGCCGCGGTCGCCGCGCCACTGGGTGATGCAGCGCGAGGCCTGCCAGGGGACGATCGCGTCCACGCCGGTCTCGGTCATCGTCTCGACGGCGACCTCGCCCCGGTCCCCCTTGGGCAGGGCCTGGACCACCGTGATCCGGACGGCCGGTTCGGCCTCCTCGGACACCTCGGCGACGGAGACGACGAGCCGGTCCTTGCCCTCGGCGGACTTCACGACGGCCTCGGCCCAGCGGCCCCGGCCGTCGGTGAGGACGACCTCCTCGCCCGGGTTGAGCCGCTTCACCGACACGGCGTGCCGGCCTTCGGGGCCGTCCAGTACGAACTCGGGCCCCGCGGGGACCTCCTCGACCACGAACACGGGGGCCGTCATGACGCTCTCCTCATCTGCAACACCTTCAACGAGCTCTGTGCCTGGACCAGTTCGGTCGCCAGCACCTCCACCAGGTCCCCGGCCGGCATCACCCGCGCCAGCCGGTGCCCCTGCCCGGCCCACAGCGACATGCCCTGGGGATCGCCCGCGGCGGCGGCGGCCTTGCGCAGCCCCGAGGTCATGTGGTGGATCTGAGGGTAGGCGGCGGGGGCGTACGGTCCGTGCTCGCGCATGAACCGGTTGACGAGGCCCCGGGCCGGGCGGCCCGAGAAGGCCCGGGTGAGTTCCGTGTGGGCGAACAGGGGGTCCGTCAGGGCCTTCTTGTGCAGCGGGTGCGCGCCGGACTCCGGGCAGGCGAGGAAGGCCGTGCCGAGTTGCGCCGCCTCCGCGCCCGCCGCGAGGAGCGCGGCGATCTGCGCGCCGCGCATGAGGCCGCCGGAGGCGATGAGGGGGAGGGTGACCGCCTCGCGCACCTGGGCGACCAGGGCGAGCAGGCCGACGGCGGCGGTGCCGTCGGTCTGCGGGTCGTCGCGGTAGGTGCCCTGGTGGCCGCCGGCCTCGACGCCCTGGACGCAAAGGGCGTCGGCGCCGGCTTCCTGCGCGGCGCGGGCCTCGTCGACGGAGGTGACGGTGACGATGCCGTAGGTGCCGGCCTTGCGCAGCCGGGTGAACACGGCGGGCGCGGGACAGCCGAAGGTGAAGGAGACGACCGCGACGGGGTCGTCGAGGAGGATCGCGAGTTTGGCCTCGTAGCCGTCGTCGCAGGTCCCGATGATGTCCTCCTCGGCGAGGGAGACCTCGTACCAGCTGGCCTCCCCGGCGAGCTGCCCTCGGTACGCCTCGACGGCGGTCGGGTCGACGTAGGCGTTCTGCGGCATGAACAGGTTCACGCCGAAGGGGCGGCGGGTGAGCCCGCGCGTCTGCTTGATCTCCTGGTACATGCCGTCGGCCGTCTTGTAGCCGCCCGCGAGGAAGCCCAGCCCGCCGGCCTCGCACACGGCGGCCGCCAGGGGTGGGCAGGAGGCGCCGCCCGCCATGGGAGCCTGCACGATCGGGTACGGGGAGAGACCGTTCGGTGCGGAGGACATGGACTGCATCGTGCCACGTCCCGACCACCGGGCCGAATCACGGCAATTCGCCTGGCATAGTCCGCTTCCCGGGTGTCCCGAACGGGTCCCCCGGAACGCGCGGGAGCCCGGTCCGGGATGACCCCGGGCCGGGCTCCTGCGTGCTGTCGCGGGCCGCTCAGCGGCCGTTGAACGCGTCCTTCAGACGGCTGAACAGGCCCTGCTGGCCGGGCGCGAACTGCCCCGTGGGCCGCTCCTCGCCGCGGAGCTTCGCCAGCTGGCGCAGCAGTTCCTCCTGCTGCGCGTCGAGCTTGCTCGGGGTGGTCACCTCGACGTGGACGATGAGGTCTCCCCGGCCGCCGCCGCGCAGGTGCGTGACGCCGCGCCCGTGCAGCGGGATCGACTGGCCGGACTGGGTGCCGGGCCGGATGTCGATCTCCTCCATGCCGTCCAGGGTCTCCAGCGGACACTTGGTGCCGAGGGAGGCCGCCGTCATCGGGATCGTGACCGTGCAGTGCAGGTCGTCACCGCGCCGTTGGAAGGTGGCGTGGGGCAGCTCGTGGATCTCCACGTAGAGGTCGCCGGCGGGGCCGCCGCCGGGGCCGACCTCGCCCTCGCCCGCGAGCTGGATCCGGGTGCCGTTCTCGACACCGGCGGGGATCTTCACCGTCAGGTTGCGGCGGGAACGGACCCGGCCGTCGCCCGCGCACTCGGCGCACGGGGTGGGGACCACGGTGCCGAAGCCCTGGCACTGGGGGCAGGGTCGCGAGGTCATGACCTGGCCCAGGAAGGACCGGGTGACCTGCGAGACCTCGCCGCGACCGCGGCACATGTCGCACGTCTGCGCGGAGGTGCCGGGTGCGGCGCCCTCACCGGAGCAGGTGGTGCAGACGATGGCCGTGTCGACCTGGATGGGCTTGGTCGTCCCGAAGGCCGCCTCGTCCAGTTCCAGGTCCAGGCGGATCATGGCGTCCTGGCCCCGGCGGGTCCGCGAGCGCGGTCCGCGCTGCTGGGACTGGCCGAAGAAGGCGTCCATGATGTCGGAGAAGTTGCCGAAGCCACCGGCACCGAAGCCGCCCGCCCCGCCTCCGCCGCCGGCGGAGAGGGGGTCACCGCCCAGGTCGTGGACCTGCTTCTTCTGCGGGTCCGAGAGGACCTCGTAGGCGGCGTTGATCTCCTTGAAGCGCTCTTGCGTCTTGGGATCGGGATTGACATCCGGGTGCAGCTCGCGGGCGAGCCGCCGGAATGCCTTCTTGATCTCGTCCTGGGATGCGTCGCGGCGCACGCCGAGTACGGCGTAGTAGTCCGTGGCCACTTACGACTCCGCCAGGATCTGTCCGACGTAACGTGCCACTGCGCGTACCGCTCCCATCGTTCCGGGGTAGTCCATGCGGGTCGGTCCGACCACGCCGAGTTTGGCGACTGCCTCGCCGCCCGAACCGTAGCCGACGGAGACGACCGACGTGGAGTTGAGCCCCTCGTAGGCGTTCTCGTGACCGATCCGTACCGCCATCCCCGACTCCCCCGCCTCGCCCAGCAGCTTGAGCAGCACGACGTGCTCCTCAAGCGCTTCGAGCACCGGCCTGATCGTCAAGGGAAAATCATGTCCGAAGCGAGTGAGGTTCGCGGTGCCGCCGATCATCAGCCGCTCCTCCGCCTCCTCCTCCAGCGTTTCGAGGAGGGTGTCGAGGACGGCCTTGACCGTCGCCCGGTCCTCGGTCTCGAAGGACTCCGGAAGGTCCTGCACGAGCTGCGGCACGTCGGTGAACCGACGGCCCACGACCCGACTGTTCAGCCGCGCCCGCAGATCGGCCAGGGAGTTCTCCCCGAAGGGCGTCTGGCAGTCCACGAGCCGCTGTTCGACCCGCCCGGTGTCCGTGATCACCACGAGCATCAACCGGGCCGGGGCCAGGGAGAGCAGTTCGACGTGCCGGACGGTGGAACGGGTCAGGGACGGGTACTGGACGACGGCGACCTGGCGGGTGAGCTGCGCGAGGAGGCGCACCGTGCGGCCCACCACGTCGTCGAGGTCGACGGCCCCGTCGAGGAAGTTCTGGATGGCCCGGCGCTCGGGCGTCGACAGCGGCTTGACCCCCGCCAGCTTGTCGACGAAGAGGCGGTAGCCCTTGTCCGTGGGGATCCGGCCGGCGCTGGTGTGGGGCTGGGCGATGTAGCCCTCCTCCTCCAGCACGGCCATGTCGTTGCGCACGGTCGCCGGGGACACACCGAGGCGGTGCCGCTCGGTGAGCGCCTTGGAACCGACCGGTTCCTCCGTCCCGACGTAGTCCTGGACGATGGCGCGCAGCACTTCGAGCCTGCGTTCACTGAGCATCGCGCACACCTCCGGATGCGGTCGTGTCGGTCGGTCCCGGTCGGTCCCGGGTCCGGTTTCGGTCGGTATTCGGTCCGGCCTGGTCGGCCGCTGCCGGCACTCTGCGCGTGCGAGTGCCAGAGATGCCCCGGTCAGTGTACGGCCGGGTGGTACGCGGCGGGCAAGGGCGGCCCGTCAGGGTAGCGTCGCGCCATGGACGTACGTTGGGAAGAGGCGGGCTGGGAACGGCTCACCGGACGGGCCGGCCGGCGCCGCCTTCCGGTGTGGGACTGCACGGTGGGACTGGTGGTGGGGGACGAGTCGGTCCTCCTGATCGACCCGGGTTCCTCCGTGCGGGAGGGCGCCGAGGTGCGCGCCGAGGTGGAGCGCCTGACGGGCCGCCGCGTGACCCATATCGCATTCACGCACGGACATTTCGACCATGTGATGGGCGCACCGGCCTTCCCGGAGGCCGAGGTCTTCGGCGCGGTCGGCCTGGAGCGGTTGCTGGCTCCCGCCAGGGGCCGCGAGGAGCTGCGGGCGAGCGCGGTCCGCAACGGGCTGGCCGAGGCCGATGCCGCCACGGCCGCGGAGCTCCTGCGGGCGCCTCAGCACCTGGTGTCGGGCGAGTGGACGCTGGAGCTGGGCGGGGTGCAGGTGTTGCTGGCCAACCTGGGGCCCGCGCACTCGCAGTACGACCTGACCGTCTTCGTGCCGGGTGAGCGGGAGGTGGTGTTCTGCGGGGACATCGTCGAGGAGTCGGGCGAGCCCCAGGCGGGCCGGGACGCGGTCCCCGGACAGTGGCCCGCCGCCCTGGACCGGCTGCTGTCCCTCGGCGGGGACGACGCCGTGTACGTGCCGGGTCACGGAGCGCTGGTCACGGCCGGCTTCGTACGTGAGCAACGCGCCACACTGGCGGCCCGGTTCGGCGTGTCGGAGGCGTGAGCGGCCGGGCTCTCCTACGCTCGGCCGGATGCGCGAGTACTCCCCCGACCTGACCCCGCAGTGGAAGCGTCCCCGGGCGGTGCCCCAGGTGCCGGCGGACCCCGGCCTCGTGGTCGAGGTGGCGGGCGGTGACTTCTGCGGTGCGGTCGTCGAGTGCGAGGCGGGCACGGTGACCCTGGAGGACCGCTTCGGCAAGCGCCGGGCCTTCCCCCTGGAGCCGGCCGGCTTCCTGCTGGACGGCGCCACCGTGACCCTGGTCCGGGCCTCGCGGGCGCCGGCGGCGCCCGCGCGCACCGCGTCCGGCTCGGTGGCCGTCCCCGGAGCCCGGGCCCGGGTGGCCCGGGCCGGTCGGATCTACGTCGAGGGCCGGCACGACGCGGAGCTCGTGGAGCGGGTCTGGGGCGACGACCTGCGCATCGAGGGCGTGGTCGTGGAGTACCTGGAGGGCGTCGACGACCTGCCCGCCGTGGTGGCGGAGTTCGACCCGGCTCCGGACGCCCGCCTGGGCGTCCTGGTGGACCACCTGGTTCCGGGCTCGAAGGAGTCCCGGATCGCGGCGGCGGTGACCGGCGCGGACGTCCTGGTCGTGGGTCACCCGTACGTGGACGTCTGGCAGGCGGTGAAGCCGTCCGCGCTGGGCATCGCGGCCTGGCCGGTGGTGCCGCGCGGCCAGGACTGGAAGACGGGCGTCTGCCGCGCCCTGGGCTGGCCGGAGAACACCGGGGCGGCCTGGCAGCACATCCTGTCGCGGGTGACCTCGTACCGGGACCTGGAGCCGGCCCTACTGGGACGCGTCGAGGAACTGATCGACTTCGTCACGGCGCCCTGAGGGCCCCGGGCGGGACGGTCGCGTCACACGCCCCGGCCGGCGGCTCCCGGCCGGTCGACCGGGTCGCGACCGGTCGACCGGGTCGCGACCGGTCGACCGGGTCGCGGTTAGTCGACCAGGTCGCGGACCACCGCGTCGGCCAGCAGCCGGCCGCGCAGGGTCAGCACCGCCCGGCCGGCCGCGTACGGGCCCGCCTCCAGCAGGCCGTCCGACAGGGCCCGGCCGGCCGCCGCCAGCCCGGCGGGGGCCAGCAGCGACAGCGGGACGCCGTCCACGAGGCGCAGCTCCAGCAGGATCCGCTCCACCCTGCGGTCCTCCGCCGACAGGAGTTCGCGCCCGGCGCCCGGGGAGCGACCCTCCGCGAGGGCGGCCGCGTAGGCACCGGGGTGCTTGACGTTCCACCAGCGGACCCCGCCGACGTGCGAGTGGGCGCCCGGTCCGGCGCCCCACCAGTCGGCGCCGCGCCAGTACAGCTCGTTGTGCAGGCAGCGGCCCGCGTCCGAGGTGGCCCAGTTCGACACCTCGTACCAGGAGTAGCCCGCGTCGGCCATCACCGAGTCCGCGATCAGGTACCGGTCGGCGTGCACGTCGTCGTCGGTCATGGGGACCTCGCCGCGGCGGATGCGCCGCGCCAGCTGGGTACCCTCCTCGACGATCAGGGCGTAGGCGCTGACGTGGTCGGGTCCGGCGCCCAGCGCGGCCTCCAGGGAGGCCCGCCAGTCGTCGTCGGACTCCCCCGGCGTGCCGTAGATCAGGTCCAGGTTGACGTGCTCGAAGCCGGCTGCGCGGGCTTCCGCCACGCACGCCTCGGGCCGCCCCGGCGTGTGGGTGCGGTCGAGGACCTTCAGGACGTGCTGCTTGGCGCTCTGCATGCCGAAGGAGATCCGGTTGAAGCCGCCGGCCCGCAGTTCGGCGAGGTAGGCGGGGTTCACCGATTCGGGATTGGCCTCGGTGGTGATCTCCGCGTCCTGCGCCAGGCCGAACTCGTCGCGGATCGCCGCGAGCATCCGTACGAGGTCCCCGGCGGGCAGCAGCGTGGGCGTGCCGCCGCCCACGAAGACGGTGCGCACGGCGCGCGGGTCGTCACCGAGCACCTTGCGGGCGAGGCGGACCTCGTCGATCAGGGTGTCCGCGTAGTTCTCCCGGGAGGCGAGCACACCGCCGGTGCCCCGCAGCTCGGTGGCCGTGTAGGTGTTGAAGTCGCAGTACCCGCAGCGGGTGGCGCAGTACGGGACGTGCAGGTAGAACCCGAGCGGCCGGTCCCCGGCACCCGTGAGGGCGTGCGACGGCAGCGAGCCGTCTTCGGGCATGGGTTCACCGTCGGGCAGTGCGGAAGGCATGCCCCCATTGTCCCGCACCCGTGGCCCCGGGCGCCCCGCCCGCGGCGGGACGCCCGGGACCCGGCCGGTCCCGCCCGCGGGCGGGACCGGCCGGGCGGTGTCAGGCTTCGCGCGAGCCCTCGTACATCTCCTCGATGAGGTACTTGAACTCCCGCTCGACCACCGGGCGCTTCAGCTTGAGGCTGGGCGTGAGGTCGCCGTGCTCGACGTCCAGGTCACGGGGCAGCAGCCGGAACTTCTTGACCGTCTGCCACCTCTGGAGGCCCTCGTTCAGGGTCTGGACGTACGTCTCGATGAGGCGGCTGGTCTCCGGCGCGGCCAGGACCTGCCCGTACGACTTACCCTCCAGGCCGTTGTCGGCGGCCCAGGCCAGGATCGAGGGCTCGTCGAGGGCGATCAGCGCGGTGCAGAAGTTCCGGTCGGCGCCGTGCACGACGATGCTGGAGACGTAGGGGCAGATGCCCTTGAACTGGCCCTCGATCTCCGCGGGGGCGACGTACTTGCCGCCCGAGGTCTTGATCAGGTCCTTCTTGCGGTCGGTGATGCGCAGGTAGCCGTCGGGCGAGAGCTCGCCGATGTCACCGGTGTGCAGCCAGCCGTCGGACTCCAGGACCTCGGCGGTCTTGTCCGGCTGCTGGTGGTAGCCCTGCATGATGCCGGGGCCGCGCAGCATGACCTCGCCGTCGTCGGCGATGCGGACCTCGGTGCCGGGGAGCGGCTTGCCGACGGTGCCGGTGCGGTAGGCCTCGCCGGGGTTGACGAAGGAGGCCGCGCTGGACTCCGTCAGGCCGTAGCCCTCCAGGATGTGGATGCCGGCGCCCGAGAAGAAGTAGCCGATCTCGGGGGCGAGGGCGGACGCCCCGGAGACGGCGGCGCGGAGCTTGCCGCCGAAGGCCTCGCGGAGCTTGGAGTAGACGAGCGCGTCGGCGATCTTGTGCTGGGTGTTGAGGCCGAAGGGGGCGCTGGCCCGGCCGGTGCGGCGGAAGTTGTCCTGGGTGACCTTGGCGTACTCGCGGGAGACGCCCGCCGCCCACTGGAAGATCTTGTACTTGGCGCCGCCGCCCGCCCGGGCCTTGGCCGCGACACCGTTGTAGACCTTCTCGAAGATGCGCGGGACGGCCGCCATGTAGGTCGGCTGGACGATCGGCAGGTTCTCGATGATCTTGTCGATGCGTCCGTCGACGGCGGTGACGTGCCCCACCTCGATCTGGCCGGAGGTGAGCACCTTGCCGAAGACGTGCGCCAGCGGCAGCCACAGGTACTGGACGTCGTCCGCGGTGATCAGACCGGTGGCGACGGTGGCCTTGGCCATGTACGACCAGTTGTCGTGCGGCAGTCGGACGCCCTTGGGGCGGCCGGTGGTGCCGGAGGTGTAGATCAGGGTGGCGAGCTGGTCCGCGGTGATGTCCGCGATCCGCTGCTTCACCGCTTCGGGGTGCTTGGCGAGGTACTCCGCGCCGCGCGCCTCCAGGTCGGCGAGGGAGAGCACCCAGCCTTCGGGGTCGCCGTCGGCGGCGACCGCGTCCGCGGCCTCCAGGACGACGACGTGCGCGAGGTGCGGCAGGTCGGCGCGGCGCTCGCGCGCCTTCGCCAGCTGCGCGCCGTCCTCGGCGATCAGCACCAGGCTCTCGGAGTCCGCGAGGATGTACGCCGACTCCTCCGCGTTGGTGCTCGGGTAGATCGTGGTGACGGCGCCACCCGCGCACATCACGCCGAGGTCGGCGAGGATCCACTCGACCCGGGTGTTGGAGGCGAGGGCGACCCGCTGCTCCGGCTGGATGCCCAGGGCGATCAGCCCGGCGGCGATGCCGAAGACGCGTTCCGCGGCCTGCCCCCAGCTGAGCGACTTCCAGTCGTCGGGTCCGCCCTCGGGGCCGGCGGCCGGCACGGGGAAGCGATAGGCCTCCCTGTTCGGCGTTGCGGCGACGCGGTCAAGGAAGAGGGCCGCCACGGAGGGCGGACGGTTCTCGATCATGGTCTGTGTGTCGCTCACGACATCCTCCGGACCGGGTCCACGCGGCAGGGCGTGGGCGTGGGGCGCTTGGGACTGGCGGGGTGCAGCCACCACCCGTGCGGGTGGCGGTTCGACTGGCGCAATAGAACTGGCGAGTAACCATGGAGCAGTGATCAGACTAGAGGCCGCGTGGCCGGCACGTAAGAGCCCGCGAGCCGCCGCTTCATAACGAAACGGGCCCCCATGCGTGTGCATGTGGGCCCGTTTCGTACGACTTGGGCGATGCCGGTTCTTGACCCGCCCTTGGTGTTCCCTTGGCCGCCGCGCGCGGCGGCAGGCGCTACGGCTACTTCTTCTTGCCGCCGGACTCGTCGCTGGAGAGGACGGCGATGAAGGCCTCCTGCGGGACCTCCACGGAGCCGACCATCTTCATCCGCTTCTTGCCCTCCTTCTGCTTCTCCAGCAGCTTCCGCTTACGGGAGATGTCACCGCCGTAGCACTTGGCGAGGACATCCTTGCGGATGGCGCGGATGGTCTCGCGGGCGATGACGCGGGAGCCGACCGCGGCCTGGATCGGCACCTCGAAGGCCTGCCGCGGGATGAGCTCGCGCAGCTTGGCGACCAGGCGCACGCCGTAGGCGTAGGCGGCGTCCTTGTGCGTGACGGCGGAGAAGGCGTCGACCTTGTCGCCGTGCAGCAGGATGTCGACCTTGACCAGGCTGCCGGACTGCTCGCCGGTGGGCTCGTAGTCGAGGGAGGCGTAGCCGCGCGTCTTGGACTTCAGCTGGTCGAAGAAGTCGAAGACGATCTCCGCGAGGGGGAGGGTGTAGCGGATCTCGACCCGGTCCTCGGAGAGGTAGTCCATGCCGAGCAGCGTGCCGCGGCGGGTCTGGCAGAGCTCCATGATCGCGCCGATGAACTCGGTGGGCGCGAGCACGGTGGCCCGCACGACCGGCTCGAACACGTCCGAGATCTTGCCCTCGGGGAACTCGCTCGGGTTGGTGACGCTGACTTCCTTGCCGTCCTCCATGACCACGCGGTAGACCACGTTCGGCGCGGTGGCGATCAGGTCGAGACCGAACTCGCGCTCCAGGCGCTCGCGCACCACGTCCAGGTGCAGCAGGCCGAGGAAGCCGACGCGGAAGCCGAAGCCGAGGGCCGCGGAGGTCTCCGGCTCGTAGACGAGCGCGGCGTCGTTGAGCTGGAGCTTGTCCAGGGCCTCGCGCAGGTCCGGGTAGTCGGAACCGTCGAGCGGGTACAGGCCCGAGAAGACCATCGG
The DNA here is from genome assembly GCF_055595445.1 of Streptomyces sp. NPDC040432. Taxonomy (NCBI): domain Bacteria; kingdom Bacillati; phylum Actinomycetota; class Actinomycetes; order Kitasatosporales; family Streptomycetaceae; genus Streptomyces; species Streptomyces sp. NPDC040432. The sequence goes on along the minus strand of NZ_JBVIVP010000003.1, from coordinate 505,383 downwards.
ACGCGGGTCCTTGTAGCCGCCGAGGGCCTCGGTCGCGCCGTTGTGCAGGCTGGTGATGGTGTCACCGACCTTGGACTGACGGACGTCCTTCACGCCGGTGATGATGTAGCCGACCTCGCCGACGCCGATGCCGTCGGCCGGGGTCATCTCCGGGGAGGAGACGCCGATCTCCAGCAGCTCGTGCGTGGCGCCGGTGGACATCATCCGGATGCGTTCGCGCTTGTTGAGCTGGCCGTCGACGACACGGACGTACGTCACGACACCGCGGTACGAGTCGTAGACCGAGTCGAAGATCATGGCGCGGGCCGGGGAGTCCTTGGGGCCGACCGGGGCCGGCACCGTGGCGACGATCTTGTCCAGCAGCGCGTCCACGCCGAGACCGGTCTTCGCCGAGACGCGCAGCACGTCCTCCGGCTGGCAACCGACCAGGTTCGCGAGCTCCTCCGCGAACTTCTCCGGCTGGGCCGCCGGGAGGTCGATCTTGTTCAGGACCGGGACGATGGCCAGGTCCTTCTCCATCGCCAGGTACAGATTGGCGAGGGTCTGCGCCTCGATGCCCTGGGCGGCGTCCACGAGCAGGACCGTGCCCTCGCAGGCCGCCAGCGAGCGCGAGACCTCGTAGGTGAAGTCGACGTGACCGGGCGTGTCGATCATGTTCAGGATGTGCGTGGTGCCCTTGCCCTCGCCCTCCGTGGGCGACCAGGGCAGACGGACCGCCTGCGACTTGATCGTGATGCCGCGCTCACGCTCGATGTCCATGCGGTCGAGGTACTGGGCGCGCATCTGCCGCTGGTCGACGACACCGGTGAGCTGGAGCATCCGGTCGGCGAGCGTCGACTTGCCGTGGTCGATGTGCGCGATGATGCAGAAGTTGCGGATCAGCGCCGGGTCGGTACGGCTCGGCTCGGGCACGTGGCTGGGGATCGCGGGCACGCAGTGTCCTGATTCTCGGTCGCAGTCGGAAGCGTTGTCTGAAGCGAAGTCTGCTCTCGTCGCCTCGTCGGCGCGATGTGGGATCTGTACGCAGACTCCCATGGTCCCATGGACGGGGCAGTGCGCTCGGTTTGGGCCGGTCGGAACGTGCCTGGTAGCCTGGGCAGCTGTGTCTCGCATGCCCTCTCAGCTGCGGGACGCAATCCGAAGAACAAAACTCTGAACCTGAAAAGGCTCTTTCGTGGCGAACATCAAGTCCCAGATGAAGCGGAACAAGACGAACGAGAAGGCGCGCCTGCGCAACAAGGCCGTCAAGTCCTCGCTCAAGACCGCTATCCGCAAGGCCCGCGAGGCCGTCGTCGCCGGTGACGCCGAGAAGGCCACCGTGGCTTCTCGCGCCGCCGCGCGTGCGCTCGACAAGGCTGTCTCGAAGGGTGTCATCCACAAGAACGCCGCCGCCAACAAGAAGTCGGCGCTGGCCTCCAAGGTTGCCTCCCTCCAGGGCTGAGCTCTCGATGTGAATCGCCGGTAGGGACTCAGCGGGCCCTCTCTCCCGCTCCGTACCGGCACACCGCGCCGCACGCGGCCTGCGTTCGCCACGCGGGTGCGGCGCAACCCATGCAGTGACCGAAGGCCCCGGGCCTCCGCCCTTCCCCAGGACGGAGCCCGGGGCCTTCGCGTTGCCCGGAGATCGTGCCCCTCGCGCAGCGCGCGTCCCCACCGGCAGAACCGCCCCACGCGTGTCGGGCCCGCCGCACGGGCGGCCCGTTCGCACCCATTGCCGCTGGGCGGCTGCGGCTCACCGCGAGGTCGCCCCGGGGCGACGACGCGAGTGATGGCGGGTCCTCAGCCGTCACTCCCGGCTCTTCCTTCCGGCTCTTGCGGATCCTGGCGGGCCCGCCATCGTCCGGCACCGCATCGTCCCGCACCGCACCGCATCTCGCCGTGTGGTCGGAGCGACCGGTCGGAGCGCCCGAGTACGTCCGGTACACGGGCGGCCCTCCGCCTTGCGATGCACGGCACCGGACGACGCGGGCCCGACCGACAAGATCCGGAAGGGGCGATCTAGTGGCGGCCCGGGCGGGCCGCGCGGGCGATCGCCACGACGGCCTTTTCCAGGGCGTACTCGGGGTCGTCGCCCCCGCCCTTCACGCCCGCGTCGGCCGCGGCGACCGCGCGCAGCGCGTCGGAGACGGCGTCCGCCGACCAGCCCCGCATCTGCTGCCGGACCCGGTCGATCTTCCACGGCGGCATGCCGAGGTCGCGGGCGAGGTCGCCGGGGCGGGCCCCTCGGGGCGCGGAGGCCAGCTTGCCGATCGCACGGACCGCCTGGGCCAGCGCGCTGGTGATCAGGACCGGCGCGACCCCTGTGGAAAGGGACCAGCGCAGCGCTTCGAGCGCTTCCGCCGCCCGCCCCTCGACCGCCCGGTCGGCGACGGTGAAGCTGGAGGCCTCGGCCCGGCCGGTGTAGTAGCGGCCGACCACGGCCTCGTCGATGGTGCCCTCGACGTCCGCGCACAGCTGCGCCGCCGCGCTCGCCAGTTCGCGCAGGTCGCTGCCGATGGCGTCGACCAACGTCTGGCAGGCCTCGGGGGTCGCGGAGCGCCCCAGCGTGCGGAACTCTCCCCGCACGAACGACAGCCGGTCCGCCGCCTTGGTCATCTTCGGACAGGCGACCTCCCGGGCGCCCGCCTTCCGTGCCGCGTCGAGCAGGCCCTTGCCCTTGACGCCTCCCGCGTGGAGGAGGACGAGGGTGATCTCCTCGTACGGTGCGCCGAGGTAGGCCTTCACCTCCTTGACGGTGTCGGCCCCCAGGTCCTGCGCGTTGCGCACGATCAGGACCTTGCGCTCGGAGAAGAGCGAGGGGCTGGTCAGCTCGGCCAGCGTGCCGGGCTGGAGCTGGTCGGAGGTGAGGTCCCGCACGTCCGTGTCGGCGTCGGCCGCTCGGGCCGCCGTCACCACGTCCCGTACGACACGGTCGAGCAGCAGGTCCTCCTGCCCCACCGCGAGGGTGAGCGGGGCGAGCAGGTCGTCGGTTGAGTTCTTCCTGGTGGCCATCGGCTCCAGCATCCCACGCCGCACCGACAGTCCTCCTCGTCCGGTAGCCGAGAATGGTCGGGTGAACGAGCGACATGTACTGGTCCTCCCGGACCGCGACGCCGCCGAAGAGGTGGCCCAGGAGGCCGTCGACCGCTTCGGCCTGCCCGAAGAACCCCAACTGGTGCGCGACGCCCTCGCCGGAGAGGACGACGCCGAGGACGCCCAGTGGCTGGTGGTCGTGGAGGACCCGCAGGAACGACTCGACGCCGCTTCCCTGGACGACCTCGCCGCCGAGTACGAGGGCTGGCTCGAAGCCCCCTGAAGCCCTCCCGGGCCCCTCCGGGCCGCGGGGGCGTGGTGTCCCGCGGGGGCGTGGTGTCAGGCCTTGTGGACGATCTGCACGTCCAACGCCACTTCCACGCTCGCGCCGATCGCCGCGACGCCCGCCGCCAGCATCGACTGCCAGTTCAGGGTGAAGTCCTCGCGGTTCAGCTCGGCCGTGGCCCGGCAGGCGGCCCTCGGTTCGCCCTCCAGGCCCGTGCCGTGACCCAGGTACTGGGTGTCCAGGGTGACGGAACGACTGACGCCGTGGAGGGTGAGGGCCCCGGCGACCGCCCAGCGGCTGCCGGAGCGGTGGATGAACCGCTCGCTGTAGAACTCCACCGTCGGGTGCCGGGCGGCGTCGAGGAAGTCCGCGGACCGCAGGTGGTCGTCCCGCAGGCGCAGTCCCGTGTCGATGCTCGCCGCGTCGATGATGACGTGCATGGAGGACTCCTCCATGCGGTCCGCGATCCGGACCGCGCCCGCGAAGGTGTTGAAGCGGCCGTGGATCCGGGCGAAGCCGATGTGCCGGGCGGCGAAACCGATCGACGAGTGCGACGGGTCGAGCTCCCAGTGCCCGGGCTGCGGCAGCCGCGGCGGTTCCACCGCGTCCAGGATGATCTCCGCGGTGCCGAGCTGTGCCGGATCGCCCACGAGCATCGCCCCGTGGAACGGCGCGTACCCCTCGGCGGTCACCGAGAGCCGGTACTCGCCCTCCGGCATGGCCGCGGTGAACCCTCCGTACGGATCGGTCTCGCCGCTGACGACCCGTCTGCCGATCGGATCGGTGACCTCGAACTTGGCTTGCCGGATGGGCTGGTGGACCGTATCGAGGACCCGACAGCTCAACAGCCGCGCCGTCGGCGGCAAGGTGAGCGTCGCGGTTCTCTGCGAGTCGACGCTTCCGGCCGACTCCATCCCCCGTCGGCGACCGAACATGGTTGACGCACCCCCGTGCTGTGTGGACTTGGACCGTTCCGGCGAAGAGGCATTCGATCATGCTGCCGGGTTGTGGGCAAACAGAATGGTCGCGCCCGGTATGCCCGGCCCCGTTCCGACGCCGGCCGGCCGGAAACGCCCTCATCCGGGGACCACTGCCGAAAACCGCGATCGAACCGTCGGTATCGGTGCGCAGGACGGTCGCACCGCGGGCCCTCAGGCGGGCCAGCATGCCCGGCGCGGGATGGCCGTAGCGGTTGCCGGCACCGACGGGAACGATCGCGAGCCGCGGCCGTACCCGGTCGTGGAGAGCGGGGTCCTGGCGTGCCGAACCGTGGTGGGCGACCTTCAGGACGTCCACCGGCCCAAGCTCCGGATGTTCCCTCAAGAGGGCTTCCTGAGAAGGCGGTTCGAGGTCTCCCAGCAGCAGGAACGTCAGCCCGGAGGTGCGGACCAGGAGGGCGACGCTCGCGTCGTTGGCCCCCTCGGGCGGGGGGCCGACCGCCGACGGCCACAGCACCTGCCACTCCGCTCTTCCGGCCTTCCTCCGCTCCCCCGCCACTGCCTGCACGACGGGTACCCCGGCGTCCGCCGCGACCCGCCCGACGAACGCCGCCTGCCCTGCCGGCTCCCGCACGGTGGTGGTTTGAATCACACCCACGGACCGACCCCGCAGCACCCCGCGGAGCCCTCCCACGTGGTCCGCGTGGAAGTGCGTGAGGAGCAGCAGTGGGACGCGATTCACACCCAGGGTCCGCAGGCAGGCGTCCACCGGCCCGGGCTCGGGCCCCGCGTCCACCACGACCGCGGAGCCCGGGGCGACGGCGAGCACGGCGGCGTCGCCCTGGCCCACGGCGCACTGCACGTAGCTCCAGTCGGGCGGCGGCCAGCCGGTGAGCGTACGGATCAGCTGCGGCGGCCGCAGTACGGCCATCAGCAGCACCACGGCGACGGCGGCGCACACCCCCCGCCGCCGGCCGAACCTGACGGCGAGTCCCACCAGGGCCGCCGTCGCGGCGACCAGCAGCAGGGCTCCGCCCGGCCCGCCGGGCCAGGGCAGTTCGGCTCCCGGCAGCCGCGCGCCGGCGCGCGCGACCGCGGCGATCCACCCGGCGGGCACTGCGGCGCACCGGGCGAGCAGCTCCGCCAGCGGCATGCACCACGAGGCGGTGGCGAGGACCGCGAAGCCCAGCACCGTGGCCGGCCCCGCCGCGAGTTCCGCCAGCAGGTTGCACGGCACGGCGACGAGACTGACCCGGGCGGAGAGCACGACCACGACGGGGGCGCACACGGCCTGCGCCGCGGCGGCGGCCCCCAGCGCGTCGGCGAACCGGGGCCGCATCCCCCGCCGCCGCAGGGCTTCGCCCCAGGCGGGCCCGAGGGTGAGCAGCGACCCGGTGGCCAGGACCGACAGCAGGAATCCGGGACTGCGGGCCAGCCACGGGTCGTACAGCACCAGCAACAGGACGGCCCCGGCGAGCGCGGGGATCAGGGACCTGCGCCGCCCGGTGGCGAGGGCCAACAGGGTGATGCCCCCGCAGGCGGCGGCGCGCAGCACGCTCGGCTCTGGGCGACAGACCACCACGAAGGCCAGGGTCAGGGCCGCCCCGCCCACCGCGGTGGCCCTGAGCGACAGCCCCAGGCGGGGCGCCAACCCCCGCCGCTCGGCGTGCTGCGCACGGGCCGGGGGCCCGATGAGCAGATACAGCACGACGGTCAGGTTCGCCCCGGAGACGGCGAGGAGGTGCAGCAGGTCGGTGGCCCGGAACGCGTCGTGCAGGTCGGGCGGGACCCTGGAGGTGTCGCCGACCACCAGGCCCGGCAGCAGGGCCCTGGCATCCGGCGCGAGCCCCTCGGTGGCGTCGCGCAGGCCGACGCGCAGGGTCGCGGCGAGGCGCTGCGCGGTGTTCGGGCCGGCTGTCACCCGGGGCGGCGTGTCGCCCGCCGGGCGGACCAGCGCCACGGCCTGTTCCCCGCTCCGGGCGGGAGCGAGGCGGGCCACCACCGCGACCCGGGTGGAGGGCAGCAGCCGGGCCCATCCGGGGTGCGCGGCGAGCACCCGCACCGGGGTCCGGATCCGGCTCGCCTCGCCGTCGGGGCCCGTCACCCGGGTGGCCACGGCGTCCAGCACCACCACGGGCGGCCCCGTGCCGGTGCGCGCCGCCCGGGGGTCCGAGCCGACGGTGAGCTCCGTCAGGACCCGGGCGTGCGCCCCGGCGAGCCGGGGCAGCGGTCCCGCCCGCGCCTCGGCCCGTTCCAGCCCGGCCACCCCTGCCCCGGCGGCCGCGCAGAGCAGGGTGGCGGCCGCGGTCACGCCGATCCGCCACAGGAGCCGCGTCCCGCGGGCCCCGGCCGACAGCAACACTCCCGCCGCGACCACCGCGAGCCCCACCCCGGCGGCGGTCCACGGGCCCGGGGCGACGAGGGCCGCTGCCGCCGCCGCCCAGGCGCCCAGAGCCGGCACGACGAGCCGGAGGTCCAACGACCCGACCCCCTTGTCACGCCCACCGGGCCCGCGGCGGCCCGCTCCCCTCCCACCGTCCCCCACGGACCGGCCCGGGGGCCCGACCACCGCGGACACCCGGGGCCCCGCCCCCGCGGCCCCGTTGCCACCGACCCGGCGAGCCATACCCCCCGCGACCGGCCCCGGCGCCATCGACCGCCGCACGCGCCCCACGTACCCGGAGCCTTCGCTCGCGCCCCTCTCGGGGCCACCACCGCCGGCGCCGCGCCCGTCCGGGGTGCTCACGGCCGCACCAAGGGGCGCAGGTCGGCGAAGCGACGCTCGCCGATGCCGTTGACCTGCCGAAGTTCCTCCACGGCCCGGATTCCGCCCCGGGCGGTGCGGAAGTCGACGATGTGCCGGGCCAGTACCGGTCCCACCCCGGGCAGACCGTCCAACTGCTCGACGGTCGCGGTGGCGAGGCTCAGCGGCACCACGCCCGAACCCGAACCGGCCCCCGAACCGGCCCCCGAACCCGGAGCACCTCCGATCGGTGCCTGCTGCGCTGGTGTCCCCACCAGCACCTGTTCTCCGTCCACGAGGATCCGGGCCCGGTTGAGCCCGGTGGTGTCGGCGCCCGGCCGCACTCCCCCGGCGGCCGCCAGCGCATCCTCCACCCGTGAGCCGGCGGGCAGCCTCCGCACGCCCGGATCCCGGACCTTGCCCCCGACGTCCACCACGATGCGCCCGCCCGGCCCGGCCGCGGCACCGGGCCCCGGCGCCGGGCCGGGAGCCGGTGCGGGTGCCGGGGTGATCACCGCGGGTGCCGTCACCGGTTGCGGCCGGCCCGACCAGTACTGCCGGCCGGCGAACCCGACCGCCGCGACCAGCACGACGGCCACGGCTGCCACCGTGCGCCGCTCCACCCCACAGCGGGCCTGCACCCACACGGGCAGCCGCTCCCGCACCGCCGGCCACCGCCCGGCCGGTCCGCTCGACCCACCGGCGCCCTCCCCCGACGCGTCGGGTGCACCGGGTGCGCCCGACACCTCGGATGCGGCACGGACACTCCCCACCCCGAGCCCACCGACCGCGTCCCGCACCTCGCGCCCGCCGAACCCGGTCGTACCTCCACGGATGTCGGGCGGCGGCGGATCGGCCGCCCGCCCCTCCCCTCGTTCCCGCACGGGTCCTCGTTCTCGCCGCCCTGCGGCTCCGCCGGCGGACAGCAGCGCCTCGGCCCGACGCCGCAGGCGGTCGGGGTCGGGCCGGGCGCGACGGCGGTCGCGGAGGCGGCCGTCGGAACGGCGGGGCCTGCCGGGGCCTGCGGTGGCGACGGAGGCTTCGAAGTGGCGCGAGGAGTGCGTTCGCAGAGTCATGCCACGACGCTAGGGGTGCCACCCGATCCCCGCTCGGAGCCTTCAATTCCAGTGGATATCAGGCACGTTGTGGATAACTCGACCACCCGTCCCGGTGACAGTCCCCGAATCCGAACGCCTCGCCCCACTCACGGACACCCACCACCACCAACACCCGCACCCGCACCCGCACCCGCACCCGGCTCAGCGTGGCGAAACGACCGCCGCCAACAGACCGGGCCCGGTGTGCGCGCCGATGACCGCACCGACCTCGCTGACGTGCAGCTCGACCAGCCCGGGGATCCGTTCCCGAAGGTGTTGGGCGAGCTTCTCCGCTCGTTCGGGAGCCGCCAGGTGGTGCACGGCGACATCGACGCTGCGCGAACCCGCCCGCTCGACGGCCAGTTCCTCCAGCCGTGCGATGGCCTTGGAGGCCGTACGCACCTTCTCCAGCATCTCGATGCGCCCGCCGTCCAACGTCAGGAGCGGCTTGACCGCCAGGGCCGAGCCGAGGAGCGCCTGCGCGGCCCCGATCCGGCCGCCGCGGCGGAGGTAGTCGAGGGTGTCCACGTAGAAGTACGCCGACATCTCCGCGGCGCGCTTCTCCGCGGCGGCGACGGCCTCGTCCGCGGAACCGCCGGCCTCGGCCGTTTCGGCGGCGGCGAGGGCGCAGAACCCGAGGGCCATCGCGACCATGCCCGTGTCGACGACCCGCACCGGTACGGGCGCCGTCCTCGCCGCCACCACGGCGGCGTCGTAGGTACCGGAGAACTCCGCGGAGAGGTGGAGGCTGACGATGCCGGTCGCACCGGCGTCAGCGGCGGCCCGGTAGGCGCGCACGAACTCCTCCGGGCCCGGCCTGGAGGTCGTGACGGAGCGGCGCTTCTGCAAGGCGACGGCGAGGCTGCGCGCCGAGATCTCGGTGCCCTCCTCCAGTGCCTCGCCTCCCAGGACCACGGTCAGGGGGACGGAGCTGATCCCGTGCCGCGCCATCGCCGGTGGGGGCAGATAGGCCGTGGAATCGGTGATGATCGCGACATGGCGGGACATGAGCCGGAGGTTACCGCCACCGGGGGCGATCCGGCAGCCCGGCCCCTCGGCTCACGAAGAACGTCAAGTCCGAACCCCACGAAATCGGCAGGCCCGGCGCACCGCAACGGCGGGCCGAACCCTACGAAACGCCCGTCCCGACCCCCACGGACCGCCCCGGCTGCACGGTCCAACAGGGGCCCACGGACCACCGCAGCCCCACGGACCTTCGCAACCTCGCGAACAGCCCGCGCCCCACGAACCGACCAAGCCTCGCGAACAGCCCGCGCCCCACGAACCGACCAAGCCTCGCGAACAGCCCGCGCCCCGCCAACCGACCAAGCCCCGCGAAATGCCCCGCCCCACCCCTCAGGTGGTCGCCTCGGGCCGCGGAGTCTTCTGCCACGGGTACCGCATCTCCGGCGCCGGCGGATTCAGCGCGGCGGGCTGCGGCCCGGCCTCACGAGCCGTCCACCCGGAGGGTGCCTGCGAACCCGGCGCCGTCTGCGCGCCCACCCCGGAACCGGCTCCTGCCCCTGTCCCGGACCCCGCCTGCTGCGCGTCCCACGCGGCTGCGGCGGCCGCCAGTTCGTCGACGGATTCCGGGGACCAGTCGCGCAGGGCGTCCGATTCGACCCCGATCTGGGCCGACAGCAGGTCCAGGTCGTCCTCGGCGAACCGGCGGGCACGGTCGCGTGCGGCCCACCGCAGCGAGTCCGCGGCCTGCGTGATCTTGGCGGTGCGTTCCCGGAGGTCCGGGAGGCGCTCCTCGATGCGCTTGCGGTCCGGGTCGCGCTCCAGCCGCTTCAATTCGTCGTCCAGCTCGTACCCGTGGGAGCTGAGCCGCTCGAAGAGGCCGATCGACTCCCTGAGCGAGCTGTCCACCTGTACGCCCTGGTACAGCGCCTGCTGCGTGGCCCGCATGGAGTTGCGCAGGTCCAGCCGCAGCTGCGCCAGTGCCCCCGTGACCCCGACCTGACCGAAGCTCTTCGCCTTCAGGGTCGTGTCCTCGACCGTCCTGCGGGCCTGCGTGATCGTGCGGTCCACGCCGCGCTTCGCCGCGCCCACCACCTTCACGGTGGCCCAGGCACCCAGCCCCAAGAAGGCGAACAGCGCCAACAGGGCAAAGATGATCAAAGCGCCCGCCTCCATGAGGTTCCCTTCCTCCGCCGGATCCGTCCCCTCCACCGTAAACGCCAAGGGCAGGTCGGGGGTTCCCGCGGAACCCCCAACCTGCCCTTACGGGATGTCCCCCACGTCGGGGGGCCGTCCTCAGATGACGATGTTCACCAGCTTCGGCGCCCGCACGATCACCTTGCGGATCTCCGCGCCGCCCAGCGCCGCGACCACGCCCGCGTCGGTGACGGCCAGCTGCTCCAGGTCCGCCTCGGAGATCGCGGGCGGCACCTCCAGGCGCGCCTTGACCTTGCCCTTGACCTGGACGACGCAGGTGACGGTGTCGTCCACGACGTACGCCGGGTCCGCGACCGGGAAGTCCTGGTGGACCACCGAGTCGCTGTGGCCCAGCCGGTGCCACAGCTCCTCCGCGATGTGCGGGGCCAGCGGGGCGACCAGCAGCACCAGCCGCTCGGCGACGGAGCGCTCCAGCGGGCGGCCCGCCTTCGTCAGCGCGTTGTTCAGCTCGGTGATCTTGGCGATGGCGGTGTTGAAGCGCAGCGCCGCCATGTCCGCGCCGGCCCCGTCGATCGCCTTGTGCAGCGCCCGCAGGGTGTCCTCGCCCGGCTCCGCGTCGACGACGGTGACCTCACCGGTCTCCTCGTCCACCACGTTGCGCCACAGGCGCTGCAGCAGCCGGTACTGGCCGACGACGGCGCGGGTGTCCCACGGGCGCGAGACGTCCAGGGGGCCCATGGCCATCTCGTACAGGCGCAGGGTGTCCGCGCCGTACTCCTCGCACATCTCGTCCGGGGTGACGGCGTTCTTCAGGGACTTGCCCATCTTGCCGTGCTCGCGCTTGACGGGCTCGCCCTGGTGGAACCAGCCGCCGTCGCGCTCCTCCACCTCGGCCGCCGGGACGTACACACCGCGCGCGTCGGTGTACGCGTACGCCTGGATCATGCCCTGGTTGAACAGCTTGTGGAACGGCTCCACGGAGGAGACGTGGCCCAGGTCGAACAGGACCTTCGACCAGAAGCGGGCGTACAGCAGGTGCAGCACGGCGTGCTCGGCGCCGCCGACGTACAGGTCGACGCCGCCGTGCGGCGCGCCGTCGCGCGGGCCCATCCAGTACTGCTCGATCTCCGGGTCGACCAGCGCGTCCGCGTTGTGCGGGTCCAGGTAGCGCAGCTCGTACCAGCAGGAGCCGGCCCAGTTCGGCATGGTGTTGGTCTCGCGGCGGTAGCGCTTGACGCCCGCCCCGTCGCCCAGGTCCAGCTCGACGTTGACCCATTCCTCGTTGCGCGACAGCGGCGTCTCGGGCTTGGAGGCGGCGTCGTCGGGCTCGAAGGTGCGCGGCGAGTAGTCCTCGACCTCGGGCAGTTCCAGCGGCAGCATCGACGCGGGCAGCGCGTGGGCGACGCCGTCCTCGTCGTAGACGATCGGGAAGGGCTCGCCCCAGTAGCGCTGACGGCTGAACAGCCAGTCGCGCAGCCGGAAGTTGACGGTGCCCTCGCCGATGCCGCGCTCGGTCAGCCAGTCGGTGATGGCGGCCTTGGCCTCGACGACGCCCAGGCCGTCCAGGGAGATGCCCTCGCCGGCGGAGTTGACCAGCGTGGCCTCGTACGCGACGAACGCGTCGTCCCACTCGGCCGGGTCGGTGCCCCGGCCGTCCGTCGGCTGCACGACGCAGCGCATCGGCAGTTCGAAGGCGCGCGCGAACTCGAAGTCGCGGCTGTCGTGGGCGGGTACGGCCATGATCGCGCCGGTGCCGTAGCCCATCAGCACGTAGTCGGCGATGAAGACGGGGACCTGCTCGCCGCTGACCGGGTTGGTCGCGTACGCGCCGGTGAAGACACCGGTCTTGTCCTTGGCCTCGGCCTGTCGCTCGACGTCGGACTTCGACGCGGCCTGCTTGCGGTACGCGTCCACGGCATCGCCGGGGGTCGCGGCGCCGCCGGTCCACACCGGGTGGGTGCCCTCGGGCCAGGCGGCCGGGACGATCGCGGACACCAGCTCGTGTTCGGGCGCCAGGACCATGTAGGTCGCGCCGAACAGGGTGTCCGGGCGGGTGGTGAAGACGGTGATGGCACCGGCGTCGCCGACGGCGAAGTCGACGCGCGCGCCCTCGCTGCGGCCGATCCAGTTCCGCTGCTGCAGCTTGATGGCCTCGGGCCAGTCCAGCGCGTCCAGGTCGTCCAGCAGGCGGTCCGCGTACGCGGTGATCCGCATGTTCCACTGGCTCAGCTTGGCCTTGAAGACGGGGAAGTTGCCGCGCTCGGAGCGGCCGTCCGCGGTGACCTCCTCGTTGGCCAGTACGGTGCCCAGCCCGGGGCACCAGTTGACGGGCGCGTCGGAGGCGTAGGCCAGCCGGAAGCCGTTCAGCACGTCGGCCCGCTCGGCCGCGGTCAGCTCGGCCCAGGCGCGACCGCCGGGCACCTCACGGCTGCCGTCCTCGAAACCGGCGACCAGCTCGGTGATCGGGCGGGCCTTGCGCGCCTCGGTGTCGTAGAAGGAGTTGTAGATCTGCAGGAAGATCCACTGCGTCCACTTGTAGTAGTCGGGGTCGATCGTCGCGAACGAGCGGCGCTTGTCGTGCCCCAGGCCCAGGCGGCGCAGCTGGACCTTCATGTTCTCGATGTTCGCCTCGGTGGACACGCGCGGGTGCGTGCCGGTCTGCACGGCGTACTGCTCGGCCGGCAGGCCGAAGGCGTCGAAGCCCAGGGTGTGCAGGACGTTGTGGCCGGTCATCCGCTGGTGCCGGGCGAAGACGTCGGTGGCGATGTACCCGAGGGGGTGGCCGACGTGCAGGCCCGCACCGGACGGGTACGGGAACATGTCCATGATGAACTTCTTGGGCCGCGCGACCACGGCGGGGTCGCCGGCCAGGTCACCGGTCGGGTTGGGGGCCTCGTACGTGCCCTCCGCGTCCCATACGTCCTGCCAGCGTGCCTCGATGTCGGCGGCCATGGCAGCCGTGTAACGGTGCCCCTCGGCCGCCTCGGGGGCCGGGGTGTTCGTCTCGCTCATGATTTCTGAAGCTCCATCGATCGTCTCTGCCGTCTCTGCTGCCCAAACGAAAAAACCCCTCGCACAGGAGGGGACGCCGCGCCGATGCCGACCGCATCCGTGGTGCTCGATGGGTCGGTACTGATCAGCGCGGCTCGGTAAGCAGAAGGCGTACGGCACGCATGGCGTCAGGGTACCGCAGCGACTCCCGCGGGCGCTCTGCCGTTCCGAGCGGCGGGCACGCGACGGGCGGCGGACACATCCGGGAGCGGGCACCACCGGGGAGCAGGCACCACCGGAGGACAGTCACCACCGGACGAGAGGCACTTCAGGTGCGGGCACAACGAGAAGCGGGCCACCCGATCCGGGTGGCCCGCTTCTTCACTGTGGAGCTATGGAGAATTGAACTCCAGACCTCCTGCATGCCATGCAGGCGCTCTACCAACTGAGCTATAGCCCCTTGCCCTGCCTGCCGCTTCGGTTCCCCTTGCCGGTTTCCCTTGGCGACGTCCCAAACATTACACGGTCATGGCCCTGGTCCAAAAATCGGTTTCCGCCGACTCCGGGCCATGTCCGCTTTGAGGTGTATCGCCGCCTTCTCGCTACCTTCCGGTCGGGCCCGTCAGGCTCTCGCGAACTGGTAGAACCGCTTCAACGTGCAGTGCTCGTCGAGCAGCCGCCCGTAGATCGGTTCGCCTTCGAGCTCCCGGTACGTCTCGATCGGGTCGCCTTTTATGATCAGCGCCCGCGCGCATTCCTCGCACCAGTACTGGTAGTCGTGGTTGACCGGTTCCATGTCCCGCACGATCGGCGTGCCGTTGTCGCACCAGTCGCACCGCCGCCGGTGTGCACCCATCCGTCAGCGACTCCCTCCCGCGTCGGGCCGTCGTGACCCCCTCCGGCCGTCCGATTCTGCCATGCCGGTGCTGGCGGGGGCAGCCGTCGCAAAAGGAACAAACGCAAGGATCCCGCCCCCTGTTGGGGACGGGATCCTGATTGTGGAGCTATGGAGAATTGAACTCCAGACCTCCTGCATGCCATGCAGGCGCTCTACCAACTGAGCTATAGCCCCGCTCTTCGCCGCGTTCTTCCCGTTTCCGGTGTTCTTCGCTGCGAACAAGAAGAACTCTAGCCTGTGACCAGCCGGAAAGTGAAATCCGGGTGGGAGGCCCGTTCCGACGTGTCAGGCCGGGCTCCGCGCGGGCTCAGTCGTCGTCGCCGAGCACCGGTTCCGGCAGCGTGCCGGCGTTGTGCTCCAGCAGTCGCCAGCCCCGCGCGCCTTCGCCGAGGACGGACCAACAGCAGTTGGAGAGCCCGCCGAGGCCCTCCCAGTCGTACGCGTCCAGGCCGAGGAGGCGACCGATCGTCGTACGGATGGTGCCGCCGTGACTGACGACCACGAGCGTGCCGCCCTCGGGCAGCGCCTCGGTGTGGCGCAGCACCACGGGCGCGGCGCGGTCGGCGACCTCGGTCTCCAGTTCACCGCCGCCGCGGCGGACGGGCTCGCCGCGCTTCCAGGCGGCGTACTGCTCGCCGTACTTCGCGAGGATCTCGTCGTGGGTGAGGCCCTGCCACTCGCCGGCGAAGGTCTCGCGCAGCGCCTCGTCGTGCTGGACGGACAGGCCCGTGACGGCGGCCAGCTCGGCGGCCGTGTCCGCGGCCCGCCTGAGGTCGGAGGCCACGATGGCGTCCGGCCGCAGCGAGGCGAGCAGCCGGGCGGCGCGGCGCGCCTGCGCCACACCCGTCTCGGTCAGCTCTATGTCCGTGGAGCCCTGGAAGCGTCGTTCCAGGTTCCACGAGGTCTGGCCGTGCCGCCAGAGGACGATCTTCCTGCTGGTCGTGCCCGTCTTGCTGGTGCTCAGAACAGATCACCGTCCAGTTCGTCGTCGCCGGCCGCCTCGCGCAGCTTGGCGTGCTCCTCGGCCTTGCCGATGGTGAGCTTGGCGTCCTCGGGGAGCTCGATCTCGGGGCAGTCCTTCCACAGGCGCTCCAGCGCGTAGAAGACGCGCTCCTCGCTGTGCTGGACGTGGACGACGATGTCGACGTAGTCGAGCAGGATCCAGCGGGCGTCGCGGTCGCCCTCGCGGCGCACCGGCTTGGCACCGAGCTTCTTGAGGAGCTGCTCCTCGATCTCGTCCACGATCGACTTGACCTGGCGGTCGTTCGGCGCGGAGGCGAGGAGGAAGGCGTCGGTGATCGACAGCACGTCGCTGACGTCGTACGCGATGATGTCGTGCGCGAGCCGGTCGGCCGCGGCCTGGGCGGCGGCGGTGATGAGCTCGATGGAGCGGTCCGTGGCGGTCACGTGGCCATGCTTTCGGGTTGACGGGCAGATCCTTACAAGGGTCTCATGTACCGCCGACCTCGCCCGCGCAGAACGTTCCGCGCGGGCGGAAGCCCAGTTCAGGGGTGGTTCGCGGGGGTCCCGAAGCCCTCAGGACGCCTTGTAGTCCTTGCCCAGGGTCACCACGACGTCCGCGTTCACCGCGTTCTCCGCCTTCTTCACGGCCGTTTCCGGCAGTCCGAGCGTCTTGGCGACCTCGATCGCCCGGTCCCGCTGCGCGTCGTCCTGGTAGGTGATCCGCGAGGTGGTGTCCGTCCTGTCGGCCTTCCCGCCGTCCACGAACGCGTAGCCGCCGTTGAGCAGGGCCGCCTTCGCCGCGGTGCCCGCCCGTTCGTCGCCCGTGGCGTCCCTGAGGCCGACCCGAGGGGCCGTGCCCGGTTGGGCCGCGGTGAAGGAACCACCGAGGACCTCCTTGACGACCTTCTTGTTCGCCTCGTCGGTGAGGCCGCCGTCGGGCTTCACCGCGAGGACCTCGGTTCGGTAGGCGCCCACCTTGGCGTGCTCGCCGATCCGTGCCAGGAGCGCTCCGAGGTTCTGCGCGTCGAGTCCGGGGTCGAGGATCTGGCCCATGCTCTCCACGGTCGTCGCAGCCGACTTCGGGTCGCCGGGGATCTTGCGGAGGACGGCGTGGAGCACCCGGCCGGTCCGCTCCAACTGCTTGGCCTCCGGTTCCCCGGGGCCGCGGTACGTGGCGTACGCGACGGCCATCGCCCCGGTGAGGCTCTGCTTCGGGCCCTGCGCGACGGCCGGGGTCCTGGCCTGTTCGTCGGCCGGGACCGCGGTGTCGGTGTCCGCCTCGATGCCGCCGACCAGCTCGACGAGGCGCTCCAGGAAGGGCGTGTCGAGGCGCCAGGTCCCACCGATGCGGGTGCCGAGCACCGTGTCGAGGGATTCGCGGGTGCCGAGGGCGCCCTCCTCGACGGTCTTGCCGAGGGCGGCCGGGGTGCCGTCCTGCTTCGTGACGCCGAGGGTGTTGGGCAGCAGGACGGTGGCGCCCCGGCGGGTGGTGACGTTGTCCACGAGGAGGGCGGTGGAGGTGCCGCCGCGCTTGGTGTTGTGCACGTGGACGACGATGATGTCGCGCTTCTGCTCCCCGGTGGCCGCCGCGGTGTTCCGTTTCCCGTCGGGGCCGCCGAGGAAGGGCAGCCGGTCCGCGTACCAGAGGTAGCCGGCGCCTCCGACGACGAACAGGGACAGGACGACGATCAGCGCGACCCCGCGGTTGCGGCCCCTGCGGCGGGCCTCCTCGCGGCGCTCGGTGCGGCTCTCGGTGAAGGCGAGCCAGTCGATGACGTCCTCGGAGTCCTCGTCGGGCCGGTCGACGAAGGCGAACCGGTCGACGTCCCGGTCCGCGCCGGGCTCGGGGGCGCCGGCGGGCTCGCGGCGCGGTTCGGGGACCTGCGGGGGCGGTTGCGGGGGCCCTTCGTACCGCGGCTGCGGCTGTTCCTGGTCCGGGTAGGGGGTCCGGTACGGCTGCTCGGGGGCGGCCTGCTGCGGAATCCACTGCTGCGCCTGCCGGATGTCGTACCCGGGGTCGTGGGGCTGCTCGTACCGGGGCTGCTGGTACTGCTGCCCGCCGTACGGCTGTTCCTGCTCGTACTGCTCGTGCTGCTGGTGTTGCTCGTACTGCTGGTGTTGCTCGTACTGCTGGTACTGCTGGTACTGCTGCTGTTCGTACCCGTACGGAGGAGGGGCGGCGGGCGGTGGGGCGGGCCGCGCGGCGACCGGGCCGTACACGGGCCTGCCGTACGGGTCGTAGCCGATGAGCTGCTGCTCCTGGGCGGCGTACGGGTCGTACGGATCCTGTGGGTCGTTCACCGCGGGCCCCTCTCTTCCGGAAGCTCAGGCTCCCCGGTACAGCTCACGCTTGTCGATGTAGCGCACCACACCGTCGGGAACGAGATACCAGACCGGATCGCCCTGGGCGACCCGGGTTCGGCAGTCCGTGGAGGAGATGGCCAGCGCGGGGACCTCGACGAGGGAGACGCCGCCTTCGGGCAGTCCGTCGTCGGTGAGCACGTGGCCGGGGCGGGTCACTCCGATGAAGTGCGCGAGGGAGAAGAGTTCCTCGGCGTTCCGCCAGGTCAGGATCTGGGCGAGGGCATCGGCGCCGGTGATGAAGAACAGGTCGGCGTCGTCGTTGAGCGCGCTCAGGTCCCGCAGGGTGTCGATGGTGTACGTCGGACCGCCGCGGTCGATGTCGATGCGGCTCACCGAGAACTGGGGGTTCGAGGCCGTCGCGATCACCGTCATGAGGTAACGGTCCTCGGCGGGGGACACGGCCCGCTGCGACTTCTGCCACGGCTCACCGGTCGGTACGAACATCACCTCGTCGAGGTGGAACAGCGCGGCGACTTCGCTGGCGGCCACGAGGTGGCCGTGGTGGATCGGGTCGAATGTCCCGCCCATCACGCCGAGCCGGCGCTTGACCGGGCCCGTAGGCATTTCCTGCTCTCCCATGAGCGCAGAGCCTACTGGCCCGGTGCCGCGTCCACGGAGGGGCTTAGCGGTCGCGGTTCAGGCGCGTGGTCACCCAGAGCATCAGCATCAGGATGACGAACGCAGCGCCACCGGTGAGGTAGGGGTTCAGGCTGTCGTGGTTGCCGCCGTGCTCGGCGCCCCCCGATGCGAGAACGACCATGTTGTGGGCGGTGGTGGAGAGGCTCATCAGGCAGATACCTATCGAGTCGGGGAGCGAGCGGAGACTTCGCTCACATCGTATGCGGGGCCCCCGGGCACGCTCACGCCGACTCAGTCGTTGGGGAGGATGGACGCCAGACGACACAGGCCGATCAAGGGGGAGGCGCTATGACGGACACCGGTTTCGAGAAGGCACCGGCACGCAATCGCAGGAGGTTCCCCGGAATCTCCTCACGGGCGTACGAGCACCCCGCGGACCGTTCCGCGCTGGTGGCGCTGCGCAAGCTGAGCGGCTTCGACACGGTGTTCAAGACCCTGAGCGGGCTCCTGCCGGAGCGCAGCCTGCGGCTGCTCTTCCTGTCGGACTCGGTGCGGGTCGGCGAGACGCAGTTCCCGCACCTGCACGGGATGCTGCGCGACGCCTGTTACATCCTGGACCTGGAGAAGGTCCCGCAGATGTACGTCCAGCAGGACCCGAAGCCCAACGCGATGTGCATCGGGCTGGACGAGCCGATCATCGTGGTGACGACGGGCCTCGTGGAGCTGCTCGACGAGGAGGAGATGCGGGCGGTGGTGGGCCACGAGGTGGGCCACGCGCTGTCCGGGCACTCCGTGTACCGCACGATCCTGCTGTTCCTGACGGGTCTGGCGCTGAAGGTCGCGTGGATCCCGCTGGGCAATGTGGCGATCATGGCTCTGGTCACCGCGCTGCGCGAGTGGTTCCGCAAGTCGGAGCTGTCCGCCGACCGGGCCGGTCTGCTGGTGGGCCAGGACCTGAACGCCTCGATGCGCGGTCTGATGAAGATCGCCGGCGGCAACCACCTCCACGAGATGAACGTCGACGCGTTCCTGGAGCAGGCCGACGAGTACGAGAAGAGCGGGGACCTGCGCGACTCCGTGCTGAAGATCCTCAACGTCCTGCCGCGCACCCACCCCTTCACGACCGTGCGGGCGGCCGAGCTGAAGAAGTGGTCCCAGCACCGGGACTACCAGCGGATCATGGACGGCCACTACCCGAAGCGCGAGGAGGACAAGGACACCTCGGTGACCGACTCCTTCCGCCAGTCGGCGTCGCACTACGCGGACACGGTGCGCACCAGCAAGGACCCGCTGATGAAGCTCGTCGGCGACATCGCGGGCGGCGCGGGCGACCTGGGCGGCAAGCTCCGGGACCGGTTCACCGGCGCGGGTGCGGGAGCGGGCGCCGGATCGGGTACGGGGGCCGCCGGTGACGGCGGCTCCGACGGCAAGGGCACTACCCGGCCGGGGCCGGAGCAGGGCTGACGGGGGCCGAGCTCCCCGGTGTGGCGGCGGAGGGCTCCGGTGTCCGTTCCCCGGGCGGCGGCTGCGCCGTGGGCGTGCCGCTGGGGGTGAGGACGCCGCACAGCCCGGCCGTGCGCCGGGGGCGGCCGTCGGTGTACGGATCGGTCGCGGGCGGGCCCACGGTGGTGGGGTCCGACCCGGCCGTCAGCGGGCGGAAGCCCGCCGCGGGGTCGCTGGCGCAGTCCTGCGGGCCCGCCATCACGTAGGCGGAGGTCACCTCGGTCCGGCGGGCCGTGAGGTCCTCCCGGTCGAAGCGCATCCGCAGTTCGCGCCGGACGGTGAAGAGCGATGCCCCGTCGACGGTGGCCGCCGGGCCGCCCACAGGGCGGACGGCGTACACGAAAGTGTGGTCGGTGGTCACTTCCAGGACTTCCGGGGTCAGCTCCCGGAAGGCGAGGGTGCCGCTGACCCGGACCCTGGTGTCCGCGACCAGCACGACGGCGGGGTCGAAGCGGACGAGCCAGCCGGTGGCGGCGTGCCTGCCGTCCCCGGAGGGCGCGGTCATGCTCTGGTCGAACTGGGTGAGCTGGCCGGGGTCGAGCAGGACCCGGACGGGCCGTGAGGCGGTCCCGGACAGCACGTCCGGGTCCAGCGAGGACTGCACCAGGTAGTCCTTGGCGATGGACAGCGCGGTGACGACCTGGGCTTCGGTGAAGTGGTGGGTGCGGCGCAGGGCCGGAAGGGTGATCCCGGCCGCACCGACCCGGTAGTCGGCCGCCCGGCTCTTCTCGTACAGGTCGGCGGGTTTCCCACCGGGCACGGTCTCGGCCGGGGCGAGGGGGACGACGACGCTGCTGAGCGGCTCGGCGGTGCCGCCGGGCGGCGGGACGTACGGGTTGCGCAGGCCCATGTAGACGGCGACCGCGAAGGCGGTCGCGATGAGCAGCACGAGGAGCATGCCCTGGCGGGCTCCGCGCCCCGGGGTGCTCGTCCTGTGCGCGGAGGTGGGTCCGCCGGACGACCAGAGGGAGCGGCTGCGGACGGCTCGGGCGTGTTCGCCCATGCGTTCTTCCGCGGAGAACTCCTGGAGCCGGGCAGCGCGGACGAAGTCCTCGTCGAACACCACCGACCGGTACTCGTCCGGACGCAGTTCGTCATCGCCCCCGCCGATGCCGTCGGGGGTGCCGCCTGGTGGATCTCCTGGAACGGCCATCGCTTCTCCCCGCTGTCCCCGCTTCAGAGAAGCCCCCGTCTCCGGTTCGCGCAAGCGGGGTCGTACCTTCAGGGTTGGCGGACTACGGGGTAGGTAAACGCGCCGACGTCACCGACTTCGCGGAGCGGGGTGCTGGCGGGCGCCGGGGCGGGTTCCGCTTCCCCGGAGGCGTTGCGGTAAACGGCGCTGAACGCGAGGGCGACCATGCCGAGCCCCATGACGAAGGCGAGCACCCAGGCGACCGGGCGCAGCCACGGCGACCGGCCGCGGTAGGGCCGCAGGCTCCCCCCGTAGGCGCCGTAGGGGCCCTCGGCGTATCCGTGGCCGTGGTGGTCGGGATCCCAGCCGGGGTCGTCGAGCCCGGAGCCGTCGGGGTGGCCGTAGCCGTAGTCGTCGTCGCCGTTCCAGCCTCCGGCTACGCGGGCGGCCTCGGCCTCGGCTCTGGCCCGGTCCGCGGCTCGCTGGCGCTCGGCGGCGCTCGGTTCGTGGATCTCGGCACCCCGGACGAAGGCCTCGTCGAACACCACGGAGGCGAAGTCCTGGTCCGCGCCTCCGCGGTCGTCTGCATCGTCTTCGGGGGTCCCGTCGTCCGGGAACGGCTTGCCCCCCACGTCGTCCGGCACAGCAACAGCGTAGACCTGGGGGGCGGCTTTGGGCAGGCGTACGCCGGGATCCGGCCACACCGTGTCCGTCGGGCGGTTACCTGGTGTGACCGTCGCCGGTGACGATGTACTTGGTGGAGGTGAGCTCGGGAAGGCCCATGGGGCCCCGGGCGTGCAGCTTCTGGGTGGAGATGCCGATCTCGGCACCGAAGCCGAACTGGCCACCGTCCGTGAAGCGGGTGGAGGCGTTCACGGCGACGGTGGTCGAGTCGACCAGCTGGGTGAACCGGCGAGCGGCGGCCTGGGAGGTGGTGACGATCGCCTCGGTGTGGCCGGAGGTCCAGCGGCGGATGTGGGTGACGGCGTCGTCGAGGGAGTCCACGACGGCGGCGGCGATGTCGTAGGACAGGTACTCGGCGGCCCAGTCCTCGTCGGTGGCGGGGAGGGCGGTGGCCTTGGTGCCCTCGGCGGCTGCCAGGACCCGCTCGTCGCCGTGGACGGTGACGCCGGCATCGGCGAGGGCGTCGAGGGCGAGCGGGAGGAAGGCTGCCGCGATGTCGCGGTGCACGAGGAGAGTTTCCGCGGAGTTGCAGACGGAGGGCCGCTGCGCCTTGGAGTTGATGAGGATGTCGACCGCCATGCCGAGGTCGGCCTCAGCGTCGACGTAGACGTGGCAGTTGCCGGTACCGGTCTCGATGACCGGGACGGTGGACTCCTCGACGACGGTCCTGATGAGGGAGGCGCCGCCGCGCGGGATGAGGACGTCGACGAGGCCGCGGGCGCGCATCAGCTCGCGGACGGAGTCGCGGGACTCACCGGGGACGAGCTGGATCGCGTCGGCGGGCAGGCCCGCGCCCTCGATGGCGTCGCGGAGGATGCCGACGAGCGCGGTGTTGGAGGCGTAGGCCGACGAACTGCCGCGCAGGAGAACGGCGTTGCCCGACTTCAGGCAGAGGGCGGCGGCGTCGACGGTGACGTTGGGGCGGGCCTCGTAGATGATGCCGACGACGCCGAGCGGTACCCGGATCTGGCGGAGGTCGATGCCGTTGGGGAGGGTCCAGCCGCGGACGACCTCGCCGACGGGGTCGGGGAGGGCGGCGACGTCGCGCACGTCGGAGGCGATGGCCCCGACCCGCTCCGGGGTGAGGGTGAGGCGGTCGATGACCGTTTCGCTCGTGCCGGCCTCGCGCGCCTTGGCCGTGTCCACGGCGTTGGCGGCGACGATCTCCGCCGTTCGGGCCTCCAGGGCGTCCGCGACGGCCAGCAGGGCCGCGTCCTTGGCGGCGCGCGGGAGTGGCGCGATGGCGGCGGCGGCCGTGCGGGACCGCTGCGCGGTGGCGAGGACGGGGGAGGTGGCGGTGGCGTCGTCGAGCGTGGTCATGCGGCCAGGGTAGTCCCCGGCCCCACCGGGCCCGAAGGGGTTCCATCCCCCGAGACGCGGGACGGGCCGGCCGCCCCCGGGGCTCCTCCCCCGGTTCCGCCGGCCGGTGCCCCCGGGGCCGCTGCGCGGGGCCGTCTCCCCGCCCCGCCCCTTCTCCGCTTCCCGGGCTCCGCCCGGACCCCTTACGGGGCTCCGCCCCGGACCCCGCGCCTCAAACGCCGGCGGGGCTGGATGGGGCCGGGCTAGTACGGGTGCACGCCCACCGGGTGGGCCGGGGGCGGGCCGTAGCCCTCCGCCACGCGTTGGTGGTACGTCGCGCGGTCGATGACCTCCAGGCCGACGATCTCCCAGGGTGGCAGCCGCGCCGAGGACCGGTGTTCGCCCCACAGTCGCAGGGCGACGGCCGCCGCGTCGTGGAGGTCGCGGGCCTCCTCCCAGTACCGGATCTCCGCGTGGTCGTCGGCGTACCGGCTGGTCAGCAGGAAGGGGTGGTCGTGGGCGAGCTGTTCCAGCCCGCGCCGGACCTCCGAGAGGGGCGCGGGCTTGCCGGAGACGCTCAGGGTGATGTGCCACAGGCGGGACTCGTCCCGGTCCCCGTGGCCGTGGTCCCCGTTTCCGTGCCCGGTCCCCTGTCCGTGGCCGTCCCCGGTGCCGACGCTGGTCAGCGCTCGTCTCACCAGCCGCCTCCTGTCTGCGCTACGCGTGTCCGCCCCTCACAGTTGACCAGTCCCCGGCCCCCCGCGCGGCGGTTTTGCCGAACCTCAGCCCTGGAGCAGCACCAGATCGTCACGGTGTACGACCTCCCGCTCGTACGCGGGTCCGAGCTCCCTGGCGAGCTCGCGGGTGGAGCGGCCGAGGAGTTGCGGGAGCTCCTTGGCGTCGAAGTTGACGAGGCCCCGCGCGACGGCGCGACCGTCCGTGGACCGCAGCTCCACGGGGTCCCCGGCGACGAAATCGCCCTCGACGGCGGCGATCCCGGCGGGCAGCAGGGAGCTGCCGCGTTCGGTGACGGCGCGCACGGCGCCGTCGTCCAGGACGAGGTGGCCCTGCGGGGTCGAGGCGTGTTGGAGCCACAGGAGCCGGTCGGCGGAGCGGCGGCCGGTGGCGTGGAAGTGGGTGCCGGTCGGGCGGCCGGAGAGCGCGTCGGCGGCCTGGCTGGCGGAGGTGAGGACGACGGGGATGCCTGCGGCGGCGGCGATCCGGGCGGCCTCGACCTTGGTGACCATGCCGCCGGTCCCGACGCCCGCCTTGCCGGCGCTGCCGATGGTGACGTGGGCGATGTCCTGGGGGCCGCGCACCTCGTCGATGCGGGTGGTGCCGGGCTGCGACGGGTCGCCGTCGTAGAGGCCGTCGACGTCGGAGAGGAGGACGAGGAGGTCGGCGCGGACCAGGTGGGCGACGAGGGCTGCGAGCCGGTCGTTGTCGCCGAAGCGGATCTCGTCGGTGGCGACGGTGTCGTTCTCGTTGACGACGGGCAGGGCGCCCATGGCCAGGAGCTGGTCGAGCGTCCGGTAGGCGTTGCGGTAGTGCGCGCGCCGGCTGGTGTCGTCGGTGGTGAGCAGGACCTGGCCGACGCGGATCCCGTAGCGGGCGAAGGAAGCGGTGTACCGGGCGACGAGCAGGCCCTGCCCTACGCTGGCGGCCGCCTGCTGGCGGGCGAGGTCCTTGGGACGGCGGTGCAGGCCGAGCGGGGAGAGTCCGGCGGCGATGGCGCCGGAGGAGACCAGGACGATCTCCTTCTCCCCGCCGCCGCGTGCCTTGGCCAGTACGTCGACCAGGGCGTCCACCCGGTCGGCGTCGAGTCCGCCCTCCGCCGTGGTCAGGGAGGAGGAACCGACCTTGACCACGATCCTGCGGGCGTCCAGCACGCCTTGCCTTGCCCCTGACACGTCTGTCCCCTTGCCCCTTGCCGGACGGCCGGACGGAAGGTCCGGCCGACCTGCCCAATCTACGGGGTGGCCGTGAGCGCGCGCTCGGCGGTTTCAGACCGTGGACGAGGACGACGGACGCGGCGCGGGTTCCGCCGCGCGGGCCGCTCCGGGAACCAGGATCCTGCGGGACAGCAGGAAGGTGAAGGGGATGGCGACGACGGCCGCGACGAGCGGCGCGATCCGGGTGTCCATGCCGGCCCAGGTGACCAGGGCGTAGAGACCGACGGACTGGATGACGTAGTTGGTGACGTTGGTCAGCGGGAAGAACAGGAACTTCTTCCAGGTGGGCCGGGTGCGGTAGGTGAAGTAGGTGTTCATGAAGAACGACCCGATCATCGACAGCAGGAAGGCCAGGGTGTAGGCGGCGAAGTACGGCATCCACGGGTGGAGCAGCAGGTAGAACCCGAAGAAGGTGCCGGTGTTGACGCCGCCCACGAGGGCGAACCGGAAGATCTGGCCGAGCTGGTCCTTCTTCGTCATCGGCGGCTGCGCTCCGCGATCACGGCTTCGGAGATCCCGGGCATGCGTTCGGCGCCGTGGGCTTCCTTGACGAGGAAGTGGGGGCGGCGCTTGGTCTCGTAGTAGATGCGACCGATGTACTCGCCGATCAGACCCAGCATGATCATCTGGACGCCGCCGATTCCGGCGATCATCGCGACGAGGGTGACGTAGCCCGGCGAGTCGATGCCGTTGGTGATCGCCATGATGGTGATCCACAGGGCGTACAGGCCGGTCAGACCGACCAGCGACACGCCGAGCCAGATCCCGATGCGCAGCGGTCGGTTGTTGAACGAGATCAGCCCGTCCATGCCGTAGTTCAGCAGGCTGCCGAACTTCCACTTCGTCTCGCCGGCCTCGCGCTGGGCGTTGCGGTAGTCGAAGTGAACGGTGTCGAAGCCGATCCAGGAGAACAGTCCCTTGGAGAAGCGGTTGTACTCGGGCAGCGCGAGCAGGGCGTCCACGGCCGGCCGGGACAGCATGCGGAAGTCCCCGACGCCGTCGGCGAGTTCGACGTCGACCCAGCGGTTGACGCCCCGGTAGTAGAGGCGGCTCAGGGCCGAGCGGAGCTTCTTGTCGCCCTCGCGGGTGCGGCGGGCGATGATCTGGTCGTGGCCCTGCCGGTAGTGCTCCAGCATGGTGGCGATCAGCTCCGGCGGGTGCTGGAGGTCGGCGTCCATGATGACGACGGCGTCGCCGGTGGCCTCGCGCAGGCCGGCGAGCATGCCGGCCTCCTTGCCGAAGTTGCGGCTGAAGGACACGTACCGGGTCCGGTCGGGGTACTCGGAGGCGATCTTGCGGAGCTTTTCGAGAGTTCCGTCACGGCTGCCGTCGTCGACGTAGCACACCTCGTACTCGACGGGCAGGTCGTCCAGTACCCGCCTGATCTCCGCGTCGAAACTGTCGATCACGGCTTCTTCGTTGTAACAGGGGACAACTACCGACAGCTTGGTCATGAGCACTTCCTGCTGGGTCCGAACGGGTGATTGTCGGCGACCGGACCCGCCACTCACCTCTTCCTTAGAAGTATGCACGCCGGTGGCCGGCCTGCCGGAGTCGCGTGCGGCACACGGTAGCTTTGACGGGATAAGCGGAATGGAACGAAGGGATCGAGGTGCACGTGCCTGACGTCTCCGTGGTCGTCATCGTCTACAACGACGCAGAGCGTCTGCAGACAGCCGTCCAGTCGGTTTTGGACCAGACCCTGCGCGGGGTCGAAGTCGTGATCGTCGACGACTGCAGCAAGGACGGGTCCTATTCGGTCGCGAAGGAGCTGGAAGCGGCGCATCCGGGACGGGTGCGCGCCTTCCGGCTGCCCGAGAACAGCGGCGGGTGCGGCGCGCCCCGCAATCACGGCATCCAGCAGGCCACGGGCACGTACGTCATGTTCCTGGACAGTGACGACGTACTGGAGCGCAACGCCTGCCGGAACATGCTGGCCGCCGCCGAGCGCACCGGGTCCGACCTGGTGTCGGGCATGTGCGTGCGCGTGCACCTCGACAACCGGTGGAACAAGACCACCGAGTGGTACCCGTGGATCTACGCGCACACCCGCACGCTGGAGTCGATCACCGAGTACCCGGACCTGCTGGTCTACGACACCCTGTCGACGAACAAGTGCTACCGGCGCGAGTTCCTGCTGGAGCAGGGCCTGGAGTTCCCGGTCGGCATCCACTACGAGGACCTGCTGTTCTCCGCGCAGGCCTACGTGGCCGCCCGACGGATCACCCTGATCCCGAACCACGTCTACTACTGGAACGTCGTCGAGAAGGCCGCGGCGAAGTCGATCAGCAACCGGCGCCACGAGATCGCGAACTTCGTCCACCGGATGGAGATCCACCGCCGCGTCGACGAGTTGCTCGCCGCCAAGGGCCACACCGCGATCAAGTCGGCGAAGGACGCCAAGTTCCTCAAGCACGACCTGGTGCTGCACCTGCGCGACCTGCCGCTCCTCGGTGACGACTACCGGCAGCAGTTCGCCCGGCTGGCGAACGGATACCTCGCGGACCTCGACCCCGCCGCGTACGACAACGTCAGCCACCTCCAGGCCATCTGTGCCTACCTGCTCGGCAAGGAGGACTGGGACAACCTCCTCGCCGCGGCCGACGCGATGACCAACAAGGGGCGCCTGTCCTCCCCGCTCGCGGAGCGCGACGGCCGCGTCTACTGGTGCGACGGCCACCTCGACGACGCCGAGGGCCGCCGGATACTGGACGTCACCGAGCAGGGCTTCCACACCGCCCCGCTCTCCTCCCTGTGCCCGGGCAACCGGCTGACCTCCTACGAGGACGACGGGCGCGGCACCGTCACCCTGGCCGGTTCCATCGTGAACCCGCTGGGCCGCATCAGGCCCGGAACCGAGCTGAAGGCCTCCCTCGAATTCCGGGCCCGGCGGCAGATCGGGGTCCGCTCGTTCAGCTTCCCGGTGGCAACCGTGCGTCACGCCGGTGACTCGATCGAGTGGTCCACCACGGCCGACGTCGGCAGCACCGTCCGCCCGCTCGGCATCATCGACGCCGTCTGGGACGTCCGGGTGAAGCTGACGGCGGGCGCCGACCGGGTGACGACCCGCGTCTCCGTCGGTGCCGTCGACCTCGACTCGGCCTCCCGGCTCCGGGTCCGCCCGCGTCTGACCAGGCTCGTCTCCGACCGCTTCGAGCCGGAGATGACCAAGAAGGGCAACCTCTCCTACGTCCTGACCGCCGAGGGTGCCGCGGCCGTCCGCACCCAGACCCTGATCAACAGCGCGATGCACGGCAGGGCCGCCGGAGTGGTCAAGCGCGGCCTGCGCCGCGCGCTGCGGGCCCGCCGCAACATCGGCTCGGGCGAGCAGAAGGTGAAGGTCTACCACGAGGTCTTCTCGAAGTTGCCCCTCAAGAAGGGCACGATCGTCTTCGAGAGCCACATGGGCAAGCAGTACAGCGACAGCCCCAAGGCCATCTACGAGGAGCTCGTCCGCCAGGGCGCGCCCTTCGAGGCGATCTGGTCGTACGCGGGCGGCAAGCCCACCGGCTTCCCCAAGGAGGCCACCTTGGTGCGGCGCTGGAGCTGGCCGTACCTGCGGGCGCTGGCGCAGGCCGAGTACTGGGTCGACAACCAGGGCTTCCCGCTGGCCCTGACCAAGCGCCCGGGGACCACGTACATCCAGACCTGGCACGGGTCCGCCCTCAAGCGGATGGGCTTCCACGAGCCCCGCACCAAGGCGCAGGGGAAGGCCGGGCAGGACCGCTTCCAGGCGGCCGTCGACCGCTTCGACCACTTCCTGGTCCGATCCGAGCACGACGTCCGCACCCTCGCCAAGGGCTTCCGGCTCCGCGACGAGGTGCTGCTGCGCACCGGCTACCCGCGCAACGACGCCCTGGTCGAGGCGCACCGCGCCGAGGCGGACAGCGGGGAGCGGCTGCGCGGACCGCTCGCCGCGGAACTGGGCATCGACCCCGAGAAGAAGGTGCTGCTGTACGCGCCGACGTTCCGGGCGAACGCGGACGGCACCGTGGAGAACTTCGAGTTCCCCTTCGACGTGGAGGAGTTCGCCGACCGGCTCGGCGACCGCTTCACCCTGCTGGTGCGCACGCACTACCTCAACAGCGTGTCGCTGCCGCCGTCGGTCGCGGGCCGCGTCCTCGACGTGTCCCGGCACCACGACATCACCCCGCTGTTGGCCCTCGCCGACGGGCTGATCACCGACTACTCGTCCGTGATGTTCGACTACGCGGTGCTGGACCGGCCGATGCTGTTCTTCGCGTACGACTACGACGCCTACGCGACGGACATCCGCGGCACCTACTTCGACCTGAAGGAGAAGGCGCCGGGCCCGGTCGTGTCCACGGCCGACGAGCTGATGCAGGCGGTCGCGGCCTTCGACGAGGCGGACGCCAAGTACGCCGAGGCCCGTCAGCGTTTCCTCACCGAGTTCGGCGAGTACGACCGGGGCGACGCGGCCCGCCGGATCGTCGAGAAGTTCTTCACCAGGAGCGGCAAGTGAGCCAGCAGCCCCACGAGTCCACTGCGCCGGGCGGCCGCGACGTCTTCCTCGTCTCCAACAGTGTGGACGAGCTCGGCGGGGTGACCACCTGGTCGCACCAGATGGCCCGGCTGTTGACCGACCGCGGCCACCGGGTGCACGTCGTCGGCATCGCACCCGTCGCCGACGAGATCCGTCAGACGCTGCCCGCCGACCTGCCGTACGCGACGACGACGCTCTACGACACGCATCCGCCGAAGGCGCGCCGGCTGCACGGCCTCAAGGGCCGGCTCAATGCCCCCGAACGCCGCCGGCAGGCGGCCCGGCGGGCCGGGATGCGGGACCGGGCGGAGACCCTGAGCGGTCTCTTCCGGGCGGCCCGGCCCGGCGGCGTGGTCATCGTCACGCAGGTCTGGGCGATGGAGTGGGTGGCCCTCGCCGACACCAAGGGGCTGTCGGTCATCGGGATGAGCCACGAGTCGTTCGAGGCCAGCCACAAGTCCACGCGGGGCGATCGGGTCCGGCGGCACTACTCCCAGGTCGACCGGCTGCTGGTGCTGACCCCGGAGGACGCCGACCTGTGGATCCGGGCCGGCATGGAGAACGTCGACAGCATGCCGAACCCGCTGCCGTTCATGCCCGATTCCCCCGCCCCGCGCACCTCGAAGGTCGTCGCGAGCGTCGGCAGGCTCGCCTTCGAGAAGGGCATGGACCTGCTCCTCGACGCGTGGGCGGACGCCTC
Organism: Streptomyces sp. NPDC040432; assembly: GCF_055595445.1. Taxonomy (NCBI): domain Bacteria; kingdom Bacillati; phylum Actinomycetota; class Actinomycetes; order Kitasatosporales; family Streptomycetaceae; genus Streptomyces; species Streptomyces sp. NPDC040432. The sequence continues at coordinate 475,617 of NZ_JBVIVP010000003.1, read as the reverse complement.
CCCGCACCACCCGGACTGGGTCCTGCGGATCCACGGCGCCGGCGTCGAGGAGGAGGCCCTGCGGGCGCACTGCACCTCGCTCGGGCTCGACGACTCCGTGGAGTGGATGGGCAGCACCGACGACGTGTTGGGCGCCCTGCGCGGGGCGTCGGTCTTCGCTCAGGCCTCCCGTGCCGAGGGCTTCCCCATCACCCTGTTGGAGGCGATGGCGGCGGGCCTTCCGGTGACCGCCTTCGACTGCGCGCCGGGCGTGCGGGAGATCGTGGAGCACGGCGAGGACGGGCTGCTGGCCCGCCTCGGCAACACCATGGAACTCGCCGGGCACCTGGACGCCCTGATGTCGGACGCGGCCCTGCGCGACCGGCTCGGTGACGCCGGCTTCCGCAACGTGCGGCGCTTCGCCGGCGACGAGATCACCGACCGCTGGGAAGCACTGTTCGCGTTCCTGGACCGCTGAACCCCGACCACCGACGAAGCCGCCCGCCCCGGACGTTCCCGGGGCGGGCGGCTTCGTCGGTGTGACGGGTCAGACCGCGTGGACGTCCTTGTGGGGGTCCCGGCGGGTGCCCACCTTGTTGGCCTCCCAGCCGGCCCACGCCGAGGTGATCATCTCCCGGACGTCGTGCCGGGCCTTCCAGCCGAGCTCGGCGGCGATCCGCTCGGCCGAGGCCACGACCTTCGCCGGGTCACCGGGACGGCGCGGGGTGACGACCGGCGCGTGGGTGTGGCCGGTGCCTTCGTTCAGCAGCTCGACCATCTCCTTGACGGAGACGCCCTCGCCCCGGCCGATGTTGACGGTGAGGTCCTTGTGGTCCCCCGCCGCACCCCATTCGGCGAGCCGGCGCGCGGCCACCACGTGGGCTTCGGCGAGGTCCTCGACGTGGATGTAGTCGCGGATGCAGGTGCCGTCCGGGGTCGGGTAGTCGTCGCCGAAGATGCGCGCGCCCTCACCGGCGTCGTAGCGCTCGAAGACCATCGGGACCAGGTTGAAGACACCGGTGTCCGCGAGCTCGGGGGTGGCCGCGCCCGCCACGTTGAAGTAGCGCAGGCAGGCGGTGGAGATGCCGTGCGCCTTGCCGGCGGCGCGGACCAGCCACTCGCCGGCCAGCTTCGTCTCGCCGTACGGGCTCAGCGGCAGGCAGGGGGTCTCCTCGGTGACCAGGTCCACGTCGGGCATCCCGTACACGGAGGCCGAGGAGGAGAACAGGAAGTTGCGGATGCCCGCGGCGGCCACGGCCTGGAGCAGCACCGTGAGGCCCTGCACGTTCTCGTGGTAGTAGTACATCGGCTTCTCGACGGACTCGCCGACCTGCTTCTTGCCCGCCAGGTGCACGACGCCCGTGATCCGGTGGCGCCGGATCGTGTCGTCGAGCAGCAGCCGGTCCAGGACCGATCCGACCACCAGCGGGACGCCCTCCGGAACCCGGTCCTCGTTGCCCGTGGAGAGGTCGTCGAGGACGACGACCTCCTCCCCGGCGAGCAGCATCGCGCGAACGACGTGCGCGCCGATGTAGCCGGCGCCACCGGTGATCAGAAATGTCATGCGTGTCTCCCGAGCTCTAGCGCGACCGGCGCGTGCGGGCGCGGTCGAGGCGGTTGCGTACGAAGGTCAGGGCGCCCCCGGCGCCGGGGGCCAGGCGCAGGGCCAGTGCTCCCGCCGCCGTCCGGTAGGGCTGCGCCAGCAGAACACCGTACCGGCTGCTGGGCAGTGCGCGGCGACGGAGCAGACCGCCCAGGGGGCGCAGGGAGGTGATCAGGGAGCTCCCGTCGCCGCAGTGCACGCCTACCCGGACGTCCCAGGCCTGCATGCCGCGCAGGCCGCGGCTGCGGCCGAGGGCGGCCAGCGCGGCAGGGCGCAACGGCACATCGGCGGTCCAGCCGTCGCCGTCGGCGGCGGGGCGCAGTGCCACGGGGCGGGCGGGTACGGGTTCCGTTCCGGTCCGGGGGTGGAAGGTCAGCGCGACGGTCTCCGGCCGGGCCTGCGCGAGGCGGCCGTACAGGTCGCGGACGCGGAGCCGGACGGCGCCGCCCCCGGCGGGTTCGGCGTCGACGGTGACGGGCAGTTCCGCGACGGGCAGCGCGGCGAGGCCGTCGAGGGCGACGGGAAGTTCCTCGCTCCACACCGGCAGCCCGGCCGGGTCCGTGGCGTACGGCGGCTGGAGCCGGGCCGGCTCGGCGGCGAGCCGGGTCAGCCGCTCCACGTCGGCGGGCGGGGCCGGGGCGGCCAGCAGGACGCGCGCCGTCCACCGGGCGCGGGCGGGAGCGGCCTCGATGTCGGCGTCGGAGAAGCCCTCCAGGTAGGCCCGGGTGAGATCCCACCAGGCGGCCCGGTGGTCGGGGTCCTGGCCGAGCTCGCGCAGGTACATCCGAAGGTCGTAGTCGAGGAACTTGACCCGGCAGGCGCGGCCGAGCTCCGGGGAGGCCTCGGCGAGGGTGGTGGCGGCGGCGCGGTGGGCCCCGACGCGGGACCGCCAGTTGCCGACGTCGGCGCGGTCGAGGGAGATCGACTTGCGGGCGGCGCTGCGGCGCACGTGCCAGACGTAGACGAGATCACCGATGACGGCGATGCGGGGGGCGGCGGCGAGGACGCGCGCGGTGAACAGGAAGTCCTCGTAGACGAAGCGGCCGTCGGGGAACCGGATGCCGTGCTCGTCGAGGAAGGCGCGTTCGTACAGCTTGTTGACGCAGAGGGTGTCGCGGACCAGTTCGGGCCGGTCGGTGGGCCGTTCGATGACCTCGCCCGGTGTGTGCAGGCCGGGCATCCACGGCACGTCGCGGCCCTCGGGCAGTTCGCGGCGCACGCAGGAGCCGACGGTGACGGGGGTTCGGTGTTCCACGGCGGCCGCGAGCAGCGCGGCCGCGGCGCCGGGGGGCAGGACGTCGTCGCTGTCCAGGAACAGGACGTACGGGGAGGTCGCGGCGGCGATCCCGTCGTTGCGGGGGGTGCCGCAGCCGCCGCTGTTGTCCGTGCGGTGGACGACCTTCAGCCGGGGGTGGGCGGCGGCCAGCTCGTCCAGTACCCGGCCGGTCCCGTCCGAGGAGGCGTCGTCGACCGCGATGACCTCGGCGACCACCGGGCCCTGGGCGAGGGCCGAGGAAACGGCCTCGCCCACGAGCCCGGCGTCGTTGTAAGCGATCACCACCACGGAGACGGCGGGGGCCGCGGCGGCGTCAGTGCCGGAATTGCTGCTGTTCACCCGGAGGATCCTAGGCGAACGGTGTAAAGCCGGCTTCAAGCCCCCGCGACCACGGGATCAGAACGGGCGGAACTCGTCGTACTCCTGCTGGGAGGAGTCGCCGCGCTTGGCTTCCTTGTCCTTGCGGCGCGTGCTGGCCGGGCGCGGTGCGTCCAGGCGGTGGTCCTCGCCGCGGCGGCCCAGCATCTCGGCGCCGGCCATCATGGTCGGCTCCCAGTCGAAGACGACGGAGTTCTCGTCGGAGCCGATGGCCACGCCGTCGCCGGCACGGGCACCGGCCTTCTTCAGGGCGTCCTCGACACCGAGGCGGTTGAGCCGGTCGGCGAGGTAGCCGACGGCCTCGTCGTTGTTGAAGTCGGTCTGGCGGACCCAGCGTTCGGGCTTCTCGCCACGCACCTGGTAGACGTCCTCGACCTCGTCGTAGGTGACGGTGAAACCGGAGTCGTCGACGGCCTTCGGACGGATGACGATGCGGGTCGCCTCCTCCTTCGGCTTGCGGGCGCGGGCCTTGGCGACGACCTCGGCGAGGAAGTAGGACAGCTCCTTCAGGCCGGTGCGGGCGACCGCGGAGACCTCGAAGACCTTGTAGCCGCGGGCCTCCAGGTCGGGGCGGACCATGTCGGCGAGGTCCTGGCCGTCGGGGATGTCGACCTTGTTGAGGACGACGAGGCGGGGCCGCTTCTCCAGGCCGCCGCCGTAGATCCGCAGCTCCTCCTCGATGACGTCGAGGTCGGCGAGCGGGTCGCGGTCCGACTCCAGGGTGGCGGTGTCGAGGACGTGCACCAGCACCGAGCAGCGCTCGACGTGGCGCAGGAACTCCAGGCCGAGGCCCTTGCCCTGGCTGGCGCCCGGGATGAGGCCCGGGACGTCGGCGATGGTGTAGACGGTCGAACCGGCGGTGACGACGCCCAGGTTCGGGACCAGGGTGGTGAAGGGGTAGTCCGCGATCTTCGGCTTGGCGGCGGAGAGCACCGAGATCAGCGAGGACTTGCCCGCGCTCGGGAAACCGACCAGCGCGACGTCGGCGACGGTCTTGAGCTCCAGGATGATGTCGCCGGTGGTACCGGGGACGCCCAGGAGCGCGAAGCCGGGCGCCTTGCGGCGGGCCGAGGAGAGCGCGGCGTTGCCGAGGCCGCCGCGGCCGCCCTCACCCGCGACGTAGGTGGTGCCCTGGCCGACGAGGTCGGCGAGGACGTTGCCCTCCTTGTCGAGGACGACGGTGCCGTCCGGGACGGGCAGGATCAGGTCCTGGCCGTCCTTGCCGGAGCGGTTGTCGCCGGCACCGGGCTGACCGTTGGTCGCCTTGCGGTGCGGGCTGTGGTGGTAGTCCAGCAGGGTGGTGATCGCCTGCTCCACCACCAGGATGACGTCGCCGCCACGGCCGCCGTTGCCGCCGTCGGGGCCGCCGAGCGGCTTGAACTTCTCCCGGTGAACGGAGGCGCAGCCGTGGCCCCCGTTACCCGCGGCGACGTGCAGCTCGACGCGGTCCACGAAGGTGGTCATGGTTGTTCCTCCAGATACATGCGGGAATGTCCCGGGTAGGCCTTGCTACCCATTAAACGTGTCGATATGACAACGCGCCGAGGGCGGACCTCTCTTCCCGGCATGCGCCGGGAAGAGTTGAGATCCGCCCTCGGGGAGTTCAGTACGCCGTGATCAGCAGGAGCTGGATCAGGCGGCCGGAACGATGTTGACGACCTTGCGACCGCGGTGGGTGCCGAACTCGACGGCACCGGGGAGCAGCGCGAACAGCGTGTCGTCGCCGCCACGGCCCACACCCGAACCCGGGTGGAAGTGGGTGCCGCGCTGGCGGACGAGGATCTCACCAGCGGAAACGACCTGACCGCCGAAGCGCTTCACGCCGAGCCGCTGAGCATTGGAATCGCGCCCGTTCCGGGTGGACGATGCGCCCTTCTTGTGTGCCATGTCTCAGTCCCTCTTACTTCGCAGCCGTGGGGATACCGGTGACCTTGATCGCCGTGTACTGCTGGCGGTGACCCTGGCGACGGCGGTAGCCGGTCTTGTTCTTGTAGCGCAGGATGTCGATCTTGGCGCCCTTGTGGTGGTCCACGATCTCGGCCTGAACCTTGATCCCGGCCAGCACCCACGGGTCGCTGGTCACGGCGTCGCCGTCGACAACGAGCAGGGTCGAGAGCTCGACCGTGTCGCCAACCTTGGCAGTGGAAATCTTGTCAACCTCAACGATGTCGCCGACAGCAACCTTGTGCTGGCGACCACCGCTGCGCACGATGGCGTACACGCGGATCTCTCTCTCACTCGGGACGGATGCTCCTGAAGCCAGCCACTCACGCGGGCCGGGGCCCACGGTGATCCGGATTGGACGAGCGGCCTCTCCCGTGATCCGTCCGCTCGCGCGGACGACGTGGGGAGGAAGGTGCTCAGGAGCGCGACGCACGTTGAACGGTAATCGTCCAAGACACGCCGACGGTCTAGGTTACGGGGCCGGTTCCGGAGGGTCAAACCGGGCCCCGCAAGGCCGTGGGCCCCGCCTTCCGGCGGGGCCCACGGTCATGGAGCGGATCAGGCTTCGTCGGTCGGAGCCGAGACGGACGGGAGCGTCTGCTCCGCCGCCGCGGTCTTCTTCGAAGCCCGCTTCGCCACGGTCTTCTTGGCCGTCGTCTTCTTCGCGACGGTCTTCTTCGCGGCCGCCGCCTTCTTGGCCGGGGCCTTCTTCGCAGCCGTGGTCGTCGCCTTCTTGGCCGGCGCCTTACGGGCCTTCTTCACCGGGGCCGGCTCGGCCTCGGCGGCCTCGGCAGCCGGGGCGTCGGCCTCGGTCACCGGCTCGGCGACGTCGGCAGCGGCGCTCTCGACCACCACGACGGCCGCCTCCGCCGCACCCGCGGGTGCGGTGGCCTTGCGGACGGCGCGGCGCCGCGGACGGGCCGGAGCGGCCTCCACGAGGGCCGGGGCGACCGGCTCGGGCTCGACGGCGGCCGGGGCCTCGACGACCGGCTCGGCCTCCGCCACGACCGGGGCGACGGGCTCCGGCTCGACGGCGGCCGGGGCTTCCGGCGCGGCGGGTGCCGCCGGTGCGACGGCCTCGCCGGCCGGGGCGCCCGCAGGAGCGGTCGCCTTGCGGGTGGCGCGGCGACGGGTCCGGCCCTTGGGCGCGGCCTCCTCGACGGCGACCTCCGGGGCCTCGGTGACCGTCTCCGCGGCCTCGACGGCCTCGGGGGCGGGCTCCAGGACCGTGTCGGCGGGCTCCACGACCGGCTCGTCCTCGACCACGGGGGTCACCGGGGCCGCGGCGGCGGGACGCACCGCACCGCGCGGGGCACCCGCGGGAGCGGTCGCCTTGCGGGTGGCCCGGCGACGGTTGCGACGGCCGCTGACGCCGCCGGCTGCGGCTTCCGCCTCGGCGGCGCTGCCGTACAGCTCCTCGTCGGCGACGAACTCCGGCTCCGGCAGCGCCCGCGGCGCGGCGACCTCGGCGGCCACCTCGGCCTCGGTCTCGATCTCGATCTCCGAGTCGGCCTCGTACCCGTCCGTGCCGGTGGTCTCCACCGTCTCGGTGTCGTGGTCGTGGTCGTGCTCCGGACCACGGCCGCCACGGCGCTTGGAACGCTTGCCGTTGCCACCGCCGCCCACCGCGGTCGGGGTCTCCATGTGGACGATGACACCGCGACCGTTGCAGTGGACGCAGGTCTCGGAGAAGGACTCCAGCAGACCCTGGCCCACCCGCTTGCGGGTCATCTGCACCAGGCCCAGCGAGGTGACCTCGGCCACCTGGTGCTTGGTGCGGTCGCGGCCCAGGCACTCCAGCATGCGCCGCAGGACCAGGTCGCGGTTGGACTCCAGGACCATGTCGATGAAGTCGATGACGACGATGCCGCCCAGGTCGCGCAGCCGCAGCTGACGCACGATCTCCTCGGCCGCCTCCAGGTTGTTCCTGGTGACGGTCTCCTCAAGGTTGCCGCCCTGACCGGTGAACTTGCCGGTGTTGACGTCGATGACGATCATCGCCTCGGTCTTGTCGATTACGAGGGAACCGCCCGAGGGCAGCCACACCTTGCGGTCGAGCGCCTTGGCGAGCTGCTCGTCGATCCGGTACGTCGCGAAGACGTCGACCTCGGAGGTCCAGCGCGACAGCCGGTCGGCGAGGTCCGGGGCCACGTGGTTCACGTAGCCGTGGATGGTCTCCCAGGCGCTGTCACCGCTGACGATGACCTTCGAGAAGTCCTCGTTGAAGATGTCGCGGACGACGCGGACGGTCATGTCCGGCTCGCCGTACAGGAGGCTCGGCGAAGAGGTCGAGATCTGCTTCGACTTCTTCTGGATGTCCTCCCACTGGGCCTGCAGGCGCTCGACGTCGCGACGCAGCTCGTCCTCGCTCGCACCCTCGGCGGCGGTGCGCACGATGACGCCCGCGTCCTCGGGGACGATCTTCTTGAGGATGGTCTTCAGGCGTGCGCGCTCGGTGTCGGGCAGCTTCCGGCTGATGCCGGTCATCGAGCCCTCGGGCACGTAGACCAGGTAGCGGCCGGGCAGCGAGACCTGGCTGGTCAGGCGGGCGCCCTTGTGGCCGATCGGGTCCTTGGTGACCTGCACGAGGACCGACTGGCCGGACTTGAGGGCGGACTCGATGCGGCGCGGCCCGTTGGCCATGCCGAGCGCCTCGAAGTTGACCTCACCGGCGTACAGGACGGCGTTGCGCCCCTTGCCGATGTCGATGAAGGCGGCCTCCATGGACGGCAGCACGTTCTGGACCTTGCCCAGGTAGACGTTGCCGACGTAGGAGGTGGCCTCCTCCTTGTTGACGTAGTGCTCGACGAGGACGTTGTCCTCCAGCACGCCGATCTGGGTGCGCTCGCCGGACTGACGGACGACCATCACGCGCTCGACGGCCTCGCGGCGGGCCAGGAACTCGGCCTCGGTGATGATCGGGACGCGACGGCGGCCCTGCTCGCGGCCTTCGCGGCGGCGCTGCTTCTTGGCCTCCAGGCGGGTCGAGCCCTTGATGGACTGGACCTCGTCGGAGGACGTGGACTCGCTGCGCTCGCGCGCCGGGCGCGGCTCGCGGACCTTGACGACGGTGCGAACGCCGTCGTCCTCGGCGACCTCGGTGTCGGCGCCGGAGTCACCGCTGCGACGGCGACGGCGACGACGGCGACGGCTGGACGAGGAACCGAGCTCGGCGTCGTCCGCGTCGTCGGCGTCCTCCTCCTCGGCGTCCTCGGCGGCGCCGGTCTCCTCCTCGGCGGACTCGTCGAGGTCGGCGGCCTCACCGCGACGGCGGCGACGGCCACCGCGGCGACGACGACGCGAGGGGCGCTCGCCCGACTCGTCGGCCTCGTCCTCGTCGAGCTCGGCGGCCTCGACCTCGGCGTCCTGCTCCTCGTCGAGGAGCTCGACGTCGGCCAGCGACACGGGTGCACCGAGCGCGGGCGCGGGGGCGGCGGGTGCGGCGACGGGTTCGGCGGGGGCGCCACGGCGGCGGCGACGACGACCGGTCGGCTGCTCGACGGGGGCCGGGGCCTGCGCCTCGACCTCGGTCTCGTCCTCTTCCTCCTCGGCCTCCTCCGCCCGGGACGCGGCGGCGGCTGCCGCAGCGGCCATGGCGGCGGTCTCCGGGGTCTGGAACATCGGCTCGGCGAAGACCGGGGCCTGGAAGACGGCCACGGCGGGACGCGCGGCGCGGCGGGCGGCACGGTTCGGGGCCGGGGCGGTGGCCTCGGGCTCGACGGCGGCCACGGGCTGCGCCGGAGCGGCCGCCGAGGTGGAACGGGTGGCGCGGCGACGGCCGCCGCGCTTCGGGGAGTCGACGGCGTCGGCGACGGTGACGGCGCGGGCGGCGGCCTTCGGGGCCTCCTGCACGGCGGCCGGCGTCTCGACGGCGATCTCGGCGGCGGGCGCCTCGGCGGCTGCCGGGGCGGCCACGGCGCGGGTGGCGCGGCGACGGGCACGCGGCGCGGAGGCCGGAGCGGCCGGCGCCTCCTCCTCGGCCACCGGGGCGACCGGGGCGGGGGCGGCCCCCACGACGGGCTCGGCGGCGGGCGCCTCGGGGGCGGTCACCGCACGGGTGGCCCGACGACGGGCACGCGGCGCGGCAACCGGAGCCGCGACCGGCTCCTCGACCACGGGAGCAGCCGCGGGAGCGGCCTCCACCACGGCCTCGGCAGCCGCCTCGACGGCGGCCGGAGCGGCCACGGC
>NZ_JBVIVP010000003.1:0-466154 GCF_055595445.1 Streptomyces sp. NPDC040432 | reverse complement strand
CGGCACGCGTCGCACGACGACGGGCACGCGGCGCCGGAGCGGCAACGGGCTCCTCGACCACGGGCGCGGGGGCCGCGGCGGCGGGGGTTTCGGTGGCGGGCGCCTCGGGGGCGGTCACCGCACGGGTGGCCCGACGACGGGCACGCGGCGCGGCAACCGGAGCCGCGACGGGCTCCTCGACCACGGGAGCAGCCGCGGGAGCGGCCTCCACCACGGCCTCGGCAGCCGCCTCGACGGCGGCCGGAGCGGCCACGGCACGCGTCGCACGACGACGGGCACGCGGCGCCGGAGCGGCAACGGGCTCCTCGACCACGGGCGCGGGGGCCGCGGCGGCGGGGGTTTCGGTGGCCGCGACGACGCCGCCGGGCGGGCCGGCGGGCCGGGAAGCCGCGCGGCGACGCCTGCGCGGGGGCAGGTTGTCGCTGGGGCTGCCACTGTCGGCGGCGGGGGTGTTCTCGTTTTCGGTGTTGAGCATGCGGGGTTCTCCCGTCACGCTCCCGGGCGCCGCGGCTGACGTCCGGTCCGGCACGGCTGCCGCGTAATGAGCGCGGAGCCGGCCTCCGGGGCGCGTTCGCCACACGGGAGCTGTAGTCCATGGCCGCCGGTTCCGTACGTGTTGTCCGTACGGCCTGGCGGAAGTCTTCAGGTCAATGCGCTGCCCGACCCAGGTGGCTCCCGAGTGCCAGGGCTGCGCGACGACGACGATCCCTACGCGGCGGGACCTTCCGGCGCCTTCGCGTCGGTCGTTACGGCGGCCGTGGGTGGGGCGGCCGTGACGGCCTCGCGGTCGGGCGCGAGCGGGTCGGTCACCGTGCCGGACTCCTCGTCGAAGAGCCCCTGCTCCAGCCTGGTCACCGCTGCGGGGACCGGCGGCGCGAGGTCGGCCACAGCGTGGAGACCGGACAGGACGTCGTCGGGTCGCACGGCAGGTGTCAAATGCCGAACAACCAGCCGCAGTATCGCACAAGCATTGTCCAGCGGCCTATCAGCCTGAGCCGGAAGTGCTTCGAGGCTGACCACGGCCCCGCGGGTGTCGAAGGTGCGCACGCCGTTCTTGGTGCGGCGCTGGACCTCGACGGTCTCGGCCGCGAGGAACGTGGTGACGGCCCGTTCGGCGGCCTCGGGCTCGACGCCCTCCAGGCGCAGTTCCCACACGGAGGCCGTCAGCCGGTCGGCGAGGCCCGAGGTGCGGGCCTCGACGGCGTCGATGATGTCGAGCCCGGTGGGCATGGACTCGTCGAGCAGCGCACGGAGCTTTTCGGGGTCCCTGGGGGCCGCGAGGGCGATCTCCAGGTATTCGGCCTCACTGCCGGTACCGGTCGGCGCGGCGTTCGCGTACGAGACGCGGGGGTGCGGGGTGAAGCCGGCCGAGTACGCCATGGGGACCTCCGCGCGGCGAAGCGCCCGCTCGAAGGCTCGTTGGAAGTCTCGGTGACTGGTGAACCGGAGGCGGCCACGCTTGGTGTAGCGCAGTCGAATGCGCTGCACCACCGGTGCGGGAGGCGGGCCTTCGGGCTGTCGCTTGCCCAGTGGTTCTTCTCCTTGTGCGGGGCGTCGCGGCTCGCACGTCGCCCTGAGTGTCTGTGGGGCCTGCCGGCCACGCCCTGCCTCCGGCTCACCCCTGCGTCTTGCGCAGGGAGATCTCGGGAGCGGGCGCGTTGCCTGCGGCTTTCGTACTACCCAGAGTACGCGCCCGTGACCTCGCCGGTTCCCCGGGAGGAGTACCGAACAGCAGACGTCGTACGTCGTCGCGGGCCTCCCGCACCGCGATGCGCGAGCCGCGCCACACGCTGCGGAGGGCGTGTCCGGCGGGTGTGGCGACGTGGCGGTGGAGCCAGGCGGCGGGGCGGGCGACGCAGCCGCGCCACAGCCACAGCAGTCCGCGGCCGAGTGCGCGGCTGATCCGCCCGGCGAGTCGCCAGGCGCCGGCGAGGAGGTGCCCGAGGGGGGTGAGCAGGTACCGGTACAGGTTCCGGCCGAGGGGGGCGAGCAGGTACCGGTACGTCACGGTGGCGCCCGGAACCAGGACGTACCGCCACAGGCCCACCCACGGCCAGTACACGAGCCCCAGCACCACCCACCGCAGCACCAGGGCGACCCCCCGCCCCAGCCACGCGATCCCCCGACCCAGCGGGGTCAGCACGTACCGCCACAGCCCGACCCACGGCCACACGAAGACGGCGGCGAACGCCCTGGGCAGGAACCAGCGCAACCCGTGCCCCAGCGGCGTCAGCACGTACCGCCACAGCCCGCCCGCCACCGGGGCCAGCAGGTACCGGTGGGCGGCGGCGAGCAGTCGGACGATGCCCCGGCCGAGGGGTGCGAGCACGTAGTGGCCGAGCGCGCGGACCGCCCGTACGAGTCCGCGGCCGAGGGGGCCGAACAGGTACCGGTGGGCGGCGGTCGCCGCCGGTACGAGGACGTACCGCCACAGCCCCACCCACGGCCGGTACAGGAGGCCCAGGGCCAGCCACCGCAGCACCAGGACGACACCCCGCCCCAGCCACGCGATCCCGTGCCCGAGCGGCGTCAGCACGTACCGGTACAGGCCGGAGGACAGCCGGGCCAGGGCCGCGCCGACCGGGCGCAGGGCCCGCCGGTGGGTGGTGCGCGCGCCGAGGACGAGCAGGTCCCAGATCAGCCGTACCGGCAGGACGACCAACACGGCGACGATCTTCACGGGGACCCGCACGACCCCCACCGGACACCCTTCGCCGCCGGGCGCGGGCCGTGGCTTCTCGGTTTCCATGCCCTGAAGGACACACCACGGGGCCGAGCCGTTGCGGCACCGGGGCACGAAGGGACGGACCGGCGGGGAACGGGCCGCAAAAGAACGTGCCCCCACCGTTTCCGGTGGGGGCACGTCAGGTGTTTCAGCGACCGGTTCGGCCCGTGGTCACTTCACGACGGTGAGCGGGAGCAGCTTCTTGCCCGTCGGTCCGATCTGGATGTCCAGGTCGAGCTGCGGGCACACGCCGCAGTCGAAGCACGGGGTCCAGCGGCAGTCCTCGACCTCGGTCTCGTCGAGGGCGTCCTGCCAGTCCTCCCAGAGCCAGTCCTTGTCGAGGCCCGAGTCCAGGTGGTCCCAGGGCAGGACCTCCTCGTAGGTGCGTTCGCGGGTCGTGTACCAGGCCACGTCGACGCCGTACGCGGGCAGCGCCTTCTCGGCGGCCTCCATCCAGCGGTCGTACGAGAAGTGCTCGCGCCAGCCGTCGAAGCGGCCACCGGACTCGTACACGGCGCGGATGACGTCGCCGATGCGGCGGTCGCCGCGCGAGAGCAGGCCCTCGACGATGCCCGGCTTGCCGTCGTGGTAGCGGAATCCGATGGAGCGGCCGTACTTCTTGTCCCCGCGGATCTTGTCGCGGAGCTTGCCGAGGCGGGCGTCGGTCTCCTCGGCCGACAGCTGCGGCGCCCACTGGAACGGGGTGTGCGGCTTGGGCACGAACCCGCCGATGGACACCGTGCAGCGGATGTCGTTCTGTCCGGAGACCTCACGGCCCTTGGCGATGACGTTCACCGCCATGTCGCCGATCTGGAGGACGTCCTCGTCGGTCTCGGTCGGCAGGCCGCACATGAAGTACAGCTTCACCTGACGCCAGCCGTTGCCGTACGCCGTGGAGACCGTCCGGATCAGGTCCTCTTCCGAGACCATCTTGTTGATGACCTTGCGCATGCGCTCGGAGCCGCCCTCGGGGGCGAAGGTGAGGCCCGAGCGGCGGCCGTTGCGGGTCAGCTCGTTGGCGAGGTCGACGTTGAAGGCGTCCACGCGGGTCGACGGGAGGGACAGGCCCACCTTGTCGTCCGAGTAGCGGTCCGCGAGGCCCTTGGCGATGTCGGCGATCTCGGTGTGGTCGGCCGAGGAGAGCGACAGCAGGCCGACCTCCTCGAAGCCGGTCGCCTTCAGGCCCTTCTCGACCATTTCGCCGATGCCGGTGATGCTTCGCTCCCGCACGGGGCGCGTGATCATGCCGGCCTGGCAGAAACGGCAGCCGCGGGTGCAACCGCGGAAGATCTCCACGGACATCCGCTCGTGGACGGTCTCGGCGAGCGGAACCAGGGGCTGCTTGGGGTACGGCCACTCGTCGAGGTCCATGACGGTGTGCTTGGACACGCGCCACGGCACGCCGGAGCGGTTCGGTACGACGCGGCCGATGCGGCCGTCCGGCAGGTACTCGACGTCGTAGAAGCCGGGGACGTACACGCCGCCGGTCTTGGCGAGGCGGAGCAGGACCTCCTCGCGGCCGCCCGGGCGCCCCTCGGCCTTCCACGCGCGGATGATCTCGGTCATGTCGAGGACGGCCTGCTCGCCGTCGCCGATGACGGCGCAGTCGATGAACTCCGCGATCGGCTCGGGGTTGAAGGCCGCGTGGCCGCCCGCGAGGACGATCGGGTGGTCGATCGTGCGGTTCCTGGCCTCCAGCGGGATGCCCGCGAGGTCCAGGGCCGTCAGCATGTTGGTGTAGCCGAGCTCGGTGGAGAACGACAGTCCGAAGACGTCGAAGGAGCCGACCGGGCGGTGGCTGTCCACGGTGAACTGCGGCACCTTGTGCTCGCGCATCAGCTCTTCGAGGTCCGGCCACACCGAGTAGGTGCGCTCCGCGAGGACGCCCTCCCGCTCGTTGAGCACCTCGTAGAGGATCATGACGCCCTGGTTGGGCAGCCCCACCTCGTAGGCGTCCGGGTACATGAGCGCCCAGCGGACGTCCGCGCTCTCCCACGGCTTCACCGTGGAGTTGAGCTCACCACCGACGTACTGGATGGGCTTCTGCACATGCGGGAGCAGAGCTTCGAGCTGTGGGAAGACCGACTCGGACATCACGCGACTTTCGTGAAGCGGGCAGGGGGCGACTCTCAAGCGTACCCCGAGGGCCACCAGACCCTGCCCACATGATCACTTGAGTGCGGACCGCAACTCCGGGTCGCGGGCCTCCGCCCAGACGTCCGGGAGTTCCCGTTCGAGTCGCTCCGCGTACGCCTCCTCGCGGGCGTACAGCAGCCCCCAGGTGAAGGAGGCCTCGCTCGCGCCGGTCGCCTGGGCGGCGATGCCGCGCAGCGCCTCGCGGGACACGACGCTGTCCTGGTGTTCGCCGAGCAGGGTCTGTACGGACTTGGCGGCCTTCGACATCCGTTTCGCCGGTTTGCCCAGCGCGGCCCGGGCGGCGTCGGCCGCGTACCGGGTCCGTTTGGCCGCCTTGCGCGCGCCGTGCAGCGCCACGTCGCGGTCCTTGCCCGGTTCCGTCGCCAGGGCGTGTTCGACGCGGTCCGCGAGCCGCTCGTCGTCGTGCAGGATCCCCTCGGGCAGGACGCTTTCGGCGGGCCGGGCGGCGGCCTTGCGCAGCGGCGGGTCCGCCAGCACGGCGTCGAGGGCGTCGAGCAGGCCCAGGTACCAGGCGCTGTCGAGCGTGGCCAGGGCCTGGCCGCGGGAGGCGCGGCGGCGGGCGGTGTCCCAGGTCCGCAGCCGGTCGGCGACCGGCCCGAGCCGCAGGTCGGCGGGGACCTCGTCGAGGCGGGAGCGCAGCCGCCGGGCCAGTACTTCCTGGTCGCGGTCGACGCCGAGTTCGGCGGCCAGTCGGCGCAGTTGTTCGCCGAGCGGGTCGGTGACCGTGCCGTCCAGGACCTTGCGGTAGCTCTTGAAGGCGCTGCGCAGTCGGCGGGTCGCGACGCGCATCTGGTGCACGGAGTCCGGGAGGTCGCGGCGGACGGCGGGATCCTGTGCGACGAGGATGTCGCGCTGGGCCCGCAGGTACGCGAGGACGTGCGCGCCGGCGGATCCGTCGGCGGGATCCGGGCCGGGCCGGGCGGGTGGTGCGGCGCCGGTGTCGGCGAGGGCTCGGGCCAGTTTCGAAGGGGCGTCGGAGACCTTGAGTCCGCCTTCGCCGAACGTCTTCTCGACGGCGTCCAGCAGGGCGGGGTCCGTACCGTCGGCCAGTTCGACCTCGACCTCGGTCCACTCGGCGGTGGTGGTGCCCCGCTCGGCGAGGACGGCGTCGGTGGACAGTTCGGCGAGCAGGCGCCCCTCGGCGTCGAGCAGGTGGACGACGTCACGGGAGGAGACCAGTCGGACCTGCGGTTCCAGTGGCTGTTGCCTGGTCCGGGAGCGCACGAGGGCGGCCAGCGGGCCGGGTACGGAGTCGGCGTCCCCGTCGGAATCGGATGCGCCGAGCGGGGCGTGGACCTCGTCGCGGACGCCCGGTGAGACGGGCAGTTTGAGGTGCCAGCCGGCGTCCTCGCCGCCGGTTCGGCGGCGCAGGGTCACGCCGTCGGCGGCGAGCCGACGGTCGGGGGTGTCGTAGTAGACGGCGTCGAGGAGGACCGTGCCGCGGTCCCGGGTCTGCGCGATCCCGGCGGTGCCGGTCAGGTCCGGGACGCGGGCGGGGTCCTTCCCGGGCCCCGCGCGCCTGCCGGTCCCGTCGCCCTTCCCGGCGCTGTCGCCCTTACCGGCTTTCCGGGACTTCCGGCCCTTCTCGGGCGCGAACTCGAATTTCCGCTCGATCTCACGCTTGCTGTCCGCCATGAACCGAATCTAGACCGGTTCGGGCCGCCGCGGGAGTGCGCCACGACGCGCCGGAGGCGGGCCGGGAACGTCCCGGCCCGCCTCCGCTTCGCCCTCGGGCCCCGCCTTCGGCCCCGCGTTCGTCCCCCGGCCGCCGGTCAGGCCGACAGGGGGCGTTGCACCCGGATGGATTGGAGCAGGCCCACCGCGATCCACACGGCGAACATCGAGGATCCTCCGTAGGACACGAAGGGCAGCGGCAGACCGGCGACCGGCATGATGCCGAGCGTCATGCCGATGTTCTCGAAGGCCTGGAAGGCGAACCAGGCGATGATCCCGGCGCAGACGATCGTCCCGTACAGCTCCGTGGTCTCACGGGCGATCATGCAGGCGCGCCACAGCACGATGCCCAGCAGTACGAGGATCAGCCCGGCCCCGAGGAAGCCCAGCTCCTCCCCCGCGACCGTGAAGACGAAGTCGGTCTGCTGCTCGGGCACGAACTGGCCGGTGGTCTGGGAGCCCTTGAAGAGGCCGGATCCGGTGAGTCCGCCGGAGCCGATCGCGATGCGGGCCTGGTTGGTGTTGTAGCCGACGCCCGCCGGATCGAGTTCGGGGTTGGCGAAGGCCGCGAAGCGGTTGATCTGGTACTCGTCGAGGACGCCGAGCTGCCAGATCAGGATGGCCCCGCCCGCGCCGGAGCCGATCAGTCCGAGCACCCAGCGGTTGGACGCGCCGGAGCCCAGCAGGACGCCGAGCACGATGACGACCATGACCATGACGGAGCCGAGGTCGGGCATCAGCATGACGATGCCCATCGGGGCGGCGGCCAGGCACAGTGCCTTGACGACGGTGCGGTGGTCGGGGTGGGCGAGGTCACCCGCGTCCACCCGTGACGCGAGCAGCATCGCCATGCCCAGGATGATCGTGATCTTCACGAACTCGGAGGGCTGGAGCGAGAATCCGCCGCCGATCACGATCCACGCGTGGGCGCCGTTGATGGTGGCGCCCAGCGGGGTGAGCACCGCGATGATCAGGACCAGTGAGAGCCCGTACAGGACCGGTACGGCGCCGCGCAGGGTGCGGTGCCCGAGCCAGATGGTGCCGATCATCAGCACGAGGCCGATGCCGGTGTTCAAGGCGTGCCGGAACAGGAAGTAGTACGGGTCGCCCTGGTTCAGCTGGGTCCGATTGCGGGTGGCCGACCACACCAGCAGGGCGCCGATGAAGGAAAGGGCGAGCGCGGACAGGAGTATCGGCCAGTCGAGCCGGCGCACGACGGAGTCGCGGGCGGTGAGCTTGGCCACCGTCCCGCGCTCGGGCGCGTACCGGGAGACGGAGAACTTGTTGGCGGTCTGCATGTCGTGCGGTCCTCGGTCCTCAGTCCTGGTGCTTGGGGGGTGTGGCCGGAGGGCCGGCGAGCACGGGCGGTGCCTCGTCCTCCGGGGACGGCGGCACGTAGGGCTTGATCTCGGGGGCCTCGATCGAGCCGTCGGCGTTGACCTTGGGCAGTTGTGCCTGCGGCTTCGGCAGCAGGGCCCGCTTGAGGTCCTGCTTGCCGGCCATGTCGAGCCCGTACATGGCGTTGTAGATGTTGCGGACGGCGGGCCCGGAGGCCCCGGAGCCGGTGCCGCCCTGGGAGATCGTCATGACGATGGTGAAGTCGTCGGTGTAGGTCGCCAGCCACGAGGTGGTCTGCTTGCCGTAGACCTGGGCGGTGCCGGTCTTGGCCCGCATCGGGATCTTGTCGAGCGGCCAGCCGCCGAACCTCCAGGCGGCGGTGCCGCCGGGCGCGACGACCGAGCGCAGCCCCTTGTCCAGGTCGTTGATCGTCTTGGCGTCGATCGGCAGCCGGCCGTGGGAGGCGGGCTTGATCATGTCGACGCGCTTGCCGTCGGGGCTGATCACGGCCTTGCCGACGGTGGGGTTGTAGAGGGTGCCGCCGTTGCTGATGGCGGCGTAGGCGGTGGCCATCTGGATGGGGGTGACGAGGACGTCACCCTGGCCGATGGCGAAGTTGATGCTGTCGAACGCCTTGAGTTGGTTGCCTTCGAGGCAGCTCTCGTAGGCGATCTGCTGGACGTAGGTGCCGCCCTTCTTGCCCTGCTTGCACCAGGAGTCCTTGTTGGCCGCCCAGAAGCTCTTCTTCCACCGGCGGTCGGGGATCCGGCCGGTGACCTCGTTCGGCAGGTCGACGCCGGTCTCCGAGCCGAGCCCGAACTCGCGGGCGGTCCGGTAGAACCAGTCGTGGGCGTCCTTCTTGGGCTTGAGGCCGCCGTCGCGCTGCCATTCCTTGTGGCCGAGGGCGTAGAAGACGGTGTTGCAGGAGAACTTGAGGGCGTCCCCGAGGGTGATGGGGCCGTGGCCCTGGGACTCGAAGTTGGCGAAGCTGCGGCCGCCCAGGCTGTAGGAGCTGCTGCAGTTGTACTTGCTGTTGAAGTCGTAGCCGGCCCGCACGGCCGCGCTCGCCGAGACCACCTTGAAGATGGAGCCGGCGGGGGCCTGGCCCTGGATGGCGCGGTTGAGCAGCGGGTAGTTGGAGCTCTTGCTGGTCAGCCTGGCGTAGTCGGTGCCGGAGATGCCGCCGACCCAGGCGTTGGGGTCGTAGTCGGGCTGGGAGGCCATGGCGACGATGCGGCCGGTCTTGGTCTCCATGACGACGACGGCGCCCGAGTCGGCCTCGTACTTGCGGCCGGTGATCTTGTCGGTCTCGTTGCGGACGGTCTTCATCGCCGCTTGGAGTTCGAATTCGGCGACGGACTGGACCCGTGCGTCGATGCTGGTGACGAGCGTGGCGCCGGGGATGCCCGGGTCGGACTTGGTCTGGCCCATGACCCGGCCGAGGTTGTCGACCTCGTAGGAGGTGACCTCCGCCTTGCCCCGCAGCTGCGTGTCGTAGGTGCGCTCGATGCCGGAGCGGCCGACCTGGTCGGACCGCAGGTGGGGCGAGTCGGTGTCCTTGGCCTTCTGGATCTCCGCGTCGGTGACGGGCGAGAGGTAGCCGAGGACCTGCGCGGTCCGGGTCCCGCCGGGGGCAGGGTAGCGGCGGACGGCGGTGGGTTCCGCGGTGATGCCGGGGAAGTCCTCGGGGCGTTCGCGCAGTTGCAGTGCCTGCTGCGTGGTGGCTTCGAGGGTGACCGGGATCGGCTGGTACGGGGAGCCGTTCCAGCAGGGTTTGGGGGTTTCGGAGTCGCAGAGCCGAACCTTGTCCATGACTTCCTTGGGAGCCATGTCCAGGACGCCGGCGAGGCGGGTCATGACGGCCTTGCCCCGGTCCTTCATCTTCATCAGCTGGGTGCGGCTGGCGGAGACGACCAGGCGGGTTTCGTTGTCGGCGAGCGCGATGCCGCGGGCGTCGAGGATGGAACCGCGTACGGCGGGTTGGACGACCCGCTGGACGTGGTTGCTCTTCGCCTCGTGGTAGTACTCCTCGCCGTTGCGGATCTGGAGGTACCACAGGCGTCCGCCGAGGGTGACGAACATGGAGAGGACGAGCACCTGGATGATGACCAGGCGGATCCGCACCCGGGAGGTGCGGCCGGTCTCGGGGATGTTGCTCACGTCCGCTCCCGTCTCACAGTTTCTTGACGCTCTTCACGCTCTTCACTGCCTTGACGCCCTTTATGCGGCCGGCCCGGTTGGCCCGTCCCCGTGCGGTCTTCAGGCGCAGGCCGCCGCGCTGGCTGCCGATGCGCAGTCCGGTGCCGCCGGCGAGCCAGCCGCTGGACACGTCGTTGCCCTGGGGCGGTCCGCCGCCGGCCTCGACGGCCATCGGGTCGTTCTCGGCGCGCCGGGCCAGGGCCATGATGAACGGCACCGTGAAGGGCGCGAGGAGCAGGTCGTAGAGGGTGGCGGTGAACACCAGCCCGGTCAGGCCCACGTGGCGGGCGGCGGTGTCGCCGACGAGGGCGCCCACTCCGGCGTAGAGGAGGGTCGAGCCGATCGCGGCGGCGACGACGGTGAGCATCGGCCCCCAGGCCGAGCGGAACCGTCCGTTGTCGGGCCGGACCAGGCCGACGAGGTAGCCGATCAGGCACAGCACGAGCGCGTACCGGCCGGCGGCGTGGTCGGCGGGCGGGGCCAGGTCGGTGAGCAGTCCGGCACCGAAGCCGATGAGGGCGCCGCTGAGGTGCCCGTACACGAGGGCGAGGGCGACGACGGTCAGGAGGACGAGGTCGGGTACGGCGCCGGGCAGCTGGAGGCGGCCGAGGACGCAGACCTGCACGACGAGGGCGACCACGATGAGGGTGGCCGAGAGCAGGATCCGGTTGAAGCGCATGACGGTCAGCTCCTACTCGTCGGCCGGCTTGCCGGACACGCCGGTGGAGGGCGTGACCGTGACCGTGACGGTCGGGGTCGGCTTGGGGGCCTCGGGCTTGGGCGGCAGGACCGTGTCGCGGGGGTCCTCGCGCGGCGGCATGACGACGACGCCGACAATGTCCAGGCGGGAGAAGCCCACGTACGGGCGGATCCAGACGGTCCGGGTCAGGTCGCCGCGCGAGGGGTCGACCTTGACGACCTCGCCGATCGGGACACCCGGCACGAAGGGCTTGTTCCCGCGCGAGCCGAAGGTGACGAGCCGGTCGCCCGGGCTCACCTTGGCCTTGCCGTTGAGCATCTGGACGGAGAGCGCCCGGTCGCCCTGGCCGGTGGCGAAGCCGAGTTCGTTGGTCTTCTCCAGCCGGGTTCCGACGGTGAAGTCGGGGTCGTTGGCGAGGACGACGGTGGCGGTGTCGGGGCCGACGGTGGCGACCCGGCCGACGAGCCCGTCCCCGTTGAGGACGGTCATGTCGCGCTCGATGCCGTCCTTGCTGCCGGCGTCGATGGTGACGGTCCAGGAGAAGCCCTGGGCCGCTCCTATGGCGATGACCTCGGCACCCTTGATGCCGTACTGACCGGCGCCGGCGCGCTTGAGCATCTCGTCGAGTTCGCGGATCCGGCTGCGGTTCTGGTCCTCGCTGCCGAGCTTCGCCTTCATCATGCTGTTCTCGCGTTCGAGCGTGGCGATCCGGTTGTGGCGCTCACCGGAGTCGCGCACCGCCCCTATGGCGTTGGCGACCGGGTCCACCGCGGTCGCGACGCCCTTCTCGACCGGGCCGAAGACCGCCGCGGCGGCCTGCCGGGCACCGTCGACCGGAGACTCCTCACCCGCTCTGATGTCCACCGTGATCAATGCGAACGCGATGGCGATCAGAAGCACCAGGAGCAGCCGGCTCTCTCGTGTGTCCCTCACGTGCGGCGGCCGTGCCTTCCTCGTAGATACCCGTGCGGCGAAGCCGCTCCGGTGGAGCCGGGACTCCGACCGGACTGTGCCTGTATATCAACGATCCGCCGCACCGGCGCGCTAGCACCCGTACGGCGGATCCTTGTGTTCCGCTTGCCCCTTCGACGGGGATCCGGTCATCGTCGGGGCTGGGCGTCCAGGACCTGCTGGAGGGCTTCGAACTCCTCCACGCACTTGCCGGAGCCGAGCGCGACGGAGTCGAGCGGATCCTCCGCGATGTGGATCGGCATGCCCGTCTCGCGGCGCAGCCGCTCGTCGAGGCCGCGCAGCAGGGCGCCGCCTCCGGTCAGCACGATGCCGCGGTCCATGATGTCGCCGGAGAGTTCCGGCGGGCACTTGTCGAGGGTCGTCTTGACCGCGTCGACGATGGCGTTGACCGGCTCCTCGATGGCCTTGCGCACCTCGGCCGCGGAGATGACCACGGTCTTGGGCAGACCCGAGACGAGGTCGCGGCCACGGATCTCGGTGTGCTCGTCCTTGTCGAGGTCGTACGCCGACCCGATGGTGATCTTGATCTGTTCCGCGGTCCGCTCACCGAGGAGGAGCGAGTACTCCTTCTTGATGTGCTGGATGATCGCGTTGTCCAGCTCGTCACCGGCCACCCGGATGGACTGTGCCGTGACGATTCCGCCGAGGGAGATGACGGCGACCTCGGTGGTGCCGCCGCCGATGTCCACGACCATGTTTCCGGTGGCCTCGTGGACGGGCAGGCCCGAGCCGATGGCGGCGGCCATGGGCTCCTCGATGATGTGCACCTGACGGGCGCCGGCCTGCGTGGACGCCTCGATGACGGCGCGTCGCTCCACTCCCGTGATGCCGGAGGGCACGCAGACCACCACGCGCGGACGGGCCAGGTAGCGGCGCTTGTGGATCTTGAGGATGAAGTACCGGAGCATCCGCTCGGTGATCTCGAAGTCGGCGATCACGCCATCCTTGAGGGGCCGTACGGCGACGATGTTGCCGGGCGTCCGGCCGATCATCTTCTTCGCCTCGGAGCCGACCGCCAGGATGCCACCGGTGTTCGTGTTGATGGCGACCACGGACGGCTCGTTCAGGACGATTCCCCGGCCCCTCACGTACACCAGCGTGTTGGCGGTCCCGAGGTCGATCGCCATGTCACGGCCGATGAACGACATAGTGTTCCCCTTGTTCCCCATGAGGAGCGTCTGGCCTTCCAGTTGATAGCGGCTGCTGTCAGGTCGGCGAGGTGGGTGTGTGGGTGGAGGCCCCATCGTAGTGCCGCAAGTACGGACACCGCGCGACGGGACTCCGGCAATCCCGCCGGAACGGATACCCGCCCCCTTAGTGGTGACGTCGCGTCCTGCCCATGCGTTCCCCGAAGGGGCCGGGAATACCGAAGGGCGACCGAAATTACTTCGGTCGCCCCAGGTCATGAGCGCTATTTGGCTGATGTCTCGTCAGGAAAGAGTATTCAGAGCGCGGGGAAGAACAGCTTCAGTTCCCGCTCCGCGGACTCCTCGGAATCCGAGGCGTGGATCAGGTTCTCCCGGGTGATGCTCCCGAAGTCCCCCCGGATGGAGCCGGGCGCGGCGGCGATCGGGTCGGTGGGGCCGGCCAGCTGACGGACACCCTCGATCACGCGTTCCCCTTCGACCACGAGGGCGACGACCGGACCGCTCGACATGAAGCCCATGAGCGGCTCGTAGAAGGGCTTGCCCTTGTGCTCGCCGTAGTGGGTCTCCAGTGTCTGCGCGTCCAGCGTGCGCAGCTCCAGCGCGGGGATGGTCCAGCCGGCCTTGCGCTCGATGCGACCGACGATCTCGCCGATCAGGCCGCGACGGACGGCGTCGGGCTTGAGCAGGACGAGCGTGCGCTGGGTCATGGTGGCAACTCCTTGCGGCATACGGGTGCGGTAGGACGAATCTACAGGGCCGTCACGGTGAACCGTCACGCAGCGTCAGGAGCCGCCGCTTCCGCCTGCTCGGCCCAGCGGGCCTTGATGGCGTCGATCCGCCGTCCGTAGTGCACCGAGCACCACCACAGACCGGCGAAGACCGCGCCCAGGAAGAACATCGTCGGCACCACGAAGCCGCTGGCGATCAGGCCGATCTGGAGCGCCCAGCCGAGCTGGACCGCGCCCGGGCGCGAGAGCATCCCGCACAGCAGCACGGACAGCAGCATGGTCACGCCGCAGACCGTCCACACCTGGGCCTGGGTCAGGTCCGGGTTCTTCATGGCCACCAGGCCCGCGAAACCGACGATGAAGAACTCACCGATCAGCGTGCTCGCGCAGAGCGTGCGCATCGATCCCTCAGCCTCTCTTGAACAGCAGGCGGGCCTCGCCCACCGTGATCACGGAACCGGTCACCAGGACTCCGGCCCCTCCGTACTCGGCCTCTTCCTCCGCCAGGGTGACGGCGGCCTCCAGGGCGTCGTCGAGCCGCGGCTCGACCTGCACCCGGTCGGCGCCGAAGACCTCGACCGCGACGGCCGCCAGCTCGTCCGCGCCCATGGCCCGGTGGCTGGTGTTCTCCGTGATGACGACCTCCGCGAAGATCGGCTCGAAGGCCTCCAGCACCCCCCTGACGTCCTTGCCCTCGCTCGCCGCCACGACCCCGATGAGCCGGCTGAAGCCGAACGCCTCGGTGACCGCCTCGGCCGTGACCCGGGCGCCCGCCGGGTTGTGCGCGGCGTCCAGCACCACGGTGGGACTGCGGCGGACGACCTCCATGCGGCCCGGTGAGGTCACCGAGGCGAAGGCCTTCCGCACGGTGTCGCCGTCCAGTTCGCGGGCGTGCTCCCCGCCGATCCCGAAGAACGCCTCGACGGCCGCCAGGGCGACGGCCGCGTTGTGCGCCATGTGGGCGCCGTACAGCGGCAGGAAGATGCCGTCGTACTCGCCGCCCACACCGCGCAGGGTCAGCATCTGGCCGCCGACCGCCACCTCGCGGGCGACGACACCGAACTCCATGCCCTCGCGGGCCACCGTCGCGTCGACCTCGACGGCCTTCTTCAGCAGCACCTGTGCGGCGTCCACCGGTTGCTGCGCCAGGATGACGGTCGCGTCCTGCTTGATGATGCCGCCCTTCTCCTGGGCGATCTCACCGGGCGTCGTGCCGAGCCGGTCGGTGTGGTCGAGGCTGATGGGGGTGATCACCGCGACCGTGCCGTCGATGACGTTCGTGGCGTCCCAGCTGCCGCCCATGCCGACCTCGACGACGGCCACGTCGACGGGCGCGTCCGCGAACGCCGCGTACGCCATGCCCGTGAGGACCTCGAAGAACGACAGCCGGTACTCCTCGGCCGCGTCGACCATCTCCACGTACGGCTTGACGTCGTGGTACGTCTCGACGAAACGCTCGGCGTCGATCGGGGCGCCGTCCAGGCTGATCCGCTCGGTCACCGACTGCACGTGCGGGCTGGTGTAGCGACCCGTGCGCAGCTCGAAGGCGTTCAGCAGGGCCTCGATCATGCGGGCGGTGCTGGTCTTGCCGTTGGTGCCGGTGACGTGGATCGAGGGGTACGCGCGCTGCGGCTCGCCCAGGACGTCCATCAGCGCGGAGATCCGGCTGACGGAGGGCTCCAGCTTGGTCTCGCCCCAGCGCGTCGCCAGCTCCTGCTCCACCTCCAGCAGCGCCTTCGCCACCTCGGGGTCCTCGGGGCGGGACGGCACGGGATCGCCCTGGGGCGCTCCGGCCTGCGCGCGCAGGGTACGACTACCGGCCTCGATCACCGCCAGGTCGGGGTCGCGGTCGGACTCCTCCGCGACGATCTGGTCGAACGCGTCGACGGTGTTGTCTCGGTCGGGGTTCTCGGGCTGCTGGTCACTCACGGACCCCAGTCTACGGACGGGGACCCCGAGGACTTTCGACCCGGCCCTTTCGGGACCTTCGGCGGGGATCGCGACCTGATCGTTATGCAAGCCTTGCGGGCAGGAGATTGGGGAACAAATGCCGCAGGCCAGCACCAAGAAGACCGCGTCCAGCCGCGACATAGGAATCGACCTGGGGACCGCCAACACCCTCGTCTACGCCCGGGGTCACGGGATCGTCCTCAATGAGCCGTCCGTGGTCGCGGTCAGGGCGGGCACGACCACGGCGCTCGCCGTCGGCGCGGAGGCCAAGGAGACCATCGGCCGCACGCCGGGCTCCATCACCGCGATCCGCCCCCTGAAGGGCGGGGTGATCTGCGACTACGAGGCCGCCGAGGAGATGATCCGGCACTTCGTCCGCAAGGCCGTCCCGGGCCGGCGCCCACGCACCCGCATGGTCATCTGCGTGCCCTCGGGGGTGACCCCGGTCGAGCGACGGGCCATCGTGCACGCCTCCACCCGGGCCGGCGCGAAGTCCGTCCACCTCATCGAGGAACCCATGGCGGCGGCCATCGGCGCGGGCCTTCCGGTGGCCGAGGCCCGCGGCTCGATGGTCGTCGACATCGGTGGCGGCACCTCCGAGGTGGCCGTCATCTCCCTCGGCGGCATCGTCACCGCCCAGTCCCTGCGGATCGGCGGCGACCGGCTCGACGCGGCGATCATGGATCACGTGCGCAAGGAGCACTCCCTGCTGATCGGCGAGCGCACCGCCGAGGACGTCAAGGTCGCCATCGGCTCCGCCGGGCCCGTCCCGGACCGGCCGGAGCTGGAGACCCTCACCTTCACGGTGCGCGGCCGCGAGCGGGTCGGTGGCATGCCCAAGACCCTCGAACTCACCGCCGCCGACGTCCGGGCCGCGCTCGACGAACCGGTCGAGGCCATCATCGCGGCCGTCCGCACCACCCTGGAGGAGTGCCCCCCGGAGCTCTCCGGGGACGTCATGGAACACGGCATCGTGCTCACCGGGGGTGGCGCGCTGCTGCCGGGCCTGGACCTGCGCATCGCCGCCGCGACCGGCATCCCCGTCTTCGTCGCGGACGCCCCGCTGGACTGCGTGGCCCTCGGCTCGGGCCGCTGCGTCGAGGACCTGGACACACTGAACGGCCTGCTGGCCCCGGCCAAGGCCTGACCGGACCGGCTCGGGAGGTCGCCCGGCGGTCGCGGCGGCTCCGCGCCCGCCGCCCACGGAGCCACGGCGTCAGGAGCGCGGCAGGGTGGCCACCACCAGGTAGCCCCCGTCCGTACGGGTGGCGGTCAGGGTTCCGCCGAGGCTGCTCACCCGTTCGGACATGCTCGCCGTGCCGGAGCCCGCCGAGACGGGGGCCCGGACCGGCGTACGGTCCGGCACGCTGTTGCGGACGGCGATCCGCAGCAGCGGTCCCCGCGCGGCGATGGAGACCTCGATGGTCTCCCCGTGGGCGTGCTTGGCCGCGTTCGTCAGGCACTCCTGCACCACCCGGTACACCGCCGCCTGCCGCAGCGGAGACAGCCCGTGCACCTCCGGGTCCAGCGTGAGCCGTACGGGTGAGCCCGCCCGTTCGCTCTCCCTCGCCAGCGCGGCGAGGCCCTCCACGCCGGGCGTCGCGTCCCGCCCCCCGCGCTGCACGATGAGCTCGTTCAGCACGAGGTGAGCCCGCCGCGCGGTGTCGGCGAGCTCCTCGAAGTCCTTCGCGTACGTCGTCTGCCGCGCCCGCACCGAGAGCACCTCGGAGCGCACCGTCAGCAGGGTCAGCTCCCGCCCGACGAAGTCGTGGACGTCCCGGGCGACCGAGGTCCGCTCCTCCTGGACGGCTTTCGACACGGCCGACTCCGCCCGCCGGGCCTCCAGCTCCCGTACCAGGTCGTGCCGGTAGGCGGCGATGCCCACGGCCGAGGCCAGGACACCGATCGGCAGGACGAGGCTGAGGAAGGAGCTCAGGGTCTGGATCCGCGGCTCGGGCCAGCCCGGAATGCTGAACACCGCGAACGCGAAGGCGACGTAGCCGACGGTCGCGAGGATCCCGGCCCGGCGGCCCCGGTAGCGGCCGACCGAGTACAGCGCGAACTGGATCAGGGTGAGCTCGTGCAGCCAGCCGACGAACAGCAGGGCCGTCACGTACGCGACCCAGGGCGCCCGACGTCGCACCAGCAGGCTCGAACAGCCCACGGCCAGCACGAGGGCGGCCAGCCAACCGTTGAGGGAATTGTCGGCGGCGGCCAGACCGGGCAGGTCCAGCGCCACCAGGGCCAGACAGCTCAGGGCCGTGATGACGTCCAGCGCGCGGGGCGAGGCCGCCCAGCACTCGGCCCGCCGGCGGCCCGAGGCGGCGACCCGGTGGTACGCCGCGAGGACGACGGGCTTGACGCGCATGCACCCCATCATCCGTGGTCGGCGCACCGGGATCGGGGCCGAGTGGGGGGCATATGAAGTGATATGCGGCACTCCGGTTACCGCCCGGCAGGGTCGATCGACCCTGCGCAGCCGCGACCTTCCGCCCTGGGCCGCGGGCACCGATCCTCGTAGCGTCGGGAGAATGACCGCCGCGAAGATCACCCCGCAGACCGTCGGGAAGACCTCCCGAAAGGGCGCCCCGCGGTTCGACGGGAGCCGGCGCACCGGATGGCTGCTGCTGATCGGCGGCCTGCTCGGCGCCCTGGCGTCCGGCGTCCTGACCCACGACCGCATCCGCACCCTGGAGGATCCCCTCTTCACCCCGGGCTGCAACGTCAACGCGGTGCTGAGCTGCGGTGACGTGATGAACACCTGGCAGGGCAACCTGCTGGGCTTCCCCAACATGCTGCTCGGCCTCGCCGGTTTCGCCGCGCTCGCCGCCCTCGGCGCGGCCCTCGCCGCCGGCGCCGCACTCCCCCGCCCGCTCTGGCGCGCCGTGTGGGCGGGCACCGCGGCGGGCTTCGCGTTCACGGTGTGGCTGATCGGCCAGTGTCTCTACGTCATCGGCGCGCTCTGCCCGTGGTGCGTGCTCGTCTGGGCGGTGATGATCCCGCTGTTCTGGTACGTCACCCGACACCTGTCCCGGCCCGGCTCCCCGCTGCGCGCCCTCCCCCACTGGCTGGTCCCGCTGACCCTGTACGCGGTCGTCGCCGTACTCGTCCTTGAGCGGTTCGGCACCCGGCTGCTGTGACGGCCGGGCACCCGGGCAGGTCCGGGGAACGCGAAGGGCCCCGTACGGCCGACAGCCGTACGGGGCCCCTCACCCGTGCTTACGCGGCGGGCAGCGCGTCCAGCTGGGCCTGGATCCGGGCGATGTCCGCCTCGGCCTTGGCCAGCCGGCCCTTGATCTTGTCCACGACGTTGTCGGGTGCCTTGGCGATGAACGCCTCGTTCCCGAGCTTCGCCTCGGCCTGCTGCTTCTCCTTCTCGGCGAGGCCGAGGTCCTTGGAGAGTCGCTTGCGCTCGGCGGCCACGTCGATGGTGCCCGACAGGTCGAGCGCGACGGTGGCGCCGGCGACCGGGAGGGTCGCGGTGGCGCTGAAGGCGTCGCCCTCCGGCTGGAGCCGCAGCAGCTGACGGATGGCGCCCTCGTGCGCGGCGAGCGCCGTACCCGACAGGTCGAGGCGGGCCGGAACCTTCTGGCCGTCCTGGAGACCCTGCTCCTTGCGGAACCGGCGGACCTCGGTGACCACGGCCTGGACGGTCGCGATCTCGGCCTCGGCGGCCTCGTCGCGGAAACCGCTGTCCTTCGGCCAGTCGGCGATGACGAGGGATTCGCCACCGGTCAGCGTGGTCCACAGGGTTTCGGTGACGAAGGGCACCACCGGGTGCAGCAGCCGCAGCATGACGTCGAGGACCTCGCCCAGGACCCGGCCGGAGACCTGTGCCTGCTCGCCGCCCGCGAAGAACGTCGTCTTCGACAGCTCGACGTACCAGTTGAAGACCTCGTCCCACGCGAAGTGGTAGAGCGAGTCCGACAGCTTCGAGAACTGGTAGTCGTCGTAGAACGCGTCGACCTCGGCCACGGTCTTGTTGAGCCGCGACAGGATCCAACGGTCGGTCGCCGACATCCGCTCGGGGTCCGGCAGCTCGCCCTCGATGGTCGCGCCGTTCATCAGGGCGAAGCGGGTGGCATTCCAGATCTTGTTGGCGAAGTTGCGGGAGGCCTGCACCCAGTCCTCGCCGATCGGGACGTCGACACCCGGGTTGGCGCCGCGGGCCAGGGTGAAGCGGACGGCGTCGGAGCCGTATTCGTCCATCCAGTCCAGCGGGTTGACGGCGTTGCCGAACGACTTCGACATCTTCTTGCCGAACTGGTCGCGGACCATGCCGTGCAGGGCGATGGTGTGGAACGGAGGAGTGCCGTCCATCGCGTAGAGGCCGAACATCATCATCCGGGCGACCCAGAAGAAGAGGATGTCGTAGCCGGTGACCAGGACGGAGTTCGGGTAGAACTTCGCGAGGCTCTCGGTCTGCTGCGGCCAGCCGAGCGTGGAGAAGGGCCACAGGCCGGAGGAGAACCAGGTGTCCAGAACATCCGTGTCCTGGTGCCAGCCCTCACCGCTCGGCGGCTGCTCGTCCGGTCCGACGCAAACGATCTCACCGTTCGGGCCGTACCAGACCGGGATGCGGTGGCCCCACCACAGCTGGCGCGAGATGCACCAGTCGTGGAGGTTGTCGACCCAGTCGAAGTAGCGCTTCTCCATCTCCTGCGGATGGATCTTGACCCGGCCGTCACGGACGGCATCGCCCGCCGCCTTCGCCAGCGGGCCGACCTTGACCCACCACTGCATCGACAGGCGGGGCTCGATGGTGGTCTTGCAGCGCGAGCAGTGGCCCACGGAGTGGCTGTACGGACGCTTCTCGGCGACGATCCGACCCTCGGCGCGCAGCGCGGCGACGATGGCGGAGCGCGCTTCCAGGCGGTCCAGGCCCAGGAAGGGACCGTGGACGGTGATGACGGCGTGCTCGTCCATGACGGCGATGTTCGGCAGGCCGTGGCGCTGGCCGATCTCGAAGTCGTTGGGGTCGTGTGCCGGGGTCACCTTGACGGCGCCGGTACCGAACTCGGGGTCGACGTGCTCGTCGGCGACGATCGGGATGCGGCGGCCGGTCAGCGGCAGCTCGATCTCGGTGCCGACCAGGTGCTTGTAGCGCTCGTCCTCGGGGTGGACGGCGACGGCCGTGTCCCCGAGCATCGTCTCGGCACGCGTCGTCGCGACGACGATGGCGTCTTCGCCCTCGCCGTAACGGATGGAGACCAGCTCGCCGTCGTCGTCCTGGTACTCGACCTCGATGTCGGAGATCGCGGTGAGACAGCGCGGACACCAGTTGATGATGCGTTCGGCGCGGTAGATCAGCTCGTCGTCGTAGAGCTTCTTGAAGATCGTCTGGACGGCCTCGGACAGACCCTCGTCCATGGTGAAGCGCTCGCGCGACCAGTCGACGCCGTCGCCGAGGCGACGCATCTGGCCGGAGATCTGACCGCCCGACTCGCCCTTCCACTGCCAGACGCGCTCGACGAACGCCTCACGGCCGAGGTCGTGACGCGACTTGCCCTCCTTGGCCAGCTCGCGCTCGACGACGTTCTGCGTCGCGATGCCGGCGTGGTCCATGCCGGGCTGCCACAGGGTCTCGAAGCCCTGCATGCGCTTGCGGCGCGTGAGGGCGTCGATCAGCGTGTGCTCGAAGGCGTGCCCCAGGTGCAGGCTGCCCGTGACGTTCGGCGGCGGGATGACGATCGTGTACGGGGGCTTCTCGCTCTTGGCGTCCGCCTCGAAGTAACCGCGCTCTACCCAGCGCTCGTAGAGCTTCCCCTCTACCTCGGCCGGCGCGTACTGGGTCGGCAGTTCGGAGTTGGGGGCGCTGGGTGTCTGCGTGTTCTCGGTCACGGGGCACAGGATACGGGGGGTGCCGCCCACGGTACGAATCCGTTTCACGGCGGCGCCCTCCGTTGACGCGGACCGCGGCCGGGCCGTCCCCGTGGCCCGTACGGACGTCGCGGCGGCGTCGTGGTTCGGTAACGCCTGGGACCCCGACGCCCCGGCCGGGGCCGCCTTCCGTCAGGATGTGAGGAACGGATAAGCAGATACCTCACAGGGGGACGCGGGATGAGTTTCAACCAGCCGGGACCGTACGGCCAGCAGCCGCAGCAGCCCGGACCGTACGGGCAGCAGCCCCCGCAGCAGCCGAACCCGTACGGCGGGCCCGCCCCGCAGCAGCCCGGCTACGGATACCCGCAGCAGGCCCCGCCGCCGCCCGGCGCCCCCTCGCAGGGCTACGGCCAGCAGCCCCCGCCGGGCTACCCCCAGCAGCCCCCGGCGGCCCCCGGCTACCCGCAGCAGCAGCCCGCGTACGGCTACCAGCAGCCCCAGCAGCCTCCGTACGGCGGCGGGATGCCCCCGCAGGAGACCCCGAAGAAGTCGAAGACCGGCGTCATCATCGGCGTGGTCGTGGCGGTCGCGGTGATCGCGGGCGGCGGCTGGTACTTCCTCGGAGGCGGCAGCGGCGGCTCGGTCTCCGACGCCACCAAGGGCTACAAGCTGGTCGCGCCGGAGACGGTGAACGACTTCAAGAAGAGCCCGAAGTACCAGCCGAAGCCCTTCACCGACGAGGAGCGCAAGGAGGCGGAGGCCGCCGGCGTCAAGAACCCGACCGCGGTGGAGATGGACTACCAGATCGCCGACCCCAACAACCCCCTCGCGATCAAGGGGCTGACCTTCAACGGCCTCTACGGTGAACTCGCCGACCCGGAGAAGTCGGTCGACTCCTACTTCACCGCGTTCAAGCTGAAGGCCTCCAAGGAGGGCAAGAGCCAGGTCGAACTCGTCGGAACCCCCAAGGCGATGAGCCCCGCCGGTTTCGACGGCGCCATCCTGAAGTGCCAGGAGGTCAAGGCCACGAACACGGACCCGAGCTTCAAGGGCCCCAAGGTGATGACCCTCCCGCTTTGCGTCTGGGGTGACTTCAGCACCCTGAGTCTCGTCTCCGCCTCCGACGCGATGGCCCTCCTCGCGGGCAAGCAGGGCTACACCCTCGACCAGACCGCCGAGTTCGCGGCCAAGCTCTACAACACCGCCCGCGTCAAGAACTGACACCGGCCGGCCGCGCACGCGAGAAGGGGCGCCCCCTCGGGGGCGCCCCTTCTCGTACGTATCTCCGGTACCGCTACGCCGACTTCTCGTGCGGGCCCTGGTCCTTCGGGACGATGCGCGGCACCAGCGTCGGGTTGACGTTGGAGCGGACCACGTCCGCGGTGATGACCACGCGGGCCACGTCCTTGCGGGACGGGACCTCGTACATCACCGACATCAGGACCTCTTCCATGATGGCGCGCAGGCCGCGCGCGCCGGTCTGGCGGAGGATCGCCTGGTCGGCGATGGCTTCGAGGGCCTCGCGCTCGAAGTCCAGCTCGACGCCGTCGAGTTCGAACAGCCGCTGGTACTGCTTGACCAGCGCGTTGCGCGGCTCGACGAGGATCTGCAGCAGGGCCTCGCGGTCCAGGTTGTGCACGGAGGTCAGTACGGGCAGGCGGCCGATGAACTCGGGGATCATCCCGAACTTCACCAGGTCCTCCGGCATGACCTCGTGGAACTGGTCGCTCGCCTCGATCTCGCGCTTCGAGCGGATCGTCGCCCCGAAGCCGATTCCCTTGGCACCCGCGCGCGACTCGATGATCTTCTCCAGGCCGGCGAAGGCGCCGCCCACGATGAAGAGCACGTTCGTCGTGTCGATCTGGATGAACTCCTGGTGCGGGTGCTTGCGTCCGCCCTGCGGCGGCACGGAGGCGGTCGTGCCCTCCAGGATCTTCAGCAGGGCCTGCTGCACGCCCTCGCCGCTGACGTCACGCGTGATCGACGGGTTTTCGCTCTTACGGGCGACCTTGTCGATCTCGTCGATGTAGATGATCCCGGTCTCGGCCTTCTTGACGTCGTAGTCGGCCGCCTGGATCAGCTTCAGCAGGATGTTCTCGACGTCCTCGCCGACGTACCCGGCCTCCGTCAGCGCCGTCGCGTCGGCGATGGCGAACGGGACGTTCAGCATGCGGGCGAGCGTCTGCGCGAGGAGGGTCTTGCCGGAACCCGTGGGGCCCAGCAACAGGATGTTGGACTTCGCGAGTTCGATCGCGTCGTCGCGGCCCTGCGCGCCGCCGTTCTCGCCGGCCTGGACCCGCTTGTAGTGGTTGTAGACCGCTACGGAGAGCGCCTTCTTCGCCGGCTCCTGGCCGACGACGTAGCTCTCCAGGAACTCGTAGATCTCACGGGGCTTGGGGAGTTCCTCCCACCGGACCTCGGAGGTTTCCGCGAGTTCCTCTTCGATGATCTCGTTGCAGAGGTCGATGCACTCGTCGCAGATGTACACACCGGGTCCTGCGATGAGCTTCTTCACCTGCTTCTGGCTCTTTCCGCAGAACGAGCACTTGAGCAGGTCGCCGCCGTCACCGATGCGTGCCACGAGGTGCTTCCCCTTCGCCTGGGAGACGCCTGGTTCAGCGCTCCTGGTGCCTCATATCCGACGGTACCTTGCCGGGGGCCCCGTGCGGGGCCCCCTTGACGTGGTTCACATCGCCGAACGGCGACGCGCCCACGCCAACTGGCGGCAAGGATCAGACCGCGCTGCTCTTACGGGTGGAGACGATCTGGTCGATCAGGCCGTACGCGAGCGCGTCCTCGGCCGTCAGGATCTTGTCGCGCTCGATGTCCTCGCGGATCTTCTCCAGCGGGGTGGTCGAGTGCTTGGCCAGCATGGACTCCAGCTGGTCGCGCATGCGCAGGATCTCGTTGGCCGCGATCTCCAGGTCGGAGAGCTGCTCGCGGCCGGTGCCGCCCGAGGGCTGGTGGATCAGCACGCGGGCGTTCGGCAGCGCCATGCGCTTGCCGGGGGTACCGGCGGCGAGCAGGACCGCGGCGGCGGAGGCGGCCTGGCCCATGCAGACCGTCTGGATGTCCGGCTTCACGAACTGCATCGTGTCGTAGATCGCCGTGAGCGCGGTGAAGGAGCCACCGGGGCTGTTGATGTAGATGGAGATGTCGCGGTCCGGGTCCATCGACTCCAGGCACAGCAGCTGCGCCATGACGTCGTTCGCGGACGCGTCGTCGATCTGCACGCCGAGGAAGATCACGCGCTCCTCGAAGAGCTTCGCGTACGGGTCGTACTCGCGCACGCCCTGCGAGGTGCGCTCGACGAAGCGCGGGATGACGTAGCGGTTGTCCACCTGCGGGCCGTTGTGGAGGCCGCTCGCGGGAGAGAGGTTGTTCATGTACATCTGGGTGTTCACCATCCTGGTGGCGTTCTGCGGGCTGAGGACTGCCTGGAACGGGCGGGCGTACGGAAGTGCGTTCGCCGGGGCCGGGATCAGGCCCCGGTGCCGCCGCCGCCCGGGACCAGGGACGCCGCGGAGATGATCTCGTCGATCAGGCCGTACGCCTTGGCCTCCTCGGCCGTGAACCAGCGGTCGCGGTCACCGTCACGGATGATCGCTTCCACGGTCTGGCCCGAGTGGTGCGCGGTGATCTCAGCCATGCGCTGCTTGGTGCGCAGCAGGTACTGGGCCTGGATCTTGATGTCCGAGGCCGTGCCGCCGATGCCGGCGGAGCCCTGGTGCATCAGGATGTCGGTGTTCGGCAGCGAGAAGCGCTTGCCCGGGGTGCCGCCGGTGAGCAGGAACTGGCCCATGGAGGCCGCCATGCCCATACCGATGGTGACGACGTCGTTCGGGATGTACTGCATGGTGTCGTAGACGGCCATGCCGGCCGTCACGGAGCCACCGGGGCTGTTGATGTACAGGTAGATGTCCTTCTCCGGCTCGGCGGCCAGGAGGAGGAGCTGCGCCGTGATCTTGTTCGCGATGTCGTCGTCGACCTGCTGCCCGAGGAAGATGATGCGCTCGCCGAGCAGCCGGTTGTAGACATGGTCGCCGAGGCCGCCACCGATGGACGGCTCACCCGCGGCGTAAGGCTTCAGATTCGTCACGTATCCACCTGCTCGTCTCCGACGGCCATGTGCCGTCTCAGCGTCTCGTTCTGGGGCGCGGACCTACCGGTGGGACGATGCCCTCCGGCTTCGGGTACTCCCGTGCCCTCGTATTCATGGACCCTAACGCGCAGGTAGGACAACGCCATCCCGCTTCCCGAACTGTTCGCTCGGAGCGCAAGGTCCGTACCCCTCACGACGGGTGTGCGGAAGGGCCCGGACGCGACTGCGTCCGGGCCCTTCACGGCACTGCTCAATGGGCTTCGCCCGGGGTGTTACTTGGCCTCGTCGGCAGCCGGCGCGACGTCGGCGTTGCCCTCGGCCTCGACGTCGGCGTCGGCCGCGGCCTCGACGGCCTCGGTCTCGTCCTCGTCGTCGGAGAGGTCGATGACCTCACCGTTGGTGTCGGTGACCTTGGCCTTCTCGACGACGACCGCGAGGGCCTTGCCGCGAGCGACCTCGCCGACCAGCATCGGGACCTGGCCGCCTTCGACGACCGCCTGGGCGAACTGGTCGGGGGACATGCCGGAGGACTGCGCGCGGCGCATGAGGTGCTCGGTGAGCTCCTCCTGGTTGACGCCCAGCTTCTCCTTGTTGACCAGGGCGTCCAGCAGGAACTGGGTCTTGATGCCCTTGACGGCCTGCTCGGTGGTCTCGGCGTCGAACTCCTCGACCGTCTTGCCCTGGAACTCCAGGTACTTCTCGATGGTCAGACCCATCTGGCCGAGCTGGTGGTGCTCCAGGTTGTGCTTGCGGGTCTGGACCTCGTCCGCGAGCAGCTTCTCGGGGACCGGGATCTCCGCGAGCTCCAGGAACTTCTCCAGGACGCGCTCCTGGGCCTGGGTGGCCTGGTCGTACTGCTTGGTGTCCTCAAGGCGCTTGCGGCTGTCCGCCTTGAGCTCTTCGAGGGTGTCGAACTCGCTCGCCATCTGGGCGAACTCGTCGTCCAGCTCCGGCAGCTCGCGGGCGGAGACCTTGGTGACCTTGACGGTGACCTCGGCGTCCTTGCCCTCGGCGGAGCCGCCCTTCAGCTGGGAGGTGAAGGTGGCCTCGCCACCGGCCTCCAGGCCCTTGACGGCCTCGTCGATGCCGTCGAGGAGCTCGCCCGAGCCGATGGTGTAGGAGACGTCGCTCGCGACGCCGTCCTCCAGCACCTCACCGTCGACCTTGGCCTCAAGGTCGATCGTGACGACGTCGCCGTCCTGGGCGGCGCGCTCGACGTCCTTGGTGGACGCGAAACGGCCGCGCAGCTGCTCGACCGCCTTCTCGACGTCCTCGTCGGACACCTCTACGGCGTCGACCTCGACCTCGATGCCGGAGTAGTCCGGGATCTCGATCTCGGGGCGGACGTCCACCTCGGCGGTGAAGGACAGCAGCTCGCCGTCCTTCAGCTCCTTGATGTCGACCTCGGGCTGGCCCAGCGGGTTCAGGTCGGCCTCGTTGACCGCCTCGGTGTAGAACTTCGGGAGGGCGTCGTTGACGGCCTCCTCAAGCACCGCACCGCGGCCGAAGCGCTGGTCGATGACGCGGGCCGGGATCTTGCCCTTGCGGAAGCCCTTCACCGTGACCTGCTGGTTGATCTTCTTGTAGGCCGCGTCGAGGCTGTCCTTGAGCTCCTCGAAGGGCACCTCAACAGTGAGCCGAACCCGAGTCGGGTTCAGGGTCTCCACGGCGCTCTTCACGGTTCGGTCTCCTTGTGGCTGACTGCTGGGGGTTCTGCCGTCACGCTGTGATTCAGCGGTTCGGCGGATTCGGCCCGGCATCAGACACACGGGCACGCAGCTTGCATAGTAACCGCAAGCGGCAATCAGCCCACAACGCGATCATCGACGTGATCTTGTCGAAGGGCAGTACTGGTGGTCGGGGTGGCCGGATTCGAACCGACGACCTTCCGCTCCCAAAGCGGACGCGCTACCAAGCTGCGCCACACCCCGTCGGTGCGACACGTAGGGTACATGCCCGGAGACCCTCCGACACGCGCGTTTCCCCTACGGGCGGCCGCGCGCGCGGAGCGGGGCTCCCGTGACGGCGCGCAAAGCGGTGTGCAATCCCCCGGTGGGACCCGCTAGGATGCTGTTCGTGCCGCGGTCCCCGGACCTGCGGCGCACGTGTTGCGGGTGTAGCTCAATGGTAGAGCACTAGTCTTCCAAACTAGCTACGCGGGTTCGATTCCCGTCACCCGCTCTGAAGTACGAAGGGCCAGGTCAGAGGATGTTTCCTCGACCTGGCCCTTCGTCATTCCCGGGGCTGGTTCGGAGCCGGACGGCCGCCTTTCGGGGCTGTCGGTCGCGGTGCCCGCGGCGATGGTGAGGCGGTGGGCGAGCCGGTGGCAGGCGTGCGCGAGTTCGGGCGGGCGGAATTCGGTGAGTTCGGTGTCGAACGTGGCGAGGATCCCGGCGACGCCGGCCCAGGACCATGCGCCGAGGGTCAGCCGGCAGTGCTCCGGGTCGAGGTGTTCGACGACCGAGCCGCTCGGTGCCCAGCGGGCGACGACGCCGGCCGGCAGGTTGAGGCGTGCCGTGCCGGTGCACTGCCAGGCGGCGGGGGTGTCGCCGCGGTCGTGGCTGCTCATGACGAAGTGCGCGAGGTCGCCGTGGGGAGGCAGGCGGGGACCGAAGGGCTGCGTCGTGGGGCGGACACGGAGCCGGTCGACACGGTCCACCCGCCACCGGTCGTCCGCGAGGTCGTAGCCGACCAGGTACCAGCGGCCGGCCCACACGACCAGGTGGTGGGGCTCGACGCGGCGGGCGGGCGGCCGGTCGGCGTCGACGATGCCGCCTCCGGCTGAGTCGGCGGCGGCGGTTGCGTGGTCCGGGTCGTCGGCGCGCGGCGGTTCGACGACGAGTACGTGGCGGCGGCGCACCGCGGCCCCCACGGTGGTGAGCGCGGTCGGATCGATGGGGGGCGCGGCGAACTCCCAGGGGTTCCCCAGCCTGGTCAGGCGCAGGGATCCCATGTGCGCGCGGAGGGTGGCGGGCATGGCCTGTTCCAGGGTCACCAGCGCCCGCGCCGCATCGTCGCCCAGGCCGAACACCGAGCCGGGCGCGGTCTGCAGGGCCACCGCGACCGCGAGGGCCTGATCGTGGTCGAACAGCAGTGGGGGGAGGGTGTGCCCCGCGCCGAGCCGGTATCCGCCGTGGGGTCCGTGGACGGTGGTGATCGGGTAGTCGAGCCCGCGCAGGGTCTCGATGTCGCGGCGGACCGTCCGCTCGCTGCAGTCGAGCGCCCCGGCCA
Source organism: Streptomyces sp. NPDC040432 (assembly GCF_055595445.1). NCBI lineage: Bacteria > Bacillati > Actinomycetota > Actinomycetes > Kitasatosporales > Streptomycetaceae > Streptomyces > Streptomyces sp. NPDC040432. The sequence continues at coordinate 437,407 of NZ_JBVIVP010000003.1, read as the reverse complement.
ACTCCCCCAGGGACCAAAGGCGGTGCGATCCGAACAGGGACAGCAGCCGCAGGGCCCGCCGTGAGGTGCTCGCCATCGTCCCATCATGCCCGGTGGTGGCCACTCGGTGTCCACCACCGGTGTCACCGTGAACCGCTCGTGCTGGTGAACGGCGATGAACAGGACGGACCGGTATGCGTGTTGTCGTGGTCGGTGGCGGGATCGGTGGGCTCGCGCTGGGAGCGGGATTGCGCCGCAGGGGGTTCGAGGTGGCGGTGTTCGAACGCGACACCGACCTGGCGGCGACGGGTGGCTACCACATCACCCTGGACGGACGGGCCCGGTCGGCGCTGGAGGAACTGATCGCCCCGCGGACGATGCGGCGGCTGCTGGCCTCGTCCTCGGCGCTGCGGCTGCGCGACCGCGACGCGTTGTGGGACCGGCGCGGCCGGCTGATCGGCCGTGGGCCGGACCTTCGCGACCACCCCGGCATCGACGTCGACCGCGTCACCCTGCGCCTGCTGCTGGCCGAGGAGGTGGGCGGCGCCCTGCACGCGGGGCGGACGGTGACCGGCGTCGACCCGGGTGACGACGGCGCGCCCCGGGTGCTGTTCGCCGACGGCTCGGCCACCACGGCGGATCTGGTGGTGGGCGCGGACGGCACCCACTCCCTGGTCGCCCGATACCTGGCGGGCGGCCGGACCAATCACCCGGCGGGCATCATCGGGTTCTCCGGGCGCACTCTCCGCTCGGACCTGACGCCGGGTGACGGGCATCGGCTCGGGACCCGTTCGGGGATGGCGATCGGTCCGTGGGGGGCGGCGTTGTACGTCGGTTTCCTGGACCCGGTCGGCAACGCCGCGCTCGACGCACCCGGGCTGCGGATGTCCGTCACCGCCGGACCCACCTACATCTGGGGCGCCATGTTCCCCGAATCCCCCGCGACCGACTCCCTCCGTGCGTTGCGCGACGGCGCGCTGCGGGCGGCGCTGGTGGGGCGGTTCCGTGAGCAGGGATGGGCCGAGCACACCTTGGACGTCATCGCCCGCTCCGACCCGCGGAGCGTGGCCGCGTACCGGTTCAACGCGGCCCCGACCCGCGCCGCCGAGCTCGCGCCCTGGCCCGCCGGGCGCATCACCGCGCTCGGCGACGCGGTCCACGCGACACCGCCCACCGCGGGAATGGGGGCGGGCGCGGCGATCCGCGACGCCGCCGCGCTGCTCCGGCACCTGGGCGAGGTCGAGGACGGCGGGACGCCGACCGAGGCGGTGGGGCGGTTCGAGGCGGGCATGCGTCTGCGCGGCAGCGAGGTGCTCACCCTGGCCATGCGGACGGTGCGGCTGATCCTGGCCACCGACACCACGCTCGGCGCCGCCGCCACCGCCCTGACGACTCCGGTCCTGGCCGCCGCCGCCCGGCTGGGTCGGCGGTGAAGCCCGTCGACGCCGGTGCCGTGGCCGGAACGGTTCCCGGGTCGGAGCGGGGCGTGCGGTGCGGTGCGGTGCGGTGCGGTGCGCCTAGAGCTTGATGCCGGCGATGGTGTCGGCGAGGGAGTTCAGGAAGCGGTTGACGTCCGGGGCGATGGAGCTGGACGCCAGGAAGAAGCCGAAGAGGACGGCGACGATGGCGGGGCCGGCCTTCATGTGCTTGCCGCGGATCAGGATCACCAGGATGATCGCCAACAGAACCACCACTGACAGCGAAATGGCCACTACTGATCACACCTTCGGTCGTCCCCTGGTCGGCCCGGGGTGTACAGCCGTGCGCACCCCCACACGTTCCATCCTCCCACCAACCGGCCCCGGCTATCCGTCTCGTGACGAATCGCCCCCGCATGTTTCCCTCCGCGTGGGCGTGTTGCGGATTTCACGGCACGGTGATGCCGAGGAGAGAGCGGACATAGGCGTACTTCGCGGACAAACGATCGCGGGTGGGGCCGTCGAGGACGGAGAGCCTGACGGGATCGGCGTTGTGTGCCAGGTCCGCCTCCTTCACGAGGACGGCCCCGGGGGTGGCCAGGATGCGGGCGGCGTACTCCTCCAGCGGCTCCCCGGGGCGTTTGGTCAGGGCCAGGACCATGTCCTTGACCGCCTCCGGGAGGGCCGCCGAGGCCAGCCATTCGGCGCTGAGGGCCTCGTCCTCGACGGAGTCGTGGAGCCAGGCGGCTGCCTGTTGTTCGGGGCTGCCGCCGCGTAGGCGGACGCCCTCGGCGACGGCCGCGAGGTGCTCGGCGTAGGGTCGGCCGGACTTGTCGGTCTGCCCGTCGTGCGCCGTGCGGGCGAGCGCTTCGACCTCCAGCAGGGTCAGGGGCTGTCCCGTCACGCGATCTCCTTCGCTGCCGTACGGAGGGCCTCGGCGGCCCGGCGCACATCTGCTTGCGTGGTGCGCCAGTTGGAGAACGCGGCGCGCAGCGCGGGGGTTCCCCCGTGGACGGTCGGGGTGACGAAGACCTCGGCCGCGGCGGCCTCCCGGAGGGCGGTGAGGCGCTCGGGGGTGGGGTCCTGGGCGAGGGTGAAGCAGACGACGTTGAGTCGGACGGGGGCGAGGAGCCGGAAGGCCGGATCGGCGTCGAGGCGCTCGCCGAGGGAGCGGGCGCAGGCGATGTCCCGTTCGACGATCTCCCGATGGCCCCGGCGGCCGTAGGCGCGCAGGGTGAACCAGGCGGCGAGGGCGCGCAGTCGGTGCGAGTTCTCGGGGGTGAGGTGGACCAGGTCGGGGTGCTCGCCGAGCGGGCCGAGGTAGGCGGCGGCGTTCTGGAGGACGCGGGCCTGGAGGTCGCGGCGGCGGGTGAACTGGACGGCGCTGTCGTAGGGGACGTTGAGCCACTTGTGGAGGTCGACGCAGACGGAGTCGGAGGCGTCGAGGCCGTCGGCGAGGTGGGCGTGCTCCGGGGAGAGGGCGGCGAAGGCGCCGAAGGCGGCGTCGGTGTGGAGCCAGAAGTCGTGGTGGTCCTTGAGGGCGGCGACCGCCCGGAGGTCGTCGAAGTCGACGGTGTTGACGGTGCCGGCGTTGGCGACGACCACCGCCGGGCCGGGGGTGTCCGCCAGGGCCCGCGCCAGGGCCGCCGGGTCGACGGCCTCGCGATCGGGCAGCGTGGGGACGCGGACGAGGGAGGAGCGGCCGAGGCCGAGGAAGGAGAGGGCCTTGGCGATGGAGGAGTGCGGAGCTCCGGAGAGCACCCGTACGGGGCCGAGGACGCCGGCGCCGTCCTCGGCCGGGGAGACCCCGAGGCGTTCGCCGAGCCACTCGCGGGCGATGGCGAGGCCGGTGGTGTTGGACATGGTGGCGCCGCTGACGAAGGTGCCGCTGTGGGCGTCGGAGAGGCCGAAGAGCTCGCGGAGCCAGCCGACGGTCTCCCGTTCGAGGAGTTGCCCGGCGCCGTCGAAGGAGGAGTTGGAGTTCTGGTCGTGGGCCGCGGTCAGCCAGTCCCCCACGAGGGCGGCGGGGGTGGCGCCGCCGGTGACGAAGCCGAGGTAGCGGGGGCCCGCGGAGGCCGACAGGCGCGGCGCCCAGCGGGTCGCGAAGTCGGCGAGGGCCTGTTCCGTGCCGTCGCCGTGCTCGGGGAGCGGTGGGGGAAGGGGCGGTGCTCCGGGGGCCGGTACGACGGGCCGGGCGTCCAGGGTCGCGAGGGTCTCGGTCGCGGCGAGGCGGGCGGCGTCGAGGAGGTCGGGGAGGCGGGCGAGGTCGCCGGCGAGGCTGCGGTCCATGGCGGCACCGTAGACGCGGGTGGGGGCGGCGGGGGTGTGCCAATGCGCGGCAATTGGCCGGTGTCGGAGCCGGGGCGGCGGTGGGCGCACCCCACGGGCCGCCACGGGCCCTCGCGGGCTCCTCGCGGTCCACTGCGGCCCGACCCGGCCCGCTGTGGCAGGGGCCCGCCCCGGGTCGGGGCGTTCCGTGGACCTCGCCGACGTCGGGAAGTCCGGTATCGGCCCGCCGCGGAATCGTGGGCCGCCGTGGGCCGTCATGGGCCGCCGTGGAGTGACGGCGGGGGCACCGGCCGGCGGAGGTCGCTCCGGTGGTCGGGGCGCCGGAAAGCGCGGTTGGGGGCCGGGGCCGCGGAGGGCGTTGCGGGCCGGGAGGGTGGTGGCGGCCGGGCCCGGAGGAGGGCCGCGGCCACGAAGGAGCCGTGGAGGAGCGGCGGACCGTACGGGTCGGGCGGGTCCGCTGTCGCACCGGGGGCCCGGGGGTGGGGTCAGGCCGACCGGCGGATGAGGAGGAGGGCGCGGTCGTCGTTGACGTCCTTGGCGACCTTTTCGATCAGGTGCCAGGCGGCGCCGTCCCAGCCGGCGGCGACGTAGCGGTCGGCTTCGCCGGTGAGGCGGTCCATGCCCTCGCTGATCTCGCGCTCGGCGGTCTCGACGAGGCCGTCGGTGAAGAGCATGAGGACGTCGCCGCGCCGCAGGTTGCCGCGGGCGGGCTCGAACTCGGCTCCGTCGTACACGCCGAGGAGCGGTCCCTCGCCGGAGACCTCCTGCCAGCGACCGGTTCCGGCGGAGAGCTGGAGGGCGGGGAGGTGCCCGGCGGAGAGGAGTTCGTAGTCGCCGGTCTCCAGGTCGAGGACGAGGTGGATGGAGGTGGCGAAGCCCTCGTCCCAGTCCTGTCGCAGGAGGTAGCCGTTGGCGGCGGGCAGGAAGCCGTGCGGGGGCAGCGCGCCGAGCAGGCCGCCGAAGGCGCCGGAGAGGAGCAGGGCGCGGGAGCCGGCCTCCATGCCCTTTCCGGAGACGTCGGTGAGGACGATCTCCAGGGTGCGGCCGCCGTTGGTGCGGGCGGCGACGACGAAGTCGCCGGAGAAGGACTGGCCGCCGGCCGGGCGCAGCGCCATCTCGCGGTGCCAGCCGCGCGGCAGGGCGGGCAGTTTGCTCTGCACGCGGATGCGTTCGCGCAGGTCGAAGAGCATCGTGCCGCCCCGTCTCCAGGGCACGCCGACGCGGCTGCGGAACTGGGCGATGACCAGTCCGAAGAACCCGCAGGCGGCCACCACGAGGACGGTCCCGGGCGTGACCCTCGCCGGGCCCTGGGTGTACGGGCCGAGGACGAGTGCCTCGACGATGAGCGCGGCGGCGGAGGCGGCGTACAGGGCGAGCAGGCTCGCGGGGCGCAGCAGCAGGCCGCCGGCCACGATGGGCAGGACGAGGGCGGAGGGCGAGAACCAGACGGGCAGCATGAGCGTGCCGCAGGCGATCGCGGGAACGGTCAGGAGCAGGCCGCCGAAGGCGAGCCAGTCGGAGGCGTCGCCGCGGAAGTAGTCGACGGCGGATTTGCGCAGGGCGGTGCGGGCCCGGTGCGACAGCATGCGCGCCCGGGCCGTGAGCGTCTCCACGCGTGCTCCGGCCATGGTTCGGGACCCTATCCATCCTGGCTGTGTGTGCGCAGGGGTACCCCCGGACGGCCGGTCCGTTCCGGGGGAAAATCGCTTCGTACGGGCCGGAAGGCCCTGGTAGGCATGGACTCATGGCTCTTGTTACGCGCGTATTGCAGTCCGATGAGTGGGATGTCTGGTACGACCATCTGGAACTGGCGTTCGGAGGTGTGGCCGAGCCGCCGGAGGAGCGGGAGCTGTACCGGTCGCTGACCGAGCCGGAGCGTTCGTTGGGGGTCTGGGACGGCGGGACGTGCGTGGGCTCGGCCGGTGCGTTCAGTTTCCGGCTGTCGGTGCCGGGTGGTGCGGCGGTTCCGGCGGCGGGCGTCACGATGGTCGGGGTGGCTCCCACGCACCGCCGGCGCGGGGTGTTGAGGTCGTTGATGCGCCGCCAATTGGACGACGTCAGGGCCGGCGGTGAACCGATCGCGGTGTTGACCGCCTCGGAACCGGAGATCTACGGGCGTTTCGGGTACGGGACGGCCGCGTACGCCCTGTCCGTGGACATCGACACGACCCGCGCGCGGTTGATCGCGCCACCGGCGGCGGACGCGGTGCGGTTGCGGTTGGTGGACCCGGAGAAGGCGGTGGACGCATGCGAGCGGGTCTACGCGGCCCTGGTCCCGTCCCGGCCGGGGATGACGGTGCGCCGGCCCGGCTGGGAGCGGCAGGGCCTGCTGGATCCGCGGGGGCGGCGGGCGGGCGCGTCCCCGTTGAAGTGCGTGGTGGCCGAGGACGCGGACGGTGAGGTCGTCGGCTACGCGCGTTACCGGGTCGCGCCGGACTGGGAGCCGACGGGTTCGGACGGCAAGGTCCACGTCGGCGAGGTGAACGCGCTGGATCCGTCCGCGTACGCGGCGCTGTGGCGCTACCTCTTCGAGATCGACCTGACCTGGCACGTGCTGGCGTTCGGGCGGCCGATGGACGATCCGCTGCTGCACCTGGTCAGTGACGTCCGCCGGACCCGGGCGCGGCAGCGGGACGCGCTCCACCTGCGGCTGGTGGAGCTGGGCGCGGCGCTGGAGGCGCGGACGTACGGGGCTCCGCTGGACGTGGTCATGCAGGTCGAGGACGCGTTCTGTCCGTGGAACACGGGCCGGTGGCGGCTGACGGCCGACGTCGGGGGCGCCGCGAAGTGCACCCGGACCGAGGACGCGGCGGAGCTGGAGCTCTCGGTGCGGGAGCTGGGCTCGGCGTACCTGGGCGGGGTGACGCTGAACTCGCTGGCGGCGGCGGGCCGGGTGCGCGAGCTGCGTCCGGGCGCGCTGCGGGAGGCTTCGCGGGCCTTCGCCGGGGACGTGGCGCCCTGGCTGCCCCACCAGTTCTAGGCCGACAGGTCCTATGCCCTGTGCTCGAAGGTTCGGGGCCGGGGCGGCCCCGGGCGTTCAGCGGGCCTGGCAGGTCGGGCACCAGAAGAGGTTGCGGGCGGCGAGACCGGCGGTGCGGATTCCGCCTCCGCAGAGGTGGCAGGGCATGTTCGCCCGTCGGTAGACGTAGACCTCGCCGCCGTGGTCGTCCACCCTCGGCGGGCGGCCCATGGCCTCGGGGAGGTGTTCGTCGCGGACGGTGTCGATGCGGTTGTGGCGCACGCCCTCGCGCATCAGGGCGGCGAGGTCCGTCCACATCGCGTCCCATTCGGCGCGGGTGACGTCCTTGCCGAGCCGGTATGGGTCGATTCCGTGCCGGAAGAGGACCTCGGCGCGGTAGACGTTGCCGACGCCCGCGATGACCTTCTGGTCCATGAGGAGGGCGGCGATCGTGGTGCGGGAGCGGGAGATCCGGGCCCAGGCGCGGTCGGGGTCGTCGGCCGGGCGCAGTGGGTCGGGGCCGAGGCGGTCGTGTATCGCCTTCTTCGCGCCCTCGTCGATCAGCGCGCAGGCGGTGGGGCCGCGCAGGTCGGCGTGGTGTTCGTCGTTCAGCAGGCGCAGCCGGACGGTGTCGGCGGCCGGCGGTGCGGGGGCGGGGCCGAAGCCGAGTTTGCCGAAGAGGCCGAGGTGGATGTGGATCCAGGCGTCGCCGAGTTCGAGGAAGAGGTGTTTGCCGTGTGCCTCGGCGCTCTCCAGGGTGCGGCCGTCGAGCAGGGCGGCGCTTTCGGCGAAGCGGCCCTGGGGGCTGCTGACCCGGACGGGGCGGGCGGCGAACCGCTCGGTGTGGTCCCGGGCGAGGCGGTGGATCGTATGCCCTTCGGGCACGGCGGTTCTCCTCGACGTGAACATGACCGTGCCGCCGGACTCCGGTCCGGCGGCACGGGCGGGGTCCTACTGGTCCTGCGGGTGGTGGGCCGGGATCGGGGGGAGCTCGCCGGTCTGTTCGTAGGCGGTGAGCATGTCGATGCGGCGGGTGTGGCGCTCGGCCTCGGAGTACGGGGTCTTCAGGAAGGCGTCGATGAAGCTGATCACCTCGTCCTGGGTGTGCATGCGGCCGCCGACGGAGATGACGTTGGCGTTGTTGTGCTCGCGGCCCAGCTCGGCGGTCTGGACGCTCCAGGCCAGGATGGCGCGGATGCCCTTCACCTTGTTCGCGGCGATCTGCTCGCCGTTGCCGGAACCGCCGATGACGATGCCGAGGCTGTCGGCGTCCGCGGCGGTCTTCTCCGCGGCGCGCAGGCAGAACGGCGGGTAGTCGTCGACTTCGTCGTAGATGTGGGGCCCGCAGTCGACGGGCTCGTGGCCGTTGTTCTTGAGCCAGTCCACCAGGGTGTTCTTGAGCTCAAAACCGGCATGGTCGGATCCGAGGTACACGCGCATGGGTCGAGTGTGGCATGCGGACGGTCGAAGGCCGGTGGAGGGGTGTCGCGTAGGTCACTCCGGAAGCTCAAATAATCCACAACACCGCAGATGGGACGCGGCAGGACGAAGGTCCGGGACTTCGTGCCCGAGGCAACGATACGGAATAGGGTCTTCCGTCCCGACGGCGTGTCGGGTTTGAATGCCGGGGCTCGAAACCCGAGAACCTAAGGATCCGTCCATGAGCTCCACGACGACCCTTCAGAAGGCAGGCGACCCCACCGGCAACCCCGGTGAAGGCCAGCCCTCCGACGGACTGAAGGCCGGTCTCAAGAACCGCCACCTTTCCATGATCGCCATCGGCGGCGTCATCGGCGCCGGCCTGTTCGTAGGCTCCGGCGGCGGCATCGCCAAGGCCGGCCCCGCCATCCTCGTGTCGTACTTCCTCGTCGGCGCGATGGTCGTCTTCGTGATGCGGATGCTCGGCGAGATGGCCGCGGCCAGCCCGAACTCGGGCTCCTTCTCCGCCTATGCCGACCGCGCGCTCGGCCGCTGGGCCGGGTTCTCGATCGGCTGGCTGTACTGGTTCTTCTGGGTCGTCGTGCTGGCCGTCGAGGCCACCGCCGGCGCCGTCATCCTCGAAGGTTGGGTCCCGGCCGTCCCGCAGTGGGCCTGGGCACTGATCGTGATGGTCGTGCTGACGATCACGAACCTCGGCTCGGTCGCCTCGTACGGCGAGTTCGAGTTCTGGTTCGCCGGGATCAAGGTCGTCGCCATCGGCGCGTTCGTGGTCATCGGCCTGCTGGCCGTCTTCGGCGTCCTGCCCGGTTCGGACAACCCCGGAGCCGGGTTCGCGCACCTGACCGACACCGGAGGGTTCGCGCCCAACGGCCTGGGCGCCATCCTCACCGGTGTGCTGATGGTCGTCTTCTCCTTCATGGGCAGCGAGATCGTCACCCTGGCGGCCGGCGAGTCCGAGGACCCGCGCCGCGCGGTCACCAAGGCCACCAACTCGGTGATCTGGCGCATCGGCATCTTCTACCTGGGTTCGATCTTCGTCGTCCTCACCCTGCTGCCGTGGAACGACAAGTCGATCGTCGAGAAGGGCTCGTACGTCGCCGCCCTGGACTCGATCGGCATCGCGCACGCCGGCCAGATCATGAACGTGATCGTCCTGACGGCCGTGCTGTCCTGCCTCAACTCGGGCCTGTACACCGCCTCGCGCATGGCCTTCTCGCTCGGTGAGCGCGGTGACGCCCCCAAGGCGTTCGCCAAGGTCAACAAGAAGGGCGTGCCCGTCGCCGCGATCCTGGGCTCCGTGGTCTTCGGCTTCGCCGCCGTCTACTTCAACTACGCGTTCAAGGACACCGTCTTCAACTTCCTGCTGAACTCCTCGGGTGCCATCGCGCTCTTCGTGTGGCTGGTGATCTGCTTCACCCAGCTGCGCATGCGCGGCATCCTGATGCGCGAGGCGCCGGAGAAGGTCACCGTCAAGATGTGGCTCTTCCCGTACCTGACGTGGGCCACCGCCGCGATGATCAGCTTCGTCCTGGTCTACATGCTCTTCGACGACGCCAACCGCGAGGTCGTGCTGCTGTCGCTCGCCGTGGCCGGCCTGGTCGTCGCGATCGGCTCGATCCGCGACGCCGTCCGCCGCAAGGCCGTGGCGTAGGACGGACCGGACCGGACCGCACGCACGAAACAGCCCCGGACCGCACTCGCGGTCCGGGGCTGTCGTGTGGGGCGCGGCGCTCAGCCGCGGCGGCCCAGCAACTTCCAGGCGGTCGGCAGGACGCCCATGGCCAGCGCGGCCTTCAGGGCGTCGCCGATCAGGAACGGGACCATGCCGGTCGCCAGGGCCGTGCCGAGGGACATTCCGGTGACGCCCATCAGGTACGGCACGCCCACCGCGTAGACCACCGCCGAGCCGAGGACCATCGCCCCGGCCGTACGGAGCACCGAGCGGTCGGCGCCGCGCCGGGCGAGCGCGCCGACGAGGGTGGCGGCCAGGAGCATGCCGAGCACGTAGCCGAAGGTGGCGCCGCCCGCGCCGGAGGCGCCGTTCGCGAACCACGGGACCCCGGCCATGCCGACCAGCGTGTACAGCGCGAGGGAGAGGAAGCCGCGGCCCGCTCCGAGGGCGGTGCCCACCAGCAGCGCGGCGAAGGTCTGGCCGGTGATCGGCGCGGCCAGCCCGTCGACCTTGACGGCGATCTGGGCGGCGACGCCGGTGAGCGCGGCTCCGCCGACGACCAACGCGATGTCGCGGACGCGGCTCGCGGGCAGCAGGTCGGCGAGGACGGCGCCGGGCCGGAAGGAAACGGAAGCAGTGCTCATCGTGGGGCTCCGCGAGGTGGTGATCGTTGGGGACACCGTGACGTTAGTCCGCGGCCCGCCGCCGCCCCACCGTCGTCCGACACAAAGCCGTACTGCCCGGTTTCGTGGGGAGTGGACAAAGGTCCCGACCTACACCCGAGTTGAAGTGATACGCATCACGGCCGACATTCGACACCACGCCCTTTTTGCTCCGACGGGTGTCCTCCAGCCAGACTGTAGGTTCCCGCCAATCCTCCCCGTGCAGCCCCCAGCGCCGCTTGGCCGACCGAGAGTGCGAGCATCCTCATGCGCGACCGCCTGCCCGACCCGCCCCCCACCGAGGACGGGCTCCGGGAACCACTGAGCCACAGCCTCAAGCAGCGCCACCTGACCATGCTGGGCCTCGGCGGCGTCATCGGGGCCGGCCTCTTCGTCGGCTCCGGCGCCGGCATCGGCATCGCCGGGCCGGCGATCATCCTGTCGTACCTCCTCGCGGGCGTGCTCGCGATGCTGGTGATGCGGATGCTCGGCGAGATGTCCGCCGCGATGCCCGCCTCCGGCTCCTTCTCCGTCTACGCGCAGAAGGCCCTCGGACGCTGGGCCGGGTTCTCGGCGGGCTGGCTGTACTGGTTCCTGCTGGTCGTGGTGCTCGCCGTGGAGGCGACCGGCGCCGCGAAGATCGCGAACGGCTGGCTGCCCGCGGTCGACCAGTGGGTGTGGGTGCTGGTCTTCATGGTGGTCTTCACGGTCTCCAACCTGGCGGCCGTGCGGAACTTCGGTGAGTTCGAGTTCTGGTTCGCCGCCCTCAAGGTCGGCGCGATCGTGCTGTTCCTGATCCTCGGCACGCTCGCGATCTTCGGGGTGCTGCCGGACACCGATCCGGTGGGCATGGCCAACCTGACCGGCCACGGCGGCTTCTTCCCCGCGGGGATGGGCGGGGTCGTCGCCGGCATGCTCGCGGTCGTCTTCGCCTTCGGCGGTCTGGAGGTCGTCACCATCGCGGCGGCCGAGTCCGACGACCCGGCCCGGTCGGTGGCCCGCGCCGTGCGCAGCGCCGTGTGGCGCATCCTCTTCTTCTACGTCGGCTCGATGCTGGTCATCGTGACCCTGCTGCCCTGGGATTCGCTGGAGCCCGGGCAGAGCCCGTACGTGGCCGTGCTCGACTCGATCGGCATTCCGGCGGCCGGTCAGATCATGAACATCGTGGTGTTCGTGGCGCTGCTGTCCGCGCTCAACGCGAACCTGTACGGCTCCTCGCGCATGGTGTTCTCGCTCGCCGAGCGCGGCGAGGCCCCCCGGTCGCTGCTGAAGGTGTCCGGTGGCGGCGTGCCGCGCCGGGCCGTGTTCGCGTCGGTGGCCTTCGGCTTCGTGTCCGTGGTGCTGAACCTGCTGTGGCCGGACACGGTGTTCCTCTACATGCTCAACGCGGTCGGCGCGGTGCTGCTGTTCGTGTGGGCGCTGATCGCCGTCTCCCAGCTGAAGCTGCGCGGCATGCTGGAACGGGAGATGCCGGAGCGGCTGACGCTGCGGATGTGGCTGTTCCCGTACCTGACCTGGGCGGCGCTGGTCGGAATGGCGGCGGTGCTGGTCCTGATGCTGTTCGACGACTCGGCGCGGCCGCAGCTGCTGTGGTCCTCGGGCGCGGCGGCGGCGGTGCTGTTGGTGGCGTGGCTGCGGGAGGTCCGGGCGCGGCGGGCCGGCGCCTGATCGACTCCCGCCCGTGAGGACCCCCGCGCCCCGTCGGCGCGGGGGTCCTCGCGCGTTCGGCAGGGCCGCGGCGGGCCGTGCCCGGCCGGGGCGGGCGTGGGGCCGCGATCACGATCCGTGAACCAGCTGTCCGGATACCGGACACGGAACGTCCGCTGAACGGACACTCGGCACACTGAGGGCATCGCTCGACCTCCCGCACACCGGACAGGCGCACCCCCATGAGCCACAGCGGCACCCTCGCACCCCCCGAACCCCAGCAGGACGACACCGGGTCCCCCCTCGGCAACGGCCTGAAGCAGCGGCACCTCTCGATGATCGCCCTCGGCGGGGTCATCGGTGCCGGCCTCTTCGTCGGCTCCGGCGCGGGCATCGCGGCCGCGGGACCCTCGATCGTCCTCGCGTACGCCGCGTCCGGGCTCCTCGTGATGTTCGTGATGCGGATGCTCGGCGAGATGTCCGCCGCCAACCCCGCCTCCGGCTCCTTCTCGGTGCACGCCGACCGGGCCATCGGGCCCTGGGCCGGTTTCACCGCGGGTTGGATGTTCTGGACCCTGCTGTGCGTGGGCGTGGCCATCGAGGCGATCGGCGCGGCGCACATCATGACGGGCTGGTTCCCCGGGACGCCCTCGTGGATGTGGGTGCTGGTGTTCATGGCGCTGTTCTGCGGCAGCAACCTGGCCGCGGTCTCCAACTTCGGCGAGTTCGAGTTCTGGTTCGCCGCCCTCAAGATCGGCGCCATCGCGCTCTTCCTCGGCCTGGGCGTCCTGGCCGTCCTCGGCCTGCTGCCCGGCACCGCCTCCCCCGGCTCGGCCAACCTCCTGCACGACGGCGGCTTCCTGCCCAACGGCGTCGACGGCCTGCTGGTCGGCCTGCTCGCCTCGGTCGTCGCGTACGGCGGCCTGGAGACGGTGACCATCGCCGCCGCCGAGTCCGACGATCCGGTCAAGGGCGTCGCCAAGGCGGTGCGGACCACCATGTGGCGGATCGCGATCGTCTACGTCGGCTCGATGCTGGTGATCGTGACCCTGCTGCCGTGGAACGACCCGGCCGTCACCGGGACCGGCCCGTACGCGGCGACCCTGGAGCACCTGGGCATCCCGGCCGCCGGCCAGATCATGAACGTGGTCATCCTGATCGCCCTGCTGTCCGCGATGAACGCCAACATCTACGGTTCCTCCCGCATGGCCTACTCCCTGGTCTCCCGCGGCCAGGGTCCCCGGGCGCTGGGCAAGGTCACCGGCCGGGTCCCGCGGCGCGCGGTGCTGGCCTCCTCCGGTTTCGGCTTCGTCACCGTCCTCCTCTCGTACTGGTACCCGGACACCCTCTTCGCCTGGCTGCTGAACATGGTCGGCGGGGTCATCCTCGTGGTCTGGGGCTTCATCGCCGTCTCGCAGTTCGTGCTGCGGCGCCGCACCGAGCGCGAGGCCCCCGAGAAGCTGGTCGTGCGGATGTGGGGCTTCCCGTACCTGACCTGGGTGGCGCTGGCCGGCGTCGCCGGGGTGCTGGTCCTGATGGCGTGGGACGAGGACACCCGGGTGCAGGTGCTCTTCACGGGCGGGCTGACGGTGGCCCTCGCCATCACCGGCCGGGTGATGCAGCGTCGGGCGGCGGCCCGCGCGGAAGCCTGACCGGGGCACGCGAAAAGCGGTAACACCCCCTGCGGAACGGCACGTCGGAGGCCGGGTTCATGCGATCGCATGGGCCCGGCCTCCGACGTTCCGGAGGTGCCGACAAGAGAGGTGACCCTTACTCGTGGGGTGGAATAGATACTGCTAGCGTGCAGTTGCGCATTAATTGCAATTAGCGATTGGCACGCTGAGGGGACCGGATACACGCATGGCCATCTACACGCTTCCTGAGCTTCCTTACGACTACGCGGCGCTCGAACCCGTGATCAACCCGCAGATCATCGAGCTGCACCACGACAAGCACCACGCTGCCTACGTGACGGGTGCCAACAACACCCTGGAGCAGCTCGAAGAGGCGCGCGACAAGGAGAATTGGGGCGCCCTCAACGGCCTGGAGAAGAACCTCGCGTTCCACCTCTCCGGCCACATCCTCCACAGCATCTACTGGCACAACATGGCCAGCCCGAAGACCGGTGAGGGCGGCGGCGAGCCGACCTCGGCCGACGGTCTCGGCGACCTGACCGACGCGATCACCGAGTCCTTCGGTTCCTTCGCGAAGTTCAAGAAGCAGCTGACGTTCGCGGCCTCCGCGACCCAGGGCTCCGGCTGGGGCGTGCTCGCGTACGAGCCCGTCAGCGGCCGTCTGGTCGTCGAGCAGGTCTACGACCACCAGGGCAACGTGGGCATCGCCAGCACCCCGGTCCTCGTCTTCGACGCCTGGGAGCACGCCTTCTACCTGCAGTACAAGAACCAGAAGGTCGACTTCATCGAAGCCATGTGGAACGTCGTCAACTGGCAGGACGTGGCCAAGCGCTACGCCGACGCCAAGGCGAACACCCCGCTGCTGATTCCCGCCAAGGGCTGATCGGCACACCCCAGCCGTCCGCCTCGTGATCGTCTTCTCAACCTTCACGGCGGACGTTTCCAACAGAAGGCCCCCGCGAGGACGTGACTCGCGGGGGCCTTCTGCGCACTGCTGCGGGCGGACTACTCGAAGCTCGGGCCCTTGTCACGGGTCCGCTTGATCTCGAAGAAGCCCGGGGTGGAGGCGACGAGCAGGGTGCCGTCCCACAGCCGGGCCGCGTCGTCGCCGCGCGGGGTCGGGGTGACGACCGGACCGAAGAAGGCCACGTCCGCGCCGTCGGCTCCGGGCACCGAGATCACCGGGGTGCCGACCTCCTGGCCGACCCGGTTGATCCCTTCGTTGTGGGACGCGCGCAGCTCGGCGTCGTACTCGTCGGAGATCCCGTAGTCCGCGAGCTCGGCCGGCAGGCCGACCTCGGCCAGCGCCTCGGCGACGACCTCGGCGGTGTTCCCGCGTCCCTCGTTGTGGATGCGGGTGCCGAGCGCGGTGTAGAGCTTGCCGGTGATCTCCTTGCCGTGCTTCTGCTGCGCGGCCGTCACCACCCGGACCGGTATCCAGGCCTCGGGTCCGAGCAGCTTGCGGTAGGTCTCGGGCAGCTCGTCGAGCTTGTCCTCGTTCAGGACGCCCAGGCTCATCACGTGCCAGCGGACCTCCACGTCGCGGACCTTCTCGACCTCCAGCATCCAGCGGGACGTCATCCAGGCCCAGGGGCAGAGCGGGTCGAACCAGAAGTCGACCGGGGTCTTCTCGCTCACCTGCGTGTCGGCCATGTCTCTCCTCATGTCAAAAACAAGCCATTGCCCAGTACCGTCCCCAGGGCCAACCGGACCGGGGCCGGCCGCATTCCCCGTGGGAGGATTCGAACCGAAGAACGCGATCACGCACGAAGGAGTGCACGTGCCCGGAGAGAATCTGTCCCGCGACGAGGCCCACGAGCGGGCCGAGCTGTTGTCCGTCGACGGGTACGAGGTGGTCCTCGACCTGAGGTCCGCGGTGGACGAGGCCGAGCCGGCCGACGGCCCCCGGACGTTCCGTTCGGTGACGACCGTCCGTTTCCGGGCAGCGACCCCCGGGGCCTCCTCGTTCGCGGACCTGATCGCCCCCTCGGTGAACGCGGTCACCCTCAACGGGCAGCCGCTGGACCCGGCCTCCGTCTTCGACGGGACGCGGATCGCGCTGGACGGGCTGGCCGCCGAGAACGTCCTCGTCGTCGACGCGAACTGCGCCTACAGCCGCACGGGCGAGGGCCTGCACCGGTTCGTGGACCCGCAGGACGGCGAGGTCTACCTCTACACCCAGTACGAGCCGGCGGACGCCCGCCGGGTCTACGCGAACTTCGAGCAGCCCGACCTGAAGGCCCCGTACCGCTTCGAGGTGACCGCGCCGGAGGGCTGGCAGGTGTGGAGCAACGGCGTCGAGGAGTCCCGCGAAGGGCTGACCCGGCGCTTCGCCGAGACCGCGCCGATCTCCACCTACATCACCTGTGTCGTCGCGGGCCCGTACCACTACGTCACGGACACCTACACGCGCGGCGACCTGACGATCCCGCTCGGCGCGATGTGCCGGAAGGCGCTCGCCGAGCACTTCGACGCGGACGACGTCTTCCTCGTCACCAAGCAGGGCTTCGACCTCTTCCACGAGATCTTCGACTACCCCTACCCATTCGGGAAGTACGACCAGGCGTTCGTGCCGGAGTACAACCTGGGCGCGATGGAGAACCCGGGGATGGTGACCTTCCGCGAGGAGTACATCTTCCGCGGGAAGGTCACGCAGGCCTCCTACGAGCGCCGCGCGAACGTCATCCTGCACGAGATGGCGCACATGTGGTTCGGCGACCTGGTCACCATGAAGTGGTGGGACGACCTGTGGCTGAAGGAGTCCTTCGCGGACTTCATGGGCTCCTTCGGACTCGTCGAGGCCACCCGCTTCGACCAGGCGTGGGTCACCTTCGCCAACAGCCGCAAGGCCTGGGCCTACCGTGCCGACCAGCTGCCGTCCACGCACCCGATCACGGCCGACATCCGTGACCTGGAGGACGCCAAGCTGAACTTCGACGGGATCACCTACGCCAAGGGCGCGGCCGTGCTCAAGCAGCTCGTCGCGTACGTGGGCCGGGAGGCGTTCCTGGAGGGCGCACGGCGCTACTTCAAGGCCCACGCCTACGGGAACACCACGCTCGACGACCTGCTGTCGGTCCTCGGCGAGGTCTCCGGCCGGGACATGGCCGAGTGGTCGCGGGCCTGGCTCCAGACGGCCGGGGTGAACGCGCTGACCCCGGTGGTGACCTGCGACGCGGGCGGCCGGGTCACGGAGCTGGCGGTGCTCCAGGAGGGCGACGAGCTGCGACCGCACCGGGTCGCCGTGGGCCTGTACCGGCTGGAGACCGACGGCACCCTGGTGCGCTTCGCGCGGATCGAGGCGGACGTCGCCGGCGCCCGTACGGCGGTCGCCCTGCCGGCCGGGTCCGAGCGGCCCGACCTGGTCCTGGTGAACGACGAGGACCTCACCTACTGCAAGATCCGCTTCGACGAGGTCTCCCTGGCGACGCTCCGGTCGCACCTGGGCGGCCTGACGGACCCGCTCGCCCGGGCCCTGTGCTGGTCGGCCCTGTGGAATCTGACCCGTGACGGGCTCATGCCGGCCCGGGACTTCCTCGCGCTGCTGCTCGCGCACGCGGGCCGGGAGACCGACGTGGGCGTGCTCCAGATGCTGCACCTCCAGGCGCTGACCGCGATCAACCGGTACACGACCCCGGAGCTGCGCGAGCAGCGCGGCCGGGAGCTGGCGGCCGGTGCGCTGCGCGAGCTGCGGCAGGCCGAACCGGGCTCGGAGCACCAGCTGACCTGGGCGCGGTTCTTCGCCGCGAGCGCCGCGACCGAGGGCGACCACCAGCTGCTGCTCGGCCTGCTGGACGGGAGCGCGCGGATCGACGGCCTGGAGGTGGACCAGGAACTGCGCTGGGACTTCCTGCTGCCGCTGACGGCGCACGGCTCGGTGGACGAGGCCGCCCTGGCCGCCGAACTGGTCCGGGACGACACCGCGTCGGGCAAGCAGCACCAGGTGCGCTGCCTGGCCGCGCGGCCGTCGGCGGCGGTGAAGGACCAGGCCTGGGCGGCGACCGTCGAATCGGACGCCCTGTCGAACGCGCTGGTCGAGGCGACGATCTCGGGGATGCAGCAGTCCTCCCAGCGGGACCTGCTGGCGCCCTACGCGGACCGCTACTTCGAGGTGATCGAGCGGGTGTGGGCGGAGCGTTCGATCCAGATCGGCATCCATGTGGTGCGGGGCATGTACCCCTCGCTCCAGGACTCGCCGGCCACGGTCGCGGCGACCGACGCCTGGCTCACCTCCCGTCCGGACGCCGCGCCGGCCCTGCGGCGGCTGGTGCTGGAGTCCCGTGACGACCTGGACCGGGCCCTGCGCGCCCAGGCCCGCGACGCGGCGGCGGGCTGACGGCGGGCAGGCGCGGGCGCCGGCCCCGACAGGGCGGGCGCGAACCGCGCGAGGAGCGGGCGGGGGCGGCGACGGACGGACATCCGTCGCCGCCCCCGCCCGTTCCCGCGTCGGCCTCCCGGGCTCATTGCCGGCCGCTTCCCCGCCTCCTTCCCCGTCGCCGGAAGCACCGATATGGTCATACGACGGATGTAGGGCGGCGGGGTCCCTTTCGGCAGTCGAACGCCCGTACTTTAGCCCTGCCTTGTCCGGATTTGTCGACGAGCGTGTAACAGGGGTTAGCAAGGCCATGGCCTGAGGGAATCACCGCGTCATGAACCAGAACGCGCCCCTCCCCCTCGCCCACCTCACCGCCAGCCGCCCCCGCGTGCTGACCCTGGCCCAGCTCCGCGAGCACGGCGTCAGCGCCTCCGACGCCGCCGGGCGGCCCTGGCAGCAGCTGCTGCCCGGGGTCTTCCTGCTCCACTCCGGTCCGGCGACCAGTGAGGAGCGGCTGCACGCGGCCCTGCTGTACGCCGGCCGTCGGGGCGGCGCCGAGGTCATGATCACCGGGCTGGCCGCCCTCGCCCTGTACCGCTTCACCTCCACCCCCGCCCTGCTGGGGCTCTCCCACATCGACGTCCTCGTGGCGAACACCCGGCGGCTGCGGTCCACCGGCGACGTACGGATCATCCGCACGCACACCCCGCCGCGCTCCGTCGAGGTGACCGGGCTGCCCGTGGCCCCGGTGGCCCGGGCCGTGGCCGACGCGGTGTCGCAGCTGTCCGACGCCACGACCGTGCGCCGCGTCCTCAGCGAGGCCGTCCGCGCCGGACACTGCGAGCCGGCCGCCATCGTCCGGGAGTTGACGGTGGCCCGGCTGCTGAACCGGCCGCACGTCGTGGACGCCGTCGAGGCCCTGCTGGCGGAGGGCCGGGCCATCGCGGAGGACCGGCTCTACCAGCTCGTACGGGGCCACGAGCTGCCGGAGCCCGTCTGGAACGTGGACCTGCGGCTCCCGGGGGGCCCGCACCTCGGCGGCGTCGACGCCTACTGGCCGGAGCAGGCCGTGGCCATCGAGATCGACACCCGCGCCCCGCGCCGGCACGACGACGAGGACTGGTCGGAGGCCGTCCGCAAGCGCGAGACCCTGGAGCGACTCGGGGTGACCGTGCTGCACCTGACCCCCCGCAAGCTGCGGGACTGGCCCGAGCAGCAGGCGACGGTCGTCCGGACCGCCCTGACGGCCGCCGACGACCGCGAGCCCGCCGCCTATCTGGTGGTGCTCCCCCGGTGAGGCACCGGCCGCGCGAGCGGCGGGTTGGCCGGGGAATACTCCGGGGCGCTCCAGCGCAGCCGCCCCGGATGCAGGCCCTCCACCACCGACTCCACGGTGAACCGCACCGTCCGCGCCCCGTCCGCCCCGAAGCCGGTCCGGGCCCGCCCGCTCAGCTGGAGCACGCCGCCGCCCTCCCAGTCGGGCAGGAGCAGCCCGGCCCGCCCGTCGGCCGCGAGGTTCCCCAGGGTCAGGAACATGGCGTTGCCGGAGTAGTCCGGCCAGGTCAGCTCGGTGGCCGAGAGCACCTCGACGAAACCCGGGAACCCTCCCCGGTGGCTGACGTCGGCCCCGTCCGGCGACGCGGTCGCCACGAAGAAGGTGTCGGCGTCGCGGACCGACGCCTGCTGGGCGGGGGTGAGCGCCTCCCCGCGCCGGACGATCCCGACCCCCTCGGCGAGCACCTCCAGCGGCAGGCGTTTCTGCAGGTACTTCGGGCAGTTCGCGAAGACCCGGTCCGCCTCGACCGCGAAACCGCCGGGCACCGGCGCGACGGTCCCGCCCAGCCGCATCCGGCGCCTGGTCCGCGGGTCGAGGGCGATGGTCCCGACCCGGGTACCCGCGGCGGCCAGGGCCCGCTCCAGCGGGTCGCCCTGCGGCAGGCCGCCGGTCACGACGATCCGGGTGCGCCCGGTGGCCCGTACGAAACCGGGTGCGCCGGTGAGCAGCGAGGCCCACACCCGACCGGCGGCATCGGCGGCTCCGACGACGAGGTGGGGCTGCGCGGCGAGGAAGGCCGCGGCCACGTCCCGGATGTCGGTGCCGATCGAGCGGCCGACGTGATCGGCGAGGTCGCGCACGCCGACCCGTTCCTGCACGGCCAGTGAACCCCAGTGGTACGTCATGACGGTGCTCCCTTTCCGCGTCCGCAGCCCCTAGAAGAACCCGCAGGTGGGAGCGGATCCCGTCGGGGCGGGAGCTCCTTGTGCGCCCGTGGCGACGGAGATCTCCAGGCGGGTGCCGTCGGGGTCGTGGAAGAAGATCCCGCCGGACTCGGCTCCCTCGGCGTGGGCGACGAGGCCCTCATGGGCGAAGTCGACCCCCAGCCCGCGCAACCGCTCCCCGTAGGCCCGGACCTCCTCGATGCCCCCGGCGGTGAACGCCAGGTGGTGCAGGCCCGCCGCGGCCGGCAGGTAGCCCCCCTCGGCCTGCTGCCAGAGCGTGAGGGCGAGCTCGCCGTCCCGGCCGAGGAAGGCGAAACGGCGACCCTCCTCCGCGCCCTCCGCGAGCGGGGCGAAGTCCAGCGCGTCGCGGTAGAAGGCGAGCGAGCGGTCGAGATCGGTGACGTTCAGGCCGATGTGGCCGGTGCGGAGCGTGCCGACGGCGGTGTGGGCGGCGGTCATGGTGCATTCCCTTCCCGAGGCTTCCGAGCATGCGGGTGTTCGAGCTTGCGAGGGCTTCGAGCGCCGAGGCCCGTGGGCTGTGGTGTGGACTGTCGATGCGTTCTAACCCTTCAATTCGAGATTAAGGGTTAGAGTCGGAGTGGTCAACCGGTCACGTACCCTTGAGCGGTTAGCGACGCGAGGAGGCGGCATGACGGCGCAGGTGGCGGACCCCCGTCCGCTGGTCGGGGAACCGGTCGCCCTCGACCTGCTGAACACGCGCTGGGTCGTCGACGGCGAGCCTCTCGACCTCTTCGCCGGAGCCTTCGGGCTGAGCCGCGTCGAAGGGCTCGCGGTCTGGCTGGGGAGCGTCGGTCTGGCCGATCGCTTCAGGGCCGACGCCGCGACCCTGGTGCACCTGCTGACCGCGCGCGAGTCGCTGGCCCGCGCCGTCGCGGACCCGGCCGACGAGGGGGCGCGCGCACTGGTCGACGCCGTGCTGGAACACGGCCGGATCCGGGCCACCCTGACGGCCGAAGGCCCGGGCGAGCGCGCCGAGTTCGCCGATCCCGCCTGGGGTCCCGCCTGGATCGCCGCCCGGAGCTACCTGGACCTGCTGGTCGCCGGCCCGGACCGGATCCGCAAGTGCGCCGCCGAGTCCTGCGTGCTGCACTTCCACGACATCTCGCGCAACGGCACCCGGCGTTGGTGCTCGATGGCCGCCTGCGGCAACCGCGCCAAGGCCTCGCGCCATTACGCGCGCACGCGCGTGCGCTGAACGATCGGAATCTGTCACACCCGCTGCAAGACGGAAGTCCGCTCCGACCCTGCCGCGAGCCGGGAAAGTCTATAAATCCACTCGCAGACACCCGAGAATTGCCCCGGCCTGCCCTACCTTGCGCCCCCTGGCGGGCACTGCATGGCGGCGGGTATCCGCCATGTCAGGTCTCGGTCAATGACAACACTCCCCAAACAGCAGTCACTTCGGCAAAGCTGACCGGTCATCCGGCACCGAAATCCGGACCGTATCTTTCACTTAGCCAGGGATGCTGATGACCCTCGACTCCCCCAGCTCCACCAACGGGGCCATACCGGGCACCCGGCGCGTGGCCCGCGTCGCCGCGGCCGCGGGCCTCGTGGCCGCCCTCTGCGCCACCGGTGCGATGCCCGCCTTCGCGGTGGGCACCGCCGACGGTCCGGGGACGGGACCGGCCTCCGCGCCGGTCAAGTCCGCCGACCAGAAGCTCGGTTCGGCGGACGCCGAACTGCTCCAGGAGGCCAAGGCCAAGGGTGACGCGACCGTCACCGTCATGGTCGCCACCGCCCCCGGGAAGACCAAGCAGGTCGCCGACCAGCTGGGCGCCGTCCAGGGCGCCTCGGTGGGTCGGACGTACGACAAGCTCGGCTACGTCCGCGCCACCCTGCCGACCGGCAAGGCCGAGGCCGCGCTGAAGGCCGCCGGCAAGCTGGACTCCGTCCACGGCATCGACCTGCGGCACGAGATCCAGCGTCCGGACCCCCGTCCGGACGCCGACCGGGAGACCGGCACGGTCAAGAAGACCGCGGCCGAGACGTACGCGGCGCCGGACAAGAACACCCCGGCGAAGAACCCGTACAACCCGTCCTTCGAGACGGGCTCGGTGGACTTCGTCAAGAACAACCCGCAGGCCGACGGCCGCGGCGTGACCATCGGCATCATGGACTCGGGCGTCGACGTCGGTCACCCGGCCCTGCAGAAGACCACCACCGGCGAGCGCAAGATCGTCGACTGGGTGACGGCGACCGACCCGATCACGGACAACGACGGGACCTGGCGCGCCCAGATCACCCCCGTCACCGCCGCGGGCGGCACCTTCAGCGCCGGTGGTCAGAGCTGGAAGGCCCCGGAGGGCAACTTCCAGTGGAGCCGCTTCAGCGAGTCGATCACCGCCACCGGTGACATGAAGGGCGACGTCAACCGGGACGGGGACACCACCGACCGGTTCGGCCTGCTCTACGACGTCGCCGCCGGCACCGTCCGCGTCGACACCGACCAGGACGGCGACTTCACGAACAACGAGCCGATGAAGCCGTACAAGGACGGCAACCAGATCGGCTACTTCGGCACGGACAACGCGGCGACCGATGTCGCCGAGCGCATCCCGTTCGTGATCGAGATCCGCAAGGACGTCCCGATGGACCCGCTGGGCGGTGACTGGGTCGGCAAGAAGGCCGACTTCGTCAACGTCGGCATCATCGAGTCCGAGCACGGCACCCACGTCGCGGGCATCACCGCCGCCAACGGCCTCTTCGGCGGCCAGATGAACGGCCAGGCCCCCGGCGCCAAGCTCGTCTCCTCGCGCGCCTGCTCCTGGTCCGGCGGCTGCACCAACGTCGCGCTGACCGAGGGCATGATCGACCTCGTCGTGAACCGCGGCGTCGACATCGTCAACATGTCGATCGGCGGCCTGCCGGCGCTCAACGACGGCAACAACGCGCGTTCCGAGCTCTACAAGAACCTCATCGACACCTACGGTGTCCAGCTCGTCATCTCGGCGGGCAACGAGGGCCCCGGCGTCAACACCATCGGCGACCCCGGCCTCGCGGACAAGGTCATCTCCGTGGGTGCCGCGGTCTCCAAGGAGACCTGGGCCGCCAACTACGGCTCCGGCGTGAGCAAGAAGTACAACATGTTCCCGTTCTCCTCGCGCGGTCCGCGTGAGGACGGCGGCTTCACGCCGACCATCACCGCCCCCGGCTCGGCCATCAACACCATCCAGACCTGGCTGCCCGGCGCGCCCGTGAAGGAGGCCGGTTACAACCTCCCGGCCGGTTACGGCATGCTCCAGGGCACCTCGATGTCCTCCCCGCAGGCGGCGGGCGCCGGCGCCCTGCTGATCTCGGCCGCCAAGCAGAGCAACATCGCTCTGAAGCCGGCCAACCTGCGGGTCGCGCTGACCAGCACCGCCAAGAAGATCGACGACGTCCCGGCGCACGCCCAGGGCGCGGGCCTGCTCGACGTGAACGCCGCGTGGGAGTCCATCCAGCGCGACGCGAAGGCCGAGGAGTTCACGGTCAAGGCCCCGGTCGACACCGCGATCGACCAGTTCCTGAAGACCCCCGGCTTCGGCACCGGCATCTACGACCGCGAGGGCGGTCTGAAGGTCGGCCAGAAGAAGGTCTACAACGTCGTCGTCACGCGCACCACCGGCGTGAAGTACGGCACCCGGCACAACCTCAGCTGGCGCAACGACGACGGCAGCTTCAAGGTCATCGGCGGCTACGACTACGTCACCCTGCCGCTGAACAAGCCCGTCACCATCAAGGTCGAGGCCAACGTCAAGTCGGCCGGCGTCCACAGCGGCATCCTGCAGCTCGACGACCCGAACACCGAGGGCATCGACAAGCAGGTCCTGGCGACGGTCGTCGCGGCCTCCCCGCTGGCGAAGCCGTCCTACACGCTGTCCGACACCTCGTCCGTGCAGCGCAACAGCCACAAGTCGTACTTCGTGACGGTCCCCCCGGGCACCAAGACCCTTGAGGTCGCCCTGGGCGGTCTGAAGCCCGACAGCCAGACCCGCTTCATCTCGATCCACCCGTACGGTCTGGGCGTCGAGGACAGCGCGACGACCCAGTGCTACCCGAACTACGACAACCCGGCGAACACCTGCCGCCCGGACCTGCGCTCGTACGCCGAGCCGACCCCGGGCGTCTGGGAGATCGAGGTCGAGTCGCGTCGTACGTCGCCGCTGCTCGACAACCCGTACAAGCTGGACGTGTCCGTCCTCGGCGCTTCCTTCGACCCCGCGGTCAAGGTCCTTCCCGAGGTCAAGCAGGGCACCCCGGCGCCGGTCCAGTGGACCGTCAAGAACGACGCCGCGGTCATCGCCGGCGGCAAGCTCCAGGGCGGTCCGCTCGGCTCCGCGAAGGTCGCCAAGCCGACCATCGCCGCCGGGGAGACCCAGACCACCGAGGTCACCATCGGTGAGGGCGTCTCCCGCCTCGACGTCGCCATCGGCAAGACGTCCGACACGGGCGCCGACCTCGACCTTGAGGTCTACAAGGACGGCGTCAAGGTCGGCACCGCCGCCGACGGCGACTCCGAGGAGGCCGTGAGCCTGCTCAAGCCGGCCGCGGGCACCTACAGCATCAAGGTCATCGGCTACGCGATCCCGGCCGGCACCACCACGTACGACTACCGCGACGTGTTCTTCTCGGCCGGTCTGGGCTCCGTCCAGGTCGACGAGGCCGCCACGGTGAACCTCGCCTCCGGCGCCTCGGCGCAGGTCTCGGCGAACGTCCTGGTCAACAGCGCGGCCCCTGAGGGCCGTCAGTTCTTCGGCCAGGTCCAGCTGCTCAACGCCCGCGGCACCGCCGCCGGCACCGGCAGCGTCCAGATCGACAAGGTCCTCCCGTAACCCGGTAGGACCGGCACGACCGGAGGGGCGGCGCTCATGACGAGCACCGCCCCTCCGGGCATTTCCCCCCTCCCCGGCCTCCCGCACGGTGGTCCTCCCCGCCACAGGGTTCGACACAGGGCACGGCGTGTCCGGATATCGGACCCGACAGTCCGGACGCCAACCCCCACCGACCAGGCAAAACGGCTGTTCGAGGGCGGCGGAACACGCGCTTCGCGCGTTCGTCACGGGGGTTCACGTCCGTGACACCGTCCGTCCCTCGGACAATGGATTGGACAAGGCTCGTGGGGTCGAACGCATGATGGCTCCACGCGCGCCCGCGTCGTACATACGTAGAGGAGTCACCGTGAGGGTCGGAATCGTCGGAGCCACCGGACAGGTCGGCGGAGTCATGCGCGGCATCCTGGCCGAGCGGAAGTTCCCGCTGGACGAGCTGCGGCTGTTCGCCTCGGCCCGTTCCGCGGGCTCGACCCTGGAGTGGGAGGGCCAGGAGATCACCATCGAGGACGCCTCCACGGCCGACTACTCCGGCCTGGACATCGTGCTCTTCTCCGCGGGCGGCGCGACCTCCAGGGCCCTCGCCGAGAAGGTCGCCGCCCAGGGCGCCGTCGTGATCGACAACTCCTCGGCCTGGCGCGGTGACCCGGACGTCCCCCTCGTCGTCTCCGAGGTCAACCCCCACGCGGTCAAGAACCGCCCCAAGGGCATCATCGCGAACCCGAACTGCACCACCATGGCGGCGATGCCGGTGCTGCGCCCGCTGCACGACGAGGCCGGCCTCCTCGCCCTGATCGCCACCACCTACCAGGCCGTCTCCGGCTCGGGCGTGGCCGGTGTCGCCGAGCTCGACGGCCAGGTCAAGGCCGTGGTCGAGGGCGCGGCCGGGCTGGCCCACGACGGCGGGGCCGTCGACTTCCCGGAGCCGGGCGTCTACAAGCGTCCGATCGCCTTCAACGTGCTCCCCCTGGCGGGCTCGATCGTCGACGACGGCTCCTTCGAGACCGACGAGGAGCAGAAGCTCCGCAACGAGTCCCGCAAGATCCTGGAGATCCCGGAGCTCAAGGTCTCCGGCACCTGCGTCCGCGTCCCCGTCTTCTCGGGCCACTCGCTCCAGGTCAACGTCCGCTTCGAGCGCCCGATCGGCGTCGAGCGCGCCTACGAGCTGCTCAAGGACGCCCCCGGCGTCGAGCTGTCCGAGATCCCGACGCCGCTCCAGGCCGCCGGCAAGGACGCCTCGTACGTCGGCCGCATCCGCGTGGACGAGACCGTCGACAACGGCCTCGCGCTGTTCCTGTCGAACGACAACCTGCGCAAGGGCGCCGCGCTGAACGCGGTGCAGATCGCGGAGCTCGTCGCCGAGGAGCTGCGGCAGGGCTGACCCGGTCCTCCGGGCGCGTGAGGGGCGGGTGCCGTACGTACGGCGCCCGCCCCTCCCCCGTTCCACGCCCGCCCCTCCCCCGGTGTCACGGCCGCCGCTCCCCCCGTGTCACGGCCGCCGCACCTCGTAGAGGAAGCAGCCGTACTCCACCGCCCGGACGTGCACGAGGGCGACCTCCGGGTCGGCGAAGGCCTCGGCGAGCGCCCGCCCGACGACCGCGTCGGGCTCCTCGCCCAGTTCCAGCGCCCGGCCGCCGAGGATCCGACCGGCCGCGTCGTAGCGCCGGGCGACGCGCAGCGCCCCCGGTGTCCCGAAGGGCAGGCCGTCGCCCTCCGGCGGGCCCGCGCAGGGATCGGCGTGCACGAACACGGGGCCCTGTTCGTCGTACGCCCCCGGGTCCGCGCCGGAGCCGGCCGCCCAGCGGCGCAGCGGCGCGTAGGACACCAGGGCGATGCGCTCGCCCGCCCGGCTGCGGCGCAGGCAGCAGCGCAGCGGGGCGCCGCCCTCGGGGTCCTCGTACGGGAGGCAGGGCCGGCCGGCGTCGTCGCGCAGGCGCAGCTCGGCGAGGGCGGCGGGGTCGAGGGGCAGGGCGCGGGGTCGCACGGTGGAGGAGGTCATGGCAGCGATCGTGCTGCGCCGGCGCCCCCGGCGCCGGCCGAAATCGGACCTCGCGTTCGCCCGCGGGATACTCCGCCGCGGTGGCCCGGACCTCGTGGAAGGATGGCGGGGCTACGTCACCATCAAAGGAGATGACCGCGTGCCTGGCACGAATCTCACCCGTGAAGAGGCTCAGCAGCGCGCGGCGCTGCTCACCGTCGACTCGTACGAGGTCGAACTCGACCTCAGCGGTGCGCAGGAGGGCGGTACCTACCCGTCCGTGACCACCGTGCGCTTCCGGTCGGCCGAGGCCGGCGCCGAGACCTTCATCGACCTCGTCGCGCCGGCCGTGCACGAGATCATCCTGAACGGCAAGTCGCTCGACGTGGCCGCCGTCTTCCGGGATTCCCGGATCGCGCTGCACCACCTCGCCGCCGGGGACAACGAGCTGCGCGTCGTCGCCGACTGCGCCTACACCAACACCGGGGAGGGCCTGCACCGCTTCGTCGACCCGGTCGACCAGCAGGCCTATCTCTACACCCAGTTCGAGGTGCCGGACGCGCGGCGCGTGTTCGCCAGCTTCGAGCAGCCCGATCTGAAGGCGACTTTCCGGTTCACCGTGACGGCCCCCGAGGGCTGGACGGTCATCTCGAACTCCCCGACGCCGGAGCCGAAGGACCGGGTCTGGGCCTTCGAGCCGACCCCGCGCATCTCCTCGTACATCACCGCGCTGATCGTGGGCCCGTACCACGCGGTGCACAGCTCGTACGAGGGCAGGGACGGCCAGTCGGTGCCGCTCGGCATCTACTGCCGTCCCTCGCTCGCCGAGTTCCTCGACGCGGACGAGATCTTCGACGTGACCCGGCAGGGCTTCGACTGGTTCCAGGAGAAGTTCGCGTACGACTACCCGTTCGCGAAGTACGACCAGCTGTTCGTGCCCGAGTTCAACGCGGGTGCCATGGAGAACGCGGGCGCGGTGACCATCCGCGACCAGTACGTCTTCCGTTCGAAGGTGACGGACGCGGCGTACGAGGTGCGCGCCGAGACCATCCTCCACGAGCTCGCCCACATGTGGTTCGGCGACCTCGTCACGATGGAGTGGTGGAACGACCTGTGGCTGAACGAGTCGTTCGCCACCTACACCTCGATCGCCTGCCAGGCCGACGCCGAGGGCTCGAAGTGGCCGCACGCGTGGACCACCTTCGCCAACTCCATGAAGACGTGGGCGTACCGGCAGGACCAGCTGCCGTCCACGCACCCGATCATGGCGGACATCCGTGACCTGGACGACGTCCTGGTCAACTTCGACGGCATCACGTACGCCAAGGGCGCCTCGGTGCTCAAGCAGCTCGTCGCGTACGTCGGCAAGGACGCCTTCTTCAAGGGCGTGCAGGCCTACTTCAAGGCGCACGCGTTCGGCAACACGCGCCTGTCGGACCTGTTGGGCGCGCTGGAGGAGACCTCGGGCCGCGACCTGACGGCCTGGTCGAAGGCGTGGCTGGAGACGGCCGGCATCAACGTCCTGCGGCCGGAGGTCGAGACGGACGTGCAGGGCGTGATCACCGCCTTCGCGATCCGCCAGGAGGCCCCGGCGCTCCCCGCGGGCGCGAAGGGCGAGCCGGTGCTGCGTCCGCACCGCATCGCGGTCGGCCTGTACGACCTGCGCGACGGCGCGCTCGTGCGCACGGAGCGGATCGAGCTGGACATCGACGGCGGCCTCACGGCGGTGCCGGAGCTGGTGGGCCGGGCCCGCCCGACGGTCATCCTGCTCAACGACGACGACCTGTCGTACGCGAAGGTCCGCCTGGACGAGGTGTCCCTCGCCAACGTGACCGCCCACCTGGGCGACTTCGCGGAGTCGCTGCCGCGCGCCCTGTGCTGGGCCTCCGCCTGGGACATGACCCGCGACGGCGAGCTCGCGACCCGCGACTACCTCGCGCTGGTGCTGTCGGGCATCGGCAAGGAGTCGGACATCGGCGTCGTGCAGTCGCTGCACCGCCAGGTCAAGCTCGCCGTCGAGCTGTACGCCGACCCGGCGTGGCGCGAGCAGGGCCTCGCCACCTGGACGGAAGCCACGCTGGAGCACCTGCGGGGCGCCGAGCCGGGCGGTGACCACCAGCTGGCGTGGGCCCGCGCCTTCGCGGCGACCGCCCGTACCGAGGGGCAGCTGACCTACCTGGCGGCGCTGCTGGACGGGACGGCCGAGATCGAGGGCCTGGTCGTGGACACCGAGCTGCGGTGGGCGTTCCTGGAGCGCCTGGTGGCGACGGGCCTCGTCGGGGAGGCGGCGATCGACGCCGAGCTGACGCGGGACGCGACGGCCGCGGGCGAGCGCCACGCGGCGACCGCCCGGGCCGCGCGCCCGACCGCGGAGGCGAAGGCCGCCGCGTGGGCTTCGGTCGTGGAGTCCGGCGACCTGCCGAACGCGGTGCAGGAGGCCGTGATCGGCGGCTTCGTCCAGACCGACCAGCGCGAGCTGCTCGCCCCGTACACGGCGAAGTACTTCGCCGCGGTCAAGGAGGTCTGGGACACCCGCAGCCACGAGATCGCCCAGCAGATCGCGGTGGGCCTCTACCCGTCGCTCCAGGTCTCGCAGGAGACCCTGGACGCGACGGACGCCTGGCTGGCCTCGGCCGAGCCGAACGCGGGCCTGCGCCGTCTGGTGTCGGAGTCCCGGTCGGGCGTCGAGCGCGCCCTGAGGGCCCAGGAGGCCGACGCGGCGGCGGGCGCCGCCGCCATCTGACCCGGCCCCGGACCGGCCCCGGCCCCCGCCCCGTTCACCGGGCGGAGGCCGGGTGCGTCCGGACCGGGTTCAGCGCAGCGCGCCCGCGGTCCCGCGCAGGGCCGCGAGGACGCGGGACACGGCGGGCGCCGATTCGGAGCCCCGGCGCAGCGCGGCGATGACGTGCCGGGCGGGCCGGTCGTGGGCGAGGACCCGTACGGTGACCCCCGCCGCCCGGCCGGTGACCATGCGCGGGACGAGCGCCACTCCCATGCCGGCCTCCACCATGGCCAGGATCGCGGTCCATCCGGAGGCCGAGTGGGCCTGCTCCGGGACGAACCCGGCGGCCTCGCAGGCGCTGCGGGTGATCTCCGACCAGGGGCCGCTGCCCCCGTAGATCCATCGTTCACCCGACAGGTCGGCCAGCCGTAGCGCGGGCGCGGCGGTCAGCGGGTGGCCGGGTGGCAGGGCCACGTCGAGGGGGTCCTCCAGCAGCGTGATCCGGCTGAAGCGGGGGTCGCGGGCGCCGGGCGCGTGCGCGGCCAGGGACAGCGCCAGGTCGACGGCCCCGGCGGTCAGCAGCTCGTAGGACTCGGCGGCCTCGGTCTCGCGGATCCGCACCTCCACCCCCGGGTGGGTGCGCCGCAGGGCGGCGACGGCGGGGACGACCAGGACGGGCACGGCGGTGGAGAAGGCCCCGATCCGTACCTCGCCGGCCTCCCCGGACAGGTACCCGGCGAGTTCGGCGTCGGCCCGCTCCAACTGTGCGAAGACGGCCTCGGTGTGCCGCAGGACCAGGTGGGCGGCGTCGGTGAGGCGGACCCGCCGGCCCTGGGCCTCCAGCAGCGGCACCCCGAGCTGCCGGGCGAGGTTGGTCAGCTGCTGCGAGACGGCCGAGGGCGTCATGTGCAGCGCCTCGGCCGTGGCGGTGACGGTTCCCCGGTCGGCCAGGGTCCGCAGGATCCGCAGCTTCTTGATGTCCCACTCGGTCATGGGACCGAACCTACCGGCGGGCACCGAGTCCCACGCCGCCCAGGATCAGCGCCATGCACAGCAGTTGGGCGGGGCCGGTGTGTTCGCCGAGGAGCAGGAAGCCCAGTCCGGCGACGCACACGGGCTGGAGGTAGTAGACGACGCCCGCCCGGGCCGCGCCGATCACCGAGACGGCCTTGTTCCAGGCGAAGAAGGCGACGGCGGAGGAGAAGACGCCGACGTACAGCAGTTGTCCGGCCGAGCCGGGGGTGACCGCGAAGCCGCCCTGGACCGCGAGGGAGACGGCGTAG
Source organism: Streptomyces sp. NPDC040432 (assembly GCF_055595445.1). NCBI lineage: Bacteria > Bacillati > Actinomycetota > Actinomycetes > Kitasatosporales > Streptomycetaceae > Streptomyces > Streptomyces sp. NPDC040432. The sequence goes on along the minus strand of NZ_JBVIVP010000003.1, from coordinate 406,357 downwards.
GCGGGGGCCAACATCAGCGCGCCGAGGACGAAGGTGGCGAACAGGAAGGCCAGTTGGCCGATCTCGGCGGGCTTGCGCTTGAGCAGGGCGCTGTAGGTGGCGAAGGACAGGGCCGCGCCGAACATCCACAGGTCGCCGGCGCCGAAATCGAAGCCGATGGAGCCGTCGCCGACGAGCAGGAGGACTCCGAACGCGGCGAGCAGCAGCCCGAAGGTGCGTCGGGCGCCGAGGCGCTCGCCGCCGAGGCGGGAGTAGACGGCCATGATGACGGGCGAGGCCGCCATGATCATGCCCATGTTGGAGGCGGAGGTGGTGAGCCCGGCCTGGTGGACGAGGGTGTTGTAGAGGGTGACGCCGAAGAGGGTGGCGAGGCTGACGTAGCCGAGGTGCCGGCGCAGCAGGGCGCGTTGCCGCCAGGCCTGCCGGGCGGCGAACGGGGCGACCGCGACGGCGGCGATGATCCACCGCCAGAAGACGGCCTGGACGGGCGGGACGGTGTCGGCCATGCCGCGGGTGGCGACGAAACTGCCGGACCAGACGACCGTGGCGACCAGGGCGAGGAGGAGACCGATGCCGGCGGCGCCCTTGCCGCCGGGGGCGCCGGGCTGTCGAGGGGCCTGCCGGCCCTCGTTCTCCTGCTGGGCCTGCCGGGCCTGCCGGCCGGTGCGGACCTGGTCCGTGACGGTCACGTGGTGTCTCCCCCTCGGGGTCGGGATCGGTGTGTCGTGGGACCTACCGTCGCACCTCCGTATTGCTGAGGTCCATCGAAACATTTCGATCAATACCTTCAGCAGAACTGAACGTTTGCTGCGGGACCCGAGGGGTCCGACCGGGAAGCTGCCCGATGACGGTGGCGCCGAAGGCGATGGCCATGCCGACCAGCTGCACCGGTGACAGGGCCTGGCCGAGCGCGGCCCAGCCGATGACGGCCGCGGTGAGCGGGGACAGCGGGCCGAGCAGGGTGACGGAGGTGGCGCTGAGCCGGCCGATGCCGCGGAACCACAGCCAGTACGCGATGCCGGTGTTGATCAGCATCATGTAGCCGTAGCCGAGGAAGGCGTTGCCGTCGAGGGCGGGCGGCGCCCCCTCGATCAGGACGGCGAGCGGGATGATCACCAGCCCGCCCGCGGTCAGCTGCCAGCCGGTCACGGCCAGCGGACCCACGCCCTCGGGGCGCCCCCAGCGCTTGGTCATCACGGTGCCGGCGCCCATGGAGGCGGAGGAGACCACACCCGCGATGACGCCGATGAGGTCGAGCTCGGCCTCGGCGGTCAGCACCACCATGCTCACGCCGAAAGCGGCGGCGACGGCGGCGAGGACGGTGCGCAGCCGGGCCCGCTCGCCCAGCAGCAGGGCGGCGAGTCCGACGACGAACAGCGGGCCCGCGGAGCCCAGCACGGCGGCCACGCCCCCGGGCAGCCGGTAGGCGGAGAGGAAGAGCAGGGGGAAGAAGGCGCCGATGTTGAGCGTGCCGAGGACGGCGGACTTCCACCACCATTCGCCCTTGGGCAGGGTCCGGGAGAGGGCGATGAGGAGCAGTCCGGCGGGCAGGGCCCGCATGGCTCCGGTGAACAGGGGCCGGTCCGGGGGCAGGAGCTCGCTGGCGACGAAGTACGTCGAACCCCAGGAGATCGGGGCCAGGGCGGTCAGGAGGGTGGTGGTCAGGCGGTTCACGGGGACTCCTCGGGCGGATGAGGAAACGTGGGATCGGACCGGGCGCCGGCGGGCTCAGCCGACGGCGCCGGCGGGGGCGACGACGGGCCCACCGGCGCGGGCCGGCGGGGCGGTGTGGACGGCCTCGGCGGGCAGGTGCCGCTCCAGCAGGAGCAGGGCCGCGGCGGCACCGAGGGCGGCGACGGCGAGGACGGCCCAGGGCAACCGGCCGTCGACCGCGAGCAGGAGGGTGAACAGGGACGGGGCCAGTGCCGTGGCCAGCGCGTACGACAGTTGGTAGGTGGCCAGGTAGCGGCCGCGGACCGCTTCGGGGGCGGCCGAGACGGACAGGGCGCCGCCCGAGGGGCTGTGCACCAGTTCGCCGAGGGTGTAGAGGACGACGATGGCCAGCAGGGCGACCACGGTGACGGTCCGTCCGGGGCGCAGGGTGCCGAGCACGATGAGGGCGGCGAAGGCGGCGGCGAAGAGCAGCGCGCCGAGGGCGGCGGACCGGGTGCGGCGGGCTCCGGAGCGTCGCACCCGGCCGGCGACCAGGACGCCGATCCCGGCGCACAGCGCGGTGTTGAGGGTGAAGGCGGCTCCGGTGAGGGAGTCGGGCCCGCGCAGCCAGGTGGAGATGTAGAGGGGGAAGAGGACCGACAGGGCCGCGTAGCCCAGCGCGGTCAGGAAGTTCGCGGCCGTCAGCCCCAGGAAGGGCCGGTCGCGCAGCACCGTCCGGTACCCGACGGCCGGGCGGTCGGCGGAGCCCGGCGCGGCGGCGTCGCGCACGGGCCGGACCCGGGAGACGAGCGCTCCGGCGAGGGCGAAGGCGAGGGCGTTGCCCCAGGCGGTGTAATGGAACCCGCCGGTCCCCCAGAGCGCGAGGGCCCCGGAGACGAGCAGGGCGCCGGCGCCCATGCCCGCGTTCTGCAGGGCCCGCACGGAGGCCTGGAGGCGGTCGCGGGCGCTTCCGCGGGCCACCTCCCCGATGAGGGACTGCTGGACGACGGGGAAGGAGCGGTCGGCGAGCGCGGTCACCAGGGCGACGGCCGCGAAGGCGGTCGGCGACCCCGCGAAGGGGTAGAGGGCGAAGCCGAGCGCCCGGACCGCGTAGAGCGCGAGGTTGACCCTGCGGGCGCCGAACCGGTCCACGGCGGATCCGGCCAGCGGCACGAGAGCCAGCCCGGCCAGGCCGGTGACGGTGAGCACCAGCCCGACCAGGGTGAAGGAGAGGCCGGTGACGTGGTGGAAGAACACGAGGGAGAACGGGATGTACATCCCGATGCCGACCGCGCTGATGCCGACACCGGCGAGGAGGGAGCGTTCCCCCTCCACCCTGGTTTCCGCGGTCCCCCGGAACACCTTCATCACGCCTTCTCCCCCAAGTAGGTCACTTGAAAGTAGCTTAGCACTAAGCCACTTTCCGTCAAGCAACTTTCTTGCGAACGAGGAAGCGGAACCCGGATACTGCGTCCATGACCGAGGCCAACAAGGACGCCGTCGACGCCATCGCCGCGCAGTGGTACGCCGTACGCCCCGACCTGGACACGGCCCCCATGGCCGTCTTCGGGCGGATGTACCGGATCACCAAGGCCATGGGCGACGCGATGGAACGGACCTACAACCGCTACGGGATCTCCCGCGGGGAGTTCGACGTCGTCGCCACGCTGCGCCGCTCCGGAGCGCCCTACACGCTCTCTCCGCGCCAGCTGTCGGCCACGCTGATGCTCACGACGGGCGGGATGACGGGCCGGCTGGACAAGCTGGAGAAGGCCGGGCTGCTGGGCCGCAGCCCCGACCCGCACGACCGGCGCGGGCTCCAGGTGACGATCAGCGACCGCGGGCTCGCCCTGATCGACGAGGCGGTCACCGCGGGCCTGGAGGTCCAGCGCGCCGCCCTGGCCGGCCTTGACGGCGAAGAGGTCGAGCAGCTGACCGTCCTGCTGCGCAAGCTGATGGCCGACGTGCCGTAGACACGACGGGGCGCCGGAGGTCGCGCCGCGACCGTCCTACGACGGCCGCGCGGACCTCCGGCGCCCCGGAAGCATGAAGTTGGGACCTGCCCGGTCGGTCAGGCCTGGGTCTTGCGCGACTTGTCGCCGACCATCACCAGACCCGCGATGACCAGGAACAGCACGATCGGCGTGGCCACGAACAGGCCGAGCGTCTCGGCGATGCTCAGCTTGGGGCCCGGGTCGTCACCGTCGTCGGGGGTCAGCGCGAGGGCGGGAGACGTCATCAGCAGCATCATCAGCGTCGTTCCGGCCGTGATGGCGCCGGCGCGCAGAGCGTTCTTCTTGTCCACGGTGCAAACGTAGCGAACACCTAGAGCGGCCGCGCGCCCGGGGGTGCCGTACGGGTCCCCGCCCCCTCCCGCACCGCGCCCAGCAGGGCGTTCGCCCGGGGCGAGGCCGTCAGTTCCCCCAGGGTCAGCGGCCGGCCCGAGGCGTCGGCGATCGGCAGCCTCCAGTTGGGGTACTGGTCCCACGTGCCCGGCAGGTTCTGCGGTCGCCGGTCCCCCACCGCGTCCGGCAGCCACACGCCGACCAACCGGGCGGGCGTGCGCAGCAGGAAGGCGTACAGCGACCGGACGTCCGCCTCCTCGTTGCCGGTCTCCAGGCCGAGCCGCTCCAGGACCTCCAGCCACCGGGCGGTGTCGGCGGCGTCCTCGGCCTTCTCGACCTCCAGGGGCCGGGTCAGCAGCCCGAGCCGGTCCCGCAGTTCGACGTGTTCCCCGGCCAGCTTGGCGGCGGTGGGCGGCAGGTCGTGGGTCGTGACGCCGGCCAGGCAGTCGGCCCGCCACTCCTCGGGCTCCAGCGGCTCCCCGTCGCCCTCCCAGTCCCGTTCGAACCACAGCACGGAGGTACCGAGGATCCCGCGCCGGGCCAGCGCCCGGCGCACGCGCGGCTCCACCGTCCCGAGGTCCTCGCCGACCACCAGGGCCCCCGCCCGGTGGGCCTCCAGCACCAGGACGGCCAGCATCGCCTCGCCGTCGTAGGAGACGTACGTGCCTTCGGCCGGTGGCGCCCCCTGCGGGATCCACCACAGCCGGAACAGACCCATCACGTGGTCGATGCGGACGGCCCCCGCGTACCGGAACAGCCCGCGCAGCAAGGCCCTGAAGGGGGCGTAGGCGGTGCCCTCCAGGGCGTCGGGCCGCCACGGCGGCAACCCCCAGTCCTGGCCGCGCGCGTTGAAGGCGTCCGGCGGGGCGCCGACGCTGATGTGCCGGGCGTGGAAGGGCCCCGTACCGGCGTCCGAGCCCTCGGGGTGCACGCCGACGGCCAGGTCGTGCACGATGCCGACCGTCATCCCGGCCTCCCGCGCGGACCGCTGGGCGGCGGTCAGCTGGGTGTCCGTCAGCCAGACCAGCCAGCGGTGGAAGTCGGCCCGCTCCTGCGGGTCCTCCCCGGCCGCGGTCGCGCACCAGACGGCGTGCGCGTCGAGGTCGGCGCCCTGCTCCGCGCGGAACTCGCCGTAGCCCGCCTCCCGGGCGGGTGCGCGCGGTACGGCGTACAGCAGTTCCAGGGCCTCGCGCTTGAGGGCCCACACGGCGTCCCGGTCGATCAGGGCCCCCTTCTCCAGCACCTCCCGGCGCAGCTCCGCGCCGCGGGCGGCGAGTTCGGCGAGGGCGGCGCGGTCCGGGCAGTCGGCGTACTCGGGGACGTCCTCGATCCGCAGGTGCACCGGATCGGGGAAGCGGCGCGAGGAGGGCCGGTACGGGGACGGGTCGGTCGGGGTTCCGGGGACGGCCGCGTGCAGCGGGTTGACCTGGATGAAGTCGACGCCGTGGGAGCGGGCCGCCCACCGGGCGAGCTCCGTCAGGTCGCCGAGGTCGCCCATGCCCCAGGAGCGCTCGGAGAGCAGGGAGTACAGCTGGACGAGCAGTCCGTGGGCCCGGTCGGGCGCGGCCGGGGCCCGCTCCGGGGCGACGACCAGGGTGGCCCCGGCCGTGTGCCCGTCGGGCAGCTCGACGGTCAGGCGGTGCACCCCGAGGGGCGGTTCCGCGGGGCTCCCGGAGACGAGTCCCCGGGGTGGCTGCTCGCCGCCCGCCTCCCACACGAGGGGTTCGGGCCCCTCCTCCGGGTCCACCCGGATCCGGGTGCCGGCGGGCAGCGCGGTCAGCGGCGCGGGGGCGGGCTCGCCCTGCCAGAGCACCACCGTGGGGGGCAACGCCCGCCCGGCCCGCTCCCGCTCGTCCTCGTCGGCCATCGCCCGGACGTCCTGCGGGGTGTCCACGGGTACCCCGATCCGGCCGAGGACGGCCCTGACGGTGTCCCGGGGCACGGGGACGGTGACGTCCTCGGCCGGCTGGTAGGAGGAGGCGACGCCGTGCAGGGCCGCGAGCCGGTCGAGGTCGTCCATCGATGTCCCTGTCTAGTAGCCCGCGACGATCGCGGCGGGGAGGTTCGGCTCGCTGGTCAGCGGGACCTCTTCCATGAGCGGGGGTTCGCTGGTCAGCGGCGGGTACGCGGATCCGGCCTGCGGGGGCTCACTGATGAGGGGCGTGTCCTGCGGCCGGCTCGCGGCCGGCGGGTCGGCGAGCGGTGCCTCGGGTTTCGGGGTGGTCGGATCGGAGGGTTCGCGGGCGGCCGGACCCGCGGGGGCGGGGACGGTCGGTGCGGTACCGGCCGCCGGCCGGGAGGGGTCGGCGGGGTGAGAGGGGCGGGTGGGGAGAACGTCTGTCGCGGTACGGGCGTTCACAGCAACACTCCTTTGCGCGGAATTGTCGGACCCGCCCATGCAACACACCGGCGAACAACGCAGCCATACCCAGTCGGCGGCGGGGCATTCCTGGCGGATCCAGGTCGGATCACCCCATGATCATGGGATCCGGTGGTGGGCGGAAGACCGCCCGGGCCCGTACCGGCGGCCCGGCGCGCCCCGGGAAGGTGGGGCTCCGCCCAGCTCAGGGGCGGTGGACCGGGCCCCGATCGAGACGGTCCGGACGGCCGGGTCACCGGCGGGCGGCCCGGTGGTTCCCGCCGTCGGGGGCCGTCGCGGCGAGGGGTGGGGCCACCCCGAACGGTCCCGTCCCGGGAGGGCCGGGTCGCCCGCTTCGATCCGCCCTCCGGCGCGTCCCGAGACCGCGTCGAGGCGCCGGTCCGGGCGGCGACCACGGCCACCCGGACCGGGTCGCGGACACGGCCGACCGGCAGCCGCGTCGCCGCCGGCACCGGGCGTACCGGAGGCGGCGGCGACGGGGGCGACGGGGGCGACGGGGGCGACGAGCGATGGGGGCTGGGCCGGACGGACGGAGGGGATCGGGTGATCGGGGCGGTGGACGGCCGGCGGAGGCGGGCGGCCGGCCCTACGACGCCGCGGCTCCGATGCGTTCCAGCGCGTCGTCGGCGCCGTAGGGCTGGAGGTAGGGCATCCACCGGGGGTCCCGGTGGCCCGTTCCGATGATCCGCCAGGCCAGACCGGACGGCGGGGCCGGCTGGTGGCGCAGCCGCCAACCCAGCTCCAGGAGGTGACGGTCGGCCTTGACGTGGTTGCAGCGGCGGCAGGCGGCGACGACGTTGTCCCACGCGTGCAGGCCGCCCCGACTGCGCGGGATCACGTGGTCGACGCTGGTGGCGACGGCCCCGCAGTACATGCATCGACCGCCGTCGCGGGCGAAGAGCGCACGTCGGGTGAGCGGAACGGGCCCCCGGTAGGGGACCCGCACGAAGCGCTTGAGCCGGACCACGCTGGGCGCGGGGACGGCTCTGGTGGCGCTGTGCAGAAAGGCGCCCGATTCTTCCAGGGAGACCGCTTTGTTCTCCAGGACGAGGACGAGCGCGCGTCGGAGCGGTACGACGCCGAGCGGCTCGTACGACGCGTTGAGGACCAGGACGTGCGGCACGGACTGCCTCCTTGTACGCCGGCGGCGCGTGGCTCGCGCCGGGACGATCTGCTCTCCAGTCTCCCCTTACGGCTGGTCGAAGCGCCACCACGCGCCCGTAACGGGTCCGAGGTGTTTTCAACCACACCGCTCTTCATCCCCAGGTGAGTCCGGTCTCTCCCTCGAACACGACAACAAGGTCGGCCCCGTGCCCCGTTAGTGTGGTTGGTCTGCCCGCACACCCCGTTCGGCGGGCAGGCCGCTACGCCTGGAGGTTCCTGCCGTGCCCTCGCCCGCCACTCTGCTCCCGTTGGCAGCGACGACCACCGACGACGCCGCCGAGAGCGTGACCAACGCCGCGAGCTTCATCGAGGAGAACTGGGCCACCTGGCTGAGCATCGGCCTGCGCATCCTGCTGATCGTGGTGATAGCCGCGGCGCTGCGATCGGTGGTCCGCAAGGCGCTGACCAAGCTCATAAGCCGGATGAACAGCAGCGCCGAGGCGGTGGAGGGTACGGCGCTCGGCGGGCTCCTCGTCAACGCCGAGCGCCGCCGGCAGCGCTCGGAGGCCATCGGTTCGGTCCTGCGGTCGGTGGCCTCGTTCCTGATCCTGGGGACGGCCGCGCTGATGGTGCTGGCAGCCCTGAAGATCGACCTGGCCCCGCTGCTGGCGAGTGCCGGTGTGGCCGGTGTGGCCATCGGTTTCGGTGCCCGCAACCTGGTGACGGACTTCCTCTCCGGTGTGTTCATGATCATGGAGGACCAGTACGGCGTCGGTGACAAGATCGACGCCGGGGTCGCCTCCGGCGAGGTGATCGAGGTCGGACTGCGCGTGACGAAGCTGCGCGGTGACAACGGGGAGATCTGGTACGTCCGCAACGGTGAGATCAAGCGGATCGGCAACCTCAGCCAGGGGTGGGCGACGGCGGCCGTGGACGTTCAGGTCAAGCCGACGGAGAACCTCGCGCACATCCGCGAGGTGGTCCAGGAGGTCGCCGACTCGCTGGCGAAGGAGTCCCCGTGGGACGAGCGCCTGTGGGGTCCGGTGGAGGTGCTGGGCCTGGACGAGGTGCTGCTGGCCTCCATGACGGTGGCCGTCTCGGCGAAGACCATGCCGGGTCAGCAGTTCTCCGTGGAGCGCGAGCTGCGGTGGCGCATCAAGGAGGCCTTCGACGCGGCGGGCATCAAGATCATCGGCGGCCTGCCGGTCGCCGACGAGCCCGAGGAGGCCGCGGACGCGTCGGCCTCCGTCGCCGCGCCCTCCGCCCTGTCGAACCCGACCTCGCCGCAGTCGTTGGCGACCGCCCCGATCCCGCCGCACCCGGCCTCCGGCTCGGGCTCCGGTTCCGGCTCGCCGAGGATCACCAAGTAGCCCCTTCGCCCCCATGTCCGGGCGGCGCGAACCCGCCGTACCCCTCCGCTGCCCCGCCGGGCCCGTTTCCGGCGGGGCAGCGGCATTGACAGGGCTCGGAACCCGATAGGAAACTTACCTAACAGTTCACTTCGCTGAGGAGAGACCGCGCCATGCCCGCCGCCACGCCCGGAACGCCCAGCCTGCTGCGCGCCATGAACGACCGCGCCGCCCTGGAGCTGCTGCTGACGCACGGTCCCCTGTCCCGGACCCGGATCGGGCAGCTGACCGGGCTGTCGAAGCCGACCGCCTCGCAGCTGCTGGCCCGGCTGGAGAGCGCCGGGCTGGTCGTGGCCACCGGCACCGACGGCGGCCGTCCCGGCCCCAGCGCCCAGCTCTACGCCCTCAACCCCGGTGCCGCCCACGTCGGCGGACTCGACGTCACCCCGGAACGGGTGCTCGCCGCGGTCGCCGACCTGACGGGGACGGTGACGGGCAGCTTCGAACTCCCCTACACCGAGGGCGCCGGCGCCGTGGAGCAGGTCACGCGGGCCCTCGACGGCGCGGTCCGCGCCGCCGGGGTCGAACTCGGCGACCTGCACCGGCTGGTCATCGCCACCCCGGGCGCCTTCGACCCGCAGAGCGGTCAACTGCGGTACGCCAGCCACCTGCCCGGCTGGCACTCCCCCACCCTGCTCGACGAACTGGCGGCGGCGCTGCCGGTGCCCGTCGAGTACGAGAACGACGTCAACCTCGCCGCCGTCGCCGAGCAGCGGCTCGGAGCGGCCCGCGGTCACCAGGACTTCGTCCTCCTGTGGAACGAGGAGGGCCTCGGCGCCGCCCTGGTCCTGGGCGGCAGGCTGCACCGCGGCTGGACCGGCGGCGCGGGCGAGGTCGGCTTCCTGCCCGTGTCCGGGCACCCCCTCGTCCGCCAGGTCACCCGGGCCAACACCGGCGGCTACCAGGAGTTGGCCGGCGTGCAGGTGCTGCCCCGGCTCGCCGCCGAACTGGGCGTCGACACCCCGGCGCCGCCCGCGCCGGACGCCCCGCACGGGCCGCAGGTCGCCGTCGGCGTCGCGCTGCTGGAGCGGGCCGCCGCCGCGCCCGACGGGGCGAACCTCGACTTCCTGCGGTCGTACGCCACCGTCCTCGCGACCGGTCTGGCCTCGCTGGTCGCCGTACTGGACCCGGAGATCGTGGTGCTCTCCGGGGCCGTGATCACCGCGGGCGGCGACCCGCTGCGCACCCTGCTGGAGGCCGAGCTGGCGGAGCTGGCGCCGTCCCGGCCCCGGCTCGTGACCGGCGAGGTACGCGAGCGGCCCGTCCTGCGGGGCGCCCTGGAGAGCGCCCTGGCCGCGGCCCGCGAGGAAGTGTTCGACACCTCCCGCTAGGGCGTCCCGCCCCGTTCACTCCCGTCCCCTTCGTCCCGACCCTCCCTGGCACCCCTCACCGGAAGTTCCTCCCGCAGAGAGCGAGCCCCGCCATGCCCAGAACCGGACGCCTCACCACGGCCGCGGCCGCCCTGGCCGCCATATCCGTACTCGCCACCGCCTGCACCGGGCAGAGCGGGACCGCGGCCGCCGACGATCCGAAGGCGGACGTCACCCTCACCTTCTGGCACGGCTGGTCCGCGCCCGCCGAGGTCAAGGCGATCGAGGAGAACATCGCCCGGTTCGAGAAGGCCCACCCGAACATCAAGGTGAAGGCCACCGGAAACATGACCGACGACAAGGTCAACCAGGCCCTGCGGGCGGGCGGGGACAAGGCCCCCGACGTGGTCTCCTCCTTCACCACCGACAGCGTCGGAAAGTTCTGCAACTCCGGCGCCTTCGTCGACCTGAACCCCTTCCTCACGAAGTCCGGGGTCGACAAGGCGAAGGTGTTTCCCAAGACCCTGCTGGAGTACACGCAGTTCAAGGGCAACCAGTGCACGCTGCCCCTGCTCAACGACGCCTACGGCCTCGTCTACAACAAGACGGCCTTCGCGGCGGCCGGCATCACCGAACCGCCGCGCACCTGGAACGAATTCACCGAGGTCGCACGGAAACTGACCAGGCCGAGCGGCGACTCGTACGAACAGGTCGGCCTGATGCCCACCTTCCACGGCTACGAGACCACCCCCATGCGCCTGGCCGCCCAGTGGAGCCCCACCTACTTCACCCCCGACGGAAGGTCGAACCTCGCCGGCGACCCCGCCTTCGCGAAGATGCTGACCGCGCAGCGGGGCCTGGTGGCCGACCTCGGCGGCTACGAGAAACTGGAGAAGTTCCGCGCCGGCTTCGGAGACGAGTGGAGCGCCGAGCACCCCTTCCACCGGGGACAGGTCGCCATGCAGATCGACGGCGAGTGGCGGGCCGCCATGGCGAAGGAGGCCGGGGTCCCGTTCGAGATCGGCACCGCCCCGCTGCCCGTGCCGGACGACCAGCTCGCCGACTACGGCAAGGGCTACGTCTCCGGCACGATCATGGGCATCTCGGCGGCGAGCCGAAAGCAGAACGCCGCCTGGGAACTCGTGCGGTACATGACCACCGACACCGCGGCGGTCGTCGCCTTCGCCAACGCCATCCACAACGTGCCGTCCACGCTCGCCGCCCTGGATTCCCCGGACCTCCGGGTGACGCCCGAGTTCAGGACGTTCATCGACATCGCCCGGCATCCGAAGTCGAACACCACCCCGGCCCAGGCCGACGGCGGCACCTACCAGCTGACCTTCCAGGACTTCGCGTACGCGGTGGAGAAGGGCGCCGTGCCCGACGTCCCCGCCGGACTGGCCGCCACCGACCGGCAGATCGACACGGACATCGCGAAGGCCCGGTAAGCCCGATGCCCGACACCCACGCCCCCGCGGGCCCGCACGCGGGCGCCCTGAAGGCCAGGCGCCGCCGGTCCCGGCTGCGAACCCTCGCCTTCATGTCCCCCTGGCTGATCGGCTTCTCGGTCTTCTTCGCCTACCCGCTGCTGTCCACCGTCTACTTCTCCTTCACCTCCTACGACGGCTTCCGACCGCCCGTCTTCAACGGACTGGCCAACTGGAGCTACGTCCTCACGGACTATCCGCTGTTCTGGCCGGCCATGCGCAACACGCTCTGGCTGGTGGTGGTGATGGTGAGCTGCCGGGTCGTCTTCGGCCTCGGCGTCGGCCTGCTCATCACGAGGATCAAGACCGGGGCCGGACTCTTCCGGACCCTGTTCTACCTGCCCTACCTGGCCCCGCCGGTGGCGGCGACGCTCGCCTTCGTCTTCCTCCTCAACCCCGGGACCGGCCCGGTCAACACCCTGCTGGAGTCGGTGGGGCTGCCCGCGCCCGGCTGGTTCACCGACGCCGACTGGTCCAAGCCCGCCCTCACGGCGCTCGCGCTGTGGGGGGTCGGCGACCTGATGGTCATCTTCATGGCCGCGCTCCTCGACGTACCGAAGGAGCAGTACGAGGCCGCCGAACTCGACGGCGCCGGCGCCTGGGCCCGCTTCCGGCACATCACCCTGCCGAACATCTCGCCGATCATCCTGTTCGCGGTGGTCACCGGGGTCATCCAGGCCATGCAGTACTACACCCAACCGCTGGTCGCCGGGAAGGCGGCCGCCGGGGTCATCGGCGGCTCGGGGCAGCAGTTCGAGCCGGGCTACCCCGACAAGTCCACCCTGACCCTCCCCCAGGTGGTCTACAACGTCGGCTTCCAGCGCTTCGACTACGGCACCGCCTGCGTCGTCGCCCTGGTGCTGTTCGCCCTCTCCATGGCCTTCACCGCACTCCTCATGCGGCGCCGTGGCGGACTGATCGGAGCAGCGGAATGAGCACCCCGGACCCCGCGCCCGGCCGCCGGGCGCGGCGCGGGGCAGCCCTGCACTGGATCGCCGTGCACAGCCTGGGCGTGGCCGCCGCCCTGTTCTTCGTCCTTCCCTTCGTCTTCCTGCTCCTCACCTCCCTGATGAGCGACCAGCAGGCGCTGACCCGCGACCTGTGGCCGCGGACCTGGGAATGGGGCAACTACGCCACCGTCTGGCACACCCCCGGATTCCTCACCTGGTGGCGCAACACCCTGCTGTACGCGGGCCTCGGCACGCTGCTGACCGTGGTGTCCTCGGTGCCCGTCGCGTACGCCCTCGCCAAGTTCCGCTTCCGCGGCCGGCGGCCGGCGCTGCTGCTGGTGATCGCCATGATGATGCTGCCGCCGCAGGTGGTGGTCATCCCCATGTACCTCTTCTGGGCCAAGCAGTTGGACCTGTCCGGCACCCTGTGGCCGCTGATCGTCCCGATGGCCTTCGGTGACGCCTTCTCGATCTTCCTGCTGCGCCAGTTCCTGCTGACCATCCCCGACGAGTACCTCGACGCGGCCCGCGTCGACGGCTGCGGCGAACTGCGCACCCTGCTGCGCGTCGTGCTGCCCATGGCCAAGCCGGGCATCGCGGCCGTCGCCCTGTTCCAGTTCTTCTGCGCCTGGAACGACTACTTCGGCCCGCAGATCTACGCCTCGGACAACCCTGCCGCCTGGACCCTCAGTTACGGCCTGGAGTCCTTCAAGGGCGCGCACCACACCAATTGGAACCTCACCATGGCGGCGACCGTGCTCGTCATGGCACCGGTGATCGTCCTCTTCTTCTTCGCCCAGAAGGCGTTCGTCGAAGGCGTCACCCTGACCGGAGTGAAAGGCTGACGACCATGAAACTCGCAGTGGTGGGCGGCGGTTCCACCTACACCCCCGAGCTGATCGACGGGTTCGCCCGGCTCCGCGCCGGCCTGCCCGTCGAGGAACTGGTACTGATCGACCCCGCCACCGAGCGGCTGGAGCTGATCGGCGGCCTGGCCCGCAGGATCTTCGCCCGCCAGGGACACCCGGCCACCGTGACCACCACCTCCGACCTGGACGCGGGCGTCGCCGGCGCCGACGCGGTGCTGATCCAGCTGCGGATCGGCGGGCAGGCCGCCCGGCTCCAGGACGAGACCTGGCCACTGGAGTGCGGCTGCGTCGGGCAGGAGACCACCGGCGCGGGCGGCCTCGCCAAGGCCCTGCGCACCGTCCCGGTGGTGCTGGACATCGCCGAGCGCGTCCGGCGGGCCGCGCCCGACGCCTGGATCATCGACTTCACCAACCCCGTCGGGATCGTCACCCGAGCCCTGCTCGACGCCGGGCACAAGGCGGTGGGGCTGTGCAACGTCGCCATCGGCTTCCAGCGCAAGTTCGCCGGGCTGCTGGACCTCTCCCCCGCCGAGATCCACCTCGACCACGTCGGCCTCAACCACCTGACCTGGGAGCTCGGGGTCCGCAGGGGCGGCCCGCAGGGCGAGGACCTGCTGCCGCGGCTCCTCGCCGCCCACGGCGACGCCATCGCCGCCGACCTGCACCTGCCGCCCGCGGTACTGGACCGGCTCGGCGTCGTCCCCTCGTACTACCTGCGCTACTTCTACGCGCACGACGAGGTGGTCCGGGAACTGGCCGAGAAGCCCTCGCGGGCCGCGGAGGTCGCCGCGATGGAGAGGGAACTGCTCGGCCTGTACGCGGATCCCGCGCTCGACGAGAAGCCATCGCTGCTCGCCAAGCGCGGCGGCGCCTTCTACTCGGAGGCCGCCGTGGACCTGGCCGCCGCCCTGCTGGGCGACGGCGCCGGCGCCGTCCAGGTGGTGAACACCCGGAACGCCGGGACCCTGCCGTTCCTCCCGGACGACGCGGTCATCGAGGTGCAGGCCCGGGTGGACCGCTCCGGTCCCACCACGCTGGCAGTGCCCCGGCTGGACCCGCTGTACGCCGGTCTGGTCTCCCACGTCACGGCGTACGAGGACCTCGCGCTGGACGCCGCCCTGCGCGGCGGGCGCGAGCGGGTGTTCAAGGCGCTCCTCGCGCACCCCCTCGTCGGGCAGTTCGACCTCGCGGAAGGACTGACCGACCGGCTTCTTGCCCACAACAAGGAGCACCTGCCATGGGCGTGACGCCCGCCGGCGCCGCCGTGCTCGCGGTCGACGCCGGCAACAGCAAGACCGACGTCGCGTTGATCGGCGCCGACGGCAGCGTCCTCGGCACCGGTCGGTCCGGGGGCTTCCAGCCGCCCCGGGTCGGTGTCGAGGCGGCCGTGGACGTCCTCGGGCAGGCCGTCGCGGAGGCGGCCGAGGCCGCCGGTCTGCCCCGGCTGCGGCCCGGCGCCCCCTACGCCGCCCAGGTCTCCGCCTGCCTGGCCAACGCGGACCTTCCCGTGGAGGAACGCCGGCTGGCCGACGCCGTCAGCGCGCGCGGGTGGGGCGCGGCGACCGCGGTGCGCAACGACACCTTCGCGATCCTGCGGGCGGGGCTGCCCGCCGGGGACGCGCCGCGCGGGGTCGCGGTGGTCTGCGGGGCCGGCATCAACTGCGTCGGCATGCTGCCCGACGGGCGCACCGCCCGTTTCCCGGCCGTCGGAATGATCTCCGGTGACTGGGGCGGCGGGGGCGGACTCGCGGAGGAGGCCCTGTGGTGGGCGGCGCGCGCCGAGGACGGGCGCGGCGGTCCGACGGAGCTGGCGGTCGCGCTGCCCGGGCACTTCGGGCTCGGCTCCATGTACGAGTTGATCGAGGCGCTGCACCTGGGGTCCCTCCCCCGGCGGCGGGTGCACGAGCTGGTGCCGGTGTTGTTCGCGGTGGCGGCGGCGGGCGATCCGGTGGCGTCCTCCCTCGTGGAACGACAGGCCGACGAGGTGGTGGCGATGGCGTCCGTGGCACTGGAGCGGCTCGGCCTGTCGACACAGGAGGTGCCGGTGTTGCTGGGCGGCAGCGTGCTCGCGGCCGGGCATCCGCAGCTCAACGACAGGATCCGGGCGCGGCTGGCGCGGCGGGCCCCGCTCGCGCGGGTCTCGGTGGTGGCCGCGCCGCCGGTGCTGGGCGCCGGTCTGCTGGGACTGGACGCGCTGGGGGCGCCCCCCGGGGCCCACGGAAAGCTCCGTGCCCATTTCGGGTGAACCCGCCCGGGAACGCGGCGGGTCTGGAACCGTGGGGGCCCTCCCGACGTATTGACGGTGAAGGGGCGGCGGGGGTGGCGGGGGCGGCACCGGGGGCGTTCTCGGGGACGGTCGCGGGTACGGATCACCCAAGATCGAGCACCGGGTGCTGTGGTCGGCCGCCGCTAAGGCCATACTGCTCCGGAGCAGAGGGACCGAGGGGGAGGTCACGGTGGCCATCACGACACGCGCGCCCGCGCCCGGGGGCGGCACTTCCGGTGCGCCGCCCCGGCCTGCCGCGGGTCCGCCCGCCCCGCCGGGGCGGGGCACCGCCTGGGCGGAGGGCGTCGAGCGGCTGCGCGCCGCCGCGACCACCGAGCCGGGTCGGCTGCGGATCATCGGGGCCGGACTCGCCGCACTGATCGTGCTGTTCGGCGCGGTCGCCGTGTGGGAGGTGTCCGACCGGGTCGCCGCGTCCGAGGCCGTGGTGGGCCGCAGCCAGCCGCTCAGCGCGGACGCGGCGAACATCTACCGCTCCCTCGCCGACGCCGACACGGCCTCCTCCAGCGGGTTCCTCGCGGGCGCCCAGGAGCCCAGGGAGGTCCGCCGGCGGTACGAGAAGGACATCGCCAGTGCTTCCCGGCTCCTGATCAGCGCGGCGGCGAACACCGGCGCCGGCGGGGAGTCCCGCAAGGAGATAGCGCTGCTCGGCGAGGAGTTGCCCCGCTACACCGGCCTGATCGAGCAGGCCCGCGCCAACAACCGGCAGGGCCTGCCGCTGGGCGGGGCCTACCTGCGGCACGCCAACGAGCAGATGAGCACGGTCCTGCTGCCCGCCGCGCAGCGGCTTTACGAGGCGGAGACCGGCCGGCTCTACACGGACCACGACGAGGCCCGGTCCTGGCCACTGGCCGCGACGGGGGCCGGGGTGCTGGCCGTCGGCGCGCTGGTGTGGGCGCAGCGCCGCAACTACCTGCGCACCCACCGGGTCTTCAACCAGGGGCTGCTCGCAGCGACCGCCGCTTCGGTGGTGGTGCTGCTGTGGCTGACGGTCGGGCAGACCGTCGCCCGTTCGGGGCTGAGCGAGGCCCGGGCCGACGGGCAGGAGTCGTTGAAGGTGCTGAACGACGCGCGGATCGCCTCGCTCCAGGCCCGGGCCGGCGAGAACCTGACACTGATCGCGCGGGGCGCCGTGCTGGCCGAGGACAAGAAGTCCGACAAGTACGACGTCGACTACGCGACCAACATGCGGCAGCTCGACGAGGGGCTGGCGAAGGCCCTGCGACTGGCCGACGACGCCAGTGGCCGGGATCCCCTCAAGAAGGCCGCGGCCGGCGTGACCGAGTGGAAGCAGCGGCACGCGGCGGCCCGCGAGTCGGACATGAAGGGCGACTACGAGTTGGCCCTGCCCCAGGTCATCGGGGACAAGGACAGCAGTGGCGCGTCGTTCGACGTCGTGGACGCCTCCTTGGAGGAGGCCGTCGTCCACGAGCAGCAGGAGTTCACCCGGGCGGCCCGGAGCGGGCTCGGCGCGCTGGACGGACTGGTGACGGGCTCGGCGGCCCTGGCCGTCCTCGGCGCGGTGGCCGCCCTCCTCGGCATCGGTCGCAGGCTTTCGGAGTACAGGTGAGATCGATGCGGATACGGCGGATGCGGGCGGGGCAGGACGAGGCATCGGGGACGCCCGGGGCCTCCCCGGTGCGGCGCGCGGCGGGCCGGATGCGCGGCTGGGGCGGGGTCAGCGCGATGGCCGCCGCCTGCGCGGTGACCGCGGCGGCCGTGCTGCTGCCGCTCGCCCACGGCGCACCGGACGGCGCACGGACCGGACCGGTCCGTCCGCCGTCCGCGGTGGTCGCGGCGCCCGCCGCTCCCGCCGACACCTGCCCGGATCCGGAGGCGAGCCTGCGCCCGTCCACCATGGACGGGCCGACGATCGAGCGGATCCGCAAGGCCGGCAAGCTCGTCGCGGGCGTGGACCAGAACAGCTTCAAGTGGGGTTACCGCAATCCGGACGGCCACCTCGTCGGCTTCGACATCGACCTGGTGAAGGCCATCGCCAAGGACATCCTCGGCAACGAGGACCTGGTCATCTACCGGGCGATCCCCACCAGCCAGCGGATCCCCGCCCTCCAGGAGGGCCGCGTCGATGTCGTCGTCCGGACGATGACCATCAACTGCAAGCGTCTGGAGGACGTCGCCTTCTCCACCGCCTACTTCGAGGCCGGGCAGCAGGTCCTGGCGCCCAAGGGTTCGCCGATCACCGGGTACGACGGCTCGTTGAACGGCCGCCGGATCTGCACGGCCGCCGGGTCCACGGCGGAGGCGGCCCTCACGTCACAGTCCTACGGCTCGGTGCCGGTCTCCGTCCCGAACCAGCTGGACTGCCTGGTGCGGCTGCAACTGGGCGAGGTCGACGGGATCATCACGGACAACGCGCTCGCCGCCGGTCAGGCCGCGCAGGACCCGTCCGTGCAGCTCGTCGGCGCCCCCTTCACCCGCGAGTTCTACGGGGTGGCCATGAACAAGGACGCCTCCGACCTGGTGCGCCGCGTGAACAAGGTGCTGGAGGACTACCGTGCCGGCGGCGACGGCAGCCCGTGGGCCACCTCCTACCGGAACCACTTCCAGAACGTGCTGCCGAAGGTGGCCTCGCCGCCCGCGCCCAAATACCGGGACGGCTGAGGCCTGTGGCGGATTCGAGGCCGTACGTGAGCCTTCCGGGAACGGGGCCCGCATTGATGGACAGGGATGACGTCGACCGTGCGCTGACACGGCTGGGCGCGGAGCACGAGGCCGTGGAGACCTCGCTGCTCGCGCTCCAGGACCATGCCGGCCGCCGGCTCCTGGAAGGGGCCGCGCTGAGCGGGATCACCCAGGAGCGGTGGGCCGCCGCCGACACGGCCATCACTCGGCTGTGGACGTACTTCGACGCCTACAGCGGGGCCCTGGCCGCCGCCCGCGCGATCCGTGAGCGGCGGCGTTGGCCGAACCGGGAGGACCTGGCGGAGCTCACCGAGCGGCTGCGCGGCCCCGGGGTGACCATCGCCGGCGCCGGGCTGGAGGGCGCCGCGCTCGCGGAACGGTTCTCGCTGGCCGAGCTCGTCGCCCGGATGAACGAGCTCTACGCGAGCTCCCTGGACCTGGTGGTCGCGGCGGACGCGGTGTGGTCGGCGCTGCCCGCGCGGATCGACCTGCTGGCCGCCGAGCTGCACCGCACGCGGTCGCTGGCGCACTCGGTGGGGGTCCGGCCGGGCGAGCACCCGTCGGGGGACGACCTGGAGTCGATCACCGTCGAGCTGGCGCGGCTGCGCGAGCGGGTGATCGCGGACCCGCTGGCCTTCTGGACCCCGGCGCCGGGAAGTTCCGCCCCGGGCGGCGGGCGACCGGACACCGCCCGCTACGACCGGGCGGCCCGCGCCCTGGACGACGTACGGCGGGAGGTCGAGGCGGTGCTGACCGTCCGGCAGGACGCCGAGCAGCGGCTGGTCGCCCTGCGGGACGTGCTCTCGCGGGCCGATCGCACGCTCGCGGAGGCGCGCAACGCCCGCGTCGAGGTACTGGCGAAGATCGCGGCGTCCGAGGTGCCGGCCGTCAGCGGACCGCCGACCGCCCTGCACGAGCAGCTCGCGGCGGCGGCGGAGTACCGCCGGCACGCACAGTGGCACCGGTTGTCACCGCTGCTGGACGCCCTGGAGGACCGGGCCGAGGAGGAACTCCGGCGGGCCCGTGAATCGTTGACGGCGGTGACGGCCCCGCTGGCCGTGCGGGCCGAACTGCGCGGCAGGTTGGACGCCTACAAGGCGAAGGTCGCCCGGCACGGACTGGCGGAGGACCCGCTGCTGATCGAGCGGTACGACACCGCCCGGCGGATGTTGTGGAGCGCTCCCTGCGATCTGCGGGCCGCCGAACTGGCGGTCCTGCGCTACCAGCGGGCCACCGCCGAGGCGCTGGCACCACCGCAGGACCACGGCGCGCGGGACGACGGGGCTCAGGACCCGGCCGAAGGGAACCCCGGCGCACCGGACCGGCACGACGTGCGGGAGCACCATCTACCGGCGCCCCATCCGCCCGAGCAGCACCCGCGTGAGCACCACCTGCCCGAGCAGCACCTGCCGAAGCGGTACCCACCCGAGCAGCACCGGCCCGTCGGGCCGGGGAAGGAGGACGCATGAGCCTGATCGGAACGCCCTGCATGCGCCCCGGCTGCCCCGGCGCGTACGAGGACATGGGCGGCGGCGAGTTGTACTGCGACACCTGCGGGCTCGCCCCGACGGGCGCGGTCGCGGCGGGCGCCGAGGAGCTGGTCTCCCCGCCGACGGGCATGACCAGCGCCGCCCGGCACGGCGACTCCAGGGGCTCGGCGGGCTCCCGCGGATCGGGGCGGTCCTCGGCCTCGGCGCGTTCCTCCCGCTCCTCACGCTCCTCCTCGTCCCGCCGCTCGGTGTCCGGGCGGCTGTCGCGGTCCCTGCCGGGTTCCGCGTCCACCCGTTCGGTGTCGGTGCGCAGTTCCGGCTCGGCCTCCTCCGGCTCGGGGCGCGGCCGGTTGGGAGCCGGGCTGGTCAGCGTGCCGGAGGTGCCGCGTCCCGACCCCTCGGCGGCGGTGCTGGAGAACCCGGAGGTTCCGGAGCGCAAGCGGTTCTGCTCCCGCTCGGACTGCGGAGCGCCGGTCGGACGGTCGCGGGGCGAACGGCCGGGTCGTACGGAGGGGTTCTGCACCAAGTGCGGCCACCCCTACTCGTTCGTGCCCAAGCTGCGCGCGGGCGACGTGGTGCACGGCCAGTACGAGGTGGCGGGCTGCCTCGCGCACGGGGGTCTGGGCTGGGTCTACCTGGCCGTGGACCGGGCCGTCTCCGACCGGTGGGTGGTCCTCAAGGGCCTCCTGGACACCGGGGACCAGGACGCGATGGAGGCGGCGATCTCCGAGCGGCGCTTCCTCGCGGAGATCGAGCACTCCAACATCGTGCGGATCTACAACTTCGTGGAGCACCTGGACCAGCGGACGGGTTCGCTCGACGGGTACATCGTCATGGAGTACGTGGGCGGCAAGTCCCTGAAGGAGATCGCGAACGAGCGGCGCCGGCCGGACGGCAGACGCGACCCACTGCCCGTGGAGCAGGCCTGCGCGTACGGGATCGAGGCGCTGGAGGCCCTCGGGCACCTGCACAGCCGCAACCTCCTGTACTGCGACTTCAAGGTCGACAACGCCATCCAGCAGCAGGACCAGCTCAAGCTGATCGACATGGGCGCGGTCCGGCGGATGGACGACGACGAGTCGGCGATATACGGAACCGTCGGCTACCAGGCCCCCGAGGTGGCCGAGCTCGGTCCGTCCGTGGCCTCGGACCTGTACACGGTGGCGCGCACCCTCGCCGTGCTCACCTTCGACTTCCAGGGCTACACGAACGTGTTCGTGGACTCGCTGCCCGACCCGGAGCACATCGAGGTGTTCGGCCGGTACGAGTCGTTCTACCGGTTGCTGGTCCGGGCCACCGATCCGGATCCGGGTCGGCGGTTCGCGTCCGCGCAGGAGATGGCCGACCAGCTGACCGGCGTGCTGCGGGAGGTCGTCGCGTTGCAGACGGGTCGGCCGCGTCCGCAGCTGTCGACGCTGTTCGGGCCCGAGCTGCGGGTCCCGGACACCCGGCTGTACGCGGACGGGCCGGGCGCCGAGGTCTCCCGACTGGGTGCGCGAGAGATCGCGGGCCGGACGTGGGGCCGGGGTCGGGGCAGCAGACGGGCACCGGCCGGAACTCCGGCGCCGGTCGCCGTTCCCGCTCCGGTTGCGGCGCCGGCCGGTGGCCCGGGATCCGTCGCGGTCGTTCCGCCGCTGGTCGGCCCCTCGCCCGTCGCCGCACAGGCCCCTGCCGTGGGCGGCGTCGCCCCGCTCGGTACCACCGCCACACACCTGGCGGGCGCCCAGGTGCCCGGGGCCCGCCGGGCCGGCCCGGCGCAGGAGGCGCGGTCGGCGCAGGCCGGTCCGTCGGTGGTCGTCCTTCCGGTGACCGCGCCGGGCGCCGGGTCGGCCGCGGTGCGGACCGGGTTGGCCCGTCTCGACGCGCGCGACACGGCACTGGCCCTGCCCGTGCCCTTGGTCGACGCCGCCGACCCCAACGCCGGCTTCCTGACCGGACTCCTCGCGTCCGCGCCCGCCGACCTGTTGGGCGCCCTCGGCTCGGCCCCGGCCGACTCGGCCGAACTGCGGCTGCGCGAACTGCGGGCCCGGCTCGAACTGGGAGAACTCGCGGTGGCAGGCGAGGCCCTGACCGCGCTGGAGGACCGGCACCCGGACGACTGGCGCGTGGTGTGGGCCCGCGGGATCGCCTCGCTGGCCACCGGGGACGACGAGATAGCGGCGCTTTCCTTCGACGCGATCTACGACGCCTTCCCGGGTGAGCCCGCTCCGAAGCTGGCCCTCGGTCTGTGCGCCGAGATCCTCGGACAGCTGGACAACGCCGCCGAGTACTACCGCCTCGTCTGGACCACCGACCCGGGTTTCGTGAGCGCGGCCTTCGGCCTGGCCCGGGTCCAGCTGGCGTCCGACGACCGGGACGGTGCGGTGCGCACCCTGGAATCCGTGCCGGAGGCCTCCATCCACTACACCGCCGCACGGGTGGCGGCCGTACGGGCACGCCTGCGCGACCGGTCCCCGCAGGAGCCCCTGCTGACCGATCTCGTGGCGGCGTCCGGCCAGGTCGAGGCGCTGCGGCGGTTCGGGCTGGACCCGGAGCGGCAGGAGCGACTGGCGACGGAGGTTCTGGGCGTGGCCCTGGACTGGGTACTGTCGGGTAGCCGGGGCGCCGACCCCGGCCGGACCTCGCTGCTCGGCAGTCAACTGGACGAGCGGGGGCTGCGCTTCGGCCTGGAACGCTCGTACCGCGTCCTCGCCCGGCTGGCGCAGCGGGGCGAGGAGAGGATCGAACTGGTGGAACGGGCAAACCGTTTCCGTCCCCGGACGTGGGTGTGAGTGATGTCGATGCATCGGCCGTCGGGCTGCCCCAGCTGCGCGGAGCCCTTGGAGGAGGGTGACTGTTTCTGCGGCGTGTGCGGTTACGCGTTGTCCTCCCCACCCCCGCCCCCGGACCCCGATCCGACCCTGCCGGTCGGATCCCTGCCGGCGTCGGCTCCGGCCGCACGGCCCGCCGCCCCGGCACACGCACCGGCGGGCGGGACCCCCGGTGCGGTACCCGGCCCCTCGGGTGGGGCGGGCGAACCGGTCGGCGCGGGCCTGCGCAGCTCCGCCGGATACACCCCCGGCGTGCCCGCGCCCGGCTGGGGCAGTGTGGCCGAGGCCGCGCCGACCCTGGTCGGCGACGGCTCCGGCATGCCGGGTTCGACCCCGCCCCGGGGCGGGGTCGAACCCGGGCACGGGGCCCGGCACGGGCAGGAACCGGGCCGCCACGAAGCACCGCAGGAGCAGGGACCGGGCCGCCACGCGGCCCCGTACGGGCAGGAGCCCGTACGCCACGACCTCCCCGGCGGCGCCGGGGATCCCGGCACGCCGTCCGGGGACGGGGCCTGGGGACCGCCCGCGCACGAGGACCCGTACGCCCCGCAGGGCGGGCCCGCGCACGAGGACCCGTACGGCGCCGCCCCGGCGGGGGACGGCGGGAAGACCTGCGTCGCCTGCCGGTCCGGGCACGTCGATCCCGACGGGTACTGCGAGCACTGCGGCCACGCCCAGCCCCGCGAGCGGGACCACCTGGAGGAGGAGCTCGGCAGCGTGGCCGCCGTCAGCGACCGCGGCCTGCGCCACCACCGCAACGAGGACTCCTTCGCCGTGTCGGCGACCGCCCTGCCCGACGGGTCGGCCGCCACCGTGGCCATCGTCTGCGACGGCGTCTCCTCCGCGAGCCGACCCGACGAGGCCTCGGCCGCGGCCGCCCGCGCCGCCAACGAGGCACTGCTCGAAGCCCTCCCCCGCGGCGCCCACCCCCAGGAGGCCATGCACGAGGCGATCCTGGCCGCGGCCACCGCCGTGAACGCCCTCGCGCCCGAGACGCCCGGGGCGCAGAACGCGCCGGCCTGCACGCTGGTCGGCGCCGTCGTCAGTGGCGGCGTCCTGACCATCGGCTGGGTCGGCGACAGCCGCGCCTACTGGGTGCCCGACGACCGCGCCGCCATGCCGCGGCGCCTCACGGAGGACGACTCGTGGGCCGCCCAGATGGTCGCGGCGGGCCTGATGGGCGAGGCCGAGGCCTACGCCGACGTCCGGGCCCACGCCATCACCGGCTGGCTCGGGGCCGACGCGTACGAGCTCGAACCGCACACCGCCAGCTACAAGCCGGATCACCCCGGTGTCGTCGTCGTCTGCACCGACGGCCTGTGGAACTACGCGGAGTCCGCCCGGGACATGGCCCAGGTCCTGCCCCCCGACGCGGCCGTCCGTCCCCTGCACAGCGCGCAGGTCCTGGTGGGCCACGCCCTCGACGGGGGCGGGCACGACAACGTCACCGTCGCCCTGGTGCCCTTCGCGGCCCAACCGGAACCGGGAGATCCCGGCGCCGCACCGGAAGCGGAAGCCGAAGCGGAACCACACCCCCGGGCCTGACCAGCCCGTCCCCGTCAGCGAGCCCCCCGAGGAGTCCAGTCGATGGCGAACTTCGCCAAGCCGAGCGCCCCGCGCTTCAGCGTGGAGGTGTACCAGAACGAGTTCCTGCCCGAGGGCGGCCGGGACGTGCACGCCATCGTGACGGTCACCTCCAGCGGGGGCGCCACCGCGACCGCCGCCCGCGTCCTGGGGCAGGACGCGGCCGTGGTGATCATGGTCGACTGCTCGGGTTCGATGGAGTACCCGCCGGACAAGATGCGCGGGGCCCGCGAGGCGACGGCCGCCGCGATCGACACCTTGCGCGACGGCACCGCCTTCGCGGTGATCGCGGGCACCCACGTGGCCCGCGAGGTGTACCCGGGCCAGGGCCTGCTGGCCACCGCCGACCCGACGACCCGGGCCCGGGCCAAGGAGTCGCTGCGCGGCCTGTCCTCGGGCGGCGGCACCGCCATCGGGACCTGGTTGCGCCTGGCCGACGGCCTGCTCCGCCGGTCCACGGCCACGATCCGGCACGGGATCCTGCTCACCGACGGCCGCAACGAGCACGAGGAACCGGCGGTGCTGCGCGCCACCCTCGACGCCTGCGCCGGCCGCTTCACGTGCGACGCCCGCGGCGTGGGCACCGACTGGGAGGTCAAGGAGGTCACCGGGATCGCGGGCGCGCTGCTGGGCTCGGCGGACATCGTCGCCGATCCGGCCCACCTCGCCGAGGACTTCACGCGCATGATGGAGAACGTCATGGGCAAGGAGGTCGCGGACGTGGCGCTGCGCCTGTGGACCCCGGTGGGGGTGGAGGTCCAGTACGTCAAGCAGGTCGCGCCCGCCGTCCAGGACCTCACTGCCCGCCGCACCGGGGCCGGGCCCCGCGCCGGGGACTACCCGACCGGGTCGTGGGGCGACGAGTCCCGCGAGTACCACGTCTGCGTCCGGGTGCCGGGTGCCTCCGTCGGTCAGGAGATGTTGGCGGCCCGCGCCTCGCTGGTCCTGCCCGGGCCGGCGGGCGAGCCGCAGCCGCCGCTCGCGCAGGGCCTGGTCAGGGCGGTGTGGACGGACGATCTGGCGGCCTCGACCGCCATCAGCCCGCAAGTGGCGCACTACACGGGACAGGCAGAACTCGCGCAGGCTATCCAACAGGGCCTGGAAGCCCGCAAAATGGGTGATGTGGACGGGGCCACGGCCAAACTGGGGCGTGCCGTGCAGCTTGCCAGCGTCTCCGGGAACGCCGACACTGCCAAACTGCTGGCGAAGGTGGTGGATGTCGTCGATGCGGTGGCGGGTACTGTGCGGCTGAAAGCGAAGGTCGCCGATGCCGACGAGATGACCCTTGAAACGCGTTCGACGCAGACCGTCCGAGTGAAGAAGTACTGAGAAGAAACCTGACGCGATGACGCAGGGAGAAGGGGGAAGCGCCGCGATGCCGACCTGCCCGAACGGGCACCAGTCCGCCTCCGACGACTGGTGCGAGGTCTGCGGCCACCGCATGGCTGCCCCTACGGGCAACCCCGCGGCGCCCTCCTACGGATACGGCTACCCTCCCACGGCCGGTGAACCGACCGCCCAGGCGGAGCTGTGCCCGCAGTGCCGCACCCCGCGCGAGGCCATGGCCCCGTTCTGCGAGGAGTGCCGGTACAACTTCCTGACCCGCACGCCGACTTCGTACGCTCCGCTGTCCCCGGACGCCACGGGCGCGGGACCCGGCACCGGGGCGGGCGCGCAGCCCGGCCCGCCGCCGGCCCAGGCCCCGCCCGTCTTCTCCCAGGACCACTTCGAGTACCAGGGGTCCCGGCCGTCCCGGGTCAACCGGCCCGCCGAGCCGCTCCAGCGTGAGGACGACTGGCTGTTGCCGCCGCCCTCGCACGAGCAACAGGGTCGCTCCGGTCAGCAGCCCGTACAGCCCGTGCAGCAGGAGTACCAGCAGGACTACTACCAGCAGCAGGCACCGCCGCCGCAGGAGTACCACCAGCAGCAACAGCACCACGAGTACCAGCAGCAGCAGCATCAGTCGTTCCCGCCGCAGCACAACCCGGCGCCGGTGTCCTGGTCGGCGACGGTCGCGCCCGACCGCTCGTACTTCCTGGCCATGATGCAGCGCAGCGGACCGGAAGCGGCCGCGCTCAACCTGCCCGCGTACTCCCCCGAGCAGCACCTGCCGCTCTCCGGCGGCCAGATCACCATCGGCCGGCGGCGCGCGTCCACCGGCGAGGCCCCGGACATCGACCTGGCGGTTCCGCCGGAGGACCCGGGCGTCTCCCACCAGCACGCGGTGCTCGTCCAGCAGCCCGACCTCAGCTGGGCGGTCGTCGACCAGAACTCCACCAACGGCACCACCATCAACGGCGGCGAGGAGCCGATCCAGCCCTACGTCCCGGTCCCCCTCTCCGACGGCGACCGCGTCCACGTCGGGGCCTGGACCACCATCACCATCCGCCGCGGCTAACCGGGCCGGACGGGTTCCCCCAGCGGCCACACGTACGGTCCCTGGGGGTCGTCGAGCCAGGACCACTGTCCCTCGGCCGTCACCGTGACCCCGAACCGTTCGCGCGGCGGCCGGCCCTCCCTGCGCCACAGGTCCAGGGCCTCACGGGGGTGCAGAACGCCCGCGGTCAGGATCAGCAGGAACTGGAAGCGCTCGTTCTCCACCAGTTCGTACGGCACCCCGTGCAGCGGGCCCGTCGTCCCGGCGGGAGTGGGCGAGGCCGTGGCCCCGCGCAGGGGGACGAAGTAGGCCGAGGTGTGCAGGAAGTGCCCCTCGGCGAAACCGGCGTCCCGGACGGTGAGCGCGATCAACCCCGTCGACAACGGCGCCAGGATCCGCGCGCCCGGCCGGCACTGGCCGGGCCAGGCGTCCGGGATCAGCGGCAGGGTGCAGGTCACCAGGATCCGGTCGAAGGGGGCCCGGGAGGGGCAGCCGCGCGCGCCGTCCCCCGTCACCACCGTCGGGTGGTGACCGAGCAGCGCCAGGTGGGCCCGCGCCGACTCGGTGATCTCCTCGTCCAGATCGACCGTGGTGACCAGGTCCTCGCCGAGCCGGTGGCAGAGCAGGGCGGCGTTGTAGCCGGTGCCCGCGCCGATCTCCAGCACGTTGTCGCCGTCGCGCACCCCCAGCGCCTCCAGCATCCTCGCCATCAGCGAGGGCTGGCTGCTGGAGGAGACCAGCTCTCCGTCGCGCAGTCGGGTCGCCAGCGGGGCGTCGGTGTACACGCCGCGCAACCAGCGGGCCCGCTGCTCCGGATCCGGGTCCTCGCCCCACAGCCGTTCGTGCCCGGCGCCGCGGCCGGTCCAGAAGTACGGGACGAACACGTGCCGGGGCACGGCCGCGAAGGCGGCCCGCCAGGCGGGGTCCTCCAGCGCCCCGGCCGCCGTCAGCTCCCGCACCTGGGCGGCGTGCGCCGCCGCCCGCAGGTCCCGGACCGCTTCGTCCGGCGCGCCGCGGGACCTGCGTGGGGTGTGTGCCCCGGTGCCACCCGTGCCCATGACTCCACTGTGCTGCGGTCGGGCCGCCCGTGCGACCCCGGCGGACGGTCGGCGGGTCCCGGGCAGGACCTAGGACCGGGGTCCTCCGTCCGGGCGTCTGAGACGATGGTCGGGTGAATGACGAGTCGCAGAGCACGGTCCAGGAGCAGACCTTCTACGAGCTGGTGGGCGGCGAGGACTTCTTCCGCCGGCTGGTCCACCGCTTCTACCAGGGGGTCGCGGGGGACCCGCTGCTGCGCCCGATGTACCCGGAGGAGGACCTCGGGCCCGCCGAGGAACGGTTCGCGCTGTTCCTGATGCAGTACTGGGGCGGCCCGACGACCTACAGCGACAACCGGGGCCACCCCCGCCTGCGGATGCGGCACGCGCCGTTCCAGGTCGACGCCGCCGCGCACGACGCGTGGCTGAAGCACATGCGGGTGGCGCTGGACGGGATGGGTCTGGCGCCGGCGCACGAGGCGCAGCTGTGGCGCTACCTGACCTACGCGGCCGCCTCGATGATCAACACTGCCTGAGTCGGGGGCCGGCCGGCCGGTCAGACGGGTCGTACCTGGAGGGCGCCCAGGCCACCGGTCCGCCCGGGGCGCCGGGTGGCGACGGACCCGTACGGGGTGCTGAGGCGCAGCCAGCCACCGGAGGCGAACAGCGCCACGGGGGCGGGCGCCACGACCGGGGCTGCCGCGGGGGTCGTCGCGGCGGGGACGGGGGTCCGTACCGGCCGCAGGAAGCCGAGGGACTGCGCGGCGTGCACGGCGCGCAGCGGAAGTTCGGTGTCGCCCACGGTGCGCGACCAGATCTCGCGGCCGATGCGGTCCCGCTCGGAGCGGGTCCGGTGCTGCGGGGGCAGGGCCTCGTCGCGGGCCCGGAACTCGGTGACGGCCGCGGCCACGGAGGCCCGGACCGCCTCGGGGGCGGGCAGGCCCGCCACCGGCTGCCAGCCGCCGCGGGGCGGTAGCACACCGGCCCAGGGCGGGCCGGTCACCGGCGCGGGCACGACGGCTCCCGCGGTGGTCTCGTCGATCGCCTCCAGCAGCTCGCCCGCCGACACGGTCAGGTCGAGCGGTGTCGCGAGGGGCTCGGCGAGGCGGGCCGTACGGACGGCGAGCACGTCGAAGGACGGCGGGCGTCCGAAGACGGCGAGCGCGCCGCCGCCCGCCCGCGCCTGCAGGCGGACCGCGGCGGCGCGGTCGTAGTGCACCAGCCGACCCAGGAAGGCGGCGAGGTCCGCCGCCTCCCCGGGATCGACGAAGCGCAGCTGCTCGCTCATGCCGCGAGGCGCCCTTCGGCGGCCTCGGGCCGGTCGAGGTACTCCTCCAGGAAGCGACGCTCCTCCGCGGTGATGCGGCGGGGACGTCCCTCGGCGAGGTTGTAGGGCACGACCACGGTCTCGGCCCGTACGTACACCTTCTCCGGCGCGTCCTGCGTCGCCTCGTCCTTGACCTCGTAGCGAATGGTCAGGGACGCGGCGCCGATGCGGGTCACCCAGGACTCGATGAGGACGGGCTCGTGCCGGTGCACCAGGGGCAGCTTGTAGTCGATCTCGTGGCGGGCCACGACGGAGCCGCCCGTGAAGGATTCGCTGCCCTCCCCCGGCGCCAAGCGGAACATGAAGTCGATCCGTGCCTCCTCCAGGTAGCGGAGGAAGACGACGTTGTTGACGTGCCCGAAGGCATCCATGTCCGCCCAGCGGAGGGGGCACCGGTAGTGGTGTCTCGCCATGGTCTCGACCTAGCCCCGGGTGAGCTTCTTGTAGGTGGCACGGTGCGGACGGGTGGCGTCCGGGCCGAGCCGCTCGATCTTGTTCTTCTCGTAGGACTCGAAGTTGCCCTCGAACCAGTACCACTTGGACTCACCCTCGTACGCGAGGATGTGCGTGGCGACCCGGTCCAGGAACCAACGGTCGTGGGAGATGACCACGGCCGCACCGGGGAATTCGAGGAGCGCGTTCTCCAGCGACGACAGGGTCTCGACGTCGAGGTCGTTGGTGGGCTCGTCGAGGAGCAGCAGGTTGCCGCCCTCCTTGAGCGTCAGCGCCAGGTTCAGGCGGTTGCGCTCACCACCGGACAGGACACCGGCCGGTTTCTGCTGGTCCGGACCCTTGAAGCCGAAGGCGCTGACGTACGCGCGGGACGGCATCTCGACCTGGCCCACGTTGATGTAGTCCAGCTCGTCCGACACGACCGCCCAGAGGGTCTTCTTGGGGTCGATGTTGGCGCGGCTCTGGTCGACGTAGCTGATCTTGACGGTCTCGCCGACCTTGATGGCGCCGGAGTCCGGCGTCTCCAGGCCCTGGATCATCTTGAAGAGCGTGGTCTTGCCGGCGCCGTTCGGGCCGATGACGCCGACGATGCCGTTGCGCGGCAGCGTGAACGACAGGTCGTCGATGAGGACCTTGTCGCCGAACGCCTTGGTCAGGTTGTTGACCTCGACCACGATCGAGCCCAGACGCGGGCCCGGCGGGATCTGGATCTCCTCGAAGTCCAGCTTCCGCATCTTGTCGGCCTCGGCCGCCATCTCCTCGTAGCGGGCGAGACGGGCCTTGGACTTGGTCTGACGCCCCTTGGCGTTGGACCGCACCCACTCCAGCTCTTCCTTGAGGCGCTTCTGGCGCTTCTCGTCCTTGCGGCCCTCGACCTTGAGGCGGGTGGCCTTCTTCTCCAGGTACGTGGAGTAGTTGCCCTCGTAGGCGATGGCGCGGCCGCGGTCGAGTTCGAGGATCCACTCGGCGACGTTGTTCAGGAAGTACCGGTCGTGGGTGACCGCGATGACGCAACCCTTGTACTGCGACAGGTGCTGCTCCAGCCAGTTCACCGACTCGGCGTCGAGGTGGTTGGTGGGCTCGTCGAGGAGCAGCAGGTCGGGGGCTTCCAGCAGCAGCTTGCAGAGCGCCACGCGACGCTTCTCACCGCCGGAGAGGGTGGTGACCGGCCAGTCGCCGGGCGGGCAGCCCAGCGCGTCCATGGCCTGCTCAAGCTGGGCGTCGAGGTCCCACGCGTTGGCGTGGTCCAGGTCGTCCTGGAGCTTGCCCATCTCCTCCATCAGCTCATCGGTGTAGTT
Source organism: Streptomyces sp. NPDC040432 (assembly GCF_055595445.1). Lineage (NCBI taxonomy): Bacteria > Bacillati > Actinomycetota > Actinomycetes > Kitasatosporales > Streptomycetaceae > Streptomyces > Streptomyces sp. NPDC040432. The sequence continues at coordinate 375,547 of NZ_JBVIVP010000003.1, read as the reverse complement.
CGTCGCCATTTCCTCGGCGATCGCGTTGAACCGGTTGAGCTTGCCCTTGATCTCGGCGACGCCGTCCTCGACGTTCTCCAGGACCGTCTTCGACTCGTCGAGCTTGGGCTCCTGCATCAGGATGCCGACCGTGTAGCCGGGAGACAGGTACGCCTCACCGTTCGACGGCTGCTCGATGCCCGCCATGATCTTCAGAACGGTGGACTTGCCGGCGCCGTTCGGGCCCACCACACCGATCTTCGCGCCGGGCAGGAAGTTCAGGAAGACGTCGTCAAGGATCACCTTGTCGCCGTGCGCCTTGCGCGTCTTGCGCATGGTGTAGATGAACTCAGCCAAGAGAAACCGTCCGGCAGATCGATGATGGGCAGATACACCCCATCTTGCCAGTCGTCCATACCTGCGGGCGAATGGGTAGGTCAGAGGCCCCTGAGCTGGGGTGGGACGGTGGCCCGCGGGTGGCGGGGCGGCGGCGGGACGGGACCTGGTCGTATCTCCCCCTGGGAGGGCACGATGTGCTGCGCCACCCGGTGCCGGCAGCCCCGGAGGTCCCTTGAACGCCAGTTCCCTCGTCCCGCTCGCCATCGCGCTCATCGGGGTCGGCGGCACCCTGTTCGCCCCGCTGCTGACGCAGCGCCTCGTCGCCCGCGTCCAGGCGGAGCAGGGTGACCGGCAGGAGCGGGTGGCCGAGGCCCAGTGGCGGCGCGAACAGCAGGTCGCGGCGCTGGACCAGCGGCGCGACTGCTACGTGGCGGCGAACTCCGGCTACCGCCGCTTCCGCGTCGAGCTCATGAACCACCTCTGGCTGGTGCACAAGGACGCCGTCGCCCCGGAGCGGCGAACGGCCCTGGAGGAGGCGCGGCACGCAATGCACGCGTCCTTCGCCGAGGCCCAGATGGCCGCCTCCGACGCGGTCCTGGCGGAACTGGACGCGATGTCGCAGACCTTGGCGGCCCTGTACGACCGGGTCATGCGGCTGGAGGAGGGCAACCCGGCGCCGAACGGTTCGTTCGAGGAGATCCAGTCCGGGCTGCTCCGCGCGAACGAGCAATGGGTGGTCATGCGGGGCGCGATGCGCACCGACCTGGGGGTGGACCCGGGCCCGGCGGTGGAGCCCTACTAGGGCGTGCCGGCCGGGGCCCGGGAACGGCCGTCCCGGGCGGCGGCCCCGGGGCGGTCGGTCGCGGGGCGGTCGGTCGCGGGGCGCCCGGGTTGCTGCCCGAGGCGGAAGCCACGCCCCGGGCGGTGGCCCGAGGGCGGTCGGGGTGCCCGGGGCGGTCGGGATACCTGATCTGCGGCCCGCGGGCGATCGGGATGCCCGTGGTGCGGCCCAAGGCGGAAGCCACGCCCGGGTGGAGGCCCCCGGACGATCGGGGCGCGCGGGTTGCTGCCCAAGGAGGATCGGGGTGCCCGGGTGCGGTTCGAGGCGGGAGCGGCGACCGCGTGGCCTTCCGGGGGCGGGCGCGGCGCCCGGGCGGGCGGCTTCGCCCCGACCGTGGGGCCGGGGCGAAGGGGCGTCAGTGGGGGCGGTAGACGGTGAGGGCGTCCGGGAGGGCGTCGAGGACGAAGGCGGGGGGTGCCTCGGCGTACTCGCCGTCGTAGGCGAGGGGGGTGCCGGGCGGGACGTCCGAGACGCGCAGGCTGCGCAGCTTGCTCGCCACGTGCACCGGGGAACGCGTCAGCGGACCGGTGAAGGCAGCCGCCAGGAGCCGGGGGCCGGGCCGGCCACCGCCGAGGACGAGCCGCAGGTCGAGCAGGCCCTCGCCGAGGGTGGCACGGCGGCGCGGCGTCGGGCCGGTCCCCTGGTAGGTGCCGTTGCCCGCGAAGAGCAGCCACACGCTCCGGGGTCGACCGGCCAACCGGAGCCGGACGGGCCGCTCGGCGCGCAGCACCTGCCAGGCGGCGAGCAGCGCGGCGGGCCCGCCGCCGATGCGCGGCCCCCAGCGCAGCCGGTGCCGCAGCAGCTCCGGGTACGCGCCGACGCTGAAGTTGTTCAGGAAGTACCCGGAATCGTCGCCCGGCCGGGGGCCGGCGGCGGGGGCCGGTACGGCACCGGAATCGGAATCGGAGCCGGCGGCGGGCTCCGGGTGGTGGCCGGTGACCGGGTTCGCGGGGGCGTCCGGCGCGGCGGGATGCCGGGGGCCGGGGGTGAAGCGGCCGACGCCGACGCGAACCGCTTCGCCCGCAGCAACGGCCCGGCAGGTGTCCGCCGGACCGGCGAGGCCGAGGTCCAGCGCGAAGTGGTTGAGGGTGCCGCCCGGGAACACCGCGAGCGGGACCCCGGCCCGCAGCGCGGCGGTGGCCGCGGCGTTGATCGTGCCGTCCCCGCCGCACACTCCGAGGACGGTGGCCCCGGACGCCGCCGCCGCGAGCTCGGCCACCAGATCGCCGCTGTCGACCTCCACCAGCTCCGCCTTCGGCAGCCGCTCCCGCAGGACGTCGAGCCCGGCCTCCGCGGCCGTCCCCGACGCGGTGTTCACGACCACCGTCAGCCCCTCCCCGTCCGGGAGCGCGGGGACTCCGGGCGCGGGCCGTTCGTCCCCCGGCACCACCCGGGCCTCCTGGGCGTCCCGCGCGAGCCGCCGTACGACGAACCCGGCTGCCACCCCGAGTGCCGCACCCGTCACCACGTCGGACGGGTAGTGGACCCCCGTGTACACGCGGGAGAACGCCACCGAAGCGGCGACGGGCGCCACCACGGCCCCCCACCCCGGGGACTCCAGCGCCAGCCCGGCGGTGAACGCGAAGGCCGACGCCGCGTGCCCGGACGGGAAGGAGGTGGTCTGCGGCTGCGTGTGCAGCTGCCGCACGGCGGGCACGCCGTCCAGCAGCGGGCGGGGCCTGCGGACCGACCACTTGCCGACGGTGTTGATGGTCGCCGAGGCCAGCGCCAGCGAGGCGGCCCCGCGCACGGCGGCCTTGCGGGCCCGGGGGGAGCCGAGCACGCCGATCGCCACCGCGGTCCCGCCCCACAGGACCCCGTGGTTGGCGGCCCGACCGAGACGCGGCAGTACCCGGTCGGCCCCGGGCCAGTGTCGGCGCGCCACGGCTTCGAACAGCTGCCGGTCCCAGCGCGCGACCGCACCCCGCCAGGTGAGTTCTTGATCAGACATCCCCAGCGCCTACCCCGGGGAACGGGTCCGAAATCAGACGCGCCCCGAATGCCTCGGCTCAGGCAGGCCCCGGCTCCGGCGCGCCGCCACCCGCACGCCGGAGCCCGGGGCCCGGGCGGGGCCCCGGAGTCCGCCTAAGCGCCGTCCTCCTCCGCGTATTCGCCTTCGAGGGGGCGCTTGCGCAGCAGGAGGACGACCATTCCGCCCAGGACCACCAGGCCGACGGCCAGGGAGGCGATGACCGGGGTCGCCGCGGAACTGCCGCTGGAGGCCAGCCGCTCCTCGTCCGGCGAGGCCGGAGAGGTCGAGGAGGTCGCGGAGGTCGGGGAGGTCTCGAACACCTGGGACCGGGACGCCGGGGACTGCGGGGACGACGGGAGGGTCGCCCCGGCGGTGGCGACGGGGACCGCCGTCGCTCCGGACAGGTTTCCGACCGTGCCCGCCGGGGCCTGCCCCGGTGCGCGCCACGCCGCCGCCGCCCCGGCCGAGGCCGCGGATTCGCTGGAACCGGCCACGATCTGCGCCTCGGCGGGAACACCGCTGGTGAAGACCCGCCCGACGGGGACCTTGGTGGAGCCCTGGACGGTGACGGAGGCCCTGCCGTCCGGGGTGCCCGCCGGCACCTCGAAGTACAGGCGGCTTCCGTCGGCGGCGGACGTCAGGGGCTTGCCGTCGACGTCGACGACCCGGACCCCCATCGCGGCGGCCGCCGCGTCCGGGGTGACGGTCACGCTCTGGGCCCGGGTCCGCACCGTGACCGGGCCGATGCGGCTGCCGGTCGGTCCGGTGACGGGTCCCGTCGCCGAGCCGGGGTCGAGCCCCAGTGAGGCGGGTGGTTCGGGCAGTCGGCCCGCCTCACGCTGGAGGTAGTCGGCGAGGCGTTCGGCGGCCGGGTCGGCGGCCTCCACCGGGGCCCCGTCGGCCAGTCTCCAGATCGCCACCTGGGTACCGGCCGCCGCGCTCTCGGCGGTCAGGGAACCGGCACCGGAAGCCTTGGCGAGCCCCGCCAGATCGTTGAACTGGGGGTAGGAGTGCTCCAGGACCCAGCGGATGCGGCCCGCCTCGGCGTTCCCGGCGAGGGGGCTGCCGCCCCAACCGGTCTCGGTGAAGCGGGCCTGGGGCTGCGCGTAGCCCGCGACGCCCACCCCGTACGTCTGGAGGGTGCCTCCGCCGTCGACCCGCATCTCGTGCAGGCCGGCCGGGATCTGCCGGACCGAGCCGTCGCCGGCGCGCAGGACGGCCTGTCCGTACGTCTTGAGTCCGTCGAGGACGGCACTGGCCCCCTCCGACGTCCGCCCAGCGGGCGGCCCGGCGTCCGCCTCGGCCCGGGCCCCGGGTGCGGCGGTGAAGGCCGCCGCCGCCAGCAGCGCCACCGCGAGCGGCCGGCGCACGGAGGGCCTCCCCCCGCCGGCGGCCGCGGGGACGGTCCGGACAACAGGAACGGCGGTAACGGCGGGAACAGCCGGAGCAGCAGGACGAGCAGGGACGGCTTCCCGGCCAGGAAGCGGAACCGCGGGCTTGGCGGTTCTGGATGTTGGTCGGGCGCCGGAGGGCGCCACCGGAACGGACGTCGATCCGCCTGCGGCCGGGGCCGCGGAATCGGAGACCGCTGAGGATCCGGCGGATGCGGAGGATGCGGAGGACGCGGGAACAGCAATCGACACAGTCTTCCCCTTCGGGCCAAAGACCCAGGTGCCCGTGAGTACCGGGGAATCCTAGCCTCCTCGAACACTCAGACCACCGCCGCGTTCTGAGTGCCCATCAGCGGGGTGTCCGTCCTGACCACCCTGCGGAACGCGGCCGTGCCGCGGTTGAGGTCGTGTCCGATCGCGATGGCGTCGATGTCCGCGGAGAACCACCGGGCCCCGTCGCCGTCGGGCGGATCCTCCCGGACCCGCAGGCGGCCGTGCACCACGAGCGGTTCGCCGACCGAGACGGAACCGGCCAGGTTCACCGCGAGCACACGGCGTGCCCACACCGTGTAGAAGCTGGTGGCCCCGTCCGTCCAGGCGTCCGTCCGCCGGTCGAAGTACCTCGGCGTGACGGCGAAGCGGAACCTCGCCGACGGGCCGGTGGGCGTCTCCTTGAAGTCGATCTGCGTCGCCACGTACCCGACCAGCGTCACCAGGGTGTCGTTCATCCCGGCCGCCCTCCCCACATGTGCCGCACCCCCGCGGGCCGTCCGCACGGGTACCCCGGCGGACCGGCCGCGCGAGGTACGACCATGCTGGACCCGACCCCCGGGTCCCGCTCCGGCCTGTGGACTACTGGCGGGTTGTGGACAACTTGCTCCCCCCTGCGGCCACCGTGGCGTACTGCTCGCGCACCTCCCGGTAGCGCAGCAGCTCGGCCGCGACCGGCTCCAGGACCCGGGCCCGTCCGCAGCCCGCCGCGGCCTGCCGCAGCCGGCGTTCGGCGTCCTGCCCGTAGCGGCGGGCCGGACCGCGCGCCGCGAGGGAGCAGGCCCACTCCACCAGCGGTCCGCCGATGATGCCCGCCACCATGAACAGCACCGGCGGCATCAGCTTCGGTTCGAGGACGCCCACGATCTGCCCGACGAGCCACAGCCCGCCGAAGATCTGAACGAGCGTCATGGCCGCCTGGGCGAGCACCGCGGCGGGCCACCACGTCGGCCGGGGCGGCTTGGCGCCGGGAACGGCGACCTCGGGGCCCAGGGTCACGGCCAGCTCGTCCAACGCCTCGGGCAGCTGTTCGCCACCGCGCACGGCGGTCTCCCGGACCGCTTGCGCCCAGGGGTCGGGCAGCCCGATGACCGCCTCGTCGGCGACGGTCCGTACGGCCTGTTCCACGCGCTGCCGGGCGGTCACCTCCTCCTCCACGGGTGCCGGCGCGGACGGCGTAGTGGAGCGGCCGATCGCGGCGAGGGCGGCCAGTCCGGCCAGGGAGCGCGGGGCGCGGCGGCCCTCGTACCACCGCCACAGCCGCAGCCAGGGCGTCCCGCACGCCTTGCCGGCGTTGCGCCGCCAGGCCCGTTCGGCGGCGAGGCCCGCCGCGTAGGCGCCGACGGCTTCCGCGAGCCGGTCCTCGAACTCGGCGCGCGCCGCCTCGCCGATCTCCGGCCCCGGGTGCCCGTCGGCGACGTACAGCGGGCGCAGGCGCAGCGCGGCCCGATCGACATCGGCGGAGATCCGCCGGGTCGCGGCGCCCTTCTCCTGGGTGAACTGTCCGAGGAGTTCGCGGAGTTCCCCGACGCCTTCACCCGTGAGGGCGGACAGTCCGAGGACGGTGGCTCCGGGTTCGCCGTGCTCGCCGAGCGCGATGCCGTCGTCGTCGAGGAGCCGGCGCAGGTCGTCGAGGACGAGGTCGGCGGAGTCGCCGGGCAGCCGGTCCACCTGGTTCAGCACGACGAAGGTGATCTCCGCGTGTCCGGCGAGGGGGCGCAGGTAGCGCTCGTGGAGGACGGCGTCCGCGTACTTCTCGGGGTCGACGACCCACACCACCGCGTCGACCAGGGCCAGGACCCGGTCCACGTGGTCCCGGTGCACGCCGAGCGCCGAGTCCAGGTCGGGCAGGTCGACGAGGACCATGCCGCGCAGGGCCTCGGCCTCGGAGGTCTCGCGGGGCCGGCGCCGTAGCCGGCCGGGGATCTCAAGCCGGTCCAGGAGGCCGGCGGCCCCGTCCGACCAACTGCACGCGATGGGTGCGGCGGTGGTCGGGCGGCGCAGTCCGGTTTCGGAGATCTGCACTCCGGCGAGTGAATTGAACAGCGTGGACTTGCCGCTTCCGGTGGCCCCGGCGATGGCGACGACGGTGTGCTGCGGTGACAGACCGCGGCGCGCCGCGGCCTCGTCGAGGACCCGGCCGGCCTCGGCGAGGGTCTTGCCGTCGAGCCGGGTGCGGGACAGTCCGACGAGCTGGCGCAGGGCGTCGAGCCGCGTCCGCAGGGCCTGGGCCTCGGGGCTGAGGGGTGGCGCGGAGACCTTGCCGCCGTCGCTGCCCGCCCCGGAGACGGCGCGGACGAGTTCCTCGTCGCCCTCGCCCAGCACCTCCGCGTCGTCGTGGTCCCCGTCGCACAGGCCCTCGTCGCAGAGGCCCTCGCCGCACAGTTCGCCGCCGGAGCCGGGGACGGCGCCCAGGTTCCTTCGACTCTTGGGCCGGGGGCGGGAGCGCGCGATGAACCCGTCGTCCCAGCGGTCATCGGTGCGGTCACGGTCGGTCAGGGCGGTCACCGCGTCACCTCTCCTTCTGCAGTACGGACAGCGCGGCGATCAGCTCGGCCTGTGGTTCCGGGGTCACTTCGAGCGCTTCCAGCGGGGCGAGACGGCGGTCGCGTTCGGCGCGCAGCACCTCGTCGAGGTGGTCGCCGACGAGTTCCCCGCCCCGGTCGCGCAGGCGTACGGCGGCCTGGACGCCGATCCGCTCGGCGAGCTTCTCCCCGGCGGGGCGGGCACGCTTGCCGCCGAGGAGGGCCGCGACGAGGAGGGCCGCGACGCCGTCGGGGTCGGGCAGCGGTTGCTTGTCGAGGTGGGCGACCTCTTCCTCCGCGAGTTCCTCCAGGACGCGGCGCCAGCGCCGTACGGCCATGCCGATACGTTCCGCCGCGTCCCGGTCGGGCGCGGGCAGGGACACCGCCGCGGCGGCCGGTTCGCGTCGCCACGCTTCGGCGATCCGCTCGTCGGCGGCGGCGACGGCGCACTGGAGCAGTGCGGCGAGGGATTCGGCGAGGGAGTCCAGCAGCTCGTCGGCGCTGGTGTCGAGGGGGTATCCGCGCCACCTGGTCAGGGCGTCCCCGGCGAGGACGGCGCCTTGGTCGAGGCGGTTGCGGACCCGCTTGCCCTCCCGCTTGTACGCGTCCTCGACGGCCGATGTCAGCCGTACGGCGGCGGCGTGCTGGGCGGCGACGGCCGAGGCGAGCTCCGGCATCCGCCGCCCGAGGGAGTCGAGCGCGCCCAGCGCGGTGCGCCCGACGGCGTACTGCCGGGCGGCGGGGTCCTGGGCGTGGTGGCTGAGCCAGGCGAGCAGCGGCGCGACGGCGCTGGCCGGAAGCAGCCCGCCCCCACCCGCCGACTCGGGCAGTTCGGGCACCGTGAACCGCGGTACGTCGCCCAGCCCGGCCCGGGTGAGCAGGGCCCCGTACTGCCGCGAGACCTCGGTGAGCACCTGGTGCGGGACCCGGTCGAGGACGGTGACGAGGGTGGCCTTGTACTGCTTGGCGGTGCGCAGCAGGTGCCAGGGCACGGCGTCGGCGTACCGCGAGGCGGTGGTGACCATGACCCAGACGTCGGCGGCGCAGATGAGTTCGGCGGCGAGCGTGCGGTGCTCGACGACGAGGGAGTCGATGTCGGGGGCGTCGAGGATGGCGAGCCCGCGCGGGAGGGTGGAGACGGTCTCGATCCGCAGTTCGCGGGCGGAGGTGCGGCGGTTCTGGGTGCGGAGGGGGTTCCTCTTGGCCGGGGTGGCCGGTTCCTCGTCCTCCTGGGGCGCCCAGACGCGCATCAGGTCGGGGAGGATCCGCATCCCGGCGAACCAGTGGTGGTCATCCGGATGGCAGACGAGCACCGGTGTGCGTGTCGTGGGGCGCAGCACGCCCGCTTCGCTGACCTGCCGGCCGACGAGGGAGTTGACGAGGGTGGATTTGCCGGCCCCGGTCGACCCGCCGATGACGGCGAGCAGGGGCGCCTCGGGCGCCTTGAGCCGGGGTACGAGGTAGTCGTCGAGCTGCGCGAGCAGCTCGGCTCTGGTCTGGCGGGCGCGCGGGGCGCCGGGCAGGGGCAGCGGCAGACGCACGGACGCGACCCGGTCGCGCAGGGCGGACAGGGCATCGAGCAGCTGAGGCCGTACATCCAAGGTCACCACATGCGAAGAATGCCCAATTTAGGACCATTTTTGAAGCTTATACGCCCTCTGCGCGCCGACGGCGACTCCAGCGGAACATCAAGGACACGGCGGACGAGTGGGACGCAGGCATAACGAGTGCACAACACCCAGGGCGACGCGGCGCAAAAGCGATGCGAGAATCGCACCTGCCTGCGAGTATCGGGACCGCTTCACCGAACCTCCACATCGTGGCACGCGGGTGAAGCAACCGGGACAAGGCAACCGGAGCCCTATCCTTGACCCGGCACGGACGGCGCCCCACCCCCACCCAGGGGCTCCAGGCCACAACGGCCACCTTCCGGCCCCCGTAGCTCAGCGGATAGAGCAGGTGCCTTCTAAGCACTTGGCCGCAGGTTCGAGTCCTGCCGGGGGCACCACTTCTCCACCCCTCGAAGCCCTCCCTCACGGGAGGGCTTTCGTGCAGGTCAGGGGCACGCTACCGAGTCGCCGGTAGCCCCGCGGTAAGGGTCCGGCCGGCGCCTGGCGGCGCCGGCTACAGTCCGACTCTCACCGACTGATTCCCGCTTTCTACGGGTGTCCACGGTGGATACGCGGTGGCGTTTCCGGGTCCCCCCTCAGATCTCGGGCAGGTCCCCTCCGGCCTCGATGCGCTTCTTCAGGTCGCTCAGATGACCGACGATGCAGCGGGCATAGACCGCCAAGAGCACCGGGACGCTGTTGCCCGCCCACTCCGCCACCTGCGCCGGCGGCACCCCGTCGTTGAGCCAGTTGGTCAGACACGTGTTCCGCAGGTCGTAGACGCGCTTCCCGAGGGGAGATGCGAACTCCTCGGGAGTGAGAGTCTCCTGACGTGCAGATCGCCACGCTCGGCGGATGACCGAGCCGGCGAGCATCTCTCCCTTTTCACCCGGAAAGAGCAGGTCACCGGGCCTGAGCCCTTCCCGTTCGATGTGCTCTCGCAGGACCCTTGTCAACGCCGGTCGGCACGGGACCGTGCGCATGTCGTCCCTGGCCCGACCCTTCAGGCCTCTCTCCTCGTGAATCGCACCATCGTTCGTCCAGTGCTTGCCGACCTCGGGCTGGGCAGTGTGAATCAGCAGCTCGCCCCACTGGTCGGCAGCCTTCGCCGAAGGAAGCCGGACATCCATGACGTACATGGCGACCGCTTCTTCCGGCCGCGGCCCGGCGTAGTACATCGTGGCGAAGAAGGCGTGAAGGCGAAGACCCCCACGGGGTCGCCGACGTACCCACCCGAGAAGGGCAGCCGCCTGGCGCGGATTGATCAGCGAGCGCTTGTCGACGGCAATCGACGTCTTCGGCGCCGTACCTCGTCCCTTGGGCAGAGGGTTGGTACGTAAAACGTTCTCCTTTACGGCGTATTCGAGCATGACGTTCAACACACGCCGATTGCGCTTGATGGTGCTCGCAGCAGTCTCGGAGCCGTCGAGGCGGCTCGATACCGCCTGGAGTACCGCTTCGACCCGTGAGGAGTCCTCCCAGACCGCCATGGAATGGCAGTTGCGCTCCACCCACTTGAGCGCAGTAGCGACCTCCGGCGGTGCTTCCGCCCTACGGCGGGTGTTGAAGGCAAACTCACGGAGCGCGGTCCGCAGGGCCACGGGATCGAGTGTGCTCGGCACCGATGTCCGCAGGAGGGCACTGGTGGCCGTCATGAGGACCTTGGAGGTCGTCTTACGGCTATTGCCGCTGGTGCGGTGCCACTGGGCATCCGTGAACCTCAGGGCGAATTCGTACCAGCTCACCGAGCTAGCGCCCGACGTGTGCGAGAGCGGCCGTCCCGTCAGCACGCTGAAGGCCTCGCCGCGACGTGTGGCACTGACCAGTTCGGAGCGGAAGGCGTCGGCAAGCGCTCGGGTGGCGAAGGGGGTACGCCATTCACGCCCTGCCAAAAACCATCGCACGGTGTAGGTGGTGCCCTTGGCCTGCTTTCGGGACCCGATTTTCCAGATCTTGACCTCGTACGTGGTGTCCATCAGGCCGCGGCCTCGCAATCGTTCAGCCAGAGATCCAGGTCATCGCGACGCACGCGCAGTTCCCCGTTCGGGAGCTTGATGCAGCGGGGGGCGCGGTGTTTCAGCCGCCACTCGTAGAAGGTGGAGCGAGAGATGCCGAGTTCGTCACAGACCTCCGGGACTTTGAGCATCCCCCGCCTGCTGGTGTGCGTGGCCATGTGGGTTCCTTTGAACCGGCAGCAGGGCACGGTCGACGGGAGCCGGCCGTGCCCTGCTGAGGATGGGGTGTGGGCTAGTTGGGCTTCGGGAGACGGACTCGCGGCACCGAGGCTGGGGAAACCCGGTGAATCCACATTGCGTTGAGTCGCGACTCAAGCGACTCAGAGCGGCTCAGAGGGTGGTCTGAGTGGGGTTGAGTCGCTTGAGTCGCGACTCAGTGGAATGTGGCGCCGACTGGTTGAGCGTGATCCCGGTGTACGTCGGGACCTGTCGGCCGTACTCGTCCCGCGGGCGTTCCCGGTGGAGCTGGGGGACGACGGATTGCAAGTTGCGGCCGAAGACCTGCTTCGTGCCGGCACGTACGCCGTTGTCCTCGGCCCACTCGCGCCAGACGTTCCACAAGGCGTCCACGGGCACGGCGCATTCGGGTCCGGTGGTGCAGCGTTCGCGGACGAATGCACTGGTGGGGGAAGCGGTGTCCTGCATGATCATGACCGCGTCGAGGGAGGATGCGGGTTGGGTGATCCGGCCGGTCCGCTGGAGTCGGGCGAGGCCGTCCAAAGCCCAGTTCAGGATGCCGGGCATCTCGCGCTTGAGGGACGCGTCGAGGGTGGTGTCTTCCTTGCCGAGCCAGGAGACGGTCATGTTGAGGACGATGAACCGCCTTGCGATGACGCCGGAGGAGTCGCCGAAGCTGGGGAGTTCGTTGGTGAGGATCATCAGCCGGGTGGGGAGTTTCCCGGTCCACAGGTCGCGGTACTTACGGTCGATGTCGATGGTGTCCTCGCCGGAGATGGTCAGGAGCCGTTCCACCACCTGACCGCCCTCGTTGCCGGTCAGGCGGGCATCGGAGATGACGGCCAACGGCTTGTCGACCAGTGAGGACAGTCCAAAGTTGGTGCCGAGGCTGGCCAGGGTGGGGCCGGCGATGTTCTTCTTGCCGACGAACTCGGTCAGGATCCGTGTGATGGTGCCCTTCCCGGACCGGGTGGGTCCCTTCACGAGCAGGATCTTCTGTTGGTCCGTGCGCCCGGAGAGGACGTAGCCGAACCACTCCTGCAAGGCCTGGATGGCGCTGGGGTCATCGGGCCAGAGCTGGTTCAGGAACTTCTCCCAAGCCGGGGCCGTGGCGTCCTCGTCGTAGGCGAACGGCACCGACACCAGGTTGAAGAACCCCGGCGTGTGAGGCAGCAGGGCCCGGTCCCGGATCCGCAGAAGCCCGTTCTCGCACGCCACGATCGGGCTCCGGTCCGCCGCGGCTTCCTCCCCGTCGATCCATGACGGCGCGTCCACTTCGGAGGGAAGGAGCGTGATGGCCGAGAGAGCGTCCAGAAGGTTGCTGAGCTTGGTCCGGGTCGGCGCCCAGTCCTTGACCTCCGGCAGCCCGTCCTTGTCGGTCCCGGCCACGTAGGTCGCGTGCTCCAACAGCTTGTACAGCGTGGCGCGCATCTGCTGCTCCTCGAACTCGCGCCAGCAGGTGCCGGTCCAGCGCATCCACGATCCCCGCCACCGCCGGCACAGCAGGTGCCCTTGTTCGTCTTCCCAGTCGGGCAGGATCCGGCGTGCGACGGCCATGGGGTTGGTCGGAGCGGGCAGCTCCTCGGCGCGGCTCATGCGACCTTCCTCCCTTCCTGCGGGGTGATGCGGGGGCATTCGGTGCGGTGCTGCTGGTGGTCGGCGATCAGGGCGAGGGCGCGCCGGTGGCCGGCCGCGAACAGGTCGCGTCCGCACGAGCACCAGGACCGGACGGACGGGGTCACGCCGCGGCCGGGGGCGACGGTGTGGAGCCAGGCGACGGGGCGGCGGCCGTCGTCGCCGTGCGGGTCAGGGCGAGGGGCAGAAGGGACGCCTTCGGCGGCGGCCTTCGGCGCACCACGCCCGTCCGCGGCCGGGGTCTGTTCGGCGGGGTGGGGGTTGGTGGTCACGATGCCCTCACCGCGACCGCGTTGAAGCCGTTGGCGACCGCGCGGGCCACATACGCCTTGGGCACGTCGACGGCGACGGCCGCGTCGATGATGCGGTCACCGAGGATCTCCAGGCCGCAGGGGCCGGGGCAGGCGGTGTGCTGGTTGGCGAGGAAACGTGCGACCCCGTACGCGGTACTGCCGGCGCCTTCCTCGCGGCAGGCGGCGATCCGGGCGAGACCCCGTTCCAGACCGGTGCGGACGAAGGCTTCGGTATGGCGGCATCCCGTGGCTACCGACCGGTCCCAGACGGCGCGGGTGGGCGAGGAAGAGTCCACCTCCGCCCGAGGCGGGCGGGTGGTCTCTTCCCTCACGACCAGCTCGCGGACGATGTCCGGCAGGAGCGTGATCGACCCGGTTCCGGGGCCGTACCAGCGGGTGTATTGCATGCGGGATTTGACGTCGATGCCGGGCCGAACCTTGTTGGCGGACTGCATGGCGCCCCGGTAGATCCAGTGCTCCCCGCGGGTCGTCGCCACGACCTTGGTGACAGGAAGGTTCTGGCGAGCCCAGGTGACGGCGTCCGCGTTGTCGAGGTCCACAACCGTGAGGTCGGCGCCGCCCGGGTGGTAGCCGACCGCTTCGGCTTGGCGCCAGGCGGTCGCCCAGGCCGGGGAGGTGAGGACGCCGGGGTCGGTGGTCGCGGCGGCCCAGCCGTGGCACGGGCGGGGGCACTGGCAGGGGCCGGCGGCCTTCATTTGGGGCCGGTCGCCGCAGAGGGAGCCGGTGCAGGCGGGGCAGTCCCGAAGGGAAGCTTGCCCTCCCGCAGGGGCAGTGCGGGCAAGCCCATGTCGGCGAGCCAGAGAGCGGTTTGCAGGTTCGGGGGTAAGACCGCGCGGCCGGGGCCTCGCGGGAAGTCGGTGGTGTGAGTCATGCTGGTCTCTCCAGTTCTTGAGCGTTCTGGACGAGAGCGGCCCCGCTTCATTGGCGTGAGAGGGGGCCGCTCTTGGCCTGTCGGACGGGTGATGCGGAATCCCTGCCGCAGGTGGGGCAGGGAGGCTTGGGCACCCCCTGGCGGGGGGCGTGTGGAGGGGGTTTCGGGGGCCTGACCTGCGGCGCCTCCCTGCCTCCCTGACAGATCATTTGCGCAGGTCAAGCCGAGGGAGGGGGGTCAGGGAGGCGGTCAGGGACTTCTCCCTGCCTCCCTGCCCCGTGCGGGGTGCGGCTCCCTCTACTCGGCGGCGGAAGCGGAACCCGTCTCGGGGCGTCCGGCGAGGACGCGGGCGATGCGGTCGCGGCCGATGACCATGCGCCCGTCGGACTTGTAGGGTTCGGCGCCGGTGCCGTCGAGGACGCGCTTGAGGTCGAGGAAGGACCAGCCGCCGTACGCGTCCTCGTTCAGTGCGGCCAGCCGCTTGAGGACGTCATGGGTCAGGACGCGGGGGTTGTCACCGAGCACGGTGAGGATGTCCGCGAGCGGATCGACCGCCGGCTCTCGGGCGACCGTGTGGGCGGTGGTGACTCCGTCGCGCAGGGCCTTGGCCCGGTCGGCGACCGCGGTGGCCTGGTCGGTGTCGACGTAGTGCGTGCGGACGGTGATGGAGGCTTGGCCGGCGGGGATGGTGATGCCGTCCGAGGCGACGACCACGGTCCCCTTGTCGAGACCCTGCCGGAGCAGGTGCGGTGCCGCCCCGCCGTCGACGGCCTTGTCACCCAACGCCATGCGGGCCTGGGATTCGGTGCCGAGCACGAGGGACACGCGGGTGTGGGCGCCTTCCCGGACCAGCTTGGGAAGGTTCTGGTCGGTGGGGTCCTGTGTTCCCTCCCACAGGACGACGTCCACGGCCCGCCCCTGGTTGTGGATCTTCCGGACGGCCATGAAGTACCGGGATGTGGCCTTGGATCCGCCGTAAGGGCGCTTGTCGTCGCCGACGGCCGGGCACATGAACGCGACCTGCGCTTCATCCACGATGCCGACCAGCGGCGGGAACACGGTGCCGGGCGGGGCCTGGATGCGGCGTTCCATCTCGGCGACCAGGCCCTCGACCATCTCGGTCGCCTCGATCACGTGCTCATCGGTCGGCCCCTGGATCAGGGTGGTGGCGAGGCCGTCGAACATGCCCCAGTCTCCGACGCCCTTGAGGTCGGCGATCCGGAACTCCACCGTGCGATCGAGGGCGAGCCACAAAGCGAGTGCGCGCAGGGCGGCGGTCTTGCCCTGGTTGGAGAGGCCGGTGATGAGGACCATGCGCTGGTACAGGCTCATCCTCGCCGCGTCGCCGCGCAGGTCCTGACCCCAGGGGGCCTTGCCGGTCTTGTAGTTCGCGGTGGCCGTCTGGTCGGTGACCAGCGGGGACGGTCCGATCGGCTCGTCCAACGCTCCGGAGTCGGCGATCCACAGCCGGACGGTGCGGGCGGCGGTGGGCAGGGTGATGAAGACTTCGTGTTCGTGGCGGGCGAGGTTCTCGGCGAGCTTGCGGCGGCGGCCTTGGACTTCGGCGGTCGAGACGCCGGAGGGCAGGGTGACGTCGACTTCCACGCCACATCCCGCGATCCGGATCGGCCCGAGCATCCCGGCGCCCGCGTCCCCCATCTCCCTGATCGCACCCCGAAGCGGGCCGATGCCCAGATCCCGCAGGGCGGTGACGACGATCGAGGGGGTGATCGGGGCGCCGGCGTCGTCGCGCTGCTGGGTGGGAAGCGCCCACTGGGGTGCGGTCTGCCGTTGGCGGCCGACGCCCCACAGGGCCAGTAAGGCCAGCCAAGGCCCGATGGTGACGGCCGGTCCCCACACGATCGTGCCGATGTGGACGATCCAGCGGATCGCTTCGATCACCGCCGAGATCGGGGCGACCACGTCGGCGATGTCCTTGTTGGCGATGGCCAGCACGATCCCCAACGCCAGCAGACCACCCACGGTCAGCCCGGTGCCGAACAGAGCGCTCCGGGCAGCGTCCTGGGGTGCTTTCAACAGGTCCATGCGGCGGTGATGGCGGGCGGCCCGGAAGCGGGTGAGGCGGTCTTCCCACTCCTTGGCCTCCTCCCAGTTCCCCGCCGCTTCCGCCGCCCGGATCATGCGTTCGTACCGGGACCCGGTGCGGCCGTCCCAGGTGCGCTTCGCGGTGATCCGAGTTCCGCCGAACACGTACATGCCGTGCCGGGCCACCAACCGGGCCGCGGTGTGGGTCCGCTCGTGCGTGACGACCGTGCGCAGGCCGCGGGCGGTGCGCTTCCACACCCGAACCGGCCGCACACCCTCGGCGACCGAGGTCGTGTCGGTGGTGGGGGTCGTGTCGGTGGTGGTGGGTTCTTTGAACAGGGGGACGACGTTGTCGGTCATGCTGTGAACTCCTGCTCTCGCCGAAAGGCGGGTGGGTAGGGACCGGGGCGGCCGGCGTTCTTTGGCGAGAGGGACGGCCGCCCCGGGGCACAGCTACTTGTTGATGCGGGCCTTGCGCGCAGCCTTCTCGGCCGCCTTCGCGTCCAGCGCCTGGCGCTCTTCGCGCTCGCGGGCGCCGTCGATGATCCGATCGACCTTCTTCTCCAGGTCGCCCTGGTAGACGGTCTGGCTCGCGATGCCTCGCTTGGCCATCCGGGCCGCGTACCAGGCGATCTGCGCGGCTTCCTTCGCGGTGAACTTCGGGTCCTTCGCCATCACGGAACTCCTGCTCTGGGCCGGGCTGTCCGGCTCCCTGGCCGCACCGGAGCGTGTCCGGGGCGGCCAGGCAGCCGTCAGGTTCGCGCGGAGCGGCTCGGCCTGGTAGGCGGGCCATCGGTTGGTTACGGCGATGCGCGTGGGATCCGGGAGGTACTACCAACGATGGCCGGAGCAACCCGAGAAGCCGGATTGTTTTGCTCGGTTATCGCCTGAATCTCTGACCTCAGAACGTCCAGGGCCCTTGTCCCGCCCGCTGCTGTGCGAAGCCATCCGAGACCGCGAAAGGGGTGGAAGGGCCCGATGTCGGAGCCCGATACGAGCGCCCGTAGGGGCATCTTCAGGAGGACACGAAAATGGACGTTCTGATCTGGCTGGTGGTCCTGACTCTCGGTCTGGTGACGGCGGGCGCCGCTGTCGCCGCGGCCGTGATGGTCCGGCGCCACCCCGACTGGAATCAGCCGGTGCTTGTCGCGCTCGGCGTGATCACCGTCATCGTCATGGCCGTTGGCATGATCATCTCGATGCGCTGAGGCTGGCCTCGGCGCGTGGACGCGACGCACCGGCCTGAGGCCAGTTTCACAGCGCCGATCCGGTGAGGGCTCCCTGAACGGGTGAGCCCTCACCGGCGAGCTGAGACCTCCGAGGAGAAGGTTCAGCCGCGCTTGCGGCGGGCCTTGCGCACGTTATTCGCGGCCTGCGTTCCGGCCTCGCCACCGACCGCCTTGACGACGGTGTGGACGCCCCAGCCGAGGACCAGGGCGAGGAAGGCCAGGAACGCGATGTTCGCGGCCATGGCGGTCAGGGCGGCGATCAGCAGCGGGCCGAAGTACACGCCGGCCGCGACGGCCCCGGCGCCGACGCCGGAACCGAGCGCCAGGCGCTGAACCGTGCGGTCGGGGGCGGCCTGGTGGATGTGTTGGTGTACGACCTGCGGCCCGGTGTACGTCTCGGGGAGCTGGTCGGCGTAGACGTGGCGGCCGTCCGGGAGTTGGACGACGCGGGCGGGTTCGGGCAGGTGATTCACGAGCGTCTCCCTTCGAAGTGGTTCACGCGGCCACGGCCGCTTCGACCGGGTCCATGAGGGTGCGGAGAGCGGCGGTGGCCTGCTGGGGGACGACCCCGTTCCCCAGGGCTTTGAGCTGGGCGGCGCGCGACAGGCCGGGGACGTCGGTGACGTGGCCCTCGGGCAGGCCCATGAGCCACTCGACGAGGAGCGGGTTCAGGCGTCCCAGAGGGTCAGTTGGTCGGGGTGCGGGGCGGTCGAGGACCGTTTCCCAACGGTGGATGGCGGGGGCGAAGCGGCCCCAATCCGGTGTGCCACCGCCGGGAGCGCCAGATCGCCCTTCGAGCCGCGTTGGTTGGGGCCGCCCTTCTCGCCGTCCGACGCGCGAGGCGTCGGGAGCAGGGCGAGCGTCGTCCGCAGATCCCGGCCACCGCTGCCGTGTTCCCCGGGCCCGTTGGTGTCCGAGGACAGGGGTGTTGGCAGCAGTGGCGTGGACGATGAGCCGGCGCCGCCGGTGGGGCGCGCCGACCTCGTCCGCGCGTACAACACGCCACTCCGCATCGAACCCGAGGGCGGCAAGGTCGGCGAGGACGACGTCGAAGCCGAGTCGAAGGTGCCCGCCGACGTTCTCAAAGATCGCGTGGCGGGGTCGTAGAACGCGAAGGGCACGGGCAATGTCGGGCCAGATGTGCCGGTCATCGGCGACTCCCTTGCGCTTCCCCGCGGAACTGAACGGCTGACACGGATAACCCCCACACACGACGTCGACCGGCTCGACCCGCTCCCAGTCGACGGCGGTCAAGTCCCCCAGGTTCGGGACCTGCGGGTAGTGGTGGGCGAGGATGCGGGAGGCGCCCGGGTCGTTGTCCGCGACCCACGCGGTCGTGCCGCCCATCACGTTGTGGACGGCCATGTCGAGACCGCCGTAACCGGTACACAGCGAACCGATGCGAAGGCTCATCCGGCCACCGCCGCCGCGGCAGCGTCCCGCTCGCGCTCCGCCCGGAGCGTCTCCCGGACGATGCGGGCCTTCGCCGGCGACGTCCGCAGGGCCTTGCGGATCCCTTCGCCGGTCAGCTTCTCGACCGGCCACGACTCCGTCAGACTCCGCGCCTCAGCCAACAACTCGATTTCCGAGCGGGTCGGTCGGGTCGATCGGGCGACCTCGGGGACTCGACCGGTCGCCCGACGCGGACGCGTCGACTCGGCCGCCACCGCCACCAGCGGACGCACCTCGATCGGCTCGACCGGAGCGACGGGGGAAGAGTCCACCTCCTCCGCCGGCTCGGACTGCTCGGCGGGGGGTTCGGCCTGTTCAGAGGTAGACCGATATGCGGGGGTGTGGGTGGATTCTTGCTCGACCGGTTCGACCGGTTCGACCGGCTCGACTGCCGGTCGGTGGTGGAGGACTTTGGCTACGAGGTCGGAGCCGAAGTAGATCGAGGCGACCGGAAGCGACGTCGCCAGCAGCACGAGAGCCCAGTTCGTCAGGTTCCCCTCGGCCAGTCGACTCCAGCCGATCGACTCGGCATGCAGCTCCGGCAGCAAGCCGTGAACGTAGTTCAGGACCAGTGACGCCAGGGTGTATCCGGCGAGGACCCTCAGGGCGAACTTGCGGGCCTCGTTGGTCAGCACGAGGGCGGCGACCAGAGCGAGGGCCATCAGGCCGTCGACGACGAACGGGTACAGGGTCGCCGCGACGTCGTCGGCGCCGATGGCCTTCGCGATGTCCCGCAGGGCGTTCCAGGAGACCCGAAACGCCATGGCGACCACGACGACCAACGCGAGGACAAGGGCGATCTTCGCTTTGCGGTTCATGCCGCGTCACCGGAGGACGGGAGGTGTGCGGCCCGGTTCTCCAGCGCGGCCCACGCGGCGAGCACGCGCCGGCGGGCCCGGCGCAGTCGCTGCCGGTCGACTTCGGTGGGGGTGCGGTCCAGCGTCACGATCTGCGCGTCCAAGAGGTCGCGTTCCGCCAGGATCAGCGGCAACTCGATCTCGATCGCCATCAGCTCCGCGTCCGTCGGCTCCAGGCCGACGGACCACGGGGTAACACGGTTCTGAAGTGGGGCGATGATGTCCACGGGTCTTGCTCCTTCGGTAGAGGAACGGGACCCAACAGCAGCCCCGGCGTTCGAGCGCCGGGGCTGCACTGCGTTGGGGTGAAGCAGGAAGAAGAACTCCGGCTCCCCTCGACCCCACCCGTACGAGACGGGCAGAGGAGGCAACCGGCCGCGGCAAGGCGGCGAGGTTGAGCAGTACGCATGTCTCCTTCAGGTCTGAGACCTGGCGTAGGCGTATGGAGACGTGACCTTTCGGTCTAAGCCCTCCGGTCAATGACAAGGCGCCGGGTCGCCTCCCCCCGTCCAACGCGGGGCTCCTGGCCATGCAGAAGTGCAGTTCAAGCGCCTGTTAGGCCCCCAAGCAACTTGCCGCTTAGGGGGTCTATGCGCTGACCTGATAGCCAAGGTAGGCAGTCTCGGCGTAGCCGTCAAGCCCCCCTGGCGGTATGGTTGCTAGACCCCCTAAGCGCGGAGGATGGAATGAACGAAGAGATGCAGCGAGTTGCGCGGGTGGAAGTGCCTGTAGAGCGCGCGAAGGCTGCAATCGACCTGTTGGCGGACTACCAGGGGCGCGTAGTTGAACTCTCGCGGATCCGACGAGAGGCGATCGAAGAGGCTGCTGCGTCGGGGATGTCGCAGTCGGAGATCGCGGCACTTTTGGGTGTCAGTCGCGGCCGGGTAGGTCAGTTGGCCTCACAGGGGCCCCCGCCAGAGCGCGCCTTCTTCGGGACAGACCTCATGACGATCTCACTCGGCGGCAAGTACGAAGCCGGAAAGTCACCCGCGGAGAACCCGGGCGAGGTGGTCGCACGAGAAGACCTGGGGAACTTCGATCGACTGAGGAAGCTCTTGGCCACGCTCAAGCTCGATGCGCACTACGAAGTGATCCCACCAAGCGGCATGGTCAACCTGAACCGGGACAACCACGTCGTGGTCTGCGGGCCGCGACTCTCGCCGATCATCGCCCAGGTCCTTGAGGGCGACGACTACCTGCGCTTCGAGAAGGACCGGGCCTGGCATCTCGTGGACCTCAAAACCGAGGAGCGATTCCGGTCCCCCATGGACGAGGACGGATCGGCGGCAGACTACGGGTACCTGGCGCGTCTCCCGCGGCTTGATGGTCGAGGAACCTTCCTCTACGCCGCCGGCATCCACGCCATTGGGGCGAACGGCGTCGTGCACTACCTGGAGAACAACCTTCCGGAGCTGTACAGGGAAGTTCGCACCCGGCGCTTCTCCACTCTGATCTCCTGCCGATATGACCCCAAGACTTTGGAAGTCCTGGAGAGCAAGAGGGTCACACCGCTCTACCGACACGAGGGATGACATGCAGGTCAGCGTTGCAACTCAGGCCGGCGGTACGACCCCCAACGAAGACTGGGTAGCGGGTACCCCTAGCTTCGCGGTGGTCCTCGACGGGCTCAGCACGGCAGGTTTGGACACCGGATGCGTACACGGCGTTCCTTGGTATGTCGCGCAATTGGGCGGCCACATCGTCGCCGCTCTTGCGAACCCTGGTATGCCACTGCCGGACGCGTTGGCATCGGCGTTGGAGCGCGTGTCGCACCTTCACCAAAGCTGCGACCTGAAGAACCCCGGCACGCCGTCGGCAACCGTGGCCATTCTCCGAGAGCAGTCGGATTGCATCGATCATCTGGTCCTTGCCGACTCACCGATCGTGCTTGAGGGACCAGAGGGGTTCACAACCCTGACCGACCTCCGAGTAGATGACGTCTGCCAAGACCTACGGGCCGAAACAGAGCGTCACGCGACTGGTTCCCCGGAGCACCGAGCCAGCGTAGCGAGGCTCGTGACGGCTCAACGTCAAATCCGGAACACGCCTGAGGGCTACTGGGTAGCCGCTTCGACACCCGATGCGGCATTTCACGCACTGACGGGCACTGTGAACTCACGGGAGGTTCGGTCGGCAGCCGTTGTTTCAGACGGCGTCTCACGCCTCGTCACCGAGTATCGGATGGCCTCTTGGGAGGACGTGTTCACCCAACTGCGCAGCGAAGGCCCGGCAGCACTGATCGCGATGGTGCGCAAGGTTGAGGCGACCGATCCCCACGGTCAGCGGTGGCCCCGATACAAGGCCGGAGATGATGCCGCCGTGGCATTCTGTGAGCGTCATACCGACAATTGACCAGGCCCGAGATCAACCCGCAGACGAGCTGAACGCCCAAATTGCCACGGGACATGCGGTTTTGAAGGCAGCAGAGACGGCACAGACTTACAGGAGGAACACCGGCTTGGGGAGCGAGGAGGGCCTTGGTGATAGCAGGTGAGCAACCGTGCTCGGTTTGGCTGCTAGAACAGCCACAGCCTCGCACGCCAGCCCCGGGCCAGTCCCTCTAAGGCTCACCGCTGCGAGCTGCGTCCCTTCGGCAAGTAGCCGCGACCAATAGCGGGCCTTCTGTTTGTTCACATAGCCGATCGGCCCGACATCATTGACTGGATGTACTGC
Organism: Streptomyces sp. NPDC040432; assembly: GCF_055595445.1. Lineage (NCBI taxonomy): Bacteria > Bacillati > Actinomycetota > Actinomycetes > Kitasatosporales > Streptomycetaceae > Streptomyces > Streptomyces sp. NPDC040432. The sequence goes on along the minus strand of NZ_JBVIVP010000003.1, from coordinate 353,351 downwards.
AACAGCATTGGAGTCGTGGAGGTTCGCAGGCTCGCGAACGAGATCGAGAGGCTGACCAGGGCGCAGGTCAGCCCGCGTGACTGCCGCCGCGCAATACGCGACACCTCGCAGATTGGCGACGTAAAGGCCGGCGTGCTGGAGCCGCCGATCAGTAGGGCCCACGAGTAGGCCCGTATCGTCCTCACAAAGGCGAAGTCCACCTTGGTATTCCACGAGATGAAGGCGATGCGGGCTCCCCAGTGGTGGGACAAAGCGATCTACAGGCCCACCCGACGACACATACACGATTCCCCCTCAAGTTACATTCACCTCTGGCAACCACTGCTGACATGTCTCTATAATTAACGAGATCCCGGGATTCACATCACAGGCAGCCGACTCCTTCGATGTAGACGCGCCTTCCTGTAAAGGTAGAACGGATCAGTTTCGGTACTCTCGAATTGCCAGCGATAGAATATCCCAACATATCCGATCAGGATTGAGCTGGAAAAGGAAGTGAGCCGGCCCAAGCTAGGGCTCACGAACCCCATCCCTCGCCCTATGGATACAATGGACACTTCGCTCAATCTGCGCTGCACCTTCCATACTTCGCGATCCTTGAAGGTGACCATCTGGACACTTTGCAGCAGTTCGGCACCGTCGAGGAAGGCGCAGAACTCTGGCGGGACTGCATAACCTTCCGCTTCCATTCGGCAGCCCATATGCTTCACAACGTAGCGAGCCAGATTTACGACGGCCGAAGACCAGTCGTCTCCATAGACTGCCGCCATGTCAATGAATCGCGAGGAGTAGAGCTGATCACTATTCTCCCAAATATGCTCAGCGAATCGATCGTAGGCGCGATCAAATTTTTGACTCCGCGCGTTGTTGCAGTTGGCGCAGAGATTCGAGGCGAACTTCACTCGGGATGACTTCCGCAGGGAGCGGACCGACTCTACCTTCCCCTCGCCACCCCACAGCAATCCCACACCATCAGCATTAAGCCTCCGCAGGTCGCTGTGCTTGAATTTGTGTTCTGCCGTGTCGGCCCGATTCCCACACCACCAACAATTTCCGGTTCGCGCCATCTTGTATGGGTCGAGTTCTGGCCCCTGCATGAATTCGGCATCCATGATTCACTCCGCGAATTCGAACCCAGACTGAACGAATGGATACAGGTTCCATGCTGCCGCCAGACTCGTCAAGCATTTAACATACTTCTGCCTGCACTAGATGTAGAGCGCCGACACCTAGATGCGCAAGCTTGCAGCGAAGCGGAGGTCAGCCCTGCAACGCCCCGCCAGAACGGCTGTGCAGCGGCCTTGCAGTCATTTTCCACAGGAGGTGGGGCGATCCTCGTTCAGTGCAACCGGAATACATACCTCCGGTGCACGTGCGGTGCGCCTGGCCGGAAGCAACGACACTCGCAGGCATAGATGCAGGTCGGAACCCCATAGACAGTAAACAGCGCCAGTCTCTTCTAAGCACTTGGCCGCAGGTTCGAGTCCTGCCGGGGGCACACTTCACGTCCCACCCACGGCCCTCCCTCCGGGGAGGGCTTTCGTGCAGGTCGGCGGCGCGTCACCGATCCGGCGCCGGTAGTACCGCGACACGATTCCGGCCGGCCGGTGACGGGGCCCACGGGCATCTCGCCCGTTCGTCCCGGGCAGGGTGGACCGCATGACGTCAGAGGAACCGAACACGGTCGTGCACACCGCCGTTCCCCTCACCCGGGCGATCCCGGTGCCCGAACGGGTCTGGTACGCCTCCTACGGGTCGAACATGCACATGGACCGCCTCGCCGCGTACATCTCCGGCGGGACTCCGCCCGGCGCGACGCGCACCTACCCGGGCTGCCGGGACGGACGGGCGCCGGAACGGTCGATCGCGGTCGAGCTGGAAGGCTGCCTGTACTTCGCCACGGAATCACCCGTGTGGACCGGCGGCCGCGCGTTCTACGACCCCGGGGCCACCGGGCGGCTGTGGGGACGCGCGCACCTGGTGACGGTCGGCCAGATCTCGGACATCGCCACCCAGGAGATGTACCGGGATCCCGCCGCGGACCTGGATCTGTCGACGGTCCTGCGGGACGGTCGCGACGAGATCGGCCCGGGGCGGTACGAGACGCTGATCTGCCCGGGCACGATCGACGGCGTCCCGGTGCTGACCTTCACGGCCCCCTGGGCCCACCGGGACGTCGAGGCCGTCACCCCGTCGGCCGCCTATCTGCGCCACCTGGCCGGCGGCCTCCTGGAATCCCGGCCCCGGGCGGAGCGGGGCATCGCGCGGTACCTCGCCGACTGCCCGGGCGCCGCGGGCACCTGGACGGCCCGCCGGGTCCACGCGTTGTTCGCCGGGGACACCGGTCGGTGACAGTCGCGCGGTGACGTACGGGCGATGGCATCGGTCGCCGGCATCACCGTCCGGCCGAACTGCTCCCCGTCCCGGCGCCGGGACGGCGGCGGCGGGGCCGGGGGCCGGTCGGGCCCCCGGAGCGGGCGTGCGGGCGTGCGGGTGGCTCAGGAGGTGGCCGTCAGGTGCCGGGAGACGGCCCCGATCAGGGCCTCCCGGTGCTCCAGGAGGTAGAAGTGGCCGCCGGGCAGCGTCTGGAGGTCGAAACCGGCCGGGGCGACGTCGGACCAGGCGGTCATGTCCTCGATGGTGGTGGACGGGTCCCCGTCCCCGATGTGGGCGTGGACGGGACAGCCGACCGGGGTCGCCGGTCGCGGGCCGTAGGTGCCGACGACCGTGAAGTCCGCCCGGATCGCGGGCAGGAGGATCTCCCTCAGGTCGGGGTCGTCCAACAGGGAGTCGTCGGTGCCGCCGAGCCGGCGGACTTCGGCGATCAGCGCCTCGTCGCCCTCCTTGTACAGGGCTCGCGGGGTCAGCCGGTGCGGGGCCTTGCGGCTCGACACGTGGAGCCCCGCGGGACTCACGCCGTACCGGCCTTCCAGCCTCAGGGCCACCTCGTAGGCGACGGAGGCTCCCATGCTGTGCCCGAAGAGGGACACGGGGACGTCCAGGAAGGGCAGCAGGGCGGCGGTGACCCGGTCGGCGAGTTCCTCCATGGAGTGGACGCAGGGGTCGGTGAGGCGGTCGTGGCGGCCCGGGTAGCGGGCGACGAGCACTTCGGTGTCCTCGTCGAAGGCGACGCCCCAGGAGTGGAAGAAGCTCGCCGAGCCGCCGGCGTGCGGCAGGATCACGAGCCGTCGGCGCGGATCGGCACGTACGGCGTACCGCCGGAACCACCGGTCCCCGTCCGGCCGGACGGGTGCGGCGGGGCGGCGCGTGGAAGCGAAGGCGGACGGGGAGGCCGAGGTGGAAGCGGAAGGGGTCATGCTGTCGTCCTCCGTACCAGGGCCCGTTGGGCGATGGCCACCACCCGGGGCCGGGCAAGGGCGAGGTAGTCGGCGGTGGCCAGGGCCACCGACCGGTCGAGTCGGGCCGCGTTGAAGAAGATCTCGTCGTGCACGAGCAGGTCCGGGTCGGCCACCAGGTCGAGTTCGGGATCGCGGGCGAACGGCACGACGGAACCGCTGACGCTGCCCGCCAGCCGCTCGGCCACCTCCCGGGTCGCGAACGAGGCCTCCGTCCCGGAGTACATGTCCCGCAGACCGTCCAGGTCGACCCTGCGGTCCCCCGGCACGACGGCCAGTACGTAGCGCCGCGTACGGCGGGTCAGCGCGACGCGCACCACCAGGCACTTGGCCGCCTGCTCCAGCGGGTGCCCGCGCAGCAGGCTGGCGGGTTCCGTGCGCCCCTCGGGGGCATGGTCGATGACCCGGAACCGGGCCTCGCCGGCCTCCAGCCGACCCATGAGCCAGTCGTGGGTCGTCGTCATCCCGACCGCTCCACGGACCAGCTGCGGGTGGCGTCGATCCGGGCCGCCGCGTCGTCCAGGTGGTCCTGGGCGGACGGTCCGCCAGGGTCCCGCGGCGACTGCTCCCGGGCGGAGCGGCCGACCACCACCAGGACCTCTCCCGGCGCCGCCGCGGAACGGGCGACCTGGAGGGTTTCGATCGGGATCCCGGCGCGGCCCAGGACCTCCCCGACCTCGGCGATCACCCCGGGTCGGTCCGGTGCCCGGAGGAACGCGAGGTCCGCGGCGAGCGAGAGGTCCACTTCGAACCCGCCTACCTCCACGAGGCGTTCCCCGGAACGGGGGCCGCTCAGGGTGCCGGAGACGGACACCCGTTCCCCGGACGCGAGCGTTCCCTCGATGGCGACCAGGCTGCGGCGGACGGGGTCGTCGGGGCCGGTCGTCACCTCGGCGTGCAGGCCGCGTTCCTGCGCGATCAGCGGGGCGTTGACATAGGAGATCCCGCCCTCGACGACGCCGCCGAGCGCGCCCTTGAGCGCCGACAGCGCCAGTACGGCGGTGTCGTGGCGGGCGATCTCGCCGGATACCGTCACCCGGAGCCGCTCGGGCAGCCCGCCGGCGGTGGCCGTGAACAGCCCGCTCAGCCGTTCGGTGAGGGTGAGCCACGGGTCGAGGTCCTCGTCGACCGTTCCCGTACGCACGTTGACGGCTTCGGGGACGAACCGTCCCGACAGGGCACGGCGCACGGACGCCGCGACGGACACCCCGGCCCGTTCCTGGGCCTCCTCCGTGCCGGCGCCCAGGTGCGGGGTGACGACCACGTTGTCGAGTTCGAACAGCGGTGAATCGGTGCAGGGTTCGGACGAGAAGACGTCGACGGCGGCGCCGGCGACCCGCCCCTCCTTGAGCGCGGCGTACAGCTCGGCCTCGTCCACGATCCCGCCTCGGGCGGCGTTGACGATCCGGACGCCGGGCTTGACCCGGTGCAGCGCCTCGAAACCGATGAGACCGGCGGTCTCGGGGGTCTTGGGCAGGTGCACCGTCAAGAAGTCCGACGTGGCGAGCAGCTCGTCGAGGTCGACGACCCGCACGCCGGCCGCTTCGGCGTATCCGGGGCGTACGTAGGGGTCGTGGGCGATCAGCCGCATGCCGAAGGCGGCCATGCGGCGGGCGACCAGGGTGCCGATCCGGCCGAGGCCGACGATGCCGAGCGTCTTGCCGGAGAGCTCGACGCCGGTGAACCGGCTGCGCTGCCAGTGTCCTTCCTTGAGGGCCGCGTCGGCCTGCGGGATGTTCCTGGCCACCGCGAGGAGCAGGCCGACGGTCAGTTCGGCCGCGCTGACGATGTTCGAAGTGGGGGCGTTGACCACCATGACGCCGGCCCGGGACGCCGCCGTCACGTCCACGTTGTCCAGGCCCACCCCGGCCCGACCGATCACTTTGAGCCGGGTACCCGCAGCGATGGCCTCCGCGTCCATGCGGGTGGCGCTGCGCACGAGAACGGCATCGGCCCCGGGCAGGGCCGCCAGCAGTTCCGCCCGATCGGCGCCCGCGCAGTGCCGGACCTCGAAGTCGGGGCCCAGAGCCTCGACGGTCGCGGGTGAGAGCTCCTCCGCTATCAGCACGACCGGTTTTCCCACCGGTCTGTCGGCCGTTTGTTCAACTGGCTTTTCCATGACGCGCGATTCCTCTTCTCGCGGGGACATTGCCGGGTACGTTTTCAGCCGACGCTAGTGACCAGCTGGGGCGGTGCGGCGACCGTGGCCGGTACCTCCGCGTCCCAGGTCCGGGGGTCGCCGAAGTGCTCCTGGACCCAACCGGGGTCGTAGAGGGTGTCCAAATAGCGGTCACCCTGGTCGGGCGAGAGCGCGACCGCGGTGAGCCGTTCACCGCGGGGCCGTCCGGCGAGCCAGCGCAGGGCGCCGCTGACGACGGTCCCGGTGGAACCGCCGAAGAGGAAGCCCTGCCGGGCCATCGCGTGGCAGCTCTCCAGGGTGTCCCGTTCGGGGACCATGACGACCTCGTCGACGAGGCCGTCCTCCAGCAGCGCGGGCCGTACACCCGCACCGAGGCCCGGGATGTGGCGGGTGAGGGCCGGCCCGCCGAAGGTCACGGAGCCGACGCTGTCGACGGCCACGATCCGGACGGGGCGCCGCTGTTCGCGGAAGTACCGGGCGCAGCCCATCAGGGTGCCGGTGGTGCCGGCGCCGACGAACAGCACGTCGAGCTCGGGGAACTGGGCGGCGACGGCGGGGGCCGTCGACCGGTAGTGCGCGAGCCAGTTGTGCGGGTTCACGTACTGGTTGAGCCAGACGTAGTTGGGGTCGAAGTCGACGAGTCGTCGGACGTAGTCGATCCGGGCGCCGAGCAGGCCGCGCTCCTTGTCGGGGCGCGAGATGACCAGGACGCGGGCGCCGAAGGACTCCATGAGGCGGCGGCTCGCCGGGTTGCAGCGGGAGTCGGTGACGCAGACGAAGCCGTATCCCCGGTTGGCGGCGATCATGCTGAGGGCGATGCCGAGGTTGCCCGAGGAGGATTCGACGAGCACGTCGCCGGGGGTCAGGGTGCCGTCGCGCTCGGCGGCGAGCACCATCCCCAGGGCGGCCTTCAGTTTGACCGAGCCGGCGAGGTTGAGTCCTTCGTACTTGAGGTAGAGCGGCACGTCGAAGACTGAGCGCAGATCGACGAAGACGTCGTCCACGTTGATCTCGTACGGGGCGGATATGACCGTCACTTCATCACCGTGTTCCGTTCGGGCGGCGTCGCCTGGTTGCGGCCGTAGCGGTCGAGCTCGTGGAAGAAGCCGTCGATGACGCCGAGCCCGCCCGCGTCCCGCAGCTGGTCGTGCACGTACCGGCCGAGGGCGATGTCGAGCACGCCGAGGCCGAAGGGGGAGAAGACGATCGTGCGGTCGGCGGGCAGCTCGACCCGGCCCTCCAGGACGTCGAAGAGGGTCCCGTCGAGGAAGTCGCGGTTGCCGGTCAGCTGTTCGGTCAGGTGCGGGGAGGTGTCGGCCTTCAGGCAGTGCTCGACGTCGTCGACGATGTTGGTGGCCGACAGCAGGATCTCGGGGGCGAGGTCGCGCAGGGACACGTTGAGCACCAGCGGGTGGTGGGCGAACCAGGACGGGTCGTGGACGTGGGGGCTGCCGGCGACGGTGGCGAAGACCACCAGGTCGCTCTCCCTGATCAGCTCCTCGGCGGTGCGGTGCACGACGACGGGGGCGTCGCCCGGACGGCCCGCGAGGTAGTCCGCGAAGGACTCGGCGTGCTGCTCGGACAGGTCGTGGACGCCGAGCGCGTCGAAGGTCCAGCCGGTCGCCTCCAGGTAGTGGTGGACGTAGCGGGCGATCAGCCCCGTGCCGACGAAGCCGATCCGGCGGGGGCGTTCGCCCCGGCTCAGCCGGTCGGCGGCCAGGGCCGCCGAGGCCGCGGTCCTGGACGCGCTGATGATGGAGCTCTCCAGACAGGCGAACGGGTAGCCGGTCGCGTGGTCGTTGAGGATCAGTACGGCGGAGGCGCGGGGAATGCCGGCCGCGACGTTCTCCGGGAAGCTGGAGATCCACTTCAGGCCGTCGGTGGGCCGGTCTCCGCCAACGGACGCGGGCAGCGCGATGATGCGCGAAGTGGGCCGGTCGGGGAAGCGCAGGAAGTACGACGGAGGGTTGACCGAGTCGCCGCGGCCGTGGAGGCGGTAGACCTCCTCGGTCAGCTCCACGACCTGCTTCTCGTTGCCGGTGAGGACCCCGGCCACCTGCGCGCCGGTGATGACGGCGAAGGGCGGCACGAGCGACGGGCGGGACATGGCTGCTCCATCCAAGGGGTTGGCGAGGGGCGGGCCGGGCGCCGTGGGGCGCCCGGCCGCGGGTCCGCGGGTGCGGCGGGAGGGCGGTGCGTGGTGCGTCGGGGCGGCGTGGTGCTACGGGTGTCCCGGGACGGTGACCGGGTCTCCGAGGACGACCGCGATCTCCCGGTCCCCCTCGTACGGCTCCCGGCTGTGCGCCATGCGGAGGTTGTCGACGATCAACAGGTCACCGGCACGCCACGGTTCGCGCAGCGTGTGCTTCTCGTACACCGCGTTGATGGCGAGCACGGTGTCCTCGTCCAGGTGGGTTCCCGAGCCGTAGGTGCTGTTGAACGGCAGCCCGTCGTCGCCGAACTCGAACTTGAGGTACTCCCTGATCATCGGGTCCAGCGTCCACTCGTTGAGGAACGCGATCTGGTTGAACCAGCCTCGGCGGCCGGTCAGGGGGTGGGTCAGGACCGCGGCGGCGCGCTGGCTGGTGCGCAGGTCACCGCCCGGCTGCCAGGTGCACGTGATGCCCCGCTCCGCGCAGTACGCCTCCACGGCCGCGCGGTCGTCGGTGCCGAAGGCGTCGGCGAGGGTGACGCCGACCGTGCCGGTGTAGTTGCGGTCGAGCCGCCACCCCTGTGCCTCGAAGCGGGACACCAGACCGGCCGGGAGGGCCTCCAGCACGTCCGCGGAGTCGGCCACGCCGGTCACGCCGCCGGAGGCGGGCTCGGTGAGGCAGGCGAACAGCAGGGTGGCGGGGACCTCCCGGGCGTAGCTGAGCTCGTGGTGCATGCACATGGGCTGGTCGGCGGGCCACTCCGAGGAGGAGTACACGCCGTCCGCGAGGCGCCGGCGGACGGCGAAGCCCTCCCGTTCGGTGATCACCTCGTGGAGGACCTCCCGGCCGACCGCGGCCACGGTCTCGGCGTCCGCCAGGCCGAGGCCCCGCACCAGGAGCGCCCCGTGCTCGGCGACGCCGGCCCGCAGCCGGGCGCGGTGCTCGGCGGCCCAGGCCGCCGGATCGGCGGGCGCCGGGCCGTCGAGGACGAGCACGGCCGGCCGGCCCTCGGTCCGGGTCACCTCGTACGCGTCCGCCGCCGCGTCGGCGGCGGACGGCCCGGCCGACGGGCCGCGGGGAGCGTCGGCGGAGGAGCCGGAGCGGGTGGAGGAGCCGGTGTCGGCGGAGGAGCCGGTGTCGGCGGAGGAATCGGACGGCGCGGCGCCGGCCCCGGAGGCGCCGGTGGCTCCGGCGTCGATCAGGGCGGCCAGTTCGCCGAGCGTCGGGTGGCGCATGACGTCGCCCAGTGTGAAGGCGCGCTCCATGTGGACGACCAGCCGTACGGCCGACAGCGAGGTGCCGCCCCGGTCGAAGAAGCCGTCGCCGCGCCCGAGCCTGCCGGCGGGCACCTTGAGCACCTGCGACCAGGCTTCGGCGAGCCGGCGTTCGGTGGCGGTGACGAGTTCCTCGTGCGCCCGGTCCTCCTCCCGGACCGCGAGTCGCGCGGCCAGTGCGGTCAGGGCGCGCTTGTCCGTCTTGCCGTTGGGCGTGAGCGGCAGCGCGTCCAGGCGCTCCAGCCGGGCGGGCACCATGTAGCCGGGCAGGGTCTCCCGCAGGCGCAGCCGCAGGGTGTCCGGGGTCTCGTCCGAGCCGGTCTGGAAGGCGACCAGGTGGCGACCCTCGTCGGCGCTCTCCACGACCACGACGGCGCCGTCGCGGACGTCGGGCAGCTTCAGCAGCTGGTTCTCGATCTCGCCGATCTCGATCCGGAAGCCCCGGATCTTGATCTGGGCGTCGCGGCGGCCGAGGAACTCCAGGGTGCCGCCGGGCAGCCAGCGTCCGAAGTCGCCCGAGCGGTAGAGCCGCTGCCCGGGCCGGTGCGGGTCCTCGCCGAAGGCCTGGGCGGTCCGCTCGGGGTCGTTGACGTAGCCGCGGCCCACGCACACACCGGAGAAGACGATCTCGCCGGGGGCGCCCAGGGGAACGGGCCGCAGGTTCTCATCGACGACGTACACGGTGACGTTGCCGACCGCCCGTCCGAGCGGCACCGAATCCCACACCGGGACGGACGTCATCACCTCGTGGTTGGTGTCGTCCGAGGTCTCGGTCAGGCCGTAGGCGTTCATCAGGGCGACGTTCGGGAAGCGCTCGAACCACCGGACGGCGAGTTCCTTCTTCAGCGCCTCGCCCGTGACCGACACGCAGCGCAGGGCGGGCAGCTCCCGGGGCCTCTCCTCCAGACGGGTGAGCACCACCTCCAGGTAGGAGGGGACGGCCTGCAGGACGGCGACCCCGCCCTGTTCGACGGTGTCGAGGTAGCGGTCGACGTCGAGGATCTCGTCCTGACCGACGATCAGTGTCCGGCCGCCCACGACGAGGGCCGCGACCAGCTGCCACAACGAGACGTCGAAGGACTGCGGCGCGGTCTGCGCGACCACCTGGCCCTCGGCGATGCCCTGGTCGTCGATCTTGGCGTACAGGTGGTTGAGGAACCCGGCGTGCTCGCACATCGCGCCCTTGGGTTCGCCGGTAGAGCCCGACGTGAAGTACAGGTAGGCGAGCTGGTCGGGCCCCACCGGAATGCGGGGATCCGACTCGCCCCTGTCCTCCGCGTGCGCGGCGGCGACGTCGAGGAGCTCCAGGCCCGCGGGCGCGGCCTGTTGGAGGTGCCCGGGTCCGCCCTTCTCGGTCAGGACGAGGCGGCAACCGCTGCGCACCAGGGTGCGGGCCATCCGGTCGACCGGCGCGTGCGGCTCGACGGGCAGGTAGGCGGCGCCGGCCTTGAGGATGCCGATGACGGAGGCGAGCCAGTCCAGGTTGCGTTCGGTGACGACGGCCACCACCGCCTCGGGTCCCAGGTCCCGGGCGAGCAGCGCGTGCGCGATCCGGTTGGCCCGGGCGTTGAGCTCCCCGTACGTCCAGCTCCGACCGGCGTGCGCGGCGGCGGTCTCCTCGGGGCGGGCGGCGGCCTGCGCCTCGAACAGTTCGTGGAAGCGCCGGTCGGGCAGTTCCCGCGCCGGACCGGCCAACTCGTGGACCTGGAAGCGGTACTCGGACTCGGAGAGCAGTCCCCGGTCGCGGACGCCGGTGTCGGGTCCGGCCACCAGCTGTTCCAGCGCGGTGAGGTAGTAGCCGGCGATCCGGCCGGCGGCCTCGGAGTCCAGGACGTCGGTGCGGTGGCGCAGCAGCAGGGCGGGGCCCCGCGGGCCGTACCGCAGGGTGGTGACCAGCACGGTGTCGCCGTCCGGGGCGGCCGGTTCACCGTCGGGGTGCCCGAGGTCCAGCACGGTCTCGAAGGCGCCGCCGGAGGGTTCGGCGGTCGCCGCGTCGGCGGCGGTCAGGAGCTCGCGCCAGGTGCCGGCGTCCGGGGACGGCGTCAGGGCGTGCGGGGCGGGCGCGGCGGAGCCCGGGGCGGCCGGCGGGACGTAGCCGCTCACCACGGCCCGTTCGCCGCTGAGCGCGCTCAGCACGGCGGTGTGGGCGGCGATCGGCGCGGCGGCCCAGCCGGTGTGCGACCGCCTGGTCAGCAGCCGCGCGCGGGCGGCGAGCCGGACCGGGACCGGTACGGTCGTCTCCGCCCACGCGGCGGGTACGGGCGCCCCGCCCGGACCGCGCGCCGGTGGCACGCGGCGCGGGACGAGCCGCTGGGGGGTTCCGGTGGTCGTCATCGTCTCTCCTGTCAGGCGTGCGGGCTGCCGTCGGGGACGACGGAGTGGGGAGCCGCGTCGAACGGGGCGTCGCTGATGCCGTCCCAGTCGTGGCCGCGGACGGCGGCCACGAACGCCCCGACCCGCTCGGCCCCCCAGAACGCTTCGCGTCCGTGCATGAAGAACGGCACCCCGAAGGCGTCGTCGTGGTAGGCGGCGATCAGGCACTCGACGCCCTTGAGCCGCAGGTCCGGGTCGTCGACGGCCTCTGCGAGTGAGGGGTCGAGACCGAGGGCGGCGGCGATGGCCTCGATGGTCTCCGGGTCCGCCAGGTCGCGTCCCTCGTTCCACCGGGCCCGGTAGGCGAGGTCGACGAACTGCCGTCCCAGGCCCTTCTCCTCCGCCGCGAGGTAGGCCAGGTGGGAGACCTCCCAGTGCGGGGCGCGGTCCACGGGCCAGGTCACGTGCCAGCCGCGGGCGTGGGCCCAGCGCCGGGCGTCGCGGAGGATGTAGAAGTTCTTCGAGCGGTGCATCGGCATCACCGGCAGGGTGACCCCGGCGTCCGCGAGGAGCCGGGTGGACTCCTCGTCCGGCTCCCAGTAGGGGATCCATTCGATCTGGTCGAGGACGTCGGGATACTTCTCGGTGAGGTCCCGGTACGCGAACCACGAGTACGGGCTGCGCAGCGAGAAGTACCACCGGGGGTGCTTCTTCCGGCGGGTGCTCACAGGGATATCCCCCCGTCGATCTGGAGGACGGCTCCGGTGATGTAGGCGGCGCGGTCGTCGGAGAGGAACGCGACGAGCTCGGCGACCTCCTCGGGCGTACCCATCCGTCCCAGCGCCACGTTCGCCAGGACGCCCTCGACGGCGCCCCCGGACACGGCCGCGGTCATGTCGGTGTCGACGAAGCCGGGGGCGACGACGTTGACGCGGATGCCGTAGCGGCCCGACTCCTTGGCCAGCGACCGGGAGAAGCCGATGATCCCGGCCTTGGAGGCGGCGTAGTTGGTCTGGCCGGCGTTGCCGTAGATCCCGGCGACGGAGGAGATGTTGACGATGCTGCCCTTGCGGCGCTTCATCATCGGGAAGGCCACCGCCCGGCACACGTGGAAGACGCCGTCGAGGTTGGTGCCGACGACCGATCTCCAGTCGTCGTCGGACATCATGACCAGCCCCTTGTCCCGGGTGATGCCCGCCGAGGTGACGGCGGTGGCGACCGGCCCCAGCTCGTCCTCGGTGGCGGCGACCCACTCGCGGACCGCGGCGGCGTCGCTGACGTCGACCCGCCGGTACAGGACGCGGGCGCCGAGCTCGTCGGCCTCCTTGGCCAGGGTCAGCGCCGCCTCCTCGCGGGAGTGGTAGCAGAAGCTCACGTCGTGGCCGTCGGCGGCGAGTTTGAGCACCGTCGCCCGGCCGATGCCGCGGGAGCCTCCGCTGATCAGGGCCACGGGCCTGTCGTCGGTCATCGGAGGGCCTCTCGGTCGGGGGTGTCGGTGGGCTGGTCGGTGGAGGCGCCGGCGGGGCGCAGCTGTTCGGCGGGGCGGAACGCCATCACCATCCGGGTCACGGTCATCACGGTGTCGTCGCCGCGGTGGCTGCTGCCCTCGAAGATCACCGTGTCGGTGAGGGCCCGGCTGACGCGGACCCGGTGTTCGATGAGCTCCCCGGGCCGGACCGGGAGGTGGAACTCGGCGTCGGCGACCGAGCCGAAGAGCATGACCTGCCCGACGGGCGCCTCGGCGAGCGCCGAGGCGAGCAGTCCGGCGGCCTGGCCCCAGGACTCGATGAGCAGGGCCGGCGGGTAGTCCAACGGCGAGTCCGGGGAGATCCCCCGGTACCAGGGCTCGTTGTGCGTGACGGCCTTGACGGCGCGCACGTACTCACCGGGTACGAGTTCCAGGACCCGGTCGACCAACAGCATCGGGTAGCGGTGCGGCAGGAGGTCCGTGACCCGGGGCAGGGCCCGCTCGGGTGCGGTGGTCATGGCGCGTCTCCGGGGAACTCGTAGCGCAGCCGTACGGAGGCGGCCTTGCCGCGTTCCGTGGCCGCGACGGCGTCGCAGCGCAGCCCGGTTCCGGTGCGGCGCCACTTGAGGGTGAGGGTGAGGGTGTCCCCGGGGTGGACGGCTCCGGCGAACCGCGCCGATTCCACGGCGGCGAGTTCGGTGGGGGCCGGCGCGGCGTCGCCGTCGGTGGCGGCGCGCTGCACGCACTCCAGCACGCACACCCCGGGGAAGATCGGGAAGTCCGGGTAGTGGCCGGCGAACACCGGTTCGCTCGGGTCGATCTCGACGCGGGCGGTGGCGGCCAGCCCGTCCGCGGTCCGGGACTCCACCCGGACCTCGGCGGCGACCGGGCTCACCCGGGAGGACGGGGCCGTGCTCACGAGGCACCTCCCAGCCGCAGGACCGCGCAGGCCAGCGAGCCGTCGCGGTCGGCGGAGCTGACGACGACGACCCGGCCGGCGGCGGAGGCGTCCGCCGCGGCGGTGGCCAGCACCATGGCGATCTGGAACGAACCGGAGGCCGCGGAGACGTCACCGAGGCGACTGACGGCGGGTACCCGTTCCAGGGCCTCGGAGCCGCAGACCGCGGTCAGTACCTCGCGCTCCTGGTGGCCCAGCAGGCCCGGCGCGTCTCCGGCACTCGCCGCCCACACCTCCCGGGGGTCGACACCGGCGGCTTCCAGGGCGGAGCGCACGCAGGCCTCCAGGACCGGGCGCACGAGGCTGCCCGTCGCCACCCTGGTCCGGACGGCCAGGACCTCGGCGAGCCGGGGCCGCTCGGGGGCGGCACGGTCGGCCGGTTCGACCAGGAGCACGGCCGCGCCCTCGCCGAGCGCGACGCCCGGCGCCTCGGCCCCCCGGCTGTGGCGCTCCAGCCAGTAACGGGCCGCCGAGTACTCCTCGGCGGCGGTGCAGAGCACGGTGTCGGCGCGGCCCGAGGAGAGCAGCCGCGTCGAGTAGTTGAGGGCCAGCAGGCCCGCCGCGCGCCCGCCCGCGAGGGTGGTGTTGGGTCCCTTGATGCCGTACCGGATGGCGCACTGGCCGGCGGCGCAGTTCATGACGGCGTTGGGCATGACGGCCGGGTCGACGTCGTAGGGCCGCTCCCCGACCAGCGAGCTGCGGGTGAAGTCCATCATGCTGGCGGCGCTGCCCGTGGTGGTGGCCAGGACGAGCGCGGCCCGCTCGCCGGTCTCCGACCCGCGCACGGCGCCGGGCCGTTCCAGGAGGGAGCCGACGGCGGCGACGGCCAGGCCGGTGACCCGGTCCATGGATCGGGTGCCCTTCTTGCCGAGGACCTCGCGGGTCTCGAAGCCGGGGACCAGGTGGGCGCGGCCGGCCGGTACCTTCCAGCGCGCGGTGTCGATCGGGGCGCCCGTGGAGCGCTCGCCGCGCAGTCCCTCGGCCAGCGCGTCGGCGCCGATGCCGTACGGGGAGACCGCCGACCAGCCGGTGATGACGGCCCCGGGGGCCGCGGTGGTGCTCATGCCACCGCCCGGGGAGCGGAGAGGGCGGTGACGGTGGCCTCGTCGAACTCGGCCATCTCCCAGTGGTTGGGGGCCGACTCGTGGAGGTAGCCGTGGGTGATGGTGCCGGTGGCGGTCTTCACGAGTCGGCCGTCGCGCAGCACCCAGCAGTCCATGCGGGTGGAGTAGAGGAGGGTCTTGAAGACGTCCTCGACGGTGTAGACGGTGTAGAGCTCCTCCTCCATCACGGTCTCGTCGAGGATCTCGATGCGGGACTGGGTGACGACGGGGATCCAGCCGCGGGTGTCGAGGACCTTCTTGATGGGCAGGCCGCGGTCGGCGAGGAAGAGGTCCTCGACCTCCTCCATCACGCGCAGGAAGCCGGACATCTGGACGCGCTCGTTGAAGTGGCAGTAGAAGTAGGGCATCCGCCAGCGCCAGCCGAACGCGTTCGTGTCGCCGATGAGTTCGTCGAGGACCGGGTCTGTGGTCGTGCCGCGGCCGGCGGTGAACTCCCCGTAGGGCAGCGGGACGGCCGTGGCCCGGCGGCTCTCGCCGGTGCCGAGGCGGGCGGCGGTGAACCGCTCGATGCCCTCGGGCCAGGCCTCCTCGGCCTTGATGTGGTCGTCGACGCGCAGGACGACGACCACGGTGGAGCCCGCGCACTTGATCCGTGCGCCGTCGCGTTCGACGTACAGGGCGACCTTGAAGCGGAGCCGGTCGTCGCTCGCCCTGACGGCCGGGGTGACGACCGCTTCGACCTCGTCGTCGACGGCGAGGAGCGCGGCGAGGCGGGAGTGGACGTCCACCACGTCGAATCCGAGGCCGAATCGCCGGTAGAGCTCACCGACGGGCAGGCCCGCCGTCCTGAAGTGGTTCAGCACGGCCGCTTCGGCCACGTAGTTGATGTGCTTGAAGCCGATGGCGAAGCTGATGTTGTTGCCTTCGAACAGGGGGCGCAGCCGTCCCGTCGTCGGGTTCTCCAGCAGCGCCGTCACAGCGGGATGGGGCGTCGGGCCCATCACGGACTCCTTCGTAGGGGGGCGGATCGGGCGGGGGTGCCGTCGAGGACGGACTCCACGGTGCGGGCGAACCACTCGGGCCGCTCCAACATCGGGAAGTGGCCGCAGTCGGGTGCGGTCACGCAGGTGCCGGCGGGCAGTCGGGCGGCGAGCCGGCGGGCCTCGTCCACGGGGGCCGAGAGGTCCAGCTCGCCGCCGATGGTCAGTACGGGGGTGTGGACGAGGTCCACGCGCTGCAGCGGGGTGCGCAGGTAGGTCTCGAAGAAGCGGAGCCAGCCGTAGGGGCCGACCCATTCGGTCATCCGCCGGGCCATGTCGGCCCGCAGGTCCTCGTCGATGGGCCGGTCCAGGGTGCGCAGCCGGATGGACTCGGACATCGTGCGGGGGAAGTCGGCCATGCTCGTGCCGAGCAGGTCCCAGTGGAACTCGTCGGCGTCGGCCCGGTAGAAGGGGTTGACGAGGACGACGGGAACGTCGAGGGGGTTCCCCTCTGCGGCCCGGCGACAGAGCAGTTCCAGCAGCAGGACGGAACTGAAGGAGTGGGCCACCACCAGGTCGGCGCCGCCGGGGACCGCGTCCAGGACGTCCTGGAGCAGGCCCGCCGAGTCGCCCTCGTGCCGCCACCCGGTGATGCCGCCGCTGTGCCAGGGCAGCCGGGGCGCGTGGACGCGTACCCGCGGGTCCCAGTGCGCCGCCGTGGGCTCCCAGATCGCCTCGTTGTTGCCGAGTCCGTGGAGCAGCACCACGGTGCTCATGCCGTGGCCCCGACGGGGAGCAGGGCGGTTCCGGCGCCGCCGAGGACGACGTGCACCGGGTCGGTGTGCCCCTGCGCGAACCAGCCGGCGGCGGCCGCGCACTGGACGACGCCCAGCGCGCCGGAGAGTTCGCCCCAGCCGCCGAGGGTGAGGTGGAGGGCATCGCCGGCGACCGGAACCCCCTCGGGGGTGAGCCGGAGTCCTGCGTCGGGTACCCGCTCGGCGAGCCGGGCGAGGGTCTCCTCGGAGCGGGGGGTGCGGACCACGGGGCCGAGGAGCGCCTTCGCCGGCGCGGTGGGGATGCGGCTGAGGACCAGGGCGGCGCCGCCGTCGGCGACGGGCCCGCCGACGAGGCGGCGGGTCACCTCGTTGTCCGGCTCGACGCCGGTGACCAGCATGTGGTCGGCACGGCCGGTGCGGAGCATCAGGGTGGCCCAGCGGATCGCGTCGAGGCCGGAGGTCCGGCCGTTGCAGACGGTGAGGTTGGGGCCGCGCAGTCCGAATCGGATGGCGGTCTCCGAGGCGATGATGTTGCTGGACGCGTTGGGGGTGTCCATGGGGCTGAGGGCGCTGGTGGACTCCTTGGCTATGGTCTCGACCGCGCGGCAGACGGTGTCCGCGTTGCCGAGGTTGGAGCTGACCACTGTGCCGATCCGGTCGCCGGGCACGGTGAGTTCCGTGCCGTCGAGGATCGCCGCGTCGGTGAGCGCCACGTGCGCCAGGTGCAGGCCGAGCCGGGTCGCACGGTCCTTGAAGCGCAGGCCCTTCCTGCCGATGAGGGCGGCGGCGTCCACCGGATCGGCGCCGGGCACTGCGGGCCTCAGGAGGGCCTGCGGGTCGGAAACGCCGGGCAGGGCCACGGCGACACCGGAGACGGCGAGGTTCACGCGGCGCCTCCCACGATCGCGACGGCGTTGACGCCGCCGAAGCCGAAACTGTTGACCTGGGCCACGCGCAGGGACGCCGCCAGTGGCCGGCCGGCCACCAGGTGCAGGTCCTCGCCCTCGGGCAGCGGGTCGGTGAGGCCCGCGATCGGCGGCACCAGTCCGGTGTCGAGGGCGCGCACGGCGACGATCAGGCTGAGCAGACCGGCCGAGCCCGAGGTGTGTCCGGTGAGCGACTTGATGCCGGTGAGGGCCGGCCTGGCTCCCGCGAACACCCGTCCGGTCACGGTGGCCTCGGTGAGGTCGTTGAGCGGGGTACCGGTGGCGTGCAGGACGACGAGGTCGATCTCCTCGGGCGTGACCTGCGCCAGTTCCTGGGCCTCGCGGACGGCCGCCTCCACACCGGCTCCGTCCGGGGCCGTC
This sequence comes from Streptomyces sp. NPDC040432, assembly GCF_055595445.1. Lineage (NCBI taxonomy): Bacteria > Bacillati > Actinomycetota > Actinomycetes > Kitasatosporales > Streptomycetaceae > Streptomyces > Streptomyces sp. NPDC040432. The sequence continues at coordinate 335,562 of NZ_JBVIVP010000003.1, read as the reverse complement.
TGGTGGTGGGCGTCGCAGTTCACGGCCACCGAGCGGAGCCAGGCGTGGACGCGGCGGCCGGCGCCGGCCGCCCGGGTGAGGACGACGGCGGCCGCGCCCTCGCCCAGGATGGTGCCGCCGCGGTCCTTGTCGAAGGGGCGCACGGAGGTCGGCGGATCGAACTGGACGCGGTCCGCCTGGCCGAACATGCTCTCGGTGACGACGTCGCAGCCGGCCACGATGACCGTCTCCGCCTCGCCGAGTTCGAGCATGTCCCAGGCCAGCGCCAGGGCGTACAGCGAGGCGGAACAGGCCCCCGCGAAGGTGTGCGTGTCGGCGGCGGAGAACCTGCGCCGCAGGGCCTCCTCGAAGTGGAGGCCGTCGGTGTCGAAGGGGATGCCGTCGCGCCACCACAGTTCCAGCGAACGCAGTTCGCGCAGGCCGGTACCGACCAGGACGGGGATCCCGCCGAGGTCCTCGGGGAGCCCGGCGTCCTCGGCGGCCTGCCGGACGGCTTCGATCAGGAGGCGGGTGGCACGGCCGGGTTCGTCCACGCCGTCGAGCTCCCGGTCGTCGACCTCGAAGAGCTGCTGCGCGTTGAAGCGGGAGCGGTCGAAGGCCCGCAGGGGGGCGAGGCCGCTCCGGCCCGAGCACAGGCCGTCGAAGATCTCCTGGGGGTCCCGGCCGATGCTGGTGACTCCCCCGATGCCGATGATGGGGTACTTCACCGCCCGGCCCCCTCGTACTTGCCCAGGATCACGATGGCGTTGTTGCCGCCGAAGGCCAGACCGTTGTTCTGCACGACGCGCAGGTCGGCCTCGACCGCGTGGTTGGGTACGCAGTCGATGCGGCACTCCGGGTCGGTCGTGCGGTGGTTGATGGTCGGCGGGATGAAACCGTGGGTGATCGCCAGTCCGCAGGCGATGGCCCCCAGCGCGCTGGCGGCGCCCATGGTGTGGCCGAGCATCGACTTCAGCGAGATGGTCCGCGGTGGGCCTTCGCCGAAGACCTTGTTGATGGCCTCGGCCTCGGTGATGTCGTTGGCCTTGGTGCCCGTGCCGTGCGCGGAGATCAGATCGACCTCGGCGGGCTTCACGCCGGCGTTCTCCAGCGCGATGCTCATGGCCTGGGCGACGCTGTCGCCGTTGGGGGCGACCTGGTGGTACGCGTCGCAGTTGAGGCCGTACCCGAGGACCTCCGCGTAGATCGTGGCGCCCCGGGCGAGGGCCGAGTCCAGGCTCTCCAGGACCAGGACGCCGGCGCCCTCGCCGGTGAGGATGCCCTTGCGGTCCACGTCGAACGGCTGGCAGAACTCCGGCGCAATGGTGCCGAGTCGGTAGAAGCCGGTGAAGGTCTTGCGGCACATGGCGTCCGCCCCGCCGCACAGGGCGAACTCGACCTCGCCCGAGCTCACCGCGTCGAAGCCGTACCCGATCGCGTAGTTGCCCGCGGAGCAGGCGGTGGCGATGGTGGGGGCTTCGACGTCGGTGAGCTCCAGCTCCTGCGCGATGGCCGTGGAGAGCCTGGCGGGTGACACGCGCCGCACGACCTGCGGGTCCATGTGCTCGGGCCCGTCGACGAGTTCGGCGGCGACCAGCTGGTCCAGTTCGTAGGACTCGCCGTCCGTGGTGCCGACGGAGACCAGTCCCCGTCGGCCGGCGAGGTCCACCGGATCCAGACCCGCGTCCCGAACGGCCATCCGGGCCGCCGCGACGGCGAAGCGGCTGGCGCGTCCAAGCTCCGCCACGGGTGTACGGGTGATCCACTGCTCGGGGTCGAACCCCTTGACCTCGCACCCGTTGACGTGCGCGAAGCCTTCGACGTCGAACACCGAGATCGGGCTGACGCCGCTGCGGCCGGCCCGCAGACTGGCGGTGAACTCCTCCGCCCCGATGCCAATGCTGGAGATGACTCCGAAGCCGGTGAGGACCACCCGGCGTTTCCCGGTTCCGGCTCCGGGGCGTACTGAGGACATGCTGTTCCCCCTTCAGACCTACGGACCTGCGGTGCGGCGTGCGTACGGACCGGGTCAGCGGACGGGAGCCGCCGCGACGACCTCGTACACGCGCTCCAGGTTGACCATCTGGGCGAGCTCGGACTGGTCGATGGTGATCCCGAACTCCTTCTCCAGGGAGGCGAGGATCTCGATGGCGCGGAGCGAGTCGGCGCCGTGGTCGTCGATGAAGAGACTGGTCTCGGTGACCTCGTCGTCCTCCAGCTCAAGGATGTCGATGACGATTTCCTTGATGGCGGTACGGCGCTCGTCGGTGAGGGTCGACATTTCTTTTCTCCTAGGTCGTGGTTCGTCTGATCAGGACGCGTCGGCGGACATCGCCGCCGCGAGGCTGCGGGGACGCATGTCGGTCCAGTGCTCGTTCACGTATTCCAGGCATTCCGCCCTGGCGGCCTTGCCGTGCGCAACGGTCCAACCCGCCGGCACTTCGGCGAATCCGGGCCAAAGGGAATGCTGCCCCTCTTCGTTCACGAGTACCCAGTACTCGGCGCTGTCGTCCTCGAATGGATTGGCCATCGGCTCTTCCCTTCCTGGCACTGTCGCCCAATTCGGCTCGACCATAAGCACCCGGGAATCATCTCGACAAGGGCTGCCCGACCCGCGACGACCGGCCGGCCGTGAGAGATTGCAATGAAAAGAATTGAATAATGTGTTGCGCGGATTCGGGACGCGCCTCCACGCCGGTCGCGCCGACGGCGAAAAAGTACGTTTGCTCCGCCCTGGAGGCCGCTCCGCGCCGGCGCCGGCGCCGGCCGTCGTGCGCCCCGGCGGCAGGGGCCGCTTCCGGCCATCGAAGAATTCTTGGCGCGGTCGGCATCCTCGCGCGCCGACCAGTACGGTCCACCGTGCCATCCCCACACGACCAGCCGGGAGTTCAGGTGTCAGGACCGCTGATCAGACCGCTGCCGCGCCCCCGGGCCCGGCTGACCCTGTTCTGCCTGAGCTTCTGCGGCGGCGGCACGGCGCCCTTCCGTTCCTGGGCCCGGACCCTGCCGGAGGACGTGGAACTCGTCCTGTACTGCTATCCCGGCCGGGAGGGACGCTTCACCGACCCGTTCGCCCGGGACTGGGAGGAGCTGCTCGACGGCGCCCTGGGAGCGGTGCGGAGCCTGGGCGGCCGACCCTACGTACTGCTGGGACACAGCATGGGGGCCTGGGTCGCCTTCGACCTCGCGGTGCGGGCGGAACGGGCGGGCGGTGGAGACGGCCTGCGGGCCCTGGTCGTCTCGGCCGCTCACGCTCCCGACCGCGTACGGGAGGCCCTGGCCGCTCCGCCGAACCTGTACGGCACCGACGAGGAGCTGCTCGACTGGATGGGAGCGGCGGGGCAGTTGGCGGACGCGGTGCGGGCGGAGCCGGAACTGACGCGGATGGCCGTCGACGTGTTCCGCGCCGACCTGCGCGTCCTGGACGGGTACCACCACCGGCCGGGCACGCGCGTACGGGCGCCGTTGCAGTTGCTGTACGGCCGGCGGGACACGGTGGACGCCACCGACGCCGAGGCGTGGCGCCGGCTGACCGAGGGCGGCTTCACGGCCACGCAGCTGCCCGGCGGGCACTTCTACACGCCCGAGGTGTGGCGACGGCTGACCGACCACGTACCGGCGCTCCGTCCGGCCGGGCCGGGCGGAGCGGGCGCCCCCGGGACGGCCGACGTACGGGCCCCGGACGTTCAGGCCGCCGAAGCCTCCTTCAGCACCCGGTCCCGAATGGCCCGGAGCATGGACTTGCGCGTCGCCCCGCTGCCGAACCTGATGAACAGCCAGTAGGGGGCGAACCTGCGCCGGGCCCGGTCGTCCGTGGCGAAGATCCGGGTCTCCGTGGAGAGGATCCCCCGGGCGTACCGGACGTTCATCCCGATCTTCAGTATTCCGGGCCCGGGACAATCACGAATGATCTCGGAAATCGTGCCCGGGGGGCGAGGAATGTCCTCCATCGACTGCACCGCCGCGAAGAGGAACTCCTCCCCTCCGCTGGGAATCACCTCTCCGCTCTCCTTGAGGTAGTCGGATACGATGCGCCGCTCCGCCGACACGTCGGCCCGGGTGAGGGCGATGAGGGCGCGTGCCACGGGCGCCTCCGCCCAGGTGGTGGCGTACACGGCGCGCATCACGTCGTCCGTCGAACCCACAACGGGAATCCGGTGGATCTCCCTGAAATGCCATTTCGGCACCAGACGGTCCAATTCCGACCGGTCGTCGGTCATTTAACTCTCCCTCACGCCTTTACGGATCGACTCGCTGCACATCCTAAGGAAGAACGTCAGAACGGTCCGCCCGGACCCTTCCGGATGGCAGCTTGCTGCCATTTCTCCGAACGGAGAAGAATACTGGTCCGCCCGGATTCCGGAGAGGAACGACGGGGAACTCTCGGATCCGTTTTCAAGGATTAACAGCGGACTTCCCGCCCGCTCCCGATATTCGGCAGGGTTCGGGCGAATCCTCGTGCGCACCGGAGCACGGTGCCTACCCGTTGGGAGCGGTGAGTGGACGCTGGTCGGTTCAGAAGGACGAGAACGGGGCCGGCCTGCGCCGCCGCGTTGGCGGTGACGGTCGGCCTGCTCGGCGCGGCGCAACCGGCGTCGGCCGCCCCGGACAGGGGGAGCGCGCTGGGCGTCGCTCCGATCATCAGCAGGGCCGGTGACCCGGTCACGCCCGTATGGCCCGCCGGCAGGTTCGAGGCGGGTGGCCCGGAGCGGGACGCACAGGGTCCCGGGCGCCCCGCCCCCACCGGACCGGCCGACGGCGCGGTGCTCGCCGACGAGCGGCCCACGCTGGCGGCCGAGCCGCTCCCGGGGGCCGTGGCCTACGAGTTCGTGCTCGGCACCGGCGATTCGCCGCGCACGGGACAGGTCGTCACGTCGGGCTGGCTCCCCTCTCCCTCGTGGACGGCGCCGGCAGGGCTGCTGAAGGACGGCGGACAGTACCGTTGGACCGTCCGGGCGCGGAACGCGGGAGGCGGGACCGGCCCGGACGGCGCGGCAAGGTCCTTCACCGTGAACCAGCGGCTGGGCACTCCGGATCCGGCGGGCCCGGCCCCCTCGGACTCCATGGACCCGGTGTCGGTGAACCTGGCAACGGGCAACGTGTCGTTGTCGGTGAGCACGGGCCGTACCTTCACGGCGGCCGGCCCGCTGGCCGCGACCTTCACGTACGACTCGCGGGCGGCGGCCGTCGGCGGATTGACCGGGTCGTACTTCGCGGGTGACGCGGAGACGATCGGACCCGACGAGCGGCCCGCGGCCGTACGTACCGACGCCCAACCGTCCTTCGCCTGGGGCGGACAGGCCCCCTACCCGGGGGCGGAGGCGGACGCACCCTTCCGCGCCCGCTGGTCGGGAACGCTGCGGGTCCCCGAGTCGGGAAGCTACCGGCTGGGGGGAACGTACGAGAAGGGCCTGCGGATCACGATCGACGGCAAGCCCGTGCTCGACGACTGGAACCGTGCTTCGGGTACCGGTGACGTCCCCGCCCACGGCGCCTCCGTCGAACTGCGGGCCGGGCAGTCCTACGCGCTGCGGGTGGAGTACCGGCGCCCGGGCAAGGGCGGCGGCGTGGTCCTGTGGGCGGCGAAGCCGGGCCGGGACGCGGTACCCGTACCGTCCTCCTGGCTCTCGCCCTCCGGCGCGGTCCTGCCGCCCGGCTGGCGCGTGACGCCCGGCGCCGAACCGGCGGCCACGGGCACCACCGGTGCCGGCGGCACCCCCCTCGACCCGCAGGCCGGCTCCCCGCCGGCCGAATCCGCCAAGCCCAGGAAGCGGGCCGTGCCCGCTGCCTCCGCGCAGGCCGGGCCACGGGCGGGCGTCGAAGCCGCCGAGCAGGCGGGGGTGACGTTCATCCACTCGGGCAGCCCCCGGTGCGCGAACCGATCGGCCCCGACCGGGTACGTATGCGCGGTCGAAGTTCCGGGCGCCGGCCGGACCGACCTCGTGTACAGCGGTGGAAAGCTCGCGCGGATCGTCAACCCGGGCGCGGAGGTGACCGACTTCGGCTTCACCCCGGACCACCGGCTCTCCGCGGTTCGCACCCCCCTGGTGACTGACTGGATCGGCGTCGACCCCGCCCGACGCGACACCGGGGCCGCCCAGTACCGGATCGACTACGCCGGGAACTCCCCACGCGCCGCGTCCCTGACCGGGCCCGAGCCCACGGGGACCGTCAGCACGCCCTCGGTCAGGCCTCGGCACACCTACGAGTACGCCGCCGCGGCCACCGAGGTCCGGGTGGCCGGAACGACCACCCCTCAGGGTTGGTCCCGCCGGACGGTCCATGACCCTGCGGGCCGAACGCTCTCCGACACCGACGGCACCGGACGCACGGTCCGCACCGAATGGACGGCCGCCGACCTGACCGCGTCCGTGACCGACGCCGCGGGACGGATGACGACGACCGTGTACGACGACGCGTCGGGCAGGCCCGTCGGTGCCTACGGCCCCGGACCTCGTGCCTGCTTCGGCCCCGACCGCCGCCCCCTCTCCCCCGCGCCCGCGGGTTGTGACCGGGTACCCGCTCAATCGACGGTGTACGGGGAGCGGGACGTCACCACCGTTCGCGCCGACTCCGACGGGGTGCCGGAGCTGACCACCCGGACGGAGCTCGACGCGCTCGGCCTGCCCGTCGCGGTCGTGACCGACCCCGCGGGCCTAGGCCTGCGGACGCGGATGTCGTACGACTCCTCGTACCGGCTGACCGGGAAGACCCTGCCGACCGGCGCCGAGCAGCGGTTCGAGCACTACGGGGAGACCGAGAGCGTCGACAACCCCTGCACCCCGGGCGTCGATCCCGCGCCCCAGCGGGGCCTGTGGAAGTCGGTGACCCTGCCCACCCCGGCGAACGGTCCGAGCCGGCTCAACAAGAACGTCTACAGCGCCCGTGGCGTGCCGATCGCCCAGAACACCGGCTCCGACGGCTGGATCTGCCTGGACTACGACGCGCGGGGCCGGACGATCCGGATGCACATGCCGAAGACGGACGCGCTGCCCGAGCGGACCGTCGACTACGACTACGCCTTCGGTGGTGACCCGCTCGTCCTGCGGGGGTCCGAGCCCACCGACCGGTTGACGCGCACGGTGGACCTCCTGGGCCGGCAGGTCCTCTTCGTCGACGCCCACGGCACGCACACACGGACGGTCTACGACCGTGCGGGCAGGGCGGTCGAGGAGCGACTGACACCGCCGTCGCGGGCGGACCGGGTACAGGTGACCCGAACCGTCCACGACGCGGCGGGCCGGGTGCGGGAGATCTCGCTGGACGGCCGGAGGTTGGCCGTGGCCGAGCACGACGCGGCCGGCGGTCTGGCCGCCGTGCGGTACGCCAACGGGACCTCCCTGACGGTGTCCCGGGATGCCGCGGGCCGGATCACCGGCAAGGAGTGGACCTTGGCGGACGGACGGAAGGTCGGCAGCGGGGTGACCCGGTCCCGATCGGGCGCGGTCGTCGACGAGGTCACGGCGGGGGAGGACCCGGGCAAGGGTCGCCCCAACTACCGCTACGACGCGGCGGGCCGACTCGTCGAGGCCTCGGTGACCGGGCACGTGTACGGCTACGACTTCACGTCCGCCGCCCCTGCGGGCTGCCCTCGCGGCACCACGGCCGGTGCGGGCGCCAACAGCAACAGGGTGCGCCTGCTGGACCGGACCGCAGCCGGCACCGCGGTGACCGGATACTGCTACGACGCGGACGACCGGCTGCTCGCCACCACGGGGGCCTCGCCCCTGACCGACTTCAGGTACGGACCCAACGGCAACCTGGAGAGCTACTCCGCGGACGGCAAGAAGGTCACCCGCCGGTACGACTTCACCGAACGCTACCTGGGCGGCGCTGAGGGCGGCAGCGAGGTCGGCTACCTCCAGGGCCTCGGCGACAGCCTGATCCGACGGGACGTCAAGGCGGCGGGCACACGCGAGACCCTGCTCTACGCCCACAGCGCCATGACCGACCTGGACCCGGAGTTGGTCCTGCGAGCGGACAAGCGTCTCCTCACCCGCATCGTCCCCCTGCCCGGTGGCGTGCTGCACGTCACCACCGGGGGCCCGTACGGTGGCCAGGGAGGCTGGAACCACCCCACCGTGCGCGGTGACGTCTTCCTCGTCACCGGGGAGGACGGCCGGCAGCGCGGTCCCGTGTACCGCTACGGCCCGTACGGCGAGCCGCTCACCCCGGACGGCAAGGTCGACGCCGACCACGTGCCGGACAACCAGCCCGGCGACTTCGACTACGCCTGGCAGGGCCAATTCCGACAGGGATACGAGCACAGCGGCGACTTCTCCGCCGTGGTGCTGGGACTGCGCACCTTGAACGTCCGGTTCGCCCGGATGGAGGTGGGCTACTTCCAGAGCGAGTTCCTCAACGCCTACGAATACGGTGCCGGTGATCCGATCAACCACCGGAGCGTGAACGGCATCACCTTCGAAACCGTTACGGAGTAGTCGGAGGCGGTATGCCCGGCGCCGGTCGTCGGCGCCGAACAGCCCGGGTCCGGGTCCCGGCGACCTCCCGGTCGTCGGGACCCGGGCCGCTCGCCGTCCGTCAACCGGGCTTCTTCCGGGGCGCCTTGGCCGTACCTCCCGTATCCGACCCTTCTAGAATCGGCGAAATGCCCTACGAAGAGCGACACCGGCTGAGGACCGCCCTTCCGGGCATCCTCTGCGCGGTCCTGGGAGCGGGCGCCCTGACGGCCGCCCTGCTCGCCACACCTTCGGCGGGCCTGCGGGCCCTCCTGCCCATGTCGGTGGCGGTCATCGCGGCCCTCGCCCTGACCGTCCTGCCGTCACGGGTTCCGCTCGTGCCGACGGCCGCGGCCGTGGCCGTGGCGTCGGCCCTGGGAACCGCCGCCCAGTTCCCCCCGCCCATCGGGACGGAGCAAGGCCCGGCCGGCCTCCTCGCCCTGGTCGAGGTGGCCGCCCTGCTCGTGGTCGTCCTGCTGCTGGCACGACGCGCGCCCGCCCGTCAGGCCGTCGTGCTCGGCTCGGCGATCGGGCTGTTGGAGTCGACGATCGTCCTGCGGTTCCACGTGCCGCCGAGCGTCATGGAAGCCGCCGCACAGAGCGCCTTCTTCGCGCTCGGCGCCGTGGCGGCCGCGGCGGTAGGAGGCTATCTGCGCAGGCTGGAGTCCCACAGGCTGCTCGCGGTGCGCGAGGCCCGTCGCACCCAGCGCCTGCAACTGGCGCGCGACCTGCATGACTTCGTGGCCCACGACGTGTCGGGCATCGTGGTGCTCGCACAAGCCGCCCAAGTCGTCGGCGCCACAAGGCCGGAACAGGTCCTGCCGCTCCTGGCACAGATCGAGGCCGCGGGGCTCCAGGCCCTGAGCTCGATGGACCGCACCGTCCACATGCTCGACGGCGCCGACGCGACGTCCGGGGAGGTGGCGGGCCAGGGCGGTGAGGGCCCTCCCCAGCCGTACGGGCTGACGGACATCGTGGACGTCGTCGAACGGTTCCGGGCCGCCGGGCGGGCCGAGGTCGACCTCGGCATCGACCTGTCACCCGGGCACGTCGACCGGGTTCCGCGCGAGGTGGCCGCGACCGCCCACCGGGCCGTCGTGGAGGCACTGACCAACATCCGTCGGCACGCGCCGGGCACTGCCCTCGTCCGCGTCCGGGTCCTGCCCGACCTCTCCGGCCCCGTCCCGCTACTGGCCGTGTCCGTGACCAACAGCGCCCCGTCCCGCCACGGCGCCGGGGTCGCCGAACGGGGCCGGCGCGGCGGCGGTTCGGGGCTGGCGGGCCTGACCGAACGTGTGCGGGCACTCGGCGGCACGTTCGACTTCGGCCCGCGGGCCGAGGGCGGGTGGCGAACGTCCGCCGCACTCCCCCTCGGCGAATGACCGTGGGGAAAAGCGAATAGCAGCCCGTACAGCCGCCGCGCAATATCACTTCGAGACTTCTGATCCTCACTCCGCATTACCGCATGCCGCTACTACCGTACCGGTGACAGGTAACGGCCCGTGTTATCCATTTCGGTCATTCCTCCATTACGCCCGACGACCGGTGGGGGGCTCCCGGAATCGAGCGAGGACAGAATTCATGGACGACCTGATGATTGAAGTCTCGGAGATATCGAAGGTATTCGGTCCGGCCAAGGCGCTCGACGGGGTCAGTCTCGGAGCGGCACGAGGGACGGTACTGGGACTCCTCGGGCACAACGGCGCCGGGAAGACCACCCTCATCAACATCCTGAGCACGCTGGCCCTGCCCACCTCGGGCACGGCCCGCGTCTGCGGCCTCGACGTCACCCGCGACGCGGAAGAGGTCCGCCGCCGCATCGGGCTCACCGGCCAGTACGCGGCGGTGGACGAAACCCTCTCGGGACGCGGCAACCTCGTCCTCATCGCGCGGTTGCTCGGCGCGTCCCGGCGGCAGGCCGCGGCCCGCGCCGACGAGCTGCTGGAGGTGTTCGACCTCACGGGCGCCGCGGAACGCAAGGCGAAGACCTACTCGGGCGGAATGCGCCGCCGCCTGGACCTCGCGGCCGGCCTGGTCGGGCACCCGGACGTCATCTTCCTCGACGAACCCACCACCGGCCTCGACCCGGCGGCGCGGCGCGCCCTGTGGGAGATCGTCAAGCTTCTCGTCAAGGACGGCACCACAGTGCTGCTGACCACCCAGTACCTCGACGAAGCGGACTACTTGGCGGACTCGATCACCGTCCTGGCGGCCGGCCGGGTCATCGCGTCCGGCACCGCCGACGAACTGAAGGCCCGGGTCGGGCGGCGCAGCGTGTCCGTCACGGTGCGCGGCGAGCCGGACCGTCCGCGGGCGTCCGAGGCCCTGAGGGGCGCCGGCTTCGCCCCCGCCCACGAGGGTGACGGTCTGGTCCTGACGATGCCCGTCACGAACTCGACCGATCTGGCCCGTGTCGTCCGGGCCACGGACGAGGCGGGAGTGGACCTCGCCGGGCTGGCCTTCGCCGAACCGTCCCTCGACGACGTGTACATGGCCCTGAACCATTCCACCGGACGCTAGGCAGGGATCCCCCGATGACCATCACGACCAGCCGGGCGGCCGATCGGCCGACCCACGAAGCCGCCCCCGTGGCGCCTCCGAGGTTCGCCGGGACCGGCGTCCTCAAGCAGATCCAGGTCCTGTCCGGCCGGTCCCTTCGGGCCCTGCGCGAACCCGCCCTGGTACTGCCGGGCGCCCTGGAGCCCATCCTGATGCTGACGGTGTTCAGCCAGGTCTTCAAGAGTGTCTCGCAGACCTCGGCGTTCCCCGCCGGGGTCAGCTACATCGACTACCTGCTGCCTGCCTTCCTCGTCACGGGGTCGATCAGCGCGGGGCTCAAGTCGGGCGTGGCGCTGACGACCGAACTCAACAACGGCATCATCGCCCGCTTCAAGGCGATGCCCATCCACACGGCGTCCATCCTGATCGGCCGGAGCATCGCCGACACCGTGCTCAACACGGTCAACATGCTCGTCATGCTGGTGGCCGCGGCCCTGGTCTTCGGGTTCGACCCGGCGGGCGGCGTGTTCGGCGCGCTGGGCGCGGTCCTGGTCGCCGTGGTCCTCGGCTGGTCGCTGGGTTGGGTCTTCATGGCCCTGTCGGCCTGGCTGCGCCGCCCCGAGGCGCTGCAACCCATCGGCGGCATCATCAACATGGTGCTGCTCTTCGCCTCGAACGCCTTCGTGCCGGCCGAGGGGCTGCCGGGCTGGCTCAAGGGGTTCGCCGAGGTCAACCCGATGTCCCACGCGATCACGGCTGCGCGTGATCTGGCCTTCGGGGAGCCCCGGCTGAGCACCGTCCTGGCTCCCCTGGGCATCTGCCTGGTCGTCGTGGCCCTCACCGCGCCGCTGGCGATCCGCAGCTTCCGCAAGGTGACCTGAGACCGTTCCTGTACGCGCGAGGGCCCGCCGTCCCCTGGGGACGGCGGGCCCTCGCGCGTACAGGAACGGAGGTCTCCGGGTGCGTCACTCCTGTCCACAGCCGCGGCACCGGCCGCGGCGGCGCAGGTGGTAGAGGTAGGTGGCGGCGCCGAGGGCGGCGGCCCAGACCACCCAGAGGATCGAGGGGCCCATGATCCCCCACGAGTCGAGTTCGAAGCCGCGCAGGCCCATCAGGCCGGCGGGAACGAGGACGAGCGTCATGATGCCGGCCGGGACGATGGCGGTCGCCGGGTGGATCCGGCGCCCCTTCTTGAACCAGACCCAGCGCGGCCAGACCTCGCCCCACCTGGCGACGAGCCCGTGCGTCAGCAGGCTGCCAAGCGCCGACAGGATCCCCAGCACGAGTCCGATCTCCAGCATGCCGGGGGTGTCCTGCATCTCCTTGAGGAACTCGTCCGTGATGCCGAGCGGTTGGCCGAAATACCACGCGATGCGGGTGACGTCGTAGGGGATGGTCGCGATCAGCGCGACCCATACCGCCCGGCGCCCCCACGTGCGCAGCTCGGCCGGATCGCTCCAGGCAGCGGGACCGTGCGGGGCCCGGCCGCAGCGCACGCACCTACCCTTGGTGCGCCGTTGGTAGGCGACGGTCGTTGCGATCCGCAGCAGCCCTCCGATGAAGACGATCATCAGGTTGCCGCGGTGCCAGTAGAGGATGTCGCTCATTTCCTGCGCCCCGGGAACCCCGGTGAAGGCGAACACGAGCAGGGCGGGGGCGAACACCAGCAGCCCGAGCAGCGAGTAGTCGGGGATCACGAGGGTCAGGACGACGCCGGCGACCCACCCGTGGGCCAGGAGGACCGTGCGCAGCCACCCGGTGGCCCGGTTCCTCAACATCAGGATCCCGGCGACCACGCCGAGGGCACAGAACGCGGCCAGCACGGGGGCGACGACTTCGGCGCTGCTCGGCTCCAGGACCGATCCCGACGAGCGGTCCTCGTGGACCCGCTCGAAGGGGTAGGCGTCGCCGCCCAGGGCCCAGTACAGGGCCGCCGCCCCGTAGAGCGCCGACCACACGAGCGCCAGGTATCCCGCCCAGTCCGGCCACCTGGACCACCAACGCGGGCGCGGCGGAACAAGTGGAGAGGGTTCCCGGGTATGCGTTTCGGTGGCTGTGTTCGGCATGACGGACTTCCTCTGATTCACCGCTCGGAGCGGTATCTGTCGTCGTGGGATCAAGGCTGCCGCGCGGGGCGTCCCGGCACATCTGCCGATCGGCAGATCCTGCGCGGGCGCCCGGCCGGCAGCAGGAGGGCCCGGCGCCCGTCCGCGCGAAGGCGGAGGACGCCGGGCCCCGTCGTCCGGTGGTGCCCCGCGGTCAGTCCCGCGTCCCGCGGAGCCTTTCCTGGAGGGCGCGGCCGATCTCGGCGACCGGTCCGGTCTGGAGCAACTGCCGGTGCGCGCAGTCGACCTCGACGACGTCGATGCCGCCGCTGACGTACGGGCGGAGGCCGGCCAGGGAGTGCTCCACCTTGTCGTCGGGGTGGTCGTCGTCCCGAGTGGCGACGAAGAACAGCACGTCTCCCTCGAAGACGCCCGGCACGTGGTCGACCGTCAGTCCCCAGTTGTTGTTGTTGACCGCTCCGATCCGCAGGATGTGCTCGTCGTCGAAGGTCGCCAGCGCGCTTCCCTCCTCCCGCAGGACGGCCATGACCTCGTCGTACTGAAGCTGTTCGTCACCGAACATCCCCGGATCGCGTCCGACGAAGTCCAGCAGGGCCAGAAGTACCTTCTGTTCGTCGGCGGCCACGTACTCCCCACCGAGGTCCTCGGACTTGACCGGGACCTGGTCGAGGTTGGCCAGCAGGGCGATGGACTCGCCCTGCCGCTGGAGCTGGACGGCCACCTCGTGGGCCAGCAGCGCACCCATCGACCAGCCCACCAGGTGGTAGGGGCCGGAGGGCTGGACCTCCCTGATCCGTTCCACGTAGTGCTCGGCCATCCGCGGTATCGAAGTGGGCAGTTCCTCCCTACGGGCCAGGCCGCGGGCCTGGATCCCGTAGATGGGACGGTTCCCGTCGACGTACCGCATCAGACCCGAGTACATCCAGCTGACACCGCCCACCGGGTGCAGGCAGAACAGCGGGGGCTCCGCTCCCCCGGTGCGCAGCGGCAGCACCACGTCGAAGGAGTCCTCGTGCTGTCCGCCGGTCCCCATCAGGTCCATGAGGGCTGCCACGGTGGGGGCTTGGAAGACCGCGCGGTTGGACAGTTCGACACCGAAGACCGAGCGGATCCGGCTGGTCAGCTGGATGGAGACGATGCTGTCGCCGCCCAGTTCGAAGAAGTTGTCGTCGATGCCGACCCGGTCCAGCTTGAGCAGTTCGGCCCACAGCCGGCAGAGCAGTTCCTCGCGCGGGTCGCGCGGACCCCGGCCGCCGGCCGCGGGGCCGAAGTCCGGGGCGGGCAGGGCCTTGCGGTCGATCTTCCCGTTGGCGTTCAGGGGAAGGTCCTCAAGGACCACGAACGCCGAAGGGACCATGTAGTCCGGAAGCCGTTGCGCGACCGCGGCGCGCAGTCCGGCGGCCGTTGCGCCGGTGGCCGGGACGACGTAGGCCACCAGCTTCTTGGTGCCGGGCTGTTCCTCCCACACGGTCACCAGGACCCGGGAGACCTCCGGTCGGTCCTCCAGGACCGCCTCGATCTCGCCGAGCTCGATGCGCAGGCCGCGGATCTTGACCTGGTGGTCGGCCCGGCCGACGAACTCGATGTCTGCCGCCTTGTTCCGGCGCACCACGTCGCCGGTGCGGTACATCCGCTCCCCCGGCGTCCCGTACGGGTCGGGCACGAAGCGTTCCGCGGTCATGCCGGGCAGTCCGAAGTATCCGCGCGCCGTGCCGGCTCCCGCCAGGTAGAGCTCACCGGACACGCCGGCCGGCACCGGGCGCAGGCGGTCGTCCAGCACGTAGGCGCGCTGGTTGTCCATCGGGCGGCCGATCGGCACGTTCCGGCCGGTCCGGTACGGGGCCCGCAGCGGGTGGCAGGTGGCGTACACGGTGGTCTCGGTGGGTCCGTAGACGTGCACCACCCCGGTGTCCGGGCAGGCGTCGAGCACCCGTTGGAAGGCGGCCGGGGAGACTTGCTCGCCGCCGGTCCAGACCTCGACGAGCCCGCCGAACACGGACGGGTCCTCCTCGGCCACCAGGTTGAACAGGGCCGTGGTCATGAACAGGGCGGTGAGCTCCTCGTCCGCGACGAGCGTGCGGAGCCCGTCCGCGTCGAGCTGGCCGGGGGGCGCCACCACGATGCGGCCGCCGCCCAGGAGGGGCGTCCACATCTCGTACGTCGAGGCGTCGAAGGCGTGCGGCGAGTGCAACAGGACCCGCTCGTGTCCGGTGGTCCACCGGGTGTCGGCCGCGAAGGCGACGATGTTGCGGTGGGTGATGCCGATGCCCTTGGGCTTACCCGTGGATCCGGAGGTGTACATGATGTAGGCCAACCGGTCGGGGTGCTGCGGCACCTCCGGCGCGGTGGTGTCGTACCCGTCGGCCGGGCCGGGTCCGTCGACGGGGTCGACGGTCAGCACCTCGGCGTCGTGGCGGAACTCCACCTCGGCCATGGCCCGGTCGACGAGGAGCACCCCGCACCGGGTCTCCTCGACGATGCCCTCCAGGCGCGGCACCGGGTGCCGGGAGTCGAGCGGCACGTATGCCGCCCCCGCCTTCAGGACCGCGAGGGTGGACACCACGAGGGCCACGGAGCGTTCCTGGAGGATCGCCACCCGGTCGCCCGGGTTGACGCCGGCGGCGATCAGCCGGCGGGCCAGCGCGTTGGCGCGGGCGTCGAGTTCCGCGTAGTCGAGGCGTTCTCCGCCGCCGACGAGGGCGAGGGCCTTCGGGGTGTCGGCGGCACGCGCCTCGAACAGGGCGGGGACGGTGTCCCGCGGGAAGTCCCGGGCGGTGTCGTTGGCCTCGCGCAGGAGGGACTTCTCCCGCTCGGAGAGCAGGTCGAGCACGCCGACGGTCGCGGCCGGGTCGGTGACGGCTCCTTCCAGCAGTCGCACCAGGCGGTCGGCGAAGGTCTCGGCCGTGGAGCGGTCGAAGAGGGCGGTGCCGTACTCCAGGCGGCCTCCCAGAACGGTCGTCCCGTCGGGCAGCCGCTCCTCACCGAAGTGGAACGAAAGGTCGAACTTGGCGATCTCCGCGTCTGTCGGCTGCGGGGCCAGGGTGAGGCCGGGGAAGACCAGGTCGGCCTCCTCGTTGTTCTCCAGGCTGATCGCGACTTGGAACAGCGGGTTGCGGGACAGGGTGCGGACAGGATTGAGCTCCTCCACCAGACGTTCGAAGGGAACGTCCTGGTGGGAGAAGGCCGCCAGATCAGCCGTCCTGACGCGTTCCACCAGTTCCAGGAAGGTCGGGTCGCCGGAGAGGTCGGTGCGCAGGACGAGGGTGTTGACGAAGAAGCCGACGAGTTCTTCGAGGGCTTCGTCGCCCCGGCCGGCGACGACGGTTCCGACCGGGATGTCCGTACCGACACCGAGGCGGTGCAGCAGGGCCGCGACGGCGGCGTGCAGCACCATGAACAGGCTGGCGCCGCTCTCGGCGGCCAGTCGGTGCACCTCTCGCGAGAGCTCCGCCGGGATCGGCAGCGGCACGTGCCCGCCGGCGTTGCCCGCCTCGGCGGCGCGCGGTCGGTCGAAGGGGAGTTCCAGTTCCTCCGGCAGCCCGGTGAGGGTGGTGCGCCAGTGGTCGAGCTGTCGTCCGAAGGCGCTGTCGGGGTCATCCTCGTCGCCGAGGACGCGCCGCTGCCACAGGGCGTAGTCGGCGTACTGGACGGGCAGCGGCACGAACTCGGGTGCGCGGCCGTCGACGCGGGCCGCGTAGGCGGCCCCGAGGTCGCGTGCCAGGGGGGCCAGTGAGGAACCGTCGCCGGCGATGTGGTGCAGGACGAGCACCAGGACGTGCTCGCGGGGGCCCGACCTCAGCAGGCGGGCGCGCAGCGGGAGGTCCCGGCCCAGGTCGAAGTCCGACACCGCGAACGCGCGGAGCTCGTCCTCCAGTGCGGTCCCGGTCACCGGGACCGTGTCGAGGGTGAACGCGTGGGTTCCGGCGGGCAGGATCCGCTGGCGCGGTACGCCGGCCTCGGCGGGGAAGACGGTGCGCAGACTCTCGTGACGGTCGACGACGTCGACGAGCGCCTCCCGCAGCGCCTGCTCGTCCAGTTCGCCGAGCAGCCGTACGGCCAGCTGGATGTTGTACGAGCCGGTGGTGTCCGTGACGGAGTCGATGAACCACAGCCTGCGCTGGGCGTGGGACAGCGGGAGCACCTCGGGACGTTCGACGGGTTCGAGTCGCCCGCGCGCCGCGTCGGCGTCCGTCAGTCGGGCGGCGAGGGCCGCCACCGTGGGCGCCTCGAACACCGTTCGCACGGGCACTTCGGCGCCGAAGGCGGTACGGATCCGGTTGACGAGCCGGGTCGCGAGCAGCGAGTGGCCGCCCAGGTCGAAGAAGCTGTCGTCGATGCCCACGTCCGGCAGGCCGAGTACGTCGGCGTACAGGGCGCACAGCACCGTCTCCCGTTCGTCGCGCGGGGCCCGCGGTCCCGCGGCGCTCACGTACTCGGGGGCGGGCAGGGCCTTGCGGTCGATCTTGCCGTTCGCGGTGAGCGGCAGGGAGGCGACGGACAGCAACGCCGAGGGCACCATGTAGTCCGGCAGTTCGGTGCTCAGGTGTTCCTTCAGCGCGCCGGTGTCCACGGCGCCGGCGACGCCGACCACGTATCCGACGAGGCGCTTGTCGCCCGGCCGGTCCTCGCGGACGATCACCGCGGCCTGCGAGACGTCCGGATGGCGGGCCAGCCGGTCCTCGATCTCGCCGGGTTCGATGCGGAAGCCGCGCAGCTTGACCTGTTCGTCGGCGCGGCCGACGAACTCCACGACGCCGTCGGCGTTCCAGCGGGCCAGATCCCCGGTGCGGTACATCCGGGCGCTGGCGGGGCCGAACGGGTCGGCCACGAACCGTTCGCCGGTGAGGCCGGGCCGGCCGGTGTAGCCGCGGGCGAGTCCGGCGCCGCCGATGTAGAGCTCGCCGGCCACCGAGACCGGGACGGGGCGCAGCGCCGCGTCCAGGACGTAGACCCGCATGTTGTCGAGCGGACGTCCGACGGGGACGTGGGCCGGTACGGGCTCGTCCGCGGCGATGACGTGGCCGAGGGCGAAGGTGGTCGTCTCGGTGGGGCCGTAGCCGTCGGCGACGACCGTGCCGGGGCAGGCCTCACGGATCCGGCGGACCGCCGCGGCGGGTACGACGTCGCCGCCCGTCCACACCTCGCGGACGCCGGCCAGGGAGCGGGGTGCCTCCTCGGCGACGAGCCGGAACAGTCCGGCGGTGAGCCAGAGTCCGGTCACCCGGTGTTCGGTGAGGACCCGTTCCAGGCCGGCGACGTCGAGTTCCCGGGGCGGGGCGACGACCACGCAGCCGCCGGTGAGCAGCGGAACCCAGACCTCGTAGGTCGAGGCGTCGAAGGCCGTCGGGGAGTGCATGAGCACCCGCCGGTGGGCCTGTCCCTCCCAGCGTCGGTCGAAGGCGAGTTCGACCACGTCGCGCTGGGTGATCTCCACGCCCTTCGGCAGACCGGTGGATCCGGACGTGTACATGATGTAGGCGAGCTGGTCGGGAAGAACGGTCACCTCCGGCGCCCCTGCCGGCTCGTCCTCGTGCGCGGGCAGGACGTGGACACCGAGTTCGGCGGCACGTGCGGCCAGCGCGCGGTCGGTGACGACGACCGGGGCACCCGTGTCGTCCATGACGTGCCGCAGCCGCGTCACCGGGTCGGTGTCGCGCAGCGGCACGTACGCGCCGCCCGCCTTGAGGACGGCCAGCAGGGCGACCGGAAGGTCGGCGGACCGTTCCATCAGTACGGCGACGGGCGTCTCGCGGCCCACTCCGAGCGCGGCGAGCCGGCCGGCCAGCCGGTCGGACCGTTCGTCGAGCTGCCGGTAGTCGAGGCCTTCGGCGCCGAAGACGACGGCCGGGGCCTCCGGGGTACGGGCGGCCTGGGCGCGGAAGAGTTCGGCGACACCGGCCGACGGCACGGCGCGGGCCGTGTCGTTCCATGCCACGAGCAGGGTGTGGCGCTCCGCTGCGGAAAGCGGGTCGAGGGTGTCGACGAGCCGGCCCGGGTCGGCGGAGAAGTGTTCGAGGATCAGCCGGAGCCGCTCGGCGAGGGCGGCGGCCGCCTCGTCGTCGAACAGGTCGGCCCGGTAATCGATCTTGAGGGTGATCAGCGTCCCGTCGTCCCGGGCGCCCAGCGCCAGCGGATAGTGGGTGCCGTCCTGGATTCGGGCGTCGACGACCCCGAGCCCCGCGGCGGTCTCCTCCAGCGTCTCCGCGTCGACCGGGTAGTTGCTGAACTCGGTGGAGGTGTCGAAGAGCGCTCCGGTGCCCGCGATCCGCTGGATGTCGGTGAGCCCCAGGTACTTGTGCGGCAGGAGTTCGTACTGCTGCTCCTGGAGCCTGGTGAAGAGGGCCAGCAGCGAGTCGCCCCGCTCGACGCGCACCCGTACGGGCAGGGTGTTGATGAAGAGGCCCACCATCGACTCGACTCCGGGGAGGTCGGCCGGTCGGCCGTTCACCGTCTCCCCGAAGAGCACGTCGTCGCGGCCGGTGAGACCGGAGAGCAGCAGGCCCCAGGCGCCCTGGATCACAGTGTTCTTGGTGAGACCGTGGCGGCGCGCCTGCTCGGTGAGAGCGGCCGTCGTCGCGGCGGGGACCTCCACCTCCAACACCCGGGGGCGCATCGGGGCGCGGGCCGGATCGGCCGGCGCGACGAGCGTGGGCTCGTCGACCCCGTCGAGCGTCCGGCTCCAGGCCTCCTCCGCGGCGGTTCGGTCCTGGCCCGCGAGCCAGGCCAAGTACTCCTTGTAGGGAGTGACGGGCGGCAGGCCGGAGTCGTCGCCGGTGCGGTAGAGCTCGAACAGCTCGGCCGACAGGACCGGCCCGGACCAACCGTCGAACAGGATGTGGTGGCTGGCGAGCATCAGGCGGTGCGCCTCGGCACCCACCTTGACGAGGGTGAAGCGCAGCAGCGGTGCCCGGCGCGGATCGAAGCGTTCGGCCAGGGCCCGCGACGTCAACCCGTCCAGCTCCCGGTCGCGTTCCACCGCGTCCAGCGCGCTCAGGTCCACCTCGCTCCAGGGCAGCTCCACCTCGCGGGGGATGACCTGGAGCGACTGGCCGGAGGCGCCGGGCCGGAAGGCCGCGCGCAGGTTGTCGTGCCGGCGGAGCAGGGTCTCCGCCGCCCCGCGTAGCGCGGCCGCGTCGAGTCCGCCACGCAGTTCGAAGGCGAGGAGCGTGGTGTAGATGTCCGCGCCCCGCTCGTCGTAGAGCGCGTGGAAGAGCAGCCCCTCCTGGAGCGGGGAGAGGGGCAGCACGTCGCTGATCGCGCTCTGCGCGGATTCCAGCCGGTCGATCTCGTCCTGACCGAGCGTGACGAGGGTGAGGTCGGACGGGCTGAGCCCGCCTGCTCCCGGCGCTCCCTCGGCGTGCAGGACGAGGGCCTCCAGGGCCCGGAACCAGGTTTCGGCGAGGTCGCGGACGTCCTCGTCGGAGAAGAGCTGCTGGGCCCAGATCCAGTGGGCGACCAGGTGCGGGCCGTCGGGGTAGGTGACGGCCGTCGCGGTGAGGTCCATCGAGTGGGGCAGCGCCATGGCCGCGTCGGCGACGCCCGAGAGGTCGTGCTGGACCTCGGGCCGCCCGGTCGGTGCGGCCTCCTCGGCGACACCCAGCCGTCCCAGGTAGTTGAAGCCGATCTGGGGCTGCGCGTACCGGCCCAGGACCTGCGCGGTCTGCGGGTTGAGGTGGCGCAGCAGGCCGAAGCCGATGCCGTTGTCCGGCAGGGCCCGCAGTTGCTCCTTGATCCGCTTGACGGCCCGGCCGGCCCCCGGACCACCCGCCCAGAGCTCCTCGGACGGGGACTCGCCCGGGTTCAGGCGCAGCGGGTAGAGGCTGGTGAACCAACCCACGGTGCGGGAGAGGTCCACACCGTCGGCGATCTCCTCGCGGCCGTGTCCCTCCAGGTCGATCAGGACGTCCTCACCCCCGCCGCGCCCCGACCGCTCCCGCCAGTCGATGACGGCCAGCGCCAGCGCGGTCAGCAGGACGTCGTTGATACCGGCGTTGAACAGGGCGGGGATACGACCCAGCAGGGGCTGGGTCAGGGCGGCGGGCAGGTTCAGGCTGAGCGAGGCGGCCGTGCCGAAGGTGTCCCGTGCGGGGTCCAGCCGCTGGGGCGTCAGCAGCGGGTCGGGCCCGTCGAGGATCCCTCGCCACAGCGAGAGCTCCCGCATCCGGTCCGGCGCGCCGGCCAGTTCGGTCAGCTGCTGCGACCAGTGGCGGAAGGAGGTGCCGACCGGTTCCAACAGCACCGGCCTGCCCGCCGTCAGCGACTCGAAGGCCGCCTCCAGGTCGGGCAGCAGGATCCGCCAGGACACGCCGTCGATGACCAGGTGGTGGGCGACGACGGTCAGCCGGCCGGGGGCGTCGCCGCCCGCGTCGAACCAGACGCACCGGACCATCGCCCCGGCGCCGGGGTCCAACCGGCCCTGGGCCGCGGTGATCTCCCGGGTCGCACGTGCGTCGAGTTCCTCGTCCGTCAGACCGGAGGCGATCAGAGCGGCCGCGTCCACGCGGTGGACGAGGTCCTCGGCCCGGACCGTGCCGGCCGGGGCGGTCTCCAGCGACCAGCCGAAGTCGTCCCCGATGCGGGACAGCGTCATCCGCAGGGCGTCGTGGTGGTCGAGGACCGCCTGGAGCGCCGCGGCCACCAGGGAGACGTCGACGCCCGCGGGAACGGGGAGGGACATCGTCTGGTTGAACTGGTCGATGGCTCCGCCGCGTTCGCGGATCCAGTGGATGATCGGGGTCAGCGGGACGTCGCCGACCCCGTCGCCCGCGACGGGCGCCGGAGCGGCGTCCGCCGACCGGGCCGCCTCGACCACCGCCACGAGGGCCTCGACCGTCTTCGCGGCGAAGACGTCGCGCGGGCTGAAGTGCAGCCCGGCCCGGCGGGCACGGCCGACCAGTTGGATGGTGAGGATGCTGTCGCCGCCGAGCGCGAAGAAGCTGTCGTCGACGCCGACCCGCTCCACGCCCAGGACCTCGGCGTAGAGCGCGGCGAGGGTCTCCTCCGCCTCCGTGCGCGGCGGGCGCGAGGCCTCGTCGGCGTGGAACTCGGGTGCGGGCAGGGCCTTGCGGTCAACCTTGCCGTTCGGGGTCAACGGCAGCCGTTCCAGCACCACGAACGCCGCCGGCACCATGTAGCCGGGCAGCGCGCCGGCGACGTGGTCGCGCAGTGCGGCCGGGTCCGCGGTGCGCCCTTCGGCCGGCATCACGTGCGCGACCAGCCGCCTGTCCCCGGGCCGGTCCTCGCGCACCCCGGCCACGGCACGGCCGACGTCGGCGTGTCCGTTCAGTACCTCCTCGATCTCGCCGAGCTCGATCCGGAAGCCCCGCAGCTTCACCTGGAAGTCGGTGCGGCCGAGGTAGTCGATCCGTCCGCCGTCGGTCCAGCGCACCAGATCGCCGGTGCGGTACATCCGGGTACCCTCCGGGCCGTACGGGTCCGCCACGAACCGCTCCGCGGTCAGTGCCCGGCGGCCGTGGTAGCCGCGGGCCACCCCGGCCCCCGCGATGTACAGCTCACCGGCCACACCGGGCAGGACCGGGCGCAGCGCCGCGTCCAGGACGTACACCCTGGTGTTGGCGACCGGCCCGCCGATGGTGACCGGCTCGGCGGCGTCGATCTCGGTGCCGGTGGAGTAGACCGTCGTCTCGGTGGGGCCGTACAGGTTCGTCAGCGTGCCACCCAGCCCGCACAGCCGGCGGGCCAGGTCGGCGGGGAGCGCCTCGCCCGCCGTGACCTTGTGCAGTCCGCGCAGCGCGTCGGGGACGGCGCCCTCCAGCACGTGCCACAGGCTCGGGGGCGCCTCCATCACGGTGGTCCCGGTCCGGGTGATCAGGGATGCCAGCTCGTCGGGGTTCTTCACCGTCTCCGAGCCGGCGAGGACCACCGCGGCGCCGTTGACCAGCGGGACGAAGAGTTCCATGACCGCGATGTCGAAGCTGACCGTGGCCAGCGCGGCCAACCGGTCCGTCGGGGTGAGCCCGAGCCGCTGCTGCACCGCCCCCAGCAGGTTGCTCATCGCACCGCCGGGCACCACGACGCCCTTCGGCAGTCCGGTGGAGCCCGAGGTGTAGATGACGTACGAGGCCTGCGAGGGGAGCCTCGTCACGGCCGGCGCCGTGGCCGGGCGGGTCTCCAGTCCCGCCCGGGCGATCTCGTCCTCGGTCACGGTGAGGACCGGCGCGGCGTCCTCCAGCATGTAGGCGATCCGGTCCGCCGGGAGCGCGGGGTCGACCGGAACGTAGGCCGCTCCCGCCTTGAGCACGGCCAGCAGGGCCACGACCAGGTCGGCGGAGCGGGGAAGCAGCACGGCGACGAACGTCTCGGGACCTGCCCCGCGTGCGCGCAGCCAGTGCGCCATCCGGTTGGCCCGGGCGTCGAGCTCCCGGTACGACAGTTCCCGGTCCTCGGTGATGAGGGCGACCGCGTCCGGGGTCCGGGCGGCCCGTGCCTCGAACAGCTCGGTCACCGAGTCGTCGGGGAACGCGGCCCCGCTGTCGTTCCACTCCACCAGCAGCCGCCGGCGCTCGGCGCCGGTCAGCAGGTCGAGGTCCGCGACGGGCCGGTCGGGGTCGGCCGCGAACGCCCGCAGCACACCGAGGAATCGGTCGGCGACGGCGAGCAGCCGGTCCCCGTCCAGCAGGTCCGGTCGATAGGACCAGTCCACGGTGATCCGGTCGCCGCGCTGGGCCGCCAGCAGGGCCAGCGGGTAGTGAACGGCGTCCCGCACCTCGGCGTCGACGACGCCGAGTTCCTGCGCGGACTCCCGGAGCGGCTCGGACTCCACCGGGTAGTTCTCGAACACCACGAGCGTGTCGAAGAGTTCACCCGTACCGGCCAGACGCTGCACGTCGGCGAGACCCAGGTACTGGTGGGCCATCAGCCGCGACTGACCCTCCTGGAGCCGCTGGAACAGCCCGGACAGGGTGAGGGTGTGGTCGATGTCCAGCCGCACCGGCAGGGTGTTGATGAACAGGCCGATCATGCCCTCCACCCCGCCGAGCTCCGGCGGACGGCCCGAGACGGTGGCGCCGAACACCACGTCGTTGCGGCCCGTCAGCGCCGAGAGCACCAGGCTCCACGCGCCCTGCACCAGCGTGTTGACCGTCAGGCCGTGCCGGCGGGCCGCATCGGTGAGCGCGACGGCCAGCTCGTCCGGGATCTCCGTCCGCCGACGCTCGGGCACGGCGGGTTCCCCGGTTCCGTCCGTCGCGGGCGCGATGAGGGTGACCTCCTCGATCCCGGCCAGCGCCGCGCGCCAGGCTTCGTCGGACGCCGTCCGGTCCTGGGCGGCCAGCCAGCCCAGGTACTCCTTGTAGGGGGTGACGGGCGGCAGGGCGCTCCCGTCGCCACCGCGGCGGTACTCCCCGTACAGCTGGAAGAGGTCCCGGACGAGCAGCGGCATCGACCAGCCGTCGATGGCGATGTGGTGGACGGTGAGGACGAAGCGGTGCCGGTCTCCGCCGAGCCGGATCAGCGTGCAGCGGACCAGCGGGGGCCGGGACAGGTCGAAGCGCAGCGCCCGGTCCCCGGCGAGCAGGGCGTCCACCCGCTCGGCCGTCTCCTCGTCGCTCAGATCACCGAAGTCGACCTCGGTCCAGGGAAGTTCGGCGCGGGCGGGGACCACCTGGAGGGTTCGGCCCGCCGCGCCCTCGACGAAGTGGGCGCGCAGGTTGTCGTGGCGGCGCAGCAGGCCGCGGG
The DNA here is from genome assembly GCF_055595445.1 of Streptomyces sp. NPDC040432. Lineage (NCBI taxonomy): Bacteria > Bacillati > Actinomycetota > Actinomycetes > Kitasatosporales > Streptomycetaceae > Streptomyces > Streptomyces sp. NPDC040432. The sequence continues at coordinate 310,862 of NZ_JBVIVP010000003.1, read as the reverse complement.
CGGCCCGGTGCAGCACGGCGGCCTCGACGGGTCCGCGCAGTTCCAGGACGGACTGGACCGTGTAGACGTCCGATGCCGATTCGTCGAACGAGCCGTGGAAGTGCAGGCCCTGCTGGAGCGGGGACAGCGGGAGGAGGTCCGCGAGCCCCGTGGGGGCGGCTTCCAGCTGCTCGATCTCCGCCTGGGAGACGGTGACCAGCGGCAGGTCCGAGGGGGTGAGGCCGCCGGCGGCCGGGCGCGAGGCGTGCGCGGACAAGGCCTCCAGCGCCTCGAACCACAGGCCGGCGATCTCGCGGACCTCGGCCTCGGCGAGGAGTTCACCGGACCAGGTCCAGGAGGCGACGAGGCGCTGCCCGTCGGGGTGTTCCACGGCCGCCGCGTTCAGTTCCAGGGTGTACGCCAAGGGCATCTCCCCGTCAGCGGCGCCCGTCAGGTCACGGACCCGGACGGTGTCGGCGCGGGCGGCGTCCTCGGCGTCGGCGCGACCCAGCCGGCCGAGGTAGTTGAAGCCGATCTGCGGTTCCGCGTGGCCGGCCAGCTCCGGGCCGGTCTCCGGGTTCAGGTGGCGCAGCAGGCCGTAGCCGATGCCCTTGTCGGGGATGGCCCGCAGCTGCTCCTTGACCGCCTTGAAGGCGGCGCCGAGGGCCGGGCCGCCGGACCACAGTTCGTCCTGCGGTGCCGTACCGGGATCGACGGCGACCGGGTGGAGGCTGGTGAACCAGCCCACGGTGCGGGACAGGTCGAGCCCGTCGCCGATCTCCTCGCGACCGTGGCCTTCGAGGCCGATCAGGACGGCGGAGCCGTCGCCGCGTCCGCGTTCGCGCCGCCAGCGCGCCACCGCCAGGGCGAGGGCCGTCAGCATGGCTTCGTCGGGGCCCGCCCGGAACAGGGCCGGAACCGGACCCAGCAGCGACTCCGTCACCGTGGCGGGCAGGGTCACGGACAGCTGCCGTCCGGCGCCGACCACGTCGCGGGCGGGGTCGGTGCGGCGGTCGGCCAGCAGGGGGTCGTCGGTGGACAGCACCGACCGCCACAGGTCCAGCTCGCGGACGCGGGGCCCGGAGCGGGCCTCCTTCGCCAGCTCCCGGGACCAGCGGCGGAAGGAGGTGCCGACGGGGTCGAGCCGTACCTCGGCGCCGGCCAGGAGCGAGGCGAAGGCGGCTTCCAGGTCGGGCAGCAGGATGCGCCAGGAGACCCCGTCGACGGCGAGGTGGTGGACGACCAGGGCGAGCCGGCCCTCGGTGTCCGCTCCGGCGTCGAACCAGACGGCCTGGACCATCCGGCCCTCGGCGGGTGCGAGCCGGTCCATGGCCGCCTCCACGTGGGCGGCCGCGGCGTCGTCGTCCCCGGATGCCGCGCGCCGGACGCAGTCCTGCGCCCGCACCGAGCCCGGGGCGGCGATGTCCAGTTCCCAGCCGCCGGCGCCGTTGGTCAGTCGCAGCCGCAGGGCGTCGTGCCGGTCGAGGAGTGCCTGTACGGCCGCGCGGATCCCGTCCTCGTCGAGACCGGCGGGGACGGGAACGGTCATGGTCTGGTTGAAGCGGTCGACGGGACCGCCCTGCGCCTGCTGCCAACGCATGATCGGGGTGAGCGGCACCGGTCCGGTCCCGTCGTCGGCGACGGCGGGCGCGGGCCGGCCCGCTCCGGCGAGCGCGGCGAGCCGGGCGACGGTCCGATGCTCGAAGATCTCCCGCAGGCTGAGCGCGATGCCGGCCTTTCGGGCGCGGTGGGCGAGCTGGATGGAGCTGATGGAATCGCCGCCGCGCTCGAAGAAGCTGTCGTGGACGGAGACCGATTCGACTCCGAGCACCTCGGCGAACAGCCCCCTCAGGACGGCCTCGCGCTCGCCGTCGGCCTCCCCGGGGGCGGGAACGTCCGCGTCGCGCGTGGGAACCGTCGCGGCGGGGGCGGCGGGCCCGGCCAGGACCAGGCGCGCCCGGTCGGCGTCGGTGAACAGCCTTACGGATCCGACCGGTTGGGAGGGGTCAGCCGCGAAGGCCGCGAGGACGCGCAGCAGCCGATCGAGGATCTCGCGTCCGGCGCCCGCGGCGAAGAGGTCGGTGCGGTGGTCGAGGCGGACCGTCATCCGCTCGCCCCGTACGGTCCCCTCCAGGTTGAGGGCGTAGTGCGTGGCGTCCACGGTGGAGGCGGCGACCGCGCCGATCCCCTCGGCCGAGTCCTGGAGGGTGTCCGTGTCGATCGGATAGTTCGCGAAGATCGTGATGGCGTCGAACAGGGGTCCGCCGCCCATCAGTTGCTGGATCTCCGCCAGCCCCATGTGCTTGTGGGCGAGGAGATCGGCCTGCTGGTCCTGGAGGCCGCGGACCTGCTCGCCGAGCGTCAGCGCGGCATCGACGCGCAGCCGCACGGGGAGGGTGTTGATGAAGAGGCCGACCATCTTCTCGACTCCGGACAGCTCCGGGGGCCGGCCGGAGACGGTCTCGCCGAAGACGACGTCACCGCGGCCGGTCAGGGAGCCGAGCACCATGCCCCAGGCCGTCTGGACCACGCTGTTGAGGGTGAGGCCCAGCGACCGGGCCCGCTCGATCAGCGCCGCCGACAGCCGCGGCGGGACCTCTTCGATGAGGGTCGCGGGCAGGGCGACACCCGTGCCGTCGCCGGCCACCAGGGTCGGCTCGGCACCCGCCAGGGCCCGCTTCCAGGCCAGTTCCGCCTCGGAGCGGTCCTGCCGGCCCAACCAGCCGAGGTACTCCTTGTAGGGAATGACGGGCGGCAATTGGGCGGTGTCCCCGCCGTTGTTGTACAGCGCCATCAGCTCACCGAGCACCAGCGGCATGGACCAGCCGTCGAGCAGGATGTGGTGGGCGGTGAAGACGAACCGGTACTCCTGCTCCGCCAGCCTGATCAGCGAGAACCGCAGCGGCGGCCGGGCGAGGTCGAACTTGCGGGTGCGGTCGGCGTCGAGCAGACGCTGCAGTTCCGTCCCGCGCTCGCCGGGCTCGACGTCACTGATGTCGGTCTCGGACCAGTCGGGCTCCGCGTCACGGAGGATGATCTGGACCGGCTCGCCCGAGGCACGGTTGCGGAACGAGGCGCGCAGGTTGTCGTGCCGGCGCAGTACGCCGGTGACCGCTTCGCGCAGTCCGGCAACGTCCAGGTCGTGCCGCAGGTCGAGCGCCATCTGAATGACGTACACGTCCGCGCCCTGCTCCTCGTAGAGGGCGTGGAAGAGCATGCCCTTCTGCAGCGGGGACAGCGGCCAAATGTCGACGAATCCAGCCTTCGTCACTTTGCTGTTTCCTTTCATCAGCTCAGATCACTTTCGAATTCATCGATCTCGTCCTGCGACAGTTCGAGAAGGGACAGGTCGGACGGGGTGAGGCCACCGGCCTCGGGGCGGGCCGCGAACTCGGTCAGGGCCTCCAGCGCCCGGAACCACAGGCGGGCGAGCCTGCGGATCTCCGGCTCCTCGAACAGCTCACCGGGCCAGGACCAGATGGCGACCAGCCGCACCCCGTCGGGCCGGTCCTGCGCCACGGCGCTCAGGCCGACGGCGTGGGACAGCGGCCTGGCGTCGTCGCCGCCGCTGCCCAGGGTCTCGGTGGCCTCGGGCGGCGCCGTCCAGTCGTCGGACCGGGTGGCGGACTCGTCCACGGCCGCGAACCGGCCGAGGTAGTTGAAGCCGATCTGCGGTTCCGGTCCGCCGGCGAGCAGCGCCCGGGCCTGCGGATTGAGGTGGCGCAGCAGGCCGTAGCCGATGCCCTTGTCGGGGACGGCCCGGAGTTGTTCCTTGACCCGTTTCAGCGCGGTGCCGAGGTCGGCTCCGGCGGGCCACGGTTGCGCTGCCGGGGACGTACCGGGGTCGACGGCGACCGGGTAGAGGCTGGTGAACCAGCCCACCGTGCGGGACAGGTCGATCCCGTCGGCGATCTCTTCCCGGCCGTGGCCTTCGAGGCCGACCAGGACCGCGGTGCCGGCGTCGATGCCGCGGTCCGCCCGCCAGCGGGCGACCGCCAGCGCCAGGCCGGTCAGCAGCACCTCGTCGACCGCCGCGTTGAACACGGCGGGGACCCGGCCGAGCAGCGGACCGGCCACCTCGTCCGGGAGGACCACCGTCAGTTGTCGGGCCGTGGCGACGATGTCGCGGGTGACGTCGAGCGGACGGTGGGACAGGAGGGGGTCCGCGGTGGCGAGGACCGTCCTCCACAGGTCCAGTTCCCCGGTCCGCGCCGGGGAGAGGGCCTGCTGCTCCAGTACGGAGGACCAGCGTCGGAAGGAGGTTCCCACGGGTTCGAGCCGGGGTTCCCGGCCCTCGGACAGGGCCTGCCACGCGGTCGCCAGGTCCTCCTGGAGCACGCGCCAGGACACGCCGTCCACGGCCAGGTGGTGGACCAGGACCAGGAGCCGTCCCGGCCTGTCGGGGCCCGCGTCGAACCAGACCGCGCGGACCACTGCGCCGTCCGACGGGGAGAGCTCGGCCTGGACCCGCTCCTGGGTCGCGGCGACCAACCCGATCAGGTCCTGCTGCGGTACGTCCGCGATGTCGGTGCGGGTCAGCAGCGCGGCCGCGTCGACGGCGCCGCGGGCGGCGATGTCGAACCGTCGGCCCCCGGGCCCGTCGACGATCCGCGAGCGGAGGGTGTCGTGGTGGTCGAGGACCGCCTGGAGGGTGGCCACGAGCCGTTCCCGCGCGCAGTCCGCGGGCAGTTGGAGGAGGGCTGCCTGGTGGACGGCGTCGGTCGGGCCGCCCCGCTCGTACAGGTCGAGCATGACCGGGGTGAGGGCGAGTTCGCCGATGGCGTCCTCGGGCGCCTCGGGGGTCCCTTCCTCGTCCTCCCTCGCGATCCTGGCGAGCGCCCGGACCGTCTTGTGCTTGAAGACGTCCCGCAGGCTGATCAGCAGGCCCGCCTTGCGGGCCCGGCCCGCGAGCTGGATGGAGACGATGCTGTCGCCGCCCAGTTCGAAGAAGTCGTCGTCGGGACCGACCTCGGCGACGCCGAGGAGCTCCGCGAAGAGCCCTGCCAGCACGGCCTCCCGGGTGGCGGAGACCGCAGGCACCCCGCCGGCGATGGCCTCCCCGACCATGGCCTCGTCGGCCTCGTGGGCCGCGTGCGGAGCCGAACGGGCGCGGATCCCCGACCACCAGGCGGCCAACGGGTCGGGGTCCGCGGGTGCGGCCTGGACCGGCAGCCCCGCCGCGAGTGCTTCGAGGACCTCGCTCAGACCCTGGGCGACGGTCTCGGCCTCGGCCTTGGTGAACAGGTCGGGGCGGTAGCCCAGTCCGCAGTGCAGCTGGTCGCCGGAGAGTCCGGCGTCCAAGGTGAGCGGGTAGTGGGTCGCGTCGTTCATCTCCAGGTCGACCGCGCGGACCCGGTCGGCGTCGCCGCCGAATCCTGCGCCGTCGGCGGGAACGTTCTGGAAGACGAGCAGCGTGTCGAACAGTTCACCCTTGCCGACGGTCCGCTGCAGGTCCACGAGCCTGATGTGCTGGTGCGGCGTCAGGTCGACCTGTTGGTTCCACAGCCGGGAGAGCAGCGCCCCGGCCGGCTCGCCGGTCCGATGGACGACGCGCACGGGAACGGTGTTGATGAAGAGCCCGACCATGCGCTCGATGCCGGGAACCTCCGGCGGCCGGCCGGAGACGGTGGCGCCGAACACCACGTCCTGCCGACCGGTGAGGCGGGACAGCAGCATCCCCCAGGCGGCCTGGACGACCGTGTTCATGGTCGTTCCGTGACGGCCGGCCAGGGCGGTGAGCCCGGCCACGAGCTCGCCGCCGAAGGTGACGGAGAGCTTCTCGGTGGCCACCGCGGCCCGGTCCGGGTCCGCGGGCACCAGCAGCGTCGGTTCCACGGACGGATCGAGCACCTCGCCCCAGGCCCGTTCGGACGCCGCCCGGTCCTGCCGGCCGACCCAGTCCAGGTAACCGGCGTACGGACGGGTGGCGGGCAGACCTGCCGGGTCGCCACCGGAGGCGTACAGCTGCATCAACTCGTCCAGCAGGATCGGCGTGGACCAGCCGTCCAGCAGGAGGTGGTGGAACGTCAGCACGAGCCGGGCACGCCCACCGCCGAGGCGGAGCAGGGTGCAGCGCAGCAGTGGCGGTCGGGTGGTGTCGAAGCGTTCCGCCCGAGCCTCCCGCATCACCCTGCCGATCTCGGCCGTGCGCTCCCCGTCGGTCAGGTCCGTCAGGTCGCGCTCGGTCCACGGGACCTCGACGCCGGCCGGGACGAACTGGACCGGCCGGGACAGGCCCTCGTACGCGAAACCGGCACGGAGGTTGGCGTGGCGGGCCAGGAGGGCCCGGACGGCCGCGCGCAGGACCCGGGTGCTCGGTTCGCCCTCCAGGTCCAGCCCGAACTGGACGGTGTAGACGTCCTGGTCCCGCTGGTCGTACAGCGAGTGGAAGAGGAGCCCCTCCTGGAGCGGTCCCAGGGGGAGCACGTCGGCCAACTCACGGCCATCCCGCTCCAGCAGGTCGATGTCGCGCTGCTCCAGCCGGACCAGCGGGAAGTCGGAGGGGGTGCGTCCACCGGACCGGCCGGCGTCGGCGAGCAGTGCGCGCACCGCGTCCTGCCAGGCCCGGGCCAGCCCGGGCACGTCCCCTTCGCCGAACAGCGCGTCCGGCCAGGCCCAGCGGGCCGTCAGTCGGAGTTCGTCCCCGTCCTCGTCCACCCGGACGGTGACGTCGAGCGGGTGGACGACCGGCATGTCCGGGTCCTCGCCCGGCACCGCCCGGACGGCGCCCGCGGCGCCGAACGGCACGGAACCGTCGGCGAGTGGCGCGTCGAAGCGGCCGTGGTAGGCGAAGCGGACCTGTGGCGCGCCGAGGGCGGCCAGCAGGGGCACCGTCTGCGGGTTGAGGTACCGCAGCAGGCCGTGGCCGCTGCCGCCGTCGGGGAGGGCGGCGAGTTGTTCCTTGACCTGCTTGACCCGGGCGCCGGCGCCGGCTCCCGCCCCGTCCCCTCCCAGATGTACGGGGCGGATGGTGGTCAGGTGCCCAACGGTGCGGGCGAGGGCGGCGCCGGCGGGCCCGCGGCCCCGGCCGTCGTCCTCCAGGGCGACCAGCACGCCGGTGCCGCCTTCCCTGCCGAGGTGGGCGCGCCACTCACCGACGGCGGCCGTGAGGGCGCCGAGCAGGACGTGCTGGACGTCGGTTGCGAAAGCCTGCGGGACGCTTTCCAGCAGGGCCCGGGACTCGGAGGGCGAGAAGGACACCTCGATGTGGCGGACGGTGGCGACGGTGTCGCGGCGGGGGTCCGGCACGTGCGGGGTGAGGGGCGCGGTGCCCGCGCCGAGGACTTCGGTCCAGACGGGCAGTTCGTCGACCAGCTCCGGGGCGGTCGCGGCGACGGTCCTGTCCTCGGCCCACGCCTTGTACGAGGTGGTCACGGAAGGCAGCCGCACGGGGGCGCCGGCCGTGACCGCGGCCCACGCGGTGCGCAGGTCGGAGGCCAGGACCTGCCAGGAGGCCGGGTCCGCGGCCAGGGTGTGCGCCGCGAGCAGGAGCCGGTGCTCGCCGCCGGGACCGCCGTCGAACCACACGGCCCGGAACACGGCGCCGTCCTGCGGCGCGATGGCGGAACGGACCGATCCGGTGTGCGCGGCGAGCAGGCCGCCCAAGGTGTCCGGTTCGGCGCCCCGGACGTCGACCCGGCTGAGCAACGAGGCGGCGTCGGCCTCGGCGCGCGGGCGGGTCTCCAGGTTCCAGACCAGGTTGCCGGCGCGGCGGGTGAGCTTCAGCCGCAGCGCGTCGTGGTGGTCGAGGAGCGCTTGGAGGACGCGCACCAGACGGGGCTCGTCGGTGTCCGCGGGGAGGCCGAGCGCGATGGTGGTGACGCTGTGCGCGACCGGGCCTCCCCGCTCGCGCAGGGCGTGCGCGGCGGGGCTCAGCGGCACCTCTCCGATGCCGGTGCCGTCGATGGCGGCCTGCTCCTCGACGGTGTCGCCGCTCCGGACGGCGGCGGCGGCCAGGTCGGCGACCGTGCGGTGACGCAGTACGTCCGCCGCGGTGAACTCAAGGCCCGCCTCCAGGGCGCGGCTCACCAGTTGGATGGAGACGATGCTGTCGCCGCCGAGTTCGAAGAAGCTGTCCTCGACGCCGACCCGCTCGACCCCGAGGAGGTCGCGGATCAGCTCGCAGAGCAGCGTCTCCTTCTCGTCGGCCGGTGCCCGGCCCTCCTCGCGGGCGCCGAGGTCGGGCTCCGGGAGCGCCTTGCGGTCGACCTTGCCGTTGGCGCTCAGGGGCAGGGCGTCGAGGGCGGTGTAGGAGGCGGGCACCATGTGGTCGGGGAGCAGTCCGGCGAGGTGGGCGCGCAGGTCCGTCGTCGTCCCGCCGGCCCCCGCCGCGGGGACCACGTAGGCGGCGAGCTGCTTGCGGCCCGCCGCGTCCTCGCGGACCGAGACGGCCGCGTGGTCGACCCCGGGGTGGAGGGTGAGGGCCGCCTCGATCTCGCCGAGCTCGATGCGGAAGCCGCGGACCTTGACCTGGTCGTCGGCCCGTCCCGCGAACTCCAGCTGGCCGTCGGCGTTCCACCGCACCAGGTCGCCGGTGCGGTAGAGCCGTTCGCCGGGCGCCCCGAAGGGGTGGGCCACGAACCGCTCCGAGGTCAGGGCCGGCAGGCCCAGGTAGCCGCGGGCCAGCCCGTCGCCGGCGATGTGCAGTTCACCGGTCACTCCGTCCGGTACCGGTCGCAGGAACGCGTCGAGGACGTACACCCGGGTGTTCCAGAGCGGGGTGCCGATGGGCGGGTGGACCTCACCGGTCTGGGGGCGGCTCATGGTGGAGCAGACGGTCGCCTCGCTGGGTCCGTACACGTTCAGCAGGCGGCGCCCGCGGGACCAGTGCGCGACCTGGTCGGGGGGGCAGGGCTCGCCGCCGACCGCGAGGGTGCCCAGGGTGGGCAGTGCGGTGCGCGGAAGGGTGGCGAGCACTCCCGCGGTGATCTGGAGGTGGCTGACCCGGTGTACGTCGATCAGCGCGGCGAGTTCCTCGCCGGCGGGCGAGGTGTTGCCCGGTGCGATGACGAGTGCCGCGCCCGTCAGGAGGGTCATCGCCAGGTCCGCCATGGAGACGTCGAAGCTGGGTGAGACGGCCTGGAGGATCCGGCTGTCCGGGCCGATGCCGAAGTTCTCGGCGTGCGAGCCGGCCAGGCCCGCGATGCCCCGGTGGGTGACGAGGACTCCCTTGGGGCGGCCGGTGGAGCCCGAGGTGTAGATGACGTAGGCGGGGTGGTCCGGGCCGAGCGGATGCGTACGGTCGGCGTCGGTGGGGTCGGTCGCGGCGGCCGCGGCGGCCTCGGCCCGGACGGACGGGGCGTCGACGGGGATCACCGGGACCGAGGTGGGCAGGGCGAGCCGTCCGGTGGTCCCGTCGGTGGTCAGGACGAGGGCGGGACGTGCGTCCTCGACGATGTGGGCGATGCGGTCGGCCGGGTAGCCCGGGTCGACGGGCAGGTGCGTGGCACCCGCCTTGAGGACGCCGAGGGTGACGGCGAGCCAGTCCGCCGAGCGCGGCACGGCGACGGCCACCCGCTGCTCGGGGCCGACCCCCCGATCGATGAGCCAGTGCGCCCACCGGTTGGCCCGGGCGTTGAGCTCGGCGTACGTCAGCTCGGTGGGCCCTGCGACCAGGGCGACCGCGTCGGGGGTGGCGGCGGCGCGCTCCTCGAACAGCACCGGGAAGGTCGCCGCCCGCACCTCCCGGACGGTGTCGTTGCGGGTGGTGAGGACCTCGGTCAGCGCGGCGGCGGCGAGCAGCTCGATCCGGCTGATGGTGGCTTCGGGGTCGGCCGTGACCGCGTCGAGCAGGGCTGCGTAGCGGGCCGCGATCGACTCGACCGTGGAGCGGTCGAACAGGTCGGTGCGGTAGCTGATCAGGCCGCGCATCCCGGCGTGTCCGCCGTCGGCGTCGAAGACCTCGGTCAGCTCGATGCCCAGGTCGGTCTTGGCGGAGGTGATCTCGACGTCCGCCGGGGAGACCGTCAGGCCGGGCAGTTCCAGGCGTGGTGCCGCGTTGTTCTGGAAGGCGAGGAACACCTGGAACAGCGGGGTGTGCGCCAGTGTCCGCACGTCGGGGCCGAGCTGGTCGACCAGCCGCTCGAAGGGCAGGTCCTGGTGGGCGTAGGCCGCGAGGTCCGTGGCCCGGACCCGGCGCAGGAGTTCGGTGAAGGAGGGGTCGCCGGAGGTGTCGGTGCGCAGGACGAGCGTGTTGACGAAGAACCCGACGAGGTCCTCCAGTGCCTCGTCCGGGCGTCCGGCGACGGCGGTGCCGACGGGGATGTCGGTGCCTGAGCCCAGCCGGGTCAGGAGCCCCGCGAGGGCCGCCTGGGCCACCATGAAGAGGCTGACCTGGTGGGTCCGGGCGAGGGCGGCGAGTCGTCCGTGGAGCGCGGCGTCGAGAGTGAAGCCGACGGTGGCGCCGTCGGTGGTCATCTCCGCGGGGCGCGGTCGGTCGGTGGGCAGGGGCAGCTCCGTCGGCGCGCCGGCCAGGGTCCGCTGCCAGAAGGCGAGCTGGCGTGCGGCGAGGCTCTCCGGGTCGTCGGCGTCGCCGAGCAGCTCCCGCTGCCAGAGGGTGTAGTCGGCGTACTGGACGCGCAGCGGGGTGAAGCCCGGTTCCCGTCCGGCGGACCGGGCGGCATAGGCGGCGGACAGGTCCCGGGCCAGGGGGCCGTTGGACCATCCGTCGGAGGCGATGTGGTGGACGGTGAGCAGCAGGACGTGTTCGGTGTCGGAGACGGTGAAGAGGGTTGCCCGCAGGGGCGGTTCGACGGCCAGGTCGAAGCCGCGGGCGGCGGCGCGGCGGAGCTCGTCGTCGAGTTCGTGCGGCGTGGTCCGCACGGTCTCCATCGGAACCGCGGCCGCGGTCCCGGTGAGGACATGCTGGCGGGGCTTCCCGGCGGTGTCGGGGAAGACGGTCCGCAGGCTTTCGTGGCGTGTCACCACGTCGGCGATGGCCTCGCGCAGCGCGTCGGGATCGAGGGTGCCGGTGAGCCGGATGCCGATGGGGATGTTGTACGAGCCGGAGGGTCCCTCCAGCCTGCCGAGGAACCACAGTCGGCGCTGGGCGGACGACAGCGGGATCTCCTGTGGCCGCGGCCCGGCGGTCGGGCCGGGTCGGGCGGAGTCGCCGTGGACCATCAGGGCGGCGAGCCGGGCGGGGGTGGGCGCTTCGAAGACCGCGCGGACGTCGACCTCCGAGCCGAAGGCCGAGCGGACCCGGCTCAGGAGCCGGACGGCGCTGAGCGAGTTGCCGCCGAGTTGGAAGAAGTCGTCGTCGATGCCCGCTCCGGGCAGGTCCAGGACCTGGGCGAAGAGCGCGCAGAGGATCTCCTCCTGAGGGGAGCGCGGGAGGCGGGTGGTGGCTGCCGCGAACTCCGGTTCGGGCAGTGCCGCGCGGTCCAGCTTTCCGTTGACGGTCAGCGGCAGCTCGTCGAGGACGACGACGGCTTCCGGGACCATGTGCTCGGGCAGGGTGGCGGCGAGCCGCTCGCGCAGCTCCGTTCCCGTCGGTGCGGTGCCTGTCGCGGGGACGGCATAGGCGAGGAGGCGGACGCCGTTCTCGCCGCCGTCGCGGACGATCACCGCCTGGGCGGCGACGGCGGGCAGGGCGGCGACCGCCGCGGATACCTCGCCGAGTTCGACGCGGTGGCCTCGGATCTTCACCTGGTCATCGGCCCGGCCGACGAACACCAGGTTGCCGTCGGCGAGCCGGCGGGCCACGTCGCCGGTGCGGTACATCCGCTCGCCGGCCGGTCCGTACGGGTCGGCGGTGAAGCGCTCGGAGGTCAGCGCGGGGCGACCGAGGTAGCCGCGGGCCAGGCAGGGTCCGGCGAGGTAGAGCTCTCCCGCGACCCCGGCGGGGACCGGGCGGAGCGCCGCGTCGAGGACGTAGGCCCGTACGTTGCCCTGCGGGCGGCCCATCGGGACCGGCCCCGGGGCCAGGGCGGTGCCGGGCCCGACGCGGAACTCGGTGGCGTTGACGGTGGCTTCGGTGGGCCCGTACACGTTCCAGACGGTGGCGTCGGGGTGGCGCTCGCGCCACCCGGCCAGGGCCTCGCCCATCAGGGCCTCGCCGCCGAGGAGCAGTTCGGTGGTGGGCGAGTAGGCGGCGGGCAGCGCGCCGAGCAGCGGAAGGTGGCTGGGGGTGGCCTTCATGAAGGTCACCGGGGTGGTGGCGAGCCGGGCCGAGAGGCCGGCGCTCTCCTCCAGCGCGGAGATCAGCACGGCGCCGCCGACGGTGAGCGGCGTGAACAGGGCGGTGACGGTGAGGTCGAAGGAGACCGGTGAGTGCAGCAGTGCGAGGCCGGCCGCGCCGGCGTATGCGCCGCCCGCCCAGCCGAGGTAGTCGACGACCGAACGGTGCTCGACGACGACGCCCTTGGGGCGGCCGGTGGAGCCGGACGTGTAGATCACGTAGGCGGGGTGGGCCGGGTCCGGCCCGTCGGTGGGGGCGGTGGCGGGGAGGGCCGCGATGGCCGCGGCGGTCGGCGCGTCGTCGACGACGAGCCGCTCGATGTCCGAGGTCGGCAGCGCGGCGGCGGCCGCCCGGGTGGTCACCAGCAGGCGGGGGGCGGCGTCCTGGAGGAGGTAGGAGATCCGCTCCTGCGGGTACGCCGGGTCGACCGGTACGTACGCGGCGCCGGACTTGAGGACGGCGAGCAGGGTCACGACCAGTTCGGCGGAGCGCTCCATGGCCACCGCGACCAGTTCCCCGGGGCCCGCTCCCCGGGCGGTCAGGGCGTGGGCGAGCCGGTCGGCCCGCGCGTCGAGTTCGGCGTAGGCGACCTCCAGGGCGCCGTCGACGAGCGCGACGGCGTGCGGGGTGCGGGCCGCCTGGGCCGCGATCAGTTCGTGGACGAGGGCGTCGGCGACGGGGACGACCGGTCCGGCGGAGCCGGAGGTCAGCTCCCGGGTCTCGGCGTCGTCCAGCAGGGCCAGCCGGCCGACGGGGGTGTGCGGGGCGTTGGCCACGGTCTCCAGCACCCGGCGCAGTTGCCGGGTCGCGGAGGCGACGAGCCGCTCGTCCAGCAGGTCGGGGCGGTGGTACCAGTTGAGGACGAGGCGCTGCTCGTCCTGCATCACCACCATGCCCAGGGGGTAGTGGTTGTCGCCCTTGGTGTCGACCTCGGACAGCGTCAGGCCGTGCACGGGCTCCCCCGAGCCGGGCTCCGCCGGGAAGTTCTCGAAGACGACGGCGGTGTCGAACAGCGTTCCGAGGCCGGCCAGTTCCGTCACGTCGGCGAGGCCGAGGTAGTGGTGACCGAGCAGTTCCACGCGCTGTTCCTGCACCCGGACGAGGGTGTCCACGAGCGCCGTCGCGGGTTCGATCCGGACGCGGACCGGGAGGAGGTTCGTGAAGAGGCCCACCATCGATTCGACGCCGTCCAGCTCCGGCGGACGTCCGGAGACCGTCTCGCCGAACAGCACGTCGTCGCGCCCGGTGAGGCTGCCGAGGACGATGCCCCAGGCCCCTTGCACGACTGCGTTCATCGTGAGTCCGTGCTCGCGGGCCGTCGCCGTGAGGGCGGCGGTCAGGGCGGCGGGCAGTTCGTCCACGATGCGGCCGGGGCGACCCGAGGTGTGACCGACGGGGGCGACGAGGGTGGGTTCCCGTACCCCGGCCAGGGCCGAGCGCCAGGCCTCCTGGGCCGCCACGTGGTCCTGCTCGGACAGCCAGCGCAAGTAGTCCTTGTACGGGGCGACGCGGGGCAGGCCCGAGGCGTCTCCGCGGCTGCCGTACAGCTCGAAGAGCTCCCCGGCGAGCACCTGCGCCGACCAGCCGTCGAGGAGCAGGTGGTGGGCGGCGAAAAGCAACCGGTGGGTGTCGACGCCGAGCCGGACCAGGGTGAAGCGGAGCAGCGGGGGCTGCTCCGGAGCGAACGGACGGGTGCGTTCCGCCGCCAGCAGACGGTCCAGGGCCGCGGCCCGCCCGTCGGCGTCCAAGTCGCTCAGGTCGATCTCGTTCCAGGGCAGTTCGACGTCCGCCGGAACGAGCTGGACGGGTACGCCCTCACCCGTGCGACGGAAGGAGGCGCGCAGGCTGTCGTGACGGGCGAGGAGCCCGGCGACCGCGGCTCGCAGCGCCTCGACGTCCAGCTCGCCGCGCACGTCGAGGGCGAGTCGGGTGATGTAGACGTCCTCGGCACCCTGGTCGAACTGGGCGTGGAACAGCAGGCCCTCCTGGAGCGGGGAGAGCGGCAGGATGTCGGTGAGCCTCGGTTGGGCGCGCTCCAGCTCGCCGATCTCCGCGGGGGTGAGCCGGACGAGCGGCAGGTCGGAGGGGACGAGCCCGCCGACCCCCTCGGGGCGCTCGGCGCAGCGCACCAGGGCTTCGAGGGCGCGGAACCAGGCCTCGGCGAGCCGGCGCACCGCGTCCTCGGTGAGGAGGTCCCCCGGCCAGGTCCAGGTGACGGCGAGCCGGGGACCGTCGCCGTGGGTTTCGGTGACGGCGTTGACGGTGAGGGTGTACGGCAGTGGGGTGGCGTCCTCGGCACCGCCGCCCAGTCCGCTGTCGCGCGGGTCGTCGGACGCCCCGCCGATGCGGCCCAGGTAGTTGAAGCCGATCTGCGGTTCGGGGTACTTGGCCAGGTTCGCGGCGGTGCGCGGGTTGAGCCGGCGGAGGAGTCCGAAGCCGATGCCGTTGTCGGGGACGGCCCGCAACTGCTCCTTGACGGCCTTGACCGCGCCGACGAGGGCGGGTCCTCCGGCAGTCAGCTCCGCGGCCGGTACCTCGCCCGGGTCCAGGCGGACCGGGTACAGGCTGGTGAACCAGCCGACCGTACGGGACAGGTCGGTCCCTTCGGCGATGTCCTCGCGGCCGTGGCCCTCCAGGCCCACGAGAACCGAGGACCCTCCGTCGCGGCCGGCGCCGCGGCGCCAGTCGGCCACGGCGACGGCCAGGGCGCTGAGCAGGACGTCGTTGATCTGTGCGTGGAAGGCGGCCGGGACGCGGCCGAGGAGCGGTTCGGTGAGCTCCGGGGGCAGCCGCAGGGTCAGGTGACCGGCCCGGGCCAGGGTGTCGCGCTCCGGGTCCAGGGGACGGTCGGTGAGCCGCGGGTCCGGGCCCGAGAGGATCTCGCGCCACAGCGGGAGCTCACGGATGCGATCGGGCTCGCCGGCCGCCGCGGTCAGGTGCTGGGCCCAGCGGCGGAAGGAGGTGCCGACCGGTTCCAGGGTGTGGACCCGGCCCTCGGCGGCGGCGGTCAGCGCGGCGACGAGCTCGGGCAGCAGGATGCGCCAGGACACGCCGTCCACCGACAGGTGGTGGATGACGAGCAGCAGGCGGCCCGGGTGGGCGGCGCCCGCGTCGAACCAGACGGCCTGCACCATCCGGCCCTCCTCGGGGGCGAGCCGGGCCTGGGCCGCGGCGAACTCCGCTTCCGTCACGGCGGGCAGGGCGTCCTCGTCGAGGTGGGACACGTCCACCCGGTGCAGGCAGTCACCCGCCGCCACGGCACCGGGCGGCGGGATCTCCAAGGTCCACTCGCCGATGTCCTCGATCCGGGTCAGCTTCAGCCGCAGGGCGTCGTGGTGGTCGAGGAAGCCCTGCAGTACGGCGGTCAGCCCGTCCTCCTCCAGCCCGGCGGGCGTCGGGACCGGCATCGACTGACTGAACAGGGCGGCCGGGCCGCTGTGTTCGCTGAACCAGTGGATGACGGGGGTCAGCGGCACTCCGCCGATCCCGTCCGACGGATTGCCGCGCACGGGGGCTTCCTCTGCTTCCTCGGCCACGGAGGCGAGCGCCTCGACGGTCTTGTGGGTGAACACGTCACGCGGGGTGAAGCGGAGACCGGCCCGGCGGGCCCGGCTGACGAGCTGGATGGAGATGATGCTGTCGCCGCCCAGTTCGAAGAAGCTCTGGTCCGCTCCGACCTTCTCCAGACCCAGGACGTCGGCGAACAGCCCGCACAGCCGCTCCTCCCTGGCACCGCGGGGCGCCCGGCCGGCCGGCCCGGCGGGCCCGGGGGCGGGCAGCGCCTTGCGGTCGAGCTTGCCGTTCGCGGTCAGCGGCAGCCCGTCCAGCACCACGATGACGGCCGGCACCATGTGGGCGGGCAGCGCGGCCGCGGTGTGGGCGCGCAGGACCTCCGGGTCGATCCGGGCCAGGTCCGGGGTGACCACGTGGGCGACCAGCTGTTTCACCCCGGTCTGCGGCTCGTGCACGGTGACGGCGGCCTGGGTCACGTCGGGGTGCCGCAGCAGGACGTTCTCGATCTCACCCGGTTCGATCCGGAACCCACGGATCTTGACCTGGTCGTCGGCGCGACCGCAGAACTCCAGCTGCCCGTCCGCGCGGAGCCGCACCCGGTCCCCGGTGCGGTACATCCGGCCGCCGGCGGCGCCGAACGGGTCTGCGACGAACCGCTCCGAGGTCAGCCCGGGGCGTCGCAGGTAGCCGCGGGCCAGTCCGGCGCCCGCCACGTACAACTCGCCCGCCACGCCCGGCGGTACCGGTCGCAGCGATCCGTCCAGGACGTGGACGCGGGTGTCGGTGACCGGTGTGCCGATCGGAGGCGCGTCGTGCGACACCTCCAGCGGGGTGCTGATCGACACGGCGACCGTCGACTCGGTCGGCCCGTACGCATTGACCATGCGACGGCCCGGCGCCCACCGCTCCACCAGCTCCGGCGAGGTCGCGTCCCCGCCCACGATCAGGCAGGAGAAGCCGGATAGCCCCTCCGGCGGTACGCCGGCCAGGGCCGCGGGGGGAATCAGCGCGTGGGTGACCGCGCGCTCCGCGATGACCCGGGCCAGCGGCTCGCCCGCCAGCGGTCCCGGCTCGGGCACCACGAGCGCGGCGCCCGACGTCAGGGCCATGCACAGTTCGAGGACCGAGGCGTCGAAGCTCGGTGAGGAGAACTGCAGGACCCGGCTCGTGCCGTCGACGGCGAACCGGTCCCGTTCGGTGGCCGCGAACGCGGCCAGGCCCTGGTGGGTGACCATGACGCCCTTGGGGACGCCCGTCGATCCCGAGGTGTAGATGAGGTACGCGGGCGATCCCGCCGGCACGCTGCGCGCGGGCACGTCCGCGACCGCCCCCGGCAGCGGGGCGCCGTCGAGCACGAGCACGGTGGCGTCACCGGCCGGCGCCACGCCCTCGTACGCGCGTGTGGTCAGCACCGCGGCGGGAGTCGCGTCGTCGAACATGAAGGCGATCCGCTCCGCCGGATAGTCCGGGTCCACCGGCAGGTAGGCGGCGCCGGCCTTCAGGACGGCGAGGGTGGCGACCACCGACTCCAGCGACCGGCCCAGTACCAGTGCCACCACCTGCTCCGCGCCGATGCCGAGGCCGGTCAGGCGCGCGGCCAGTTCGTCGGCGCGCGCATCGAGTTCCGCGTACGTCAACGACCGTGCGGCCGACTCCACCGCGACTGCGTCCGGGGTCCGCGCCGCCTGCGCGGCGAACAGTTCGGGGAAGGTCGCCGGAGCCACGGACGGACCGTCGTCGACGCCGCCCAGCAGGAGTTCGCGCTCCTCGGCGGTGAGCAGGTCGAGGCCGGCCACCGGCCGCGTCGGGTCCTGCACGAGGGCTTCCAGCAGCCGTACCAGCCTGCCGCCGATCGCCTGCACCTCACGGGAGTCGAACAGGTCGGGACGGTGGTTGAGGACGAGCCGCAGCCTGCCCTCGTGGATGTGGGAGACCAGGCAGAGCGGGTAGTGGCTGGCGTCCAGGACGTCGAATCCGTTGATCGTGAGACCGGCGGCCCGCTCCTGGAGGGCCTGGAGCGCGAACGGGAAGTTCTCGAACGCCACGTAGGTGTCGAAGAGTTCGGCGTGACCCGAGACCTGCTGGATCTCCCGCATCCCGATGTGCTGGTGGGCCATCAGCTCGACGTGTTCCCGCTGGATCCGACGCAGCACCGTCAGGAGGGAGTCGTCGCGGTTCGTCCGCACCCGTACCGGCAGGGTGTTGATCAGCATGCCGACCATGCCCTCGACCCCGGCGATCTCCGGGGGGCGCCCGGACACGGCGGTGCCGAAGACCACGTCCTCCTGGCCCGTGAGCACCGACAGCAGGAGCCCCCAGGCCCCGTGCACGGCACTGGAGAACGTCAGGTCGTGGGCACGCAGCAGCGCGGCGAGCGCCTCGGTGGTCCCGGCGGACAGCTCCACGACGAACTGCTCCGGTTCGACGACCTCGCGCCCCGGATCGGACGGGACCAGTCGGGTCGGTTCGTCCAGCCCGGCGAGCGCCCGCCCCCACGCCGCGGCCGCGGCCTCGCGGTCCTGCCGGGCGAGGTGGGCGAGGTGGTTGCGGAACGGGGTGACGGGCGGCAGGACGGAAGGATCGCCGCCGTTGCCGTACACCTCGAACAGCTCGCCCAGCAGCACCGAGGTCGACCAGCCGTCGAGCAGGATGTGGTGGAAGGTGATGAGGAGTCGGTGGGCGTCGTCCGCGAGCCTCACCAGCCGGTAGCGCATCAGCGGGGGCCGGGCCGGGTCGAAGGGGTGGGTCTTCTCCTCGGCCTGGACGCGCCCCAGCGCGTCCTGCCGGGCGGCGTCGTCCAGGCCGCGCAGGTCGGTCTCCTGCCAGGGCACCTCGACGTCCCGGGAGACGACCTGCACGGGCCGGCTCTTCTTGGGGTGCAGGAAGCCGACGCGGAGGTTGGCGTGGCGGTCCAGCAGTGCTTGGGCGGTGGTGCGCAGCGTGGCGGCGTCCAGCGCGCCACCGAGGTCGAGCACGACCTGGACGGTGTAGACGTCGTTGCCGCTCTCGTCGTACAGCGCGTGGAAGAGCAGCCCCTCCTGGAGCGGCGACAGCGGAAGAATGTCCTCAGGACCCGACTTCGACATTTACAGCGTCCTCCACTCGGCTTCGAGCCCGTCGATCTCGTCTTGGGAAAGCTCCACCAGCGCCAGGTCCGATGGGCTGTAGCCACCGGCGTCAGGGCGCTCGGCGTGTTCGGTCAGCGCGCGCAGGGCGCGGAACCAGGTGTCCGCGAGTTCGCGGACGTCGGCGTCGGAGAGCAGCCGCCCGGGCCAGGTCCAGGTGGCGGTCAGCCGTGGGCCGTCCTCATCGGTCAGCGCCACCGAGTTGATCTCCAGCAGGTGGGAGAGCGGAAGGTCCGCGCCGTCGGTCAGGACCAGGTCGGTCTCGGCCGCGGGACCCCAGTCGGCGCCCGGCCCCGCGGCGGGGGCGTCGGCACGGCCCAGGTGGTTGAAGAGCAGGGGCGCGGTGGCCAGGGCCGCCAGCCGGGGTCCGGCCTCGGGGTCGAGGTGGCGCAGCATCCCGTAGCCGATGCCCTCGTCGGGCACGGCCCTGAGCTGTTCCTTGACGGCGCGCACCGCCCTGCCGGCCTCGGGTCCGCCCGCCCACAGGCCGGGCCAGTCCTCGACGCCGGGGTCGAGGCGGGCCGGGCGGATGGTGGTGAACCAACCGACGGTGCGGGACAGGTCGAGTCCCTCGGCGATCTCCTGCCGGCCGTGTCCCTCCACGTCCACGAGCACGCCGCGGCCGCCGGGGAGTCCCCGCCGGTCCCGCCATTGTTCGACGGCCAGGGCCAGGGCGGTGATCAGTACCTCGTGGACGCCCGCGTTCAGCGCGCCGGGCACCACGTCCAGCAGGGGTCGGGTGACCTCGACCGGCAGTGACTGGGTGAGCTTGCGGGCGCCGGCGGCCGTGTCCTGGGCGGGGTCGAGGGTGCGGAGGGTCAGCTCGGGTGCGGGGAGCCGCAGCGCGTCGGTCCACAGGTCCAACTCGGCGGCGGTCCGGCCGGGGGTGAGCTCCTCCAGGAGTTCCGCCCACCGGCGCAACGGGGTTCCGACGGGGGCCGGTTCGGGCTCCTTGCCGTCACGGGCCGCCTCCCAGGCGTCCCGCAGGTCGGGGAGCAGGATGTTCCAGGAGACCGCGTCGACGACCAGGTGGTGGGCCGCGACGAGCAGCCGACCGGGCGCCGCGGGGCCGGAGTCGAACCAGACGAGCTGGGTCGTGATCCCGGCTTCGGGAGCCAGCCGGTCCCATGCCGCGCGGGCCTCGCCCGTTATGGTCCCGCGCAGTTCCCCGTCGGTCAGCGCGGCGGTGTCGACGCGGCGCACGAGGGGGGCAGCCGGGACGCTGCCGCGCTCGCCGATCGCGTACGTCCACCGGCCGGAGGGGCCGCCGCGGTCGAGGCGGGTGCGAAGGGCGTCGTGCCGGTCGAGGACCGCCTGCAGGGCGGCGGTCAGTTCGCGGGTCCCGAGGCCGGCCGGGACCTGGATCAGGGCGCTCTGGTGGAAGGCGTCGACGGGGCCGCCGCGCCCCTCCAGCCAGCGCATGATCGGGGTGGCCGGGAACGGGCCGGTCGCGGCGCCCGCGTCGGCCGCGGATGTCACGGCCTCCTCGGTGACGGTCGCGGCGAGCGCCGCCACCGTCTTGAGTTCGAACACGGACTTCGGGGAGAGCGCGAGGCCGAGCCGGCGGGCGCGCGCCACGAGCTGGATGGAGACGATGCTGTCGCCGCCCAGCTCGAAGAAGCTGTCGTGCAGTCCGACGCCGTCCCGGCCGAGCACCTCGGCGAAGAGGGTGGCGATGGTCTCCTGCACCGCGGTGCGCGGTGTGTCGTCGGCGGCGGCGGCCCCCGTGACCTCGGGCGCGGGCAGCGCCTTGCGGTCGAGCTTGCCGTTCGGGGTCAGGGGCAGCGCGTCGAGGACGACGATCGCGGCGGGCACCATGTAGGCGGGCAGCGGTCCCCCCGCGTACGAGAGGACCTCGGCGGGGTCGACCGGCCGCGCCTCCCCCTCCGCTCGGGGGACGACGTACCCGACGAGCTGCTTGCGGCCGGGGACGTCCTCGCGGACGACGGCGGCGGCCCCGGACACGCCCGGGTGCCGGGCCAGGGCGGCCTCGACCTCGCCGAGTTCGATCCGGAAGCCGTTCAGCTTGACCTGGTCGTCGGCGCGGCCGAGGTACTCCAGTTGACCGTCGGTGCGCCAGCGGCCCACGTCCCCGGTGCGGTACATGCGGGCGCCCGCCGGTCCGTGCGGATCGGCGACGAAGCGTTCCGCGGTCAGCGCCGGACGGTCGAGGTAGCCGCGGGCGAGCTGGCCGCCACCGATGTGGATCTCCCCGCTGACGCCGGGCGGCACCGGGTTGAGTTCGGCGTCGAGCACGTGGATGACCGAGTTCCACATCGGCCGGCCGATGGGCACGGGCCCCCCGGGCGCGGCCTCGTCGGGGCCGATCCGGTACTCGACGCAGCCGACGGTCGCCTCGGTGGGCCCGTACTCGTTGATGACGGTGATGCCGGGCCGCTGCCGTCGCAGTTCGTCGACGACCTCGCCGATCAGCATCTCGCCGCCGACGACCAGCTCCCGGGTCGGGGAGAACTCCTCCGGCAGGACACCGAGGAGGGCCAGGTGCGCGGGGGTCGCCTTGAGGAAGGCGGGGCGGGGAGCGCCGGTGCCGGCGCCCTCCAGGGCGGTGACGCGGACGTTGCCGCCGGAGATCAGCGGGGCGTACAGGGAGGTGACGGTCAGGTCGAAGGAGACCGGCGAGTGCAGCAGGGTGCTCTCGCGGACCGCCGTGTAGTGCTCGCGGGCGTACTCCAGGTAGACGGCGACGGACCGGTGGGTCACGACGACGCCCTTGGGGCGGCCGGTGGAGCCCGAGGTGTAGATGACGTAGGCGGGGTGGGCGGGGTCCAGGGGGGCGGTCCGATCCTCGTCGCGCGGGTCGAGGGCGCGGGCGTGCCGTTCCTCGGTGACGTCGAGGACGGGCACGCCGGCCGTTACCGCGTGGAGGGTGTCCGGGCGGGTCAGGACCAGCGCGGGGGCCGCGTCCCCGAGCATGTGGGCGATCCGTTCGGCGGGGTACTCCGGGTCCACGGGTACGTAGGCCGCGCCGGACTTGAGGGTCGCGAGCAGGGCCGTGACCAGGTCGGCCGAGCGGGGCAGCAGGACGGCGACCCGTTGCTCGGGGCCGGCTCCGGCGGCGATGAGGGTGTGGGCCAGCCGGTTGGCGCGGGCGTTGAGTTCGGCGTACGACCAGGTCCGGTCGCCCTCGGTCAGCGCGGGGGCGTTCGGGGTGCGGGCGGCCTGTCGCTCGAAGAGGGCGGGCAGGAGCAGGGTGGGCTCCACCACCGGGGCCTGCGCGAACGTGCCGAGCACCTGGGCGCGTTCGGCGTCGGTGAGGACGTCGATCTCGCCGATCGGCTGCTCGGGGTCGGCGGTGAAGGCCTCCAGCACGCGGATCAGCCGGCGGCTCATGCCCTCGATGGTGGCCCGGTCGAACAGGTCGGTGCTGTACTCCAGGCGGCCGGAGATCCCGGCGGCCGCCTCGTGGCCGGCCGAGCGCTCGTCCAGCCCGAACAGCAGGTCGATCTTGGTGACGCCGGGGTCCACCTGCTGCGGGGTGGTGATCAGGCCGGGCAGCTCCAGGGTGGACGCGGCGGGCGTCTGGACGTCCATCATCACCTGGAACAGCGGGTTCCTGGCGAGCGAGCGCTCCGGGTTGAGCGCCTCGACGAGCCGTTCGAAGGGCACGTCCTGGTGGGCGTGGGCGGACAGGGACATCTCGCGGGAGCGGTCCAGGAGCCGGGAGACGCTCGGGTTGCCGGACACGTCGTTGCGGAACACGACGGTGTTCACGAAGCAGCCGACGAGGTCGTCCAGCCGGGCGTCGCCACGGCCGGCGACCGCGCTGCCCAGCGGGATGTCCTGCCCCGCGCCGAGCTTGCTCAGCAGGACCGCGACCGCGCTCTGGAGCACCATGAAGAGGCTGGCCCGGTGGGCGCGGCCGAGTGCGATGAGGCGCTGGTGCAGGGCCGCCCCGATGTCGAAGCGGACGATGTCCCCGCGCTGCGACAGTTCGCCGGGGCGCGGCCGGTCGGTCGGCAGGTGGAGTTCCTCGGGGAGGCCGGCCAGCGCCTGCTTCCAGTGCTCCAGCTGGGCGGCGAGCGGACTGTCGGGGTCGTTCTCGCTGCCGAGGACGGACTGCTGCCACAGGGTGTAGTCGGCGTACTGGACCGGCATCGGCGCGAAGGCGGGTGCCTCACCGGCCGCGCGGGCCGCGTAGGCGAAGCCCAGGTCGCGGGCGAGCGGCTCCAGCGACAGGCCGTCGCCGACGATGTGGTGGAGGACGACCAGCAGGACGTGTTCCTCGGGGCCGAGCACCAGGAGCCGCGGCCGGACGGCGAGGCCCGCGGTCAGGTCGAAGCCCTCCGCCACCACCGCGGCGACCGTGGCGTCGAGCGTGCCCGCGTCGGCTTCCACCTCGGCGAGGACCACCTGTGCGGCGGCCTCGGCCGGGGACAGCACGTGCTGGCGGGGCTTGCCGTCCGTCTCGGGGAAGGTGGTGCGCAGGCTCTCGTGGCGGGCCAGTACGTCGAGGAACGCCTCGGCCAGCGCGGCGCGGTCGAGCCGGCCGGTGAGCTTGAGGGCGAGCCCCATGTTGTAGGCGCCGCTGGGGCCCTGGAGGCGGTTGACGAGCCAGAGGCGCTGCTGGGTCAGGGACAGCGGGAGCTCGGCGGGACGGACCGCGCGCGCCGGCGGACGACGGCGCCCGGCGGCCCCGTCGAGGTGCGCGGCGAGCCCGGCGACCGTCGGGGTCTCGAAGACGGTGCGGATGGACAGTTCGGCGCCGAAGGTCTCGCGGACACGTCCCAGCAGTCGGATCGCGGAGAGCGAATGACCGCCGCGCTCGAAGAAGTTGTCGTCGACGCCGATCCGGTCGAGCTTCAGTACGTCCGCCACCAGCGCGCAGAGCGCCTCCTCGCGGGGGCCTTCGGGGGCGCGGTACGCGGCGGGCGCGGCGGTGGCCCGCGTTCGCGGGGCGGCGGGCGTCGGCGGCGTCCAATCGGCGGGCACCGTGACCGGGACGCTTCCCAGCGGATCGGCGGGGTCCGCGGCGGAGAGGGCGGCGAGGAAGCCGGTGAGCGCCTCGCGGTGGCCGCGCACGCCGTCCTCGGTGTAGAGGTCGGCGTTGGCGTGGAAGTCGATGAGGAAGCCGCCGTCCGGGGCCCGGTTGTCGACGATCAGCGACAGGTCTTCCTCGGGGCCGATCGAGAAGCCGCGGACGGTCGCGCCGTGGCCGGCGAAGTCGAGGCGGTCGCCGTACATGATCAGGTTGATCTCGGGGCCCCACAGCCGCTTGCGGTCGCCGACCAGGCCGAGGTCGCGGTGGATGTCCTCGTAGCGGTAGCGCTGGTGACGCAGGGCCTGGTGGAGCTCGTCGCTCACCGAGCGGAGGAAGTCCGCCACGGTGGTCCCGGGGTGGGCGGCGATCCGGACGGGCAGGGCGTTGGAGACCATGCCCGGGGTGCGCTTGGCGGCCGCGACGGGCCTGGCCGCGGCGGCGAGACCGAGGACGATGTCCTCGGCGCCGGTGAGGCGGTGCAGGTAGCCGGCGATGCCCGCCACGACCACGGCGGGCCAGCTGACCCGCAGTTCGCGCGCCAGGTCGCGCAGCGCGTCGGCGTCGGCGGCGGCGACCCGACCCGCCTGGCGGACGTGGTCGGTGGGAACACGGGTGGGACGGGGTGCGAGGCCGACGGGCTCGGCGGCCCCGGCCAGCCGCCGGGACCAGAACGCGCGGTCCTCGGCGAACTGCTCGGACGCCCGGTAGTCGGAGTCGAGTGCGACGAGCTCGTCCAGGGTGCCGAAGCCCGCGGGCTTCGCCGCGACGCCGGCGGCCAGTGCCGAGTAGAGCGCCGCGACCCGGGAGACGATCAGCGACCAGCTGTACCCGTCGACGATGGTGTGGTGCACGCGGCTGAACCAGGTGTACCGGTCCTCGGCGAGCTTGAGGAGGCCGAAGGTGAACAGGGGGCCCGTGTGGACGTCCACCGGGTCCTTGACGTGTGTGAGCATCCACTGCTCGGCGGCGCCCGCGGGGTCCGTCGCCCCGGACACGTCCCGGACGTGCAGCTGCCAGTCCGGCTCCGGCTGAACGGTCTGGACCGGGCCGTCCTCGCCCGGCAGGAAGCGGACCCGCAGCGCGTCCGCCTCCGCCACCACGCGCCGCAGCGCGTCCTCGAAGAGCGCGGCATCGACCTCGCCCGATATCTCAACGCATTCGGCGATGCTGTACATCGGGTTTTCCGGATTCACCTGCTGAGCCAGCCACATTCCCTGCTGGGCGGCCGTCAGCGGCAATTGGAGTCCATTCCGGTCGGCCATTGCCATTCACTCCGATTGAGTAGACGCTTCGATACCCGTAGAGAACCGCTCACCGGCCTTGTCGGCGGGGCGATGCGGCTCACACTACGAATCAACCGCGGGCGGACATCGATCTCATGAAAAACTTCGATCCGCCGCCATCCGCATATCGAAGAATGCTCATCACGCTGTACACGTCATCCCCGGGACGCTCTCCGGGGAGACGACGAGTGCCCCGCTCGCGGGAGCGGGGCACTCGTTTCGCGCGGCCTGGCCGGGGGTTTACCGGGCCGAACGCTGTGACACGGGCGGACTGCCGTACCCGTGCGGGAAATTGGATTGGATCGGCCGGCGGGTCGGGCGCTGCGGCGATCCCGACATCCGTCGTGGAGCGTCGGCCGGCACCCGTCCCGCCGTGGCCTCGGTCGTGCCTACGCCGCCTCACGTTGGGTCATCGCCACCAGCACCTTGCGGTCCCCGGTGAAGGGCCGGCGGCCGTGCGAGGTGAGGATGTTGTCGATCATCAAGAGGTCTCCGGTCCCCCACGTCTCGGCCAACACGGTCCGGTCGTAGACCCCGAGGATGGTGTCGATCTCGTCCGCCGTGATCGGTGTGCCGTCGCCGTAGTAGGCGTTGCGCGGCAGACCGTCCTCACCGCAGATCTCCAGCAGCCCCTCGCGGACGGCCTCCGGGAGGGCGTTGACATGGAACAGGTGGGCCTGGTTGAACCAGACCTTCTGTCCGGTGACGGGGTGCACCATGACCGCCTCGCGGCGCTGGCGGGTGCGCAGCACGTCGCCGTCCCAGTCCGTCAGGATGTCGTGGTCGGCGCAGTAGCTCTCGACGTATCCCTTGTCGTCGCTCTGGAAGCCCTCCTGCCACGACAGGCCCATGCCCGTGCGGTAGGTGCGGGTGTAGAGGACGCCCTTCTCCTCGAAGCGGCGTACCAGGCCGGCCGGGAGCTTGCCGAGGACGGCGGCGCTGTCGGCGACCGGGGTCTCGCCCCCGGTCCGCGCGGCGAGCGCGCAGAAGAAGAAGAGGTTGTGCGGCCAGTTCTCCGAATAGGCGCTCTCGTTGTGCTGCGGAATGCTCTGATCGGCCGGGTACTCGGTGGAGGTGTACACCTTGCCGGTGACCCGGCTGCGCGGCGTGGAGCGCTCGTTGTAGTCGAGGGTCCGGCCGCCGACCTCCTCGGCGATCTCAGCGAGCTCCGACTGCTGGACGAGGCCGCTGCCCTTGACCATGACGGCGGCGTGCTCGTACATCGCGGAGCGCAGGGCCCCCGCGTTGGCCGTGAACCAGGCCCGGTGATCGCTTCGTTCCCGGGGACGTACCCGGACCATGCGCGAGCCGTTGGTCTCCAGGATTTCGGTGTCGGCGTCGGTGAATGGCGTCTTCATCATTCCTTCTCCACGTCCGGGCTGTAGCCGTCGATGCTCGTGTGGTCGACCGGGTCTCCGGCCGCGTACTCGTGGGGTCGAGGAAACGAACGTCCGCCACGGGGGCGGGGGCCGGCAGCAGGCGGGTGTGTGCACCGGGGGTGCGTTTCGTTCGCCGCGCCGGGACCGGTCGCGCGGGCCCCGAGGCGGCGTTCCGCCACCTCCGACCGCCGTGTCAGCTTCCTGCCGTGTCCCGCCACCTGCCGCCCTCGCCGCGACGGGGACGCGCCGCGCGTAGCGCTCGACATCCATCTGCCCAGATGGTGGCAGCGGCCGGTTCCCGTCCGAAGGCCGCAGAGAATCTTTGAATACGATTCCGGTGGTTGCCCGAAGTGATCAGCGGATACGGTTCCGATCGTGACCATCCGCATACTTCTCGCCGACGATCAGGAATCCGTTCGCCTGGGATTCCGACTGATCCTGGATTCCCAGCCGGACATGGAAGTGGTCGGCGAAGCCGTGGACGGCCTCCAGGCCGTCGAACTCGCCGAAGAACTGCGTCCGGACGTGGTCCTCGCGGACATCCGCATGCCGCGCCTGGACGGCCTGGAGGTGACCCGCAGGCTCGCCGGACCCGAGGTGGCCGACCCGCTGCGGGTTGTCGTCGTGACCACCTTCGATCTCGACGAGTACGTCCACACGGCGCTCCACAACGGGGCGTGCGGCTTCCTGCTCAAGCGGTCCGGGCCGGCCCTGCTGGTGGAGGCGGTACGCGCCGCCGTGGCGGGCGACACCATGATCAGCCCCTCCGTGACGGTCCGGCTGCTGAAGCATCTGCGGAGCCCGACGAAGCCGAAGTCACCCTTCCCGACCGAGTCGTTGACGGACCGGGAGACGGAGATCGCGCGCCTGGTGGCCAAGGGTCTGACGAACGCGGAGATCGGGAGCGAGCTCTTCATCTCGGCCGGCACCGCCAAGACCCACATCGCCAACATCCAGCGCAAGCTCGACGTGCGGAACCGGGTCGGCATCGCGGCCTGGGTGTGGGACAGCGGCCTGGCGGCCTGAATCCGGCGGCTTCCGGGCCCGGAAGCCGCCGGATTCAGGCGGCGCAGACGCCCTTCATGCTGTCGATCAGGGCCAACACGGCACGGGCGGACGGAAGTATCATCCGGCCCTCCCGGGTCAGCCTCGCGCCCGTGGAATCCCTCGTGAAGAGCTTCGTACCCAGCATTTGCTCCAGGCACTTGATCTGATAGCTGATGGCCGGCTGCGAATATCCCAGCGATTTCGCGGCCTGATCCATGCGTCCGATTTCCGCTACGGACACAAAAGCGCGGAACTCACGCTCGTGCATCTCGCCCCCTGTCTGTCCGCGGACCACAAACGGACCCACCTCCGAGTCCCGCCGGGAACGGCGGTACCGCGGTGTGCCCTGGACCATGTCAGCCCACGGGCGCCGGAGCGGCAATGGAAGGTGCAGGAAGCTGCCGATCCGCCCTCGGACGCGGGAGCGCGGGCACACCGGGGCGCCCCCGGGGGCTGGATGCCCTCGGGGGCGCCTGCGTGCTCCGGCCCGCCCGCCGGAACCTGTCCCGGTCAGCCGTGGCTGATGGCGGTGAGCACGTTCAGCCGCGCACCGCGACGGGCCGGGGCGATCGAGGCGATGACTCCGACGACCCCCGCACCGACGAGGTAGGCGAGCATCTGACCCCAGGGCAGTGACAGTTCGCTGACGCCCTGGTCCTTCATGGCGTGGGCCATGGCGAGTCCGAGGACCCCGCCGACGACGATGCCGAGCACCGCCCCGAACAGGGAGATCACCACCGACTCCGTCATGACCATGCGGATGGTCTGGCCCCGGCTGAGACCGATCGCCCGGAGCGTTCCCATCTCCTTGGTGCGTTCCAGGATCGACAGGGCGAGTGTGTTGATGATGCCGAGCACCGCGATGAGCATCGCGATGCCGAGGAGCCCCTGGACCACGGTGAGGATCATGGCCATGCCGCCGCTGAACATCTCGATGACCTGGCGCTTGGTCTTCACCGTGACCTCGGGGCTGTCCGCGAGCAGCTTCTCGATCTCCGACACCACGGAGGCCGCCCGAACCTCGCCGTCCAGCTGGAAGTAGGCCTGTGAGGGCTGAGTGCCGCGGAACCCGGCCTCGGCGTCGACCCAGGGCACGACCACGCTGTTCGCCAGGGACGAGTCCTCGAAGATGCCGGCGACCTCGTAGGTGCGGGCGTCACCGCGCTGGAGCTGGAGGGTGAGGCTGTCACCGACCTTCACCCCGCGGGCTTTCGCGGTGCTCACGTTCATGACGACGGTTCCGGCGGCGGGGGCTGCGAGGGAACCCTTGGAGTCCCGGATCCCGAGGACTTCGCGGGCCTGGTCCCAGTCCTGCCAGGAGGTGACCGACTGGGACTGCTTGCCGACCGTCCCGGTATCCAGCATCGCGGCCGCGACCGCCTTCACCCCGGGCACCTCGGCGATCCGGGTCAGCGCGGCCGGGTCGATGGTCGCCGATGCCGCCGATCCCGCCTCGCCCATGGCCACGTAGTCGGCCTTCAGATCACGCCTGATGTCCTTGGTGACACTGGTCTCCGAGGAAGCGGCCACGGTGCTGATCGCGGTGACGAGCGCGACGCCGATCATCATCGCCGAGGCGGTTATGGCGGTACGGCGCGGGTTGCGGGCGGAGTTGCGGCGCCCCAGCTGTCCGGGCAGCGAACGGGAGAACGCCGCTCCGAGCACCTGCACCGACGGCCCGCTGAACAGCGGCGTCAGCAGCGCGACGCCGACGAAGGCCAGCAGGACTCCGGTGATGATCGTCGCGACCCCGCCGGAGCCGAAGAGGCCGAGGGCCAGCAGGACGACTCCGAGACCGAGCAGGACGAACCCGGTCCAGGTCTGCTTGCGGTGCTTGCCGTCCGGGACGCCCGCGGCGCGGATCACCGCGATGGGCGGGACCTTGGAGGCCCGCACGGCGGGGAGGAGCGCGGCCAGCATCGTCACCAGGATGCCCACCGCGAAGGAGGTGACCACAGCGCTCGCGGGCACGGCGAGGGAGCCGACCTTGAGGCCGCCCGTCGCCCCGGCCAGCAGGTCGGCGCCGAGGACGCCGATGCCGATGCCGGCGGCGAGACCGAGGGCGGAGGAGACCAGACCGACCACGAAGGACTCGACCAGCACGGAGGTGATCATCTGGCCCCGGCTCGCGCCGAGGGCCCGCAACAGGGCGAGTTCCCGCATGCGCTGGGCGATGATGATCGAGAAGGTGTTGACGATCAGGAAGACGCCGACGAGGACCGCGACCCCCGCGAACCCGAGCAGTAGCTGGTTCATCAGGTCGAGAACGCCGCGGGACTGGTCGGAGGCCTTCTTGGCGAGGCCCTCCCCCGTCAGGACCTCGAAGTCGGTGCCGAGCTCGGCGGACAGGGACTTCTGGACGGCGGCGACGGACGCGCCGTTCGCGACGTCGACCTTGATCCCGGAGAACGCGTCGGCCCGGCCGAGCATCAGCCGCTGCGCGGCCGGCTCGCTGAAGGCCACCGTCTGCTCGCCTCCTATGGAGTCCCGGTCCCCGGAGTAGCCGAAGACGCCGGCGACGGTGAAGGTCTGCTTCGGCTCCGTGGTGAGCACGCTGATCGGGTCGCCCGCCTTGAGGCCGGCCTTCTCGGCCAGGCCCGCGTTGACGGCGACCTCGGTGTCCGTGCGCGGCTCGTGGCCGGAGCGCAGGGCGATCAGCTTGCTCTCGCCGCGCCAGCTCTCGCCGTAGCGGGGGCCTCCGGTGTCCTTGACGATCTTGCCGTCCTTGCCGAGGACGCGTGCGCCCTCGGCAAGGACCAGCCCCTTGGCGGCGGCCACGTCGGCCGCCTTCGCCACGCGGGCGACTGCCGCCGCGTCGAGCGGGGACACGACCGCCGTCTCACCCGTGTCGGCCGCCACCTTGGGCTTGAGCGCCACGTGCAGGTCGATGTCGGCGTAGGCGCCGTTGAACTGGGCGTCGATGGACCGGTTCAGGGTGTCCTTGATGACCATCGAGCCGGACACGAACATCACCGCGAGCACGACGGCCAGGCCGGAGAGGACCAGCCGGAGCTTTCGCGAGAGGAGGCTCTTGAGGGTGGCGTTCAGCATTACGCCACCCGCGCCTTGCCATCGAGGTTGCGCATGGTGTCGAGCACGGCGTCCGCCGTCGGCTCCCGGAGCTCGTCCACGATCCGGCCGTCGGCCAGGAAGATGACCCGGTCCGCGTACGAGGCGGCGTGCGGGTCGTGCGTGACCATGACGATCGTCTGGCCGAGCGTGCGCACCGAGTGCTGGAGGAACCTGAGCACCTCGGTGCCCGAGGTGGAGTCCAGATTTCCGGTCGGCTCGTCGGCGAAGATGACCTCCGGCTGCGACACGAGGGCGCGGGCGCAGGCGACGCGCTGCTGCTGCCCACCGGACAGTTCCGTCGGCCGGTGTCCGAGCCGCTTGCCCAGACCCACGGTGTCGATGACGCGGTCGAACCAGTCCTTCGACGGCTTGCGGCCGGCGATGGCGAGCGGGAGCAGGATGTTCTCCTCCGCCGTGAGCATGGGCAGCAGGTTGAACTGCTGGAAGATGAAACCGATCCGGGTCCGGCGTAATTCGGTGAGCTTCTTGTCGGACATCCCGCTGACCTCGGCGTCACCGATGTACACCTGGCCGTCGGTGATGCTGTCCAGGCCCGCCAGGGCGTGCATGAGGGTCGACTTCCCGGAACCCGACGGACCCATGATCGCGGTGAATTCGCCGGCGGTGAATTCAACGTCGACTCCGCGCAGCGCCGCGACCTGGGCCTCGCCCTCGCCGTACAGTTTCGTCACGCCAACAGCTCGGGCGGCGGTCTGCCGCTTGGTCGAAGTCGCAATGGTCGCGGTCACACGACTCACACTC
The DNA here is from genome assembly GCF_055595445.1 of Streptomyces sp. NPDC040432. NCBI lineage: Bacteria > Bacillati > Actinomycetota > Actinomycetes > Kitasatosporales > Streptomycetaceae > Streptomyces > Streptomyces sp. NPDC040432. Next base: position 279,525 of record NZ_JBVIVP010000003.1, on the reverse strand, counting down.
CCCATACACGGGTTGGAATTACGGACGGTCCATGACCGGAGCACTGTGCACGGTGTCCGGTGGTCGAAATGCAGCCTAGGAGCGGGCCGTGACCCGCCACATCTGCCAATCGGCATAGATCCTCCTCGCCGGAGGCCGGGATTCCGAGCGCAGATAGAACTCTTGAGACCAGGCCTGCGCCGCGGTGGCGGGCGCGCTTAACGTGCCGACGAATGGGCAGCTCCCGGTGACGGCACGGAGGACGGACATGACAGGCACGCGGGCACTCTCCAAGTACTGGATGCTCACGAACGACTTCACCCAGAACCCGTATCCGGTCCTGGAGTACGTGCGGCGCGAGAGCCCCGTGCGCGAGTTGTCCTTCCCCGACGGCGGGCGCGCCTGGGTGGTGACCCGGTACGAGGACGCCAAGGCGGCCCTCGCCGACCCCCGGCTGAGCCGGGACGTCCACGTCCACTACCGCCTCATGTCCGAGCGGACGGGTCGTCTGTTGACTCCTCCCCCGGAGGAGGCCAACCACCTGGCCAACCTGGAGCCGCCCCGGCACACCCCGCTGCGCCGGGCGATCAGCTTCGCGTTCACCCCGCGCCGGGCCGAGGCCCTGCGACCGAAGGTGGAGCAGATCGCCGACGAGCTGCTGGACCGGCTGGCCGGTCTGCCCCGGCCCGACCTGATCTCCGGGTACGCCGACCCGCTGCCCGTCATCGTCATCGCCGAGCTGATGGGCGTACCGGCCGACGCCTGGCCCGACTTCCTGCGCTGGTCGACGGCGCTGCGCACCCACTCCCCCGCCGGGTCCTCCGGAGCCCTGGACCGCAACATCCAGGAGCTGTCCCGCTACATGTCCGCCCTCATCGCGGAGAAGGAACGGGAGCCCGGCGAGGACCTCCTCTCCGCGCTGATCCACGCCGACCCGGAGCGGCGGCTGACCAGCACCGAAATCCTGTCCACCGGCTTCGCGCTGATGACCGGCGGCAACGACACCACCGCCAGCCTGGTCGGCGGTGTCATCGCCGCCCTGCTCACCCACCCCGTGGAGCGGGCCGGGCTGCTGGCCGAACCGGGCCGCTGGGGCAGGTCGATGGACGAGCTGATCCGCTACGTCAGCCCGATCGGCAACGCCCTCCAGCGCGTCACCACCGAGCCGGTCGAGCTGGGCGGGGTCACCATTCCGGCCGGCGAGGTCGTCGTCATCAGCGTGATGTCGACGAACCGCGATCCGCACCAGTTCCCCGACGACCCGGACGGGCTGGACCTGACCCGTCCGAAGCCCGCACACCTCAGCTTCGGCTTCGGCATCCACTATTGCTCGGGCGCCCACCTCGCGAAGGTGATGACGGAGATCGCCGCCCGGCGGCTCTTCGAGCGCTTCCCCCAGGTCCGCCTCGCCGTGAACCCGTCGGAGCTGCGCTACCAGCAGAACGTGGTCGTCCGCCCGCTGGAGGCGCTGCCCGTCGTGTTCTGAAACCGCCCGCCGGCCCTGTCAGACGGGCCGGCGCATCGCGGTGTACAGGGCTCTGAGCATGAGGATCGCGCTGACGACGAGCACGTGGTAGCCGATCAGCGGGAACAGCTCCAACTGCCTGGTCACCCGCGGCCCCTTGCCCGTGCCGAAGACCACGAGCATGACGCCCATCAGCCCCGTGCACGCGGCCAGCAGGGTCACCGTCACCTGGTGGATCAGGCCGGAGACGAAGTGCCGCTCCCGCTCGTCCGCGAGCACCCGGACCCGTACCCCCAGCCGGCCCTCCTCCAGTGAGGCACTGATGCGTTCGGCCCTGCGGGGCAAGCGGCGCAACATGGGTAGGACGGAGAGCAGTTCCTGGGCGGCTCCGTGCGCCAGGTCGGACAGGCCCGGCGGCGTGAAGCCGCCTCCGCCGCCCTCCGCGCCCCCGGTCCGGGGCTTCGCCGCGCCGAGGGTGAAGCGCTCCGTGAGCATCGCGATGGCGAACGCCCGAGCCTCTTCCAGGAGGTTGAAATCGGGGGCGAGTTGGGTGAGGGTCCCCTCGATGGTGGCGAGCGACCGGAAGACCGCCGCCACCTCCGGGGGGACGGCCAGCCCGAACCGGGAGAGCATCCGGAGCAGCGCCGTGAACATTTCGGAGTCGGGCTGGGCGCCCGCTCCCAGGTGCCGGGCCATGAACCGGCCCAGTTCCCGCTCCAACAGCGCGGGGTCGGGGACGAGTTCCTCATTGGTGGTGGCGCGCGTCCCGAGCAGGCTGAGCAGGGCGTCGTGCAGTCCCGCCGGGTCGCCCCGGTCCACGGCCACCAGCAGCTCCTGAATGGCCAACCGCACCGAGGGATCGGTCCGTCCCACCGAGCCGAAGTCGATGAGGCCGATCCGGCCGTCGTCCAGCAGCAGCATGTTGCCCGGGTGGGGATCCGCGTGGAAGACACCCACCCGCAGGATCTGGTGCAGGACGGCGGAGAAGGCGGCGCCGGCCAGTGCCGTCCTGTCCAGGCCCGCCGCGTCGGCGGCCTCCCCTGCCCGGTCGAGGGTGACGCCCTCCATCCACTCCTGCACCAGGACGCGCGCCGAGGTGTACTCGAAGTACACGCGGGGGATGCGCACCGGCGCGTCGGTCTCCCAGGCGCCCGTGGCCTGCGCGACCGCGGCGGCGTTGCGCCCCTCGATGCGGAAGTCCAGTTCCTCGCGCACGGATTCGGAGAAGCCGTCCCCGAGCTCGCGCAGGCCGAGGGCCTGGGCGGAACGGACCCTGGTCTGCAGGCTCCGGCTGATGGTGAGGACGATGTCGAGGTCCCGCTCGACCGCTTCGCGGATGCCGGGACGCTGGACCTTCACCACGACCGTCGGGCCGCCGAGCAGCCGGGCGCGGTGCACCTGCGCGATGGAGGCCGCCGCCAGGGGCACGTGCTCGATCCACTCGAAGACCTCGGAGACCGGCTTGCCCAGTTCCTTGTGAAGAATGGCCTCGACCTCCGGCCACGGCGCCGGGGGCACGTCGCTCTGCAGCCTGCTGAGTTCTTCGATGAAGTGGGACGGGAGCAGGTCGCGCCGGGTCGACATCACCTGGCCGAACTTGATCAGCGCTCCGCCGCACTCCTCCAGCGCGAGCCGCGCCGAACGGGCCGCCCTCTCCCCGACCTCGCCCGGTTTCAGGGCTCGTTCCCACCCCGAACGGCCCCGCAGCATCCGGCTCAGGCCGTGCCGCATGAAGATCCGGCTGATCTGGGAGTAGCGGCGTGCCCGGCGCATCCGGTCGCCCAGCCCGCGCAGGACCTGGAGCGGCCGCGTCCAGCTGCCGTACGGGAGGAACACCTCGACGATCACCAGGGTGGCCATCGCCGCGAACAGGGCCAGGGGGATCTGGATCGTCGACAGGGCTCCCCGGTCGTCCTCGTCCCTCACCACTTCGTTGAAGGCGAGGAAGACACCCAGTCCCATCAGGCCGGCGCCCAGCGCCCGCAGCGGCCCGACCCTGATCCCCAGGAGTCTGCGGGAGGCGGTGGACACGCCGAAGACGACGACGCCGAGCGAGGCCGCCGTCCCCAACACGATGAGGAGGACGAGAGACACGTCGTCGATCGTGCCGGAGGCCAGTGCGGTCATGGGGCAGCTCCCTCGGTAGGTCGCCGGCCACCCTAGGCCGATCCGTCCGGGAGCCGGAGGAATCTGGCAGCTTCATGCAGCCGCCCGTTCGTGGAGCCTCTCCAGGTAGGCGTGGGCCGTCGGCAGCGTCTCCAGCAGGATGCGCTGGCGGCGCCTGACACGGCTGATGTGCTCCTCGGCCGACCTCAACGCGTCGGGGCCCGGACCTGGGGCGGCGCACGCGTCCGGCGCGGCGGCGGTCAGCGCCGACAGCAGTGCGTGGTGTGCTCGCGCGCCCGGCCCGGGGGCCGCCCCCCGGCGGTGGGAGTCGACGCGTTCCGCCAGGTCGACGGGCAACGGCAGGGCCCGCTGGGCCCGCCAGAACCCGGCATCGGTGCGCCCGGACGCCGCGTGGTGGAGCTGTACGGCGTCGGTGGCGCGCTCGTACCGCTCGCGGGCGGCCCGGTTGAAGCGGGCGGCGGGGGCCTCGCCGGCGGCCGCGGAGGGAAAGTCCCGGACCAGCAGGTCCACCGCGTCCAGGACCTCGGTCAGCGCGTCTCCGGCCAGGGGTTCCACCTGCCGGGCGGCCTCGCCCAGTGCCACGCAGTTCTTCACCCAGGCGCGACGACTGCGCCCGAAGCGGTGCCGGACGTGCCGCACCCGCGTCCGCTCCGGGTCCAGCCCGTACAGCGCGCACAGCCGGCGCTCGGCCTCGTGGGGCCGGGTCGCCGCACCGGCGTACAGCAGACCCGCGCCGAACAGGCCGGGCAGCGGCAGCTTCCAGGACCATCCTTCGGGCACGGCGGTGGCGGTGGCGAAGGGTTCGATCCCGTGGGCCCCGTCGTCGTGGGGGACGGTGACGGTGGCGGTGCTGTCGCAGAGCAGCCGGTCCTGGGCACCGACGAACGGCTCCCCCAGGACCTTCGTCAGCAGGAGGCCCTCCCGGCCCGTGCAATCGACGAACAGGTCCCCTTGGACGCCGTGCCCCTTCTCCGTGTGCAGCACGGTCAGCATTCCGTTCCCGTCGCGTTCGACGGAACGGACGGAATCGTGAAGCACGCGCACCGCGAGCCGGCTCATGGCGAGGTCGCGCAGAAATGCGCAGAACCTGCGCGTGTCCACGTGCCATCCGTGGGGAAAGGCCGCCCGGCCGTCCAGCCAGCGCGGCGATTTCATGGCGTCCATCAGGGGCGGTTCGTGGAAACAGGCGTAGTCGGACGGCTCCAGGGTCCGACCACCGCTCCGGAGGTGTCGCCAGTAATGGGAGAGCGGGCTGTTCCCGAATTCGGGCATGGCAGTGTAAGGGCGGTAGAAATGGTCCGCCGTTCCGTCGGCGAGGGCCCGCGCACCCGAGGCGGCCGCACCGTCGCTGCGCCAGTTCACGTACCTCACGGCCGTCCTGAAGGAGGCCCCGCAGGCTCTCGTCCAGTGCTCCTCGGTGACGCCCAGCGGATCGAGGAGCAACGGCTGGAACTCCGGTGGTACGGCGGTGACCTGCCCTGTGTCCGTGAGGTCGGGGAGGGCCTGCGGGATCTGCAGCACGGTGACCTCGGCCGTCCCGCGCCAGGCCCGCGCGAGCCGCACGGCGGCCGTCCAGCCGGCCGCGGAACCTCCCACGACGACGACTCTCCTCATTGTGCTGTCCATGCCCGAAATTCTTCGTCGGGTTTCTGTACGGGATCTGTACGGAGCCCCGCAAGAGGCTCTACGAGCCGGTGCAGAACCGTGCGGGAATCCGTACATCACCTCATCCGAATCTGTGTGTGCCGGACCTGAACGGGGCCCGAGGAACACACGGGAGCAGAGATGAACATGAACGAGAACACCTTCGGTGAAGCTCGCGACGTACTGGACGTCCTGACGGAGATCGAGCAGCAGGGAACGCTGGCACAGGAATTGCAGCTGCGCTCCGACTCCGCACCCTGGGCGGAACTGCTGGCGGAATACGTGGACGCGCTGACCGCGCTGGTGGCGCAGAACCCTCGTTTCCGGGCCCCCGCCGAAATGACCCACACCTTTGACGAGGGCCACGCGGGCGGTTGCGGCTGATCCGGCCCCTCCGGTCCGGAACGCGGAAGGGCCTTCGCGGGCCGGCCCCCCGGTGGGGGCGGGCCGGTCCGCGAAGGCGGGGGCGGGGAAGCGGGCGGAGACGGGGGCCGAGCAGCGGGGGCCGAACGGCCGGAGGAACAACCGGACGAGCGGGCGATCGAAGAGGCGGACGAACGGTCCGGCCTCAGGCGGCGAGCAGGACGGCTGAGCCACGCTCCCGGGCGAACAGCCGGACCAGCCCCGCGAACCGGTAGCACGGCCCGGCGTCCCCGTCGGTGGTCCGGGCGTCCGCGAGGCGGACGTCGGTCAGTTGGTCCAGCGTCTCCTCGGCCTCGTCCGTTCCGGTGCCGAGGAGCGCCGCCGCGTCGGCTGCCGTCAGGTCGCCCGGGCCGGCCGCGGCGAGGACGCCGAAGGCGTGCCGAAGGCGCGCGGGCAGCCGGTCGACCTCCCCGGCCAGCGTGGCCCGTACGTCGAGGCCGCCCAGCCGCAGCTCGCCCAGCCTGCGCTCCTCGGGCTCCAGGCGGGCCGCGAGCCGGGCGGCCGTCCACTGGGGCCGGGCGGCGAGTCGGGCGGCCGCGATCCGCAGGGCGAGCGGCGACCGGTCGCAGAACTCGGCGATGCGCGCAGCCGATTCGGGGTCGTCGACGATCCGTCCGGGGCCCGCGACGGCCATCATCAGCCCGAGCGCCTCCCGGGGCGTCATGGGGCCGGTCCGCACCAGGCGGGTGCCTTCGAGGGAGGCCAGCGGTGAGCGGGTACCGGTGACGACGGTGCGGCTGTCGCCGCCCGGCAGCAGCGGGCGTACCTGGGCGTCGTCGTCCGCGTTGTCGAGGACGACCAGCACGCGGCGGCCGGCCAGCAGGGTCCGGTACAGCTGGACGCGCTCGTCGAAGCCCTCGGGCAGTCGCACGGGGTCGGTGCCCAGGGCCCGCAGGAACCAGCCGAGCACCTCGCCCGGTGTGCGGGGACCGCCGGCCGGGGTGCGCAGCTCGGCATGGAGCTGGCCGTCGGGGAACTCCGCGCGGCAGAGTTCCGCCGCCCGCAGGGCGAGCGCCGATTTGCCGGTGCCGGGCGCGCCGGTGACGACGACGTCCCGGCCGGCGCGCAGGGCGGTGAGGATCTCGGTGGTCTCCTCCTCGCGGCCCGTGAAGTCCCGGGGAGCGGCGGGCAGCAGCGCGGGAACCAGGCCCGGCCGGCCCTCGTACCCGCCGGCCGGTGCCGCGGGGGACGCGGCGGGCAACGGCGCCGCGGGGATGTCCGCAGCTCCGAGGAGCCGTACCGGAGCCGCCGCCGGGAGGGCCGGGGAGGACTGTTCGGGGGCCGCGGGCGCGGGCAGGGTGCCCGTGAGTACGCCCTGGTGCAGGGCGCGCAGTGCCGGGCCGGGGTCGATGCCGAGCTCCTCGGCGAGGACCCGGCGCCCCTCCTCGTAGACGGCGAGCGCGTCGGCCCGGCGGCCGGAGCGGAACAGTGCGGTCATCAGCTGGCCGCGCAGCCGTTCCCGTACGGGGTGCAGGGTGACCTGGCGGGTCAGGCCGGGGACGGCGTCCGCGTGCCGGCCCAGCGCGAGGGAGGCCTCGGTGTGGAGTTCCAGCACGGAGAGCCGGGATTCCTCCATCCGGGGACCCTCCGCCTCGGCGAGTTGCGGGGTGACGTCGGTCAGGGCGGGACCGCGCCAGAGCGCGAGCGCGGCGTGGAGCCGGCGTTCGGCGTCCGCGTACCGTCCGGCGGTCAGGTCGGCGCCGCCCGCGTCGGCGAGCCGCCGGAAGGCGGCCCAGTCGAAGTCGGCGTCCCCGATGTCCATCCGGTAGCCGGCGCCGACCCGCTCCAGGCCGTGGCCGGCGCCGAGGCGGGTCCGCAGCCGGGACACGTACGTGTAGAGCTGGTTGGTGCTGCCGGCCGGCGGCTCCCAGCCCCAGAGCAGGGTGGTGAGCCGCTCGTCCGTCATGACCTTGCCGCGGGCCAGCAGCAGCGCGGCGAGCACGGTGCGCTGCTTGCTGCCGTCCAGCGCCACCGGGCGGCCGTCGGTCTCGGCCGACACGGGTCCGAGGATGGTGAAGTCCATGACGCCTCCGCCTCGCACGGGCCCGCCGCGGTCGGCCGGCCTCATGCCGCGAAAACTACTGACCTGCGATTGTTCCCCGGCATCGGGGCGATTTCGCGGGCCACGAAATCGAGGCGAAAGCGCGCGGAAAAGGGGGCTTCCTACTGTTCGGGTCATACCCCGGGGGCCACGGCCACAGCGGCCCCGGACCGACCGCGAACCCTCAGGAGCATCCCGTGAAGAACCTCGTCCGTTCCACCAGGTCCGCTGCCGCCGCCCTCGTCACGGCCCCCTTCGGCCGCCTCGCCGCCCGGACGGCACTCGCCCTCACCCTGGTGTCGGCCGGCGGTGTCGCCCACGCCGTCTCGCAGGCCCCTGAGGTCCTGGCCGCCGCGCAGGTGGTGGCGGACGACCCGTGGTCGAGCGCCCCCCTGACGAAGAGCGACGACCCGTGGTCCGTCGCCCCCGTCAAGAAGAGCGATGACCCGTGGTCCGCCGCCCCCGCCGGCGTGAACGACGACCCCTGGAGCTGACCCCCGTCCCGTTCGGTCCGTCATCCGCCGTCACGGCTGGACCAGCGAGAAGAGTTCTGCGGGATCAGGTCGGCCGCCGACTCCGCCGGCGCCGTCCCCGAGCAGTTCCAACAGTCGCCGCGCCCGCCCCTGCCAGGACGGCGCACCGACTTCGGCGAAGAGGTCCGACGCGGCCTTGAAGCGGCCCGCCGCACCGCTGCGGTCGCCGCGCACCGCGCGCACGCAGCCGAGTACGACGCCGGCCCGTGCCTCCAGGTAGCGGTCGGGGACCTTGGCCGCCGTCTCCAGGGCGTCGTCGAGGACCGATTCGGCCTCCTCCGGCAGGTCCCGGCACCACAGGGCCTCGCCCAGCACGCGCAGCGCGTGCGCCTCGCCCCGCCGGTCCCCGCTCGACCGGACCAGCCCCAGCGCCCGCCTCGACGCCTCCTCCGCGCGTTCCCCGTCACGCTGGTTGAGCAGCGCCTCCGCGAGCCGGACCACGCTCTGCGCCTCGCCGCGTACGGTGCCCAGGCCGCGGCTCCTGACCACCGCCTCCGAGGACAGCACCAGGCTGGCCTGCGCGTTGCCGAGTTCCAGTTCGATCTGCGCGAGCAGACCGAGCACGTGGGCCTCCGCGTAGTGGTCGCCGCCGGCCCGGAACAGTTCCAGCGACCGGTGGGCCATCTCCCGGGCCCGGTCCAGGTCGCCCCGGTAGCGCCCGCAGAGGGCCAGGTTGCGCAGGACCAGTGCGCGCCCCTGGTCCTGGCCCTCCTCCTCGAACAGCCGCAGCGCCAGGTCCAGGTGTTCGACGGCCGCGTCGTGCTGCCACGAAAGGATCCCGAGCGTGCCGAGCGAGTGCCGCATCACGGCCTCGCCGAGCCGGTCGCCGGTGCGGCGGGCCACCTCCAGGGACCGCTCGGCGCAGGAGCGCCAGTCGTCGAGGTAGTTGCGGCTCTGGAAGAGGGTGACCGTGGTCATCGTCAGGTCCCAGGCGTACGCGGACTCGTCGTCCCGGGCCGTCTGGTCGACCAGGCCGGTGATCGCCACGCGTTCGGTCTCGAACCATTCCATCGGCTCCTCCAGCAGGCTGTCGACCAGGGAGGCGGGCAACGCGTGGAGCGGGGCGCGGCCGTGGATGACGGTGTAGTCGCCGCCGTAGATCCTGCGGTGGGCCTCCGCGGCGAGTCCCAGCCAGGCACCCGCCGCCCGGCGGGTCGCGGCGCGCAGGTCCTCCGCGGGTTCCTCCGCGAGGGCCACCTCGCGGGCGAAGAGCCGGGGCAGGGACTGGAAGCGGTAGCGGACGTGGCCGGTGGTGGCGGACTGCGGGACGAGGAGTTGGGCGTCGACGAGTTCCTCGATGAGGTCCTCGGCGTCCAGCAGGTCGACGTCCAGCAACGCGGCGCCGACCCAGGCCGCGAAGTCGGGCACGTTGGCCGCCCCCAACAGCCGGAACATGCGGGCGGTGGCGGTGGGCAGGTCGCGGTAGCTGAGCCGCAGGCCGGCGCGGACGCCGCGTTCGTCGGGGCTGAGTTCGTCGAGTCTGCGGTGCTGGTCCTCCAGGCGGGAGACGAGGGTCCGTACCGGCCAGTGGGGTTTGGCGGCGAGCCGGGCGGCCGCGATCCGCAGCGCCAGGGGCAGTCGGTCGCAGAGCGCGCCGAGCCGGGCCGCCGCGACCGGGTCGGCGGACAGCCGGTCGTCCCCCGCGACGCGGGAGAGCAGGGCGATCGCCTCGTCCTGTTCGAGGGCACCGAGGTGCAGCGGTACGAAGGCGTAGTCGCCCGCGAGCGCGCCGCCCATGGGGTCACGGCTGGTGACCAGGACGCAGCAGCGGCCCCGGCCGGGCAACAGGGGGCGGATCTGCCGGAAGGAGCGCGCGTTGTCGAGGAGGATCAGCACCCGGCGGCCTTCGAGGACGCTGCGGAAGAGCGCGGAGCGTTCGTCCTGGTCGGCGGGTATCTCCGGTCCGGGGACGCCGAGCGCGCGCAGGAACCGGTCGAGCACGGCGCCGGGCCGCAGCGGCGCCTCCTCGTCGTAGCCGCGCAGGTCGGCGAAGAGCTGCCCGTCGGGGAAGCGGTCCAGGACCTGGTGGGCCCAGTGCACCGCGAGGGCCGTCTTGCCGACGCCCCCGATGCCGGTGACCGAGCCGACGGGCAGGGCGGCGCCGCCGAGGTGGTCGAGGAGCCGGTCGAGGGAGGCGAGTTCGTCGCCGCGTCCGGTGTAGGAGGCCGTACCGGAGGGGATCTGGGCGGGCACGTCGCACACGGGGAGGGCGACGGCGACGGCCCCGGCGGGCCGGTTCAGCTGTGGGGAGTCGGCGAGGATCTGGTCGTGGAGCTCCTGGAGGGCGGGGCCGGGCTCGATGCCGAGTTCGTCGTTGAGGAGCCGTCGGCCCTCGCGGTACGTCTCCAGGGCTTCGGCCCGTCGGCCGGAGCGGTAGTGGGCGAGCATGAGGTGGCCCTTGGCCTGCTCGCGGAGCGGGTGCTCGCGTACGAAGGCGGTGAGTTCGCCGATCACGTCGCGGTGGTGGCCGAGCGCGAGGCGCAGGCCCATGTGTTCCTCGTAGACGTCGAGGCGCAGTTCGGTGAGTCGGGCGGCCTCGACCTCGACGCGTTCCGTGGTGATGCCCTCCAGCGCGGGGCCGCGCCACATGGCGAGGGCGTCGCCGAGGTGCGCGCAGGCCTCTTCGGTCCGGCCGCCACGGGCGGCCTCCCGGCCCAGCTCGGCGAGGTCCTCGAACTCGACCGCGTCGATGCGGTGTTCCCCGGCGAACAGCATGTAGCCGGGGTGGCTGGTGACCAAGAGGTCGTCTATGCCGACCGCCGTCTTGAGGGTCTTGCGGAGGGCGGATACGCAGATGGCGATCTGGTTGCGGGCCGTGGCGGGCGGGTTCCCGTACCAGACGGCGTCCGCGAGGGTGTCGACGGAGACGATCCGGTTGGGGGCGAGCAGCAACATGGACATGATCGTGCGCTGGCGGGCACCCGTGAGGTTCACCGGTATCCCGTCGGCACTGATGTCCAGGGGACCCAGGATCCGGAACACCACCTGAAGCACGAGTTGCCTCCCCGTATCGCGGCCGCGGCCGACGTCGTGCGGCCCGGTTCGTGCCGCTTTGGTCTTGACTAGCAGTGGCTCCGGGGGGCGGCAACGCGAGTGGCAGCAAGCTGCCGGCTCAAGGTCTCGCCCGCCAGGACATGGGCGGGTACGGCTCGGCACGGTCCCAGCCCGCGGCGGCGGGCGCCGGTTCGGGCTCCGGGGCCGCGGTGGACGCCAGCGTGGTGAGCAGCGCCGTGACGACGGCGAGCTCCTCGGTGGTGGGGGTGCCGCGGATGATCTCGATCAGTGCGGGGCCGAGCGGCCCCTCGAAGGCCGGTACCGACATGGCGCTTCTCCTCACATCGGGGGGTTGCCGTGCTTGCGGGAGGGCAGCGGGGCGTGTTTGGTGCGGAGCATGTCCAGTGCCCCGATCAGGGCGGATCGGGTGTCGGCCGGGTCGATGACGTCGTCGACGAGACCCCGTTCGGCCGCGTAATAGGGGTGCATGAGCTCGGCCCGGTACTCCTTGACCAGTTGATCCCGGGTCGCGTCGGGATCGTCCGCCGCCCGGATCTGCCGACGGAAGACGACGTTGGCCGCGCCTTCGGCGCCCATGACGGCGATCTCGTTGGAGGGCCAGGCCAGGGAGAGGTCGGCGCCGATGGAGCGGGAGTCCATGACGATGTACGCGCCCCCGTAGGCCTTGCGCAGGATCACCTGGACCCGGGGCACCGTCGCGTTGCAGTAGGCGTACAGCAGTTTGGCGCCGTGCCGGATGATCCCACCGTGCTCCTGACCGACACCGGGCAGGAACCCCGGTACGTCGACGAGGGTGACCAGCGGGATGTTGAACGAGTCGCACATCTGCACGAACCTCGCGGCCTTCTCCGAGGACCGGATGTCGAGGACCCCGGCGAAGGACTGCGGCTGGTTCGCGACGATCCCGACGACCTGGCCGCCGAGCCGCGCCAACACCGTGATGACGCTGGTCGCCCACCGCTCGTGGACCTCCATGTACTCGCCGTCGTCGACGATCTCCCCGATCACGCCCCGCATGTCGTAGGGGCGGCTGCCGTCGACGGGCACCAGGTCGAGCAGCCGGTCGCAGCGCCGGTCGACGGGGTCGGCGGCGGGGGCGCCGGGCGGCATCTCCTTGTTGTTGGCGGGCAGCATCGACAGCAGGTACCGCACCTCCGCGATGCACGTCTGCTCGTCGTCGTACGCGAAGTGCGCGACGCCGGACACCTCCGCGTGGACGTCGGCGCCGCCGAGGCCGTTCTGGGTGATCTCCTCGCCGGTCACGGCCTTGACCACGTCGGGGCCGGTGATGAACATCTGCGAGGTGTCGCGCACCATGAACACGAAGTCGGTCAGCGCGGGGCTGTAGGCGGCGCCGCCCGCGCACGGCCCGAGCATCACGCTGATCTGCGGGATGACGCCCGAGGCCCTGGTGTTGCGCTGGAAGATCCCGCCGTACCCGGCGAGCGCGCTGACGCCCTCCTGGATGCGGGCGCCGGCGCCGTCGTTCAGTGACACCAGGGGGGCGCCGGCGGCGAGGGCGAGGTCCATCACCTTGTGGATCTTGGCGGCATGGGCTTCGCCCAGCGCCCCGCCGAAGATCCGGAAGTCGTGGGCGAAGGCGAAGACCGTGCGGCCCTCCACCGTGCCCCAGCCGGTGACGACGCCGTCCGTGTGGGGCCGTTTCACCTCCAGGCCGAAGCCGGTGGCCCGGTGTCGCCTCAGCTGCTCGATCTCCCGGAAGGACCCCTCGTCGAAGAGCAGGTCGAGGCGTTCGCGGGCGGTCAGCTTCCCGCGGCGGTGCTGCGCCTCGGCGCCCTGCCCCCCTCCCGTCAGGATCTCTTCGCGGATCCGCGTGAGCTCGCCGACCCTTTCGTGCATCGTCATGGTCAACTCCCGTCCTGTCTCAACTGGTTCTGAAGGCGACGAAGTCGCAGAGGGCGTCCAGCGCCCGGCGTGCCGTGCACTGCGGGAGGATCCCGAGCGCGTCCCGGGCGGCGGCGAGCCGCTGGTGCATCATCGACTCGGCCAGGGCCGTGGCGCGTGCGACGGCGAACAGCTCCAGGGCCCTCTCGTGCGCGGCCGGATCGGTGACCGGGCCGTCGAGGAGCAGCGCCCGCAGCTCCTCGTTCCCGCGACTCCGGTCGGCGAGGGCGAGCAGGACGGGCAGGCTCGGCACCCCTGCGAGCAGGTCCTTGCCCCTCTCCTTCCCCGTCACCTCGGCCGGACCGGTCAGATCGAGCAGGTCGTCGGCGATCTGGAAGGCCGCGCCGAGGTCCTCGCCGTAGGAGGTCAGGGCGCGGACGTACGGTTCGGGCGCCGCGGCCTGGAGCGCCCCGATGCCCAGCGACATCGCGAGCAGCGCGGCCGTCTTGCCGGCCGTCACCTCGAAGTAGTGGTCGATCGGGTCCTCGTCCGGTGCGGGGCCGGTGAGTTCGCGCAGTTGTCCCGCCACGAGCCGGCCGGCCGTCTCCGCGTTCAACCGCAGGGCGTGCGGCCCCAGGTCGGCGGCGAGCTGCGCGGACCGGGCGAGGAGCCAGTCACCGCCGAACACGGCCACCCGCCGGCCCCAGCGCACGTTGGCGCTGGGCACCCCGTGCCTGGTCGCGGCCTCGTCCATGACGTCGTCGTGGTAGAGGGAGGAGATGTGCACCAGTTCGGCGATGACGGCGGCCTGGATCACTCCGTGCCGCCACGGATCACCGAATTCGGCGCCCAGCAGGACCAGCACCGGACGCATCCGCTTGCCCCCGGCGGAGGCGAGATGTCCGGTGAGGTCGGCTATCCGGGGATCCCGCGCACCACGGGCGCAACCCTGGAGCCGCTCCTCCGCGGCGGCCAGCGCCTCACCCATCCGGGATTCGAACTCCGGTTCCTCCAGGCACAGTCGGGCCAGCAGACCGCTGCCCGCTTCCACCCGGTCGACCGTGGCGGTCGATTGCGTCCGAATACGACCCACGAGGAATCCCCCACCTCACGACGGACCGCCATTCGCCATCCGAACGGCGACGCTCCGCGGAACTCTGGCATCCAATCCGGTTACGACCCAAGGGAATTGGCATGAAGGTGCCATCGACACGCCCTGCGGAGTCGCACCAGCTCAATGCCATCTTCCTGCCAACATTCCGCCGCTCGACTCCACCCCGAATAAGCGTGGTTAAGCTCCCACATCAAGGAACTCGAAGAAAAACAAGGGGAATTGAGAATGCGCATCGCAACCGTCGTTTCCGTATCGGCAGGCCTGCTGGCCCTCATGGCCGGTAGCGCCGTCGCGGCCCCCGCCGACACCACGGCGGCGGCTCCGACCTCCGACCGGAAGTGCGAGGGCGTCAAGCTGTCCGGGGCTCTGCCCGTGCCGCCCGCGGGCATGGCCGTGCAGCAGGTGGTCACGATCGGTGAGGACTGTAGGCCGGTCCTGGGAGAGGTCCGCTACGTCCCCGCGGCCGCGGGGACCGTGCGGAAGGGGGCGCTCGGCAGCGCCGCCGCGAAGGCCGGAACCAACCGGACCGTCCGCAGCTGGAACGAGATGTTCGACTGCTGCAACATCCGGATGACCGGCCTGTACACGGACTCCACGTGGGACACGGCCGGCGGACAGGTCTCCAACACGACCAACACGGCCCGCCAGGAGTGGAACCGCGAGCCGTGGAACGCGGGTTGGTCGCTGAAGTCGTCCAACGCCACGGGCACCGCCTCCTACGAGGCCCACGCCGACTTCACGTACAAGGGGATCTTCGACCTAGGCGGCAACCGGTACGCGAACTCCCACCACTCCTACGTGAAGCTGAACGGCGACGGGACCGCCACCTGCACCTTCGACGTGGAGCTGAAGAACACCTTCATCGGTTGGAACTGGCAGCGCGGCTGCGCGTGAGCACCCGCGCCCGGGGTGGTGGTGACCGGAGGACCGGTCACCGACCGCCCCGGGCGCGTCGGCTTCACGTCACGGGTTCAGGACCACGGCACGGGTTCAGTGCCACATCACCCGCACGGACGGGTCGAGGATCCAGCCCGCGACCTCGTCCATGCCCGTGATCCTCGTGCCCCGGCGCAGCGTTCCCGCGTCGAGGCCGCGCTCCTCCAGCGAGAAGCGGTCCGCGGCGAGCAGTCCGCCCTCGCGCTGGAACCGGTCGAGATCGGTGTCCCGGCCGGGTACGGCGAGCACCACTCCCTCCTGGACCAGGAAGAGCATGACGGAGTTGCCCATGAGCACCTGCGTGACCGCCTCGCTCCTGAAGTCGTCGGCCCCGCCCTCCCCCTCTCCCGTGTCCGGCGCACCCCTGTTCTCCACGAACAGGAGCCGGGGGGCGCCCGCGGCGCGGTCCGCCCAGTCCTCCGCGATCCCCTTCCGGCCTCCGACGGGCGACCGGACCTCGCGGGGTGCCGGTCCGGTACGCGGCCCGGTGGCGGCGTTCATGCTCATGGACCTCCTTCCACAATGGCGACGGCATTGATGCCGCCGAGTCCGAAGGCGTTGAGTTGCGCCACGTTCATCCGCCGTCCCGCCGTCGCGGCACCCGTCACGAAACGCAGCGGCGCGCCGTCGGCCGTGGCGTGCGGCCGGGCGACGGGCGGCACCCGCCCCTCGCCGAGGGCGCGGATGCCGACGATCAGGTCGATCAGGCCCGCCGCGCCCAACGCCTGTCCGGTCATGGACTTCACCGCCGTCATCAGCGGGGCGGCCGCGACGGTGCCGAACACCTCGGCGAGCGCCGCGGCTTCGGCGTCGCCCTCGCCCGGGGTTCCGCCGTGGAGCATGACCAGGTCGACGTCGCCGGGTCGGACGCCCGCAAGCCGGTACGCGGACCTCATGGCCGCGGCGATGCCGTCCCGGGACGGCGCGGTGACGTGGTGCGCGTCGCAGCTGAGGGAGACGCCCCGCAGCCGGCCGTGCACCCGGGCCGCGTTCCCGCTGGTCCGGCGCAGCACGATCGCGGCGGCTCCGTCGCCCGGGGAGACGCCCCGGCCGGCGCCCCCGTAGGGGCGCGCCCTCTCCGCCGGCCCGTACATGGACCCGGTCACGACGTCGACGCCGGCGACGATCACGTTCTCCGGGGCGTCGTCGCCCTCCTGTCCCAGCAGGTCGGAGGCGAGGGCCAGCGCGTACAGGGAGGCCGAGCAGCCGTTGGAGAACGTGTGGGTGACGTCGGCGCGGAACCGCTCGCGCAGCGCGGCGCCGAAGTTCGTTCCCGAGTCCGCGAAGGGGGAGCCGTCCCGCCACCACAGTTCCGGCGAGCGCGTCTCGCGCATCCCGGTGCCCACGAGGATCGGGATGCCACTGAGGTCATCGCCCAGGCCGGCGTCCTCCGCGGCCTGCCCGACCGCGTCGAGCAGCAGCCGGGTGGCCCGGCCGGCTGCGTCCCCGCCTCCCACCGGTCGGCCGTCGACCTCGTGGGCGTGCTGCGCGGTGAACCCGCTCCGGTCGACGCCGCGCCGCCGCGCCCGTCCGCTGCGGCCGGCGCACACGCTCTCGAAGAGCGCGTCGACGCCGGATCCGACGGCGGCGACGGCGCCCATGCCCACGATGGGGCGGCTGATCGGTTCGGTGAGAACTGCGGTGGACACGCCTCGTACTCCTTCGAAGGATTGCCGGCACGAACGCGGCGGACGGGCCCGCTCTCGACTGTGGTGGTGGAACCGGAGGCATCACAACGGGACTGGCAGCTTGCTGCCGCCGGTCGGCGGCGGGAGGGCTCAGGCGACCGGACGGACGCCCCCGCGCCGGGAACGCGCCGCCGCTTCGCCGAGCCGGGACGCGGCGTCGATCACCGCGCCGAGCAGGGCGCGGCCGGGTTCCGCGGCCGGCATCCGGGGAGCCTTGCCGGTCAGTACGAGGACGCACACGACCCGGTCCCCCTTGGCCCGCACGGGAACCGCGATGGAGCAGGCGTCGGGCACCGCCCCGTCGGGACCGTGCGCCCATCCCCGGCGGCGCACCAGCGCGAGCTGGGCCGCTGTGAAGCGGGCCCCGCGCAGGCCCTCGTACAGGTCCTCGGGGTCCTCCCAGGCGAGCAGTGCCTGGGAGGCCGCGCCCGCCTTGGCGGGCCTGGTCGTGCCGAGCGGCAACGGGTCCGTGAGGCTGTCCGGGTCCACCGAGGTCGCGACGCAGACCTGCTTCTCGCCCCGGCGCCGCATGATCCTCGCGTCGAGCCCGGTCAGGCAGGCCAGGTCCGCCAGGACCGGCGCGGCGGACTGGATCAGCCGGTCCCGCTGGGCCTCCACGGCGATGTTCCCGAGTCGCGTGCCGAGCACGAAACGGCCGCGGTCGTCACGGGTGAGCAGGTCGAGGCGCTCCAGGGCCTGGGCGATCCGGTGCGCCGTGGGCCGGGTGAGGCCGCTGATCCGGACCAGTTCCGCCAGCGTCGCCGGCCCGGCCTCCACGATGCTCAGCAGCACGGAGGCCTTGTCCAACACGCCCACCCCGCTGACCCGCGGCTCCTGGGTCATGACCTTCATCGGACCCGCACCCGGTGTGCGGGCGTGGCCGCGCCGGCGCGCCGGCCGTCCGATCCCCGGGCCGGAACATCCGGACCCACCGGCAACTGATTCATGGACCTGCCTTCCGTAGGACGTTCACCTGAGGGCACGGGGCGGGTTCGGCGATCCGAACCCGCCCCGTGCGGCGACGGCGCTCGGAGGGGTGACCGGCCGCCAGGGAAACTGCGTTCCGCACGTGCTGCGCGATCGCGTTCCTGGCGGCCCATACAACTGGCGTCGAACGGGAGGGGCAACGCTCCTTTCAGGAAGTTGCCGGCGGAGTGCCGCGCCCCCCTCCTTCGGCCGGTGGAGGCAGAAGTCCCAGCTCCGCGGCTCGTACACCGGCCTGGAAGCGGGAGTTGGCCCCCAGCAGCACCATGATGTCCGCGACGTAGCGGCGGTACGTGCGCACCGAGACGGCCAGCTCCCTGGCGGCGACGTCATCGGTGACGCCGGCCTGCAACGCGCCCAGGATCTGTCGTGCGAGCGCGGCGCGGTCCCAGTCACCGAAGACGATGCGCTCCCCGGCCGGCACGGCGTTGGCCCACACGCTCTCGAACAGGGTGTGCAGGGTGTGCAGGACCTCGGGAACCCGGATCACCGAGGCCCGCCGGCCGACGGCCGACTCCGCGACCACCAGCGCGGACCGACCGTCGACGATCAGTGCCTGCAGCGGGGGCACCTTGGCCACCCGCACCGCCATCGGCCTGTCCATGCTCATCTGTTCGCGCACGAACTCCTCGTCGAGCAGCGCCGGCGAGGCCAGCACACGTACGGACACGCCTTCGGCCGCCCGGTAGATCAACCCCCGTTCCGTTCTGCCCGGGGTCTCGTCCGATCCCCGGAGCCTGGCGTGGACAATGTCGATGGACTCGGTCGCGCTCTCGATCAGCCGCTGGGCGGTGTCGAGGACGACCTCGTAGTCGTTTTCGACCACTTCGATGAGCTGTTCCTGGAGACTGCGGTCGCGGTGAATGGCGACGGTCGACTCCAGCAGCTCCCGGACCTGGAGCAGTGCACGCTCCATCACGTCCTCGGTGTTCCGAGACACGTGCACCCCCTCTTCCTGACCATGCGATCGACGTGAAGGGCCGCGTGCGGGCGGCCCGGCGGCACGCCCCGCGTTGCCCGTTCGAAAATGTCGTTCCGCACGGACGCGTGGCGACGCACCGCTATTCGGCCAGCAGGCCGAACTCCACGGCTCTCACACCCGCCTGGAATCGGGAGTTGGCGTCGAGTTCGCGCATGATGTCCGCGACGTGACGCCGATAGGTCCGCAGGGAGACGTTCAGGTCCCGGGCCGCGATCTCGTCGGTGTTCCCCGCCCGGAGCCGCTCAAGGATGTTCCGGGCGAGATCCGTGCGCAGGCGCGGGCTGAGGTGGAGGTGGTCGGCGAGCTTGCGGCCGCGGGACCAGGCACCGGCGAAGAGCAACTCCAGGGCACGCACCGCCGCCGCGTCGTTCACGAGGGCGGCCTGCTCACCCCCGTTGCCGGTGGCCCGCACCAACGCCACCGAACCGTCGACCACGAGGATCTCTCGAAGATCGCTCTCGGACACCCGGACTTCCACGCGTCGGTCCGGAACCTCCGTTAACGTGATGAGCGGCGACCCGGCGGCTTCGGCGGTGCACAGGACGCGCACGACCACCCGGGGAGGGATCGTCGCCAGGAGTTTCAGTACGGCGTCCGCGAACTCTCCGGTGCCGGTCAGGGCCACGCAGACGGAGTGGCGCGCGCGCCTGACCAACTGCTCAAGGGTGTCCCCGACGCGAGCGGCGTCGGTACGCGCCACCGAGGACGGTGGTACCGGCCGCGTCCGGTGCAGGGACACGGTCGATTCGATCAGCGCGTGCGCCTGGAGCAGCGCTTTCTCCAAATGCGCGGCGTGGTCGGTGCGAGGCTCTCCCTCCCCCGCGTCCACGGCCGCGCCCGGTGGTTCAATTCCAGTTCCCATCATTTCGCCCCCGTATGTTTAGCGGCGCCCCCGCGTGCAGGACATCCGCTGGTCGGGCACATCCTAACCGGTGAACCGTGCGACTCAGGGTGGCCAATTGGGCATACCCATGGCCGATGTGGTTGAGGCGTGCACTATTCGAAGCACCGTCAAGAACGACCGTATCCGGCCCGTCTCCGGTTCGGATGGTGAGACCGGGGCAGGGGAACATCGCCGCGGTGAGACGCGCCGACCGCGCGGGGCTCGGATATCCCGCGTGTCACGGGGCGTCGAGACTCCTCACCACGCGTGACAGGAAACTGCACGGACCACCCGGAAGCGGTAGCTCCCATTGTCATTTCGGGCACGCTCGGCAGCGCATCATTCACAGGGCGTTCCATAGCTGTCCGCAATTTGTCAAGGGATCACCAGGTGAGACGAGTTGCTGCCTACGGTCCCCTCGTGACCACACGCCCCGCAGACGCCATCCGGACAGTCGACACCACCTTTTCCAGCCTCGATTCCGCTGATGCGCTGGTGTGGTGGTGGCGTATACCGCACGGTCGTTCCAGTTCCGCCGATCTGGCTCTTCTGGACACTTCCGAAGCGAGGCGCGCACAGGCATTCAAATCACCCGCACGGGCTGCCGAGTTCATCAGCTCCCGCGCCACCATTCGCCGCATCATGTCCGAAATTCTTCGGATTCCCGCCCATGGCATATCAATAGGCCGCGCCCCATGTGGCGGCTGCGGAGACCCGGAACACGGGCCGCCCGCCGTCATAAGGCCCGATATTTCCCTACGCATCAGCCTTTCCCACACGGCCGGACTGGGCATGCTGGCCGTCTCCCCGCACCCCGTCGGAATCGACGCCGAACCCCTGCGCGACGTATCGGTCACCGACATCGCCGACGTCGCCCTGACGGCGCACGAGCGCCGCGCCGTGCTCGCCGAACCTGCCGGTCCCGCGCGCAGCCTCGCCTTCCTGCGCTGTTGGACCCGCAAGGAGGCCGTGCTGAAGGCCGCGGGGGTCGGCATCACCGACGAGCTCACGCAGCTGGAGACCCACGCCGGCGTGCCGGGGCCGGCCGAGGTGACCACGCTCGCCCTCGGCGCCCCGTCCACGTGGTGGGTGACCGACGCCGAGGTCCCGCCCGGCTGGACGGCAACGGTGGCCCTCCCCTCGAACGTCGGCCACCACGTGGTCGTGCGGCCCATCTGACGCCGCCCGGTTCCACGCCCCTCCCCATCCGCGGCGGGTCCACCCGACCGCGTCCCCAGGCAACGGAGTGACTGTGAACACCGCACCTTTCCGGAGCACCGCCGACCTGCTGCTCGACGCCGCTCGGAACCACCCCGCGACCACGATCCGCCACTGCGCGGGCCCCGCCGACGCCGGATTCCGCGACCAGAGCCACGCCGAACTGCTGCACGACGCCCTGCGCGTGCTGACCGGCCTGCGCGCCCGGGGACTCCGACCCCAGGACAAGGTCGTCCTGATCCTGGAAAGCCCGCAGGAGTTCATCACCGCGTTCTGGGCCGCCGTCCTGGGTGGCTTCGTCCCGTGCCCGATGGCGCCCCTGCGCGGCGACCCGGACCGGTGGGCCGGCCTGCTCACCCATGTGTACGTGCTGCTCGACAGACCGGTCGTCGTCACGAGCGGTTCACTCGCCGCCGAACTGCCGCCCGTCGCCGGCCTGGACGTCGCCGTGCTGGACGAGCTGTACGGGGCCACCCCTGCCTCCCCGTACGGCGGGGGCTCCGCCGACGACGCCGCCGTCCTCGTCCTCACCTCGGGTTCCACGGGCAACTCCAAGGCGGTGGTGCTCAGTCACGCGAACCTGCTCGCCTCGATGGCGGCCAAGAACGGCCGGCACCGGTTGATGGCCGGCGACACCACGATGAACTGGGTCTCCTTCGACCACGTGGCCGCCCTGCTGGAGTGCCATCTCCTCCCGCTCTCCGTGGGCTGCCGCCAGCTCCACGTCGAACCCTCGGTCGTCCTCGGCGACCCGCCGGAGTTCCTCCGGCTCGCCTCGCGCCACCGCGTGACGATGACGTTCACACCCAACTTCCTCCTCGCGCAGCTCAATGGGAACACGGACCGCTCGGAGGCCGGTGGAGAACGACTCGACCTCTCCGCCCTGCGGCAGATCATCAGTGGCGGGGAAGCCGTGGTCCGCACCACCGGCGAAGCGTTCCTGGAGCGGTTCGCGCCGTACGGACTGGCGCCCGACGCCCTGTGGCCCGCCTTCGGCATGACCGAGACCTGCGCCGGCTCCGTCTACTCACGGGAGTTCCCGAGCGCGGACGGCGGTGCGGAGTTCGCCTCCCTGGGCACCCCCGTGGACGGCATGCGCATGCGGATCGTCGATCCGGCCGACCGACCGCTGCCGGAGGGCGAGGTGGGTGAACTCCAGCTGTCCGGGCCGATGGTCACCCCCGGCTACCACAACGACGAGGAGGCCACCCGTGCGGCCTTCACCGCCGACGGCTGGTTCCGCAGCGGTGACCTGGGCCGCGTCGACGACGGCCGGCTCACCCTCGTCGGCCGCAGCAAGGACAGCGTCATCGTCAACGGCGTCAACCACTTCAGCCACGAACTGGAGACCGCCCTCGAACAGCTCGACGGCGTCGCCGGCTCCTACGTCGCCGCCTTCCCCACCCGCTCGCCCGGCAGCGACACCGAGGCACTCGTCGTCGCCTTCCACTGCGAGGCGGCCGAGGAGGACGAGGCCGAGCTGCACCGGGTGATCAGCGCCGTCCGCAGCGGCGTCGTCACGCAGTGGGGGTTCCGCCCCTCCCTCATCCTCGCACTGCCCCGCGAGGCCTTCCCCAAGACCAGCCTCGGCAAGATCCAACGCGCGCTGATGCGCCGCCGCCTCGAAGCCGGTGCCTACGACACGGAACGCGACCGGCTCGCCGACCTCACCGTGCGCATGCTGGGCGGGCACACCGCACCGGAGGGCGAAACGGAGCGGATCCTGGCGGAGGTCTACGCGGAGACGTTCGGCGTGGACGCCGCCGCCCTGAGCGCCACCGCGAACTTCTTCGACCTGGGCGGTACCTCCCTGGACATCCTGCGGCTGCGCAGCAAGGTGGCCCGCCGCCTCGGCATCGACGACCTGCCGGTGATCACCGTACTGACCGCCCCCACCGTGCGGTCCCTCGCCGCCCGCCTGACCGCGGTGGCCGCATCCGCCCCGCAGGCGTACGAACCCGTCGTGCCCATGCAGACCACCGGCAGCAAGACCCCGCTCTTCTGCGTCCATCCCGGTGTCGGTGAGGTCCTGGTCTTCGTCAACCTCGCCAAGTACTTCGTCGGTGACCGGCCGTTCTTCGCGCTCCGGGCCCGCGGCTTCAACGAGGGCGAGAAGCCGTTCGCCACGTTCGACCAGATGGTCGACCGCTACGTGGAGGCCATCAGGGCCCGTCAGCCACGCGGTCCCTACGCCGTCGCCGGCTACTCGTACGGTGGAGCGGTCGCGTTCGAGATCGCCAAGGTGCTCCGCGCCGACGGCGAGCGCGTCGACTTCGTCGGCAGTTTCAACCTGCCGCCGCACATCAAGTACCGCATGGACGAACTGGACTTCGTGGAGACCGCCGTCAACCTGGCGTTCTTCCTGTCGCTGATCGACAAGAAGCAGGCCGGGGAACTCCCGGGCGACCTGCGCGACCTGCCCCGCGAGGAGCAGGTGGATCGCCTGATGGCCCTCTCCGCCCCCGACCGCCTCACGGAACTCGACCTCGACTCCGACAAGTTCGCGGCCTGGGCCGAGGTGGCGGCACGGCTCACCGAGCTGGGCCGCACCTACGAGCCCGGCGGCACGGTCCCCTCGATGCACGTCTTCCACGCGACCCCCCTGCGCGGCAGCAGGCAGGAGTGGCTCGACGGCGAGCTGCGGCGCTGGGACGAGTACACGACCGGGCCGAACCGGTACGTCGAGGTCCCCGGCGAGCACTACACGCTGATGGGCCCCCGGCACGTCGCCGCCTTCCAGAGCATCCTGCGCCGGGAACTCGACCTGGCCCTCGTCGACGCGGACCGCGTCACCGCCGCGCGAGCCGCCGCCCCGTACGCCGCGAACCAGCAGGGAGAAACCCGATGAAGGGCAAGAAGATCCTCGTCACAGGCGGTACCGGCCAGGTCGCCCGGCCGGTGGCCGAGGCCCTGGCGGAGCACAACGAGGTCTGGTGCCTCGGCCGGTTCGGCACCCCGGGCGTCGAGCGCGCGCTGAACGCGAAGTCCATCACCACCCGTCACTGGGACATGGACGACCCCTCCCGCGATGCGCTCCGGGGCCTCCCGCACGACTTCACCCACGTGATCCACTCCGCGGTCCGGCGCGGCGAGGACGGGGACTTCAACGCCGTCGCCGAGGTCAACGCGGTGGCCACGGGCCGGCTCATGACCCACTGCGCAGACGCGGAGGCCTTCCTGTACGTCTCCACGGGCGCCCTGTACGCACGGCAGACCCTGGACCACCGGTACACGGAGACCGACCCGGTCGACGGGGTCGCCGCCTGGCTGCCCGCCTACCCCGTCGGGAAGATCGCGACGGAGGGTGCCGTGCGCGCCTTCGCGCAGGTGCTGGAGCTGCCCACGACCATCGCCCGTCTGAACATCGCGTACGGGCCCGGCGGCTACGGCGGCGTCCCGATGCTGTACTTCGCGCGGATGCTGGCCGGTGAGCCCATCGCCGTACCCGTCGAGGGCCAGAACTGGTTCTCGCCGCTTCACACCGACGACCTGGTGCGTCAGGTGCCCCACCTGTGGAAGGCCGCCGCGACCCCGGCGACGCTCGTCAACTGGGGCGGCGACGAGCCGGTCGGCATCACCGACTGCGTCCGTCACATGGAGGCTCTCACCGGCGTCGAGGCCCGCCTCGTACCGAGCGAGGTCACCCGCGAGACGTACCAGTTCGACCCGACGCTGCGCCGCAAACTGACCGGCCCCTGCACCGTCCCCTGGCGCGACGGGATCCGCCGCACCCTCGAAGCCCTGCACCCCGGGCTCGTCCACCGGCACACCGACCTCGAAGGAGTCCGAGCAGCATGACCACCGCCCCCAGCACCTGCCTCGCACCGTCGGACAACCTCACCCTCATCCGCTCCGCCTACGAGGCCTTCCACACCCACGACGTGGGCGCGCTGTTGGCCGCCCTGGCGCCGGACGTGGAGTGGGTCCACCCCGACAGCATGGCCGACTACAACCTCGGCGGGACCAAGTACGGCCACCAGGGCGTCCTGGAGTTCCTGGCCCACGCGCCCACCGTCGTGGGCGGGATGCGGTTGGACCCCATGGAGTTCGTGGAGTCCGGTGACCGGGTGGTGGTCTTCGGGGTCCGCCACGTCACCTCGGTGAGCGGCCGCACGGAGCGGCTGAGCTTCATCCACTCCTGGACCATCCGGGACGGCCGCGCCGTCCGGATGGAGGACATGTTCGACACGGTGGCCTTCCAGCGGCTGATCGAGAGCTGAGGGGCGGGGGGATCGACGGCCCAGGTCGGCCGGGCGGACGCGTACGCGGTCCAGGCGGCCCGGTCGGCGCGCGCGGGCTCCCGTCCCCCGTCCTCTCTCGGACCGGCAAACGCGCGGGGCGCTTCCGAGTGGCGGTCAAGCCCCTCTCAGGTATGAGGTCGTATGCGACTTGCGGCAGAGGCGAACTTGGTACTGCGGAGGGACGCGGCACCGTACGTCCGCCCGGAACACTTGGCCGTATGAACCGCCGCCCGCTCGTGATCGCCGCCGCTGCCGTGGGAGTCATGGCCACGGCCGCCCTCGCCCTGCCGAACCTGCCGCCGAACCCGATCACCAACGCACTCGACGACCGCGTGCTGCACGAGAAGGGCAAGCGCTTCGCCACCGCGGCCGACGCGCCGGCGCGCGGCGACCGGGCGTTCGCCCTGCCCAGTTGGATACCGGCGGACGCCACGGACATACGGATACGCGTCCGGACGAACGGCGAGGCCAGGCTGATCCGCTTCACCCTGGGCCGGACCGCGCTCGACGGACCGCAGTGCGCCGCCGGTACCCAGAAGGTGAAGGACGGTCCCCGTCTGGCGGCCCGCTGGTGGCCGCGTGACACGAGGGCGGAGGAGCGCCCCGAGTGCCGCGACCGGCACCAGTACCAGGTCGCGGTGCGCGGCAAGCGGGTCTACGCCTGGACCGACGGAACCCCGTCCCCCGACGCCCCGACGAAGCGCACGGCCGGAATGGTCAGAACAGCCGGGCAGCGCTGACCACCGTCACGAAGCACTGCGAAGCTCGCGGGGTGCTGCGGGGTACAGCGGGGTACTGCGGGGCGCTGTACGAGGCGGGCCGCCGCCCCCCTTTCCGGAAGAGGGGCGGCGGCTACCCGGCCTCGGGGGTGCTGTCGCGCAGGAGGGCGGACACGGTCCGGGCGAAGGCGTCCGGGTTGTCCAGCATGATGTTGTGCCCGCAGTCCGGTACCGGCAGGACGCGTACTCCCGCCGCCTCCAACGCTTCGGTCCCCGCGGGGGATCCGTCCGCCTCCGGGTACAGGAAGCCGCGCGGGATCCGCAGGTCCAGCAGCAGCTCCCGCATGGTGGGGGTCGTACCGGTCACGAGGTGCACGGCGCTGCGGTGCAGGGCGGTCCG
The DNA here is from genome assembly GCF_055595445.1 of Streptomyces sp. NPDC040432. Lineage (NCBI taxonomy): Bacteria > Bacillati > Actinomycetota > Actinomycetes > Kitasatosporales > Streptomycetaceae > Streptomyces > Streptomyces sp. NPDC040432. Next base: position 253,288 of record NZ_JBVIVP010000003.1, on the reverse strand, counting down.
CCCGGCCAGGCGCATGGTCGACCACCAGTGGGCGCCGGCCCGGTCGCGCACCTCGGCCCAGCCACCGGCCAGGAACTCCTCCTCCGTATAGGAGGCGATCCCGCTGCTGCCGGGGCCGGCGGGTACGCGGGGCAGCGGGTCGAGGTTCGCGTCGACGAGGACGAGCCGCGCCACCAGGTGGGGGTGGCGGGCGGCCAGCACGATGGCGACGGCGCCGCCCATGCTGTGCGCGATCACCTCGGCGGCCTCGACATGGGCCTCGGTGAGGGCCCGGGCGAGGGCGTCGGCGTGTGCCTCCAGGGTGTAGGAGAAGGTGTCGGGGCGGTCGCTGTGCCCGTGCCCCATCAGGTCGACCAGCAGCGACCGTCCGCCCGCGAGCAGCGGGTGCACCGCGCCGGCCGCGAAGTACGCGGGCGAGGTGGCGCCCAGCCCATGGACGTAGACACGGGCCGGCCCCTCCCCGGGCAGCTCGACCCAACGGATCCGGTCGCCTTCCGGCGTCACGACGGCACTGCGCACGGCCTGTCCCCCTGGTGGTGATCGCCACGAAACTCGGACGAGGGTAACCGGGCCGTCGATCTCCTCGTCTACGCTGCTCGGATGACCGAGTACGTGAATCAGCTCGGCGGTGACATACCGCGGACGGGCACGCTGCCCGTGGGGTCGGACGCCGTCGTGTGGTCCCTGGACACCACGCTCGCGGTGATCGGCGGCCACCGGGTCGACGAGGCCGCGGCGTTGCTCGACGCGGCCGAGCGGGACCGGCTGGCCCGCCTGCTGCGCCCGCACGACCGGCGCAGCTACCTCGCCTCCCACATCGGGCTGCGGGTGCTGCTCGGCTCCTACCTGGGCCTGGCACCCGAGAAGGTGACCCTGGTCCGCGAGGACTGCCCCTGCTGCGGTGGCCCGCACGGCCGGCCGGCCGTGGCGGGGGGCGCGGTGCACTTCTCCCTGTCGCACAGCGCGGACATGGCCTACTTCGCCTTCGCGGGCGCCCCGGTCGGCGTCGACGTGGAGGGCCTCCCGAACGCGGGGGCCGTGGGCGACGTGATGGGCACGCTGCACCCGGCGGAGACCGCCGAGCTGACCGCGCTCCCGGTGACGGACCGGCAGGAGGCCCTGGCCCGGCTGTGGTCCCGCAAGGAGGCGTACCTCAAGGCCACCGGCACGGGACTCGCCCTCGGGCTGATCGAGCCGTACGTCGGCTCCGCGGCCACGCCCGCCCCCGTCCCGGGCTGGTCCCTGCGCGACCTCCCGGCGCCGCCCGCCTACGCGGCCGCCCTGGCGGTCCGCACGACCTGACGGCCCCGCCGTCCAGGGACTCGCCCCTGTCCCGAACCGGGGTCCGGCCGCGACGACGCGCCCAAGGCGGCGACGTCGACGGCGATGAGGAGCGCGGCCGTACCGGTCGGCGCCGTCAGCGGGGCCGGCCGAGGCGGCCCTCCCGGTTCCGCGCGGCCTCCGTGAGCGCGGGCCACAACCGGGGCAGCCACTCCTCCACCGCGTCGTTCCCCGGGAGCCCCGGTGGGACGGTGTCGTGGAGCGCGGCCGTCTCCGGTTCGGCGCCCCGGTGGTGGCGCAGGATCTCCGGTTCGCCCGGACCGGTCGCGGCCTCCACCACGCTGCGCAGGAACATCACGTTCGCCGCGAGCAGCCACAGCGTCCCGGCGGCGGGTGCGGCCACGTAGGCTCCGGAGCCCCGTGACGTCGGGGAGCCCGTCGCGAGTGCCCACGGGTCCGGTGCGAGGTGGCGCACGGCGCCGACCCCGCAGAACCGGGCCGCCGCCGCGCACATCGCGCACGGCTCCTGGGTGCTCCACAGCGTCGCGACGCCGAGGTCCCAGGCCGTTCGGGCGGCCCCGAGCACGTTCATCTCCGCGTGCGCGAGGGGTGTGCCCCGCAGCGGACCGGTGCCCGGGCCGCCGGTGCCGGGCTCCTCGTAGGCCTCGTTCCGGCCCTCGGCCAGTACGGTCCCGGCCGGGTCCGTCAGCACCGCCCCGACCGCCAGGCCGCCGGCCGTCAGCGCCTCGTACGCCCGGGACAGGACACGGCGTACCGCCTCGGGTGCCGTGTGCCACGCCGCCTCGAACTCCCCGCCCGCACCCGTCATGTCCGCATGATCACACGGGGTCCGGCCCCTATCGTGGCGGGCATGGACATTCGCCCCGCGACCACCGCCGCCGAACTGCAAGCCGCCGAGGGGCTGTTCGACGGCCCCGCCCGCGAGGAGTGGTCCGAGCGCTTCCTGCGGTCCCCCGGACACCTGATGCTGATCGCCTACGTCGACGGGGTGCCCGCCGGCATGGTGTCCGGCATCGAGATGAGCCACCCGGACAAGGGCACCGAGATGTGCCTCTACGAACTCTCCGTGGACGAGGGCTACCGGCGGCGCGGCATCGGCCGCGCCCTGACCGAGGCCCTGGCCGCGGAAGCGGGAAGGCGGGGTTGCTACGGCATGTGGGTGGGCGTCGACACGGACAACGAGGCCGCGCTGGCCACGTACACCGCGTCCGGCGCCGAGGACGAGGGCGTCTTCACGATGCGCGGCTGGCCCCTGCCTCCCGCCCCCTGACGCACGGTCCGGGGGCGGGGCGGCCGATCCCCCGTCCGAGGTCGCCCCCGCCGCCGCCCCGCCGGGGTCCGGGTACGGCGCACGCCCCCGGCACCCTGGTGCGGCGCGCGTCCCCGGACGCGCGCACGAGGCAAAACCCGATCGAGGCCGCCCGGCCCGACTGGTGCAGGTGCGTGAACCCGCCGGGGCCGGGTGCGGCGCGTGTCGCCGGCGCCCGAACGCGGCGCACGCCCTGGCCCCGCGCGCGAGGCAGGACCGATCGTGGCCTCCCGACCCGACCGGCGCAGGTGCGTGAACCCGCCGGGGCCCGGGTACGGCGCACGTCCCCGGCACCCGAACACGGCGCACGCCCACGGACCCGCGCGCAAGGCAAAACCGATCGCGGCTGCCCGACCCAACCGGTGCGGGTGCGCCGGGGACCCCTTCGGCGGCGTGTCGTGCCGCCAGTCGGCGCACCCTCCGCGCGCCCCCGGCCCGGCGGCGGGAGCGTCGGGGGCATGACAGCACTGACCTCGCTCCTGCCCGCCGCCGCCCTGCTCGCGGCGGCCGCCGCCCTTCCGCCGCCCGCTGCCGCAGCCGGGTCCGAAGCGCCCACCGCCTCCTACGTGGTGGTCCTCAAGGACGCCACCCCGCGCGCTCCGACCCGCGCCCTGGCCTCCGAGGCCGAGGAGGCCGGGGACCGGGTGGGGCCGGTCTACGACACCGTCCTCAACGGCTTCGCGGTGCGCACCACCGCGACCCGTGCGGCAGCACTCGCCGCCGACCCACGGGTGGCCTCCGTCGAACCGGACACGGACTTCCGGATCTCCGACACCCCCGCGCCGGGCACCCCCGCACCCGGCACCCCCGCACCCGGCGCCCCAACCCCCTCCCCCACCCCAACGCCCGCCCCCAACACCCTGGTACCCGACACCCCGACGCCCGCTCCCACACCGACCACCGCACCCGACACCGAGCCCGCCCCACCCCCCGCAGCCCCGGCGCCGGCCCCGACCCCCGCCCCCACCACCGCACCCGCACCCGCACTCCCCAGCGCCCCCACCGCCCCCACCGCCACGCCCACCCCCTCACCCCCCTCCGTCCCCGCTCCCGCTCCCGCTCCCGTCGGAGTCCCCCTCACCGCCCAGGCCTCCGCCCCCTGGCCGCTCGACCGGATCGACCAGCGCGAGCTCCCGCTCGACGGTTCGTACACGTACGCCGGCACCGCGCGGGGCGTCACGGTGTACGTCGTCGACACCGGGATCAACACCGCGCACCAGGAGTTCGGGGGCCGCGCCCGGGTCGGGTACAACGCGGTGTTCATGGAGGGCGCGGCCGACTGCAACGGTCACGGCACGCACGTCGCCGCGACCGTCGGCGGGGCGACGTACGGGGTGGCCAAGGGGGTCTCCCTCGTGGGCGTGAAGGTCGCCGACTGCCGTGGTGACGGCAAGCTGTCGGCGATCCTGCGCGGGCTCGACTGGCTGGTGAAGGACGCGGCCCGGAACGCCGCCCGGGGCCCGGCCGTCGCCAACATGAGCATGGGCGGCACCCCCAGCCGGGCCATGGACGCGGCGGTGGTCCGTGCCGTGGCATCCGGGATCACCTTCACGGTGGCCGCGGGCAACGACGGCCGGGACGCCTGCGCCGGCTCCCCCGCGGGCGTCGGGCAGGCCCTGACGGTGGGGGCCACGGACGCCGCCGACCGGCGTCCGGAGTTCTCCAACCACGGCCGTTGCGTGGACCTCTCGGCGCCGGGCGTGGCCGTCACCTCGGCGTGGAAGGGCTCGACGACGGCCCTCGCCCGCTCCTCCGGCACCTCCATGGCGGCCCCGCACGTGGCGGGCGCGGCCGCGCTGCTCCTGGCGGGCGGCACCGCCCGCACTCCCGATGAGGTGGGTCGGGCGTTGCTGCGCGGCGCCGTCCCGGACCGGATCACGGGCCTGCCCGCCGGGACCGCGAACCTGCTGCTGCACGTCCCGACGGCCCCCTGAGGCGGAGGCCGGGCAGGGCGTGGCGCACCCGTCCCCGCCGGCACCGACCGGTCGGTATTCGATGTCCCATCAGACCGGTTCTGATGGGACATCAATGTGTGTGTGCTTCGGGCGAAACCCATCCATTGACTTCTCATCACCGCGACGCGTCAATGACGACCTCCGCACCGGCTCTACCTCCCCCACACAGCGGGTGGGGGGAGGGGTTCGTCCGACGAAGGAGTCGCGACCCAGTGAGTACTACGTTCCGACGAAGAATGCTGGCCGGGGCGGGCGCCCTTTCCCTCGCCCTGACGGGCGGTGTCGTGGCCCTGACGGGGACGGCGCAGGCCGCGACCAAGACCACTCCGGTACCCGTGAAGTGTGTCGCCCCCGCGCCCCAGCCGGGCGCCAACGGCACCCAGGACTTCACCGTCACGGTCCCCGACACCGCCAAGGCGGGTCAGTCCGTGCCGATCACCATCGATCCGGGCGAGACCCCCGTCGTCCCGATGTTCACCATCGACACGGTCAACACGATCAAGATGAAGCTGCTCGTCGGTGGGGTCGCCCAGACGGTGACCAGCCCGGCCGTCCCCAGCCATCAGGAAGCCGGGAAGAAGGCGGATCCGCCCGCGTTCAGCGGGAACATCACCCTCCCCGAGGGCACCGAGGGAACGACGGTGCAGATCACCATCGACCAGGTGATCACGGACGCCGATCTGGGCGGCACGGTCTACACCACGACGTGTACGCCCGATCCGCGGCCCAGTGCCTCGGTCGGTTCGATCGCCTCCGAGGCCCTGCCCAAGGATCCGGTCACGACGAAGCTGACGCCCAACAGCGGCCCGGCGGGCACCGCCGTGGTCGTCTCCGGGGCCAACTTCCCGGCCGGCGCGGTCGCCTGTTCCGCGCTGCTGGGCGGTGCGGCGACCGGTGACACGGGCACCGGCACGGCGGACGCCTCCGGCGCCGCCACCTGCAACATCACGGTCACCAAGAAGGCCGACGCCATCCGGATCGACGGTTCGGCGCTCGCCCCCAAGCCCTTCGTGTTCGTCGAGGAGCAGGCGGGCGTGAAGAACCCGGTGGACATCGAGGTGCTGCCCGGGCCGCTGGCCCTCGGCCCGAAGGACGGCCAGCCGGCCGTCAGCTTCGGCTCGGTGACCATCAACGGGAAGGCCCAGTCGGTGTTCGGCGCGTTCAACGCCGCGACCGTCCAGGACTTCCGCGGTGGCAGCCTCGGCTGGGACGTGACGGCGACCCGTACGCCGTTCCTGAACCAGACGACCGGCCACTCGATGGCGAAGGCGCAGCTCGGCATCCAGCCGTCCTGCACCGTCACCAACCCGGACAGCCCGAGCGCGTGCACCGCGGGCACTCCGGGCGCGATCACCGACACCCCGATGAAGGTCGCCTCGCAGGCGGCCGGCGGTGACGAGCTGACCGGCGGCGAGTTCGCCGTGGGCGGCGCGGCGATGCTCCAGCTGCCGCCGTTCATGTTCGCCGACACCTACCAGTCGGTCGTGACGTTCTCGATCGCCTGACCGGTTCCGACCCGGGGTGGTGCGGTGCTCCGGCGCCGCACCACCCCTTTTCCCGCTCCGCGCCGCGACTGGAGAGACCCCGCCCATGCGCATCCGCCGCCGCCCCACGCGCCCCCGCAGCATCGCCGTCCTCCTCGGCGCCCTGTGCGCCCTGCTGCTCCCCGCCACTGCCACGACCACCGCGACGGCGGCGGACAACGGCACCTGGGGGGTCTTCCCGACGCCCCCGGCCGGGGCGGCGATGACCGACCGCGGCTACTTCTTCCACCAGGGCGCGGCCGGGACGACCCTCTCCGACAGCGCGACGATCCTGAACTCCTCCGACAAGGAGCTGACCTTCCAGGTCTTCGCGACCGACGCGATGAACACCCCGTCGGGCGGTGCGTTCGCCCTGTTGCCCGTGGAGGCGAAGCCGAAGGACGTCGGCGCGTGGATCGCGCTGGCTCCCGAGGCGGCGACGACCGTGACCGTTCCGCCGAAGGGCCGTAAGGACATCGCGTTCACGGTGAAGGTGCCCGCGGACGCGACCCCGGGCGACCACGTCGGCGGGATCGTGGCGTTGAACACGGTCGTCGAGGGCGTGCAGCGGGACGGCAAGGTGCAGGTCGGGGTGAAGCGGTCGGTGGGTGCGCGCCTTTACTTCCGGGTGCCTGGGCCGGTGACCGCGGGCCTGAGCGTGGAGGACGTACGGGTCGCTCGCGGCGCACCGGTCGTGCCCTGGCTGAAGGACGCCCGCGCCACCATCACCTACACGCTGGTCAATCGGGGCAACGTGGTGGTCGAGCCGCGCGTGACGATCTCCGCGCGGGGGTTGTTCGGACGGGAGGTACTGGACCGGCCCGCCCGGGCGACGGGCCTGGTCCTGCTTCCCGGGCAGCGCGCCGAACTGACCGAGGCGTGGCCGGACGCACCGCAGTTGGACTGGGTCGACGTCAAGGTCTCGGCGGACGCGCCCGCCCACCCGGACGTGGTGTCGGAGTCCGGTACGGACTTCCTCGCCGTGCCCTGGCCGGCCGCCGGCGTCGTCCTGCTCCTGGCGGGCGCCGGCGTCGCCCTCCTGATCCTGAGGCGCCGCCGCCGTGCCGTCCCGGAACTCCCGGAGCCCGTACCGGACCTGGTCGGCGGGCGCTGACGGAGCCGGTCAGCACCGTCGGGGCGGACCCGGTCAGTACCGTCGCGGCGGACCCGGTCAGCCCCGACGGGTCCCCTCGGCCAGTTCCTTGAGGGTCAGCAGCTGCTTGCGCATCATGACGAGGTCGCCCCAGGCGAGGAGGCGTCGACGCAGCCTGCGCCGCACGGTCCCGCCGGCCTCGGCGACGACCTTGACGACGAGCCGCGAGCCCTCCCCGCGCGGGCGCACCGTGTAGCTCACGGCCATCCGCCCGTGGCGGGCGGCGGTCGCTTCGGGGAGCAGGCCGGTGATGTGTTCGTCGGCCCGGAAGTCGGTGATCGTGAAGACGAGGAGGGTCTGCCCGACCGCCAGTTCGGGCAGCGGTACCAGGGCGCGCGGACTCCTGCGGCCCCCGAAGTCGAGCCGGTCGTAGCTGTACGGGGCGATGGTCAGCTGCCGGAGCCACCGGAAGAGGACGGCGGGCGGGGCCGCGACGTCGACGGCCCGCGTCCAGCCCTCGGACCCGGCGGCCAGGAGCCGGTCGCACGGGTACACCGCCTCGCGCTCGGCGCTCGTGGCACCCCAGACCCGCCCGCTCACGTCCATTCCCCGACCGTACCGCCGCCCGGCCCGGGGGCGCTCGCCCGATGGGCGGCACCCCCGGACGGCGGGGAACCCCCGACCGGTGAGGGTGGTCGGGGGTTCCCGTGTTCGGGGCGGCGGTGGCCGTCAGTGGTTGCGGGGGAAGCCCAGGTCCACGCCGGCCGGGGCGTCGGCCGGGTCGGGCCAGCGGGTCGTGACGACCTTGCCGCGGGTGTAGAAGTGGATGCCGTCGTTGCCGTAGATGTGGTGGTCCCCGAAGAGGGAGTCCTTCCAGCCGCCGAACGAGTGGTAGCCCACCGGCACGGGGATCGGGACGTTCACGCCGACCATGCCCGCCTGGATCTCCAGCTGGAAGCGGCGGGCGGCGCCGCCGTCGCGGGTGAAGATCGCGGTGCCGTTGCCGAACGGCGAGGCGTTGATGAGGGCGACGCCCTCCTCGTAGGTGTCGGTGCGCAGCACGCACAGGACCGGGCCGAAGATCTCGTCGCGGTAGGCGTCGGAGTCGGTCCTGACGTGGTCGAGGAGGGACAGGCCGATCCAGTGGCCGTTCTCGTTGCCCTCGACGGTGTAGCCGGTGCCGTCGAGGACGACGTCCGCGCCCTGGGCGGCGGCGCCCTTGACGTACGAGGCGACCTTGTCGCGGTGGGCGGCGGTGATCAGCGGGCCCATCTCGGAGGTCGGGTCGTTGCCGGGGCCGATCTTGATCTTCTCGGCGCGCTCGCGGATCTTCTCGACGAGTTCGTCGGCGATGGCTCCGACGGCGACGACGGCGGAGATCGCCATGCAGCGCTCGCCGGCCGAGCCGTAGGCGGCGGAGACGGCCGCGTCGGCGGCGGCGTCCAGGTCGGCGTCGGGCAGGACCAGCATGTGGTTCTTCGCACCGCCCAGGGCCTGGACGCGCTTGCCGTTGGCGGAGGCGGTGGTGTGGATGTGGCGGGCGATCGGGGTCGAGCCGACGAAGGACACGGCCGCGACGTCGGGGTGGGCGAGCAGCGCGTCGACGGCGACCTTGTCGCCGTGGACGACGTTGAGGACGCCCGCCGGCAGGCCGGCCTCGGTCATCAGCTCGGCGAGCTTGTTGGCGGCCGAGGGGTCCTTCTCGCTCGGCTTGAGGATGAAGGTGTTTCCGCAGGCCACGGCCAGCGGGAACATCCACATCGGGACCATCGCCGGGAAGTTGAACGGGGTGATGCCGGCGACGACGCCGATCGGCTGGCGGATCGAGGAGACGTCCACCCGGTTGGAGACGGAGGTGGACAGCTCGCCCTTGAGCTGCACGGTGATCCCGCAGGCCAGTTCGACGATCTCCAGGCCGCGGGCGACCTCGCCCAGCGCGTCCGAGTGGACCTTGCCGTGCTCGGCGGTGATCAGCTCGGCGATGGCGTCACGGTTGGCGTCGAGCAGGGCGCGGTAGGCGAACAGCACCTTGGTGCGGGCGGCCAGCGAGGACTGCCCCCAGCTGAGGAAGGCCTCCTTGGCGACGCGTACGGCCGCGTCGACCTCGTCGGTCGAGGCGAGGGCCACCTGCGTGGTGACCTCGCCCGTCGCCGGGTCGGTGACCGGGCCGTAGTTGCCCGACGCGCCCTCGACGGTCTTGCCACCGATCCAGTGGTTGACGGTCTTCATGCCTTGCTCCTTCACAGATGGCGACGTCGCTGCGCGGCTTGCCGGTCGTACTCTTCACGGGCCCGCGCCGCCGACCCACGGGTCGCGGTCTCGGCCACAGGAACATCCCACCACGCCTGTGCCGGGGGTGGGCCCGACACAGTGTCGGGTGTTCGGGTCTGTGCGTAGACACATGTGGGACGGTCCGCCTCCCGCGCCGCGGCCAGGGCTTTCCGCAGGTCACCGATGGTGCGGGTGCGGATGACGGCCATCCCGAGGGAGGCCGCGTTCGCCGCGAGGTCCACCGGAAGGGGGGCGCCGTCGTAGGCGCCGTCCGCCCCCCGGAAGCGGTACGCGGTGCCGAACCCCTCCGCGCCGACGGCCCCCGATAGGCCGCCGATGGAGGCGTAGCCGTGGTTGTCGAGGATCAGCAGGCGCAGCGGCAGGCCCTCCTGGACGGCGGTGACGATCTCGGTGGGGTTCATCAGGTACGTCCCGTCGCCGACCAGCGCCCACACCGGGCGGCCGGGTGCGGCGAGGGCCACGCCGATCGCGGCGGGGATCTCGTAGCCCATGCAGGAGTAGCCGTACTCGACGTGGTACTGGTCTCCGGAGCGGGTACGCCACAGCTTGTGGAGGTCCCCGGGGAGCGAGCCGGCGGCGTTGACGAGGATGTCGGTGTCGTCGACGAGGGCGTCGAGCAGGCCGAGGACCTGGACCTGGGTGGGCGGCCGGTCCTCGTCGGCGGCGGGCAGGGCATAGGCGGCGTCGACGCGGGCCTCCCAGTCGGCCTTCGCGGCCGTGTAGGCGGCCTCGTAGGCGGGGTCCACCCGATGTCCGCGCAGGCCCTCGGCGAGTGCCCGCAGTCCGGCCCGGGCGTCGGCGAGCAGCGGGGCGCCGGCCATCTTGTGCGCGTCGAACGCGGTGACGTTCAGGTTGACGAACCGGACGTCGGGGTGCTGGAACAGGGTGGAGGAGGCGGTGGTGAAGTCGGTGTAGCGGGTGCCGACGCCCAGCACCAGGTCGGCGGTGCGGGCGAGGTCGTTGGCGGTGGCCGTGCCGGTGTGGCCGATGCCGCCGACGTCCGCCGGGTGGTCGAAGGGCAGGGAGCCCTTGCCCGCCTGGGTGGACGCGACGGGGATGCCGGTGGCGTCGGCGAGCGTGCGCAGGGCGCCCGCGGCGTCGCTGTGGCGGACCCCGCCGCCGGCGATGATCAGCGGTCGGCGGGCCGCGCGGACGGCGGCGCGGGCCGCGTCGAGTTCCTCGGGGTCCGGTTGCGGCGAGCCGACCCGCCAGACCCGTTCGGCGAAGAACTCCTCGGGCCAGTCGTACGCCTCCACCTGTACGTCCTGCGGCAGCGCGAGCGTGACGGCGCCGGTCGCGGCGGGGTCGGCGAGCACCCGCATCGCCCGCAGGGCGGCGGGGAGCAGGGCCTCGGGCCGGGTGATCCGGTCGAAGTACCGGGACACGGGGCGCAGGGTGTCGTTGACGGAGACGTCACCCGCCCAGGGCACTTCGAGCTGCTGGAGCACCGGATCGGCGGGCCGGGTCGCGAAGGTGTCGCCGGGGAGCAGCAGCACCGGGAGGTGGTTGATCGTGGCGAGGGCGGCCCCGGTGACGAGGTTGGTCGCGCCGGGCCCGATGGAGGTGGTCACGGCGTGCGCGGACAGCCGTCCGCTCTGCCGGGCGTAGCCGACGGCGGCGTGCACCATGGCCTGTTCGTTGCGTCCTTGGAGGAACGGCATGGCGTGCGGCCCGCTCTCCAGCAGGGCCTGGCCGATCCCGGCGACGTTGCCGTGTCCGAAGATCCCCCAGGTCGCGGCGATCAGCCGGTGCCGGTGGCCGTCGCGTTCGGTGTACTGGCGGGCCAGGAAGCGTACGAGTGCCTGGGCGACGGTGAGCCTCACGCTTCCTCCGCGCGGTAGAAGGGCAGCCGGGGGTCAATCTCCCGCCCGGTCCAGGTGTCCCGGATCCAGCCGTGGTCGGGGTGGTCGCGGATCAGCCACTCCCGGGTGCCGCCGGCCGGGCCGGCCATGACGTTCAGGTAGTACATGTCGTGCCCGGGGGCGGCGATGGACGGGCCGTGCCAGCCGTCCGGGATGAGGACGGTGTCGCCGGTGCGCACCTCCGTGAGGATGTCGGTCCGCCCGGCCGGCGAGGGGCTGACGCGCTGGTAGCCGAGCCCGGGGACGCCCTCGTGGGCGGCGATCTCGTACCAGTAGATCTCCTCCAGCCGGGATTCCTCGCCGGGATGGTGCTCGTCGTGCTTGTGGGGCGGGTAGGAGGACCAGTTCCCGCCGGGGGTGAGCACCTCGACCGCGATGAGCCGGTCGCAGGGGAAGACGTCGGCGGCGGCGAAGTTGTTGACCTGCCGGGAGCACGTCCCGGCGCCGCGCAGCTCGACGGGTACCCCTGCGGCCGGGCCGTGACGGGCGGGCAGCCGCCGTTCGCAGCGCGCGCCGGCGAGGGCGAAGCGCCCGCCCGCCGCGGAGGTGACCTCCGCGCGCGCGTCCCGCGGCAGGTAGGCGAAGTCGCTGACCGCGTCGAACACCCCGCGGCGCCCCTTCAGTCGGAACACCGCCTCGCGGTGCGGCTCCCCCGTGTTCCCGCCCGCCGCACCGGCCCCGGGCGCGCCGGGCGCGCCCGGGGCCGCAGCCCCGTCCGCCTCCGCGCAGCGGACCTCGCAGCCGCCCGACAGCGGCAGCACGATCCACTCCGCCTCCCCGCACGCGAAGGCGTACGTCTCACCGGGTGCGAGGTCGAGGACCCGCAGCCGGGTGAAGTCCATCTCCGTCTCAGACAGCACCGGCACGATCCAGCACCTCCTCCACCTCGGTCGGGAACGGCATCGCCGCCCCGCAGGCGAGCCGGGAGGCGACGATGGCCCCCGCGGCGTTCGCGTAGCGCAGTACCCGTTCGAGGTCCCAGCCGGCGAGCAGCCCGTGGACCAGCGCGCCCCCGAAGGCGTCGCCGGCGCCCAGCCCGTTCACCACGGTCACGGGGACGGGCGGCACCTCCACCACCCTCCCGCTCCGATCGGCGGCCAGCACGCCCAACGGGCCCCGCTTGACGACGGCGAGCTCCACCCCGGCCGCGAGGAGGGCCCGGGCGGCCCCGTACGGGTCGCTCTCCCCGGTGGCGACCTCGCACTCCTCGGCGTTGCCGACGGCGACGGTCGCCAGGGCGAGCGCCCGCCCGTACCAGGGCTGCGGCGACCCTTCCCACAGCATGGGCCGCCAGTCCAGGTCGAAGACCGTGATGCCGTCCGGCCCGGATCCCGAGCGGGCCTCCAGTGCGGCGAGAGTGGCGCTGCGGCTGGGCTCCGCGCTGAGGCCCGTGCCCGTCATCCAGAAGACCCGGGCGGCGCGCACCGCGTCGCGGTCCACCTCGTCGGGCCGGATCTCCAGGTCGGGGGCCTTGGGCAGCCGGTAGAAGTACAGGGGGAAGTGGTCCGGCGGGAAGATCTCGCAGAAGGTGACGGGCGTCGGGTAGCGGTCCACCTCCCCCGCCCACCGGTCGTCGACGCCGAAGCCGCGCAGCTCGGAGCGCAGGTACTCGCCGAAGGGGTCGGCACCGGTACGGGTGATCACCGCGGTGCGGCGTCCCAGCCGGGAGGCGGCGACGGCGACATTCGTCGGTGAGCCGCCGAGGAACTTGCCGAAGGTGTCCGCCTCGGCGAGCGGTACGCCGGTCTTCAGCGGGTAGAGATCCACCCCGATCCGCCCCATCGTGATCAGGTCGTACGCCCCGCCGTCCGCGTGGCCTCGCGCCGTGGTCACAGCAGGCCCTCCTCCCACTCGTCTTCCTCGTCCCTTCGAGCCTCGCACCCTAAGGTGGCCGACATGACGTCCTCCCCGCCCGCGTTGACCCGTATCCGCATCGGCTCGGCTCCGGACTCCTGGGGTGTCTGGTTCCCGGATGATCCCCTCCAGACGCCCTGGGACCGCTTCCTCGACGAGGTCGCGGAAGCCGGTTACGAGTGGATCGAGTTGGGCCCGTACGGCTACCTGCCCACCGATCCGGCCCGTCTGGCCGACGAGACCGCCCGGCGGGGCCTGCGGGTGTCCGCCGGCACGGTCTTCACCGGACTCCATCACGGGCCCGCCGTATGGGACGAGACCTGGGCGCACGTGTCGCGGATCGCGGAGCTCACGGCGTCGACGGGCGCGGACCGGCTGGTCGTCATCCCGTCCTTCTGGCGGGACGACAAGACCGGGAAGGTGTTGGAGGACCGGGTGCTGACCCCGGACCAATGGCGTGAACTGGCCGCGCAGACCGAGCGCCTGGGCCGGGAGGTCCTCGACCGGTACGGGCTGCGGATCGTCGTCCACCCGCACGCCGACACCCACATCGACACCCCGGAGAACGTGGCCCGGTTCCTGGACGCCACCGATCCCGCGCTGGTGTCCCTGTGCCTGGACACCGGGCACTACGCGTACTGCGGCGGGGACAGCGTCGAGGCGATCGAGGCCTTCGGGGAACGGATCGGCTACCTCCACCTCAAGCAGGTGGATCCGCGGATCCTCGCCGAAGTGGTGGCGGAACAGCTTCCGTTCGGGCCGGCCGTGGCCCGCGGGGTGATGTGCGAGCCGCCGTCGGGGGTACCCGCGCTGGAACCCGTACTGGCGGCCGCGCAGCGGCTCGGCGTGGACCTGTTCGCGATCGTGGAGCAGGACATGTATCCGTGTCCGCCGGACCGGCCGCTGCCCATCGCCCGGCGCACCCGCGCCCACCTGCGCTCCTGCGGCGCCCGCTGACCGTACCGACTCCCGAGGGGACACCGTCACATGAGCACGCTCGGCATCGCCGTCATCGGCACGGGAAGGATGGGCGCGGACCACGTGCGCCGGATCGGCTCCACGGTCGGCGGGGCGCGGGTGGTGGCGCTGGCCGACCCCGACGGGGACCGGGTCAAGGAGGTGGCGGCGGGCCTGGACGGCGCGGGCGCGTACACGGACCCGGCGGCCGCGATCGCCCACCCCGGCGTGGACGCCGTCCTGATCGCCTCGCCCGGCCCCGCCCACGAGGAAGCGATTCTGCGGGCCCTGGAACGGGAAGTGCCGGTGCTGTGCGAGAAGCCGCTGACCCCCGACGCGGAGGGCGCCCTGCGGGTGATGGAGGCCGAGCGCCGGCTCGGCCGCCGGCTGGTGCAGGTGGGGTTCATGCGGCGGTACGACGCCGAGTACGAGCGCCTCAAGGAACTGCTCGACTCGGGTGGCATCGGACGGCCCCTCTTCCTGCACTGCCGCCACCGCAACGTGTCCTCGCCGTCCTTCTTCACGAGCGACATGCTGATCTCCGATTCGGTGGTGCACGAGGTGGACGCGGCGCGCTGGCTGCTGGGGCAGGAGGTCACCGCCGTGACGGTGCTCTCCCCGACACCGTCCTCGGCCGCTCCCGAGGGGCTGCGCGATCCCCGGCTGGTGCTGCTGGAGACCTCGGGCGGGGTGATCGTGGACGTCGAGATCTTCGTCAACTGCGGGTTCGGCTACCAGGTCCGCTGCGAGGCGGTCGGGGAGTCGGGCAGCGCCCGGATCGGCGACGGTCGCGCGATGGTCGTCGAGTCGGCCGGCCGCTGGGGCGGGGAGATCACCCAGGACTTCACCACCCGGTTCGCCGACGCCTACGACCGCCAGGTGCGGCGCTGGGTCACCGCCGCCGCGCGGGGCCGCGTCGACGGTCCGGACGCCTGGGACGGCTACGCGGCCGCCGCGGTCTCCGAGGCGGGGCTGACCGCGGCCCGCACCGGCGCGCGCACCGAGGTCCGACTGGTGGAGCGTCCGGATCTGTACCGACGCTGACGGTCCGTCCGTCGACCACCGCAAGCGCGTCGCCGGTCGTACAAGCATGTCGGGAACGGCGTTCTCGACCGTCGCGGCCCGTACCGCGTCCGTCACGGGAGTCGCCCTTGTGTCACACATGTCCGCATCACGCGGGTTTTCCGTCACAGGCGCTCGACAGCCGCTCCCCTGCCCTCACCCAGCGTCGTTCTCCGGGCACAACCTGAGTGATCGTCTGTGTCCACGCGCCGGCTCCCCCGACGGCCTCCCGGCCGGCCCCGCGGCGTGGACGAGGAGGTGTCGTCGATGAACGACCGTCAGCTGTGGTCGTACAAGGAGATCGCCGCCCATATCCGGGTGCAGCCGGACACGGTGCGCTCCTACCGCAAGCACGGACTGCTTCCCAAGCCCGACCACGTGGAGGGCGGCAAGCCCTACTGGTACGCCGACACCGTCCGGGCATGGGTGGCGCGCCGCCCCGGCAACCGGGGCCGCCGCGAGGACTGACCGGGGCGCCGCCGGTCCCGGGCGGGAATCCCCCCCGGGACCGACCGGTTCACCAGGATTCCGCCTCGTCCGCCGCCCGGGCGCCCCGCGGTCGGGGGTCCCCCCGCCGGGCCCGCAGCCGCATCCCCAGCAGCGGGAAGGCCAGCACCGACAGCATTCCGGCCCCGACCAGTGCCGCCGCCTCACCCGGCTCCACCTTCCCGGCCTCGACGCCGAGCGTGGTGATCGCGACCACCAGCGGCAGGGCGGTCGACCCGAACAGGACGAGCGCCGAGCGGTCCCGGCGCCCCAGGTCGCGGGGGGCCAACAGCCACATCGGCAGCCCGCGCACCACCAGGAACAGCGCGAGGAAGACGGGCAGCAGCAACAGCGTCCCGCCGCCCGCCAGCAGGGCGTCCAGGTCGAACTCGATGCCGGTGACGACGAAGAAGAGCGGCACGAGGAAACCGAACCCGATGGCCTCCACCTTCGACAGCACGGCGTCGCTGCTCTCCGGCGCCGCCCCCTGCAACACCAGCCTGGTGATCAGTCCGGCGGCGAAGGCGCCGAGGAGCACGTCGAGTCCGAGCAGCTGGGCCAGCGCGAGCATGGCGACCAGCATCAGGAACACCAGCCGGACGGCGAACTGCGCGCTGCTGTGCAGGGTGGTGGCGATGACCTTGGAGAACCAGGGCGGCTTGGGCCGCAGGGCCCAGAACACCGCCGCCGCCGTCAGGACCCCGAAGGCGATCAGCACGGCCGCCGAACCGGCCGGGGCGCGCCCGCTGAGGAGCAGCGCCATGGCGATGATCGGCCCGAACTCGCCGACCGCGCCCATGGCCATCATCACCGTCCCGAAGCGGCTGCCGAGGTCCCCGGAGTCCCGCAGCACCGGCAGGATCGTGCCGAGGGCGGTGCTGGTGAGGGCGGTGCCGATGTAGACGCCCTTCTCGAACCCGTCCCCGTGGGCGAGCAGGACGCCGGCCGTCAGGCCCAGCACGAGGGTGACGAGCCAGGCCACCACGGACCGGTTGAGGGTGTCGCCCTTGACCTGGTCGAACCGGATCTCGTACCCGGCGAGGAAGATGAGCATGGCGAGGCCGAGTTCGCTGAGTACGTCGATCACGTCGCCCGAGTGGGCCCAGCCGAGCGCGTCGGGCCCGATGAGGATGCCCAACACGATCTCGAAGATCACCAGCGGAACGGACAGCCAACGCGAGACGCCGTAGGCGAGGATCGGAGCGAGGACGGCGATGACCATGATCAGGACGAACGTCCCCGGATGATCCATGGGGGTCATTTACTTATGTCGCACATGGTTTGTCCACGACACGGGCCGCGCCGACGCCACGCGAACCGCCAAATGGTCGCTGAATACCCCCTAGGGGTATAATCTGTGGGAAAGACCCCCCGAAAGAGGAGAACGAGATGACCGCCGAGACGGACACCACGCAGTCGAGCGGATCCTGCTGCTCCAGCACCGGCTCCTGCCACGACGGCACCGTCGAGGTCGGCACCGTCACCGCCGTGTACAAGGTCACCGGCATGACCTGCGGGCACTGCGAGGGCGCCGTGACCGCCGAGCTCACCGCACTGCCGGGCGTGACCTCGGTCAAGGCCGTCGCCGCCACCGGCGAGGTGACCGTGATCTCCGCCGCCCCGCTCCCGGACGAGGACGTGCGCGCCGCCGTGGACGAGGCCGGTTACGAGCTCGCCGGTCGGGCCTGATCCCGCGACCCCGCACTTCCGCGGCACTCCGCCGGGTCGTGCCGGCCGGCTCATACCGGTTCCGCACGACCCGGCCCTCCCCCTGGAGCCGGACATGAGCAGCAGCACAGTGCACGACGGGCCCATAGCGGTGGCCGGCACGGCCGAGGTCGAGCTGATGATCGGCGGGATGACCTGCGCCTCCTGCGCGGCCCGCATCGAGAAGAAGCTGAACCGGATGGACGGGGTCACCGCCACGGTGAACTACGCCACCGAGAAGGCCCGGGTCTCGTACGCGGGTGACGTGCGGGTCGCCGATCTGATCGCGACCGTCGTGAAGACCGGCTACACCGCCGAGGAACCCCCGCCGCCGGCTCCGGAGATCGAGACGGAGGCCGCCGCTCCGGAGACCGATCCCGAGTCGGCCGCGCTGCGGCAGCGACTGCTCGTATCGGCGACCCTGGCGCTGCCCGTCGTCCTGATGTCCATGATCCCCGCCCTCCAGTTCGACAACTGGCAGTGGCTCTCCCTCACCCTCGCCTCCCCCGTGGTCGTCTGGGGCGGCCTCCCCTTCCACCGGGCGGCCTGGACCAACGCCCGGCACGGCGCCGCCACCATGGACACCCTGGTCTCCGTCGGCACGATCGCCGCCTACGCGTGGTCGCTGTGGGCCCTGTTCTTCGGGCACGCGGGCATGCCCGGCATGCGGCACGGCTTCGATCTCACCGCCACGCGCGCGGACGCCTCCTCCGCCCTGTACCTGGAGGTCGCGGCGGGCGTCATCACCTTCATCCTGCTCGGCCGGTACCTGGAGGCCCGCTCCAAGCGGAAGGCGGGGGCGGCCCTGAGGGCGCTGTTGGAACTGGGCGCCAAGGAGGTGGCGGTGCTGCGCGGGGGCCGGGAGGTGATGGTCCCGGTGGGCGCGCTCGCCGTGGGCGACCGGTTCGTGGTGCGGCCCGGCGAGAAGATCGCCACCGACGGATCGGTCGTCGAGGGCGGCTCCGCCGTGGACGCCTCCATGCTGACCGGTGAGTCCGTGCCCGTCGAGGTCTCCGTCGGCGACCCCGTCACCGGCGCCACCGTCAACACCTCGGGCCGCATCGTGGTGCAGGCGTCCCGCGTCGGAGCCGACACCCAGCTCGCCCGGATGGCCAGGATGGTCGAGGACGCCCAGACCGGCAAGGCCGAGGTGCAACGCCTCGCCGACCGGATCTCCGCCGTGTTCGTCCCGGTGGTCCTGCTGCTCGCGCTGGGCACCTGGGTGACCTGGCTGCTGATCACCGACGACGCGACGGCCGCGTTCACGGCCGCGGTGGCCGTCCTGATCATCGCCTGCCCGTGCGCCCTGGGGCTGGCCACGCCGACCGCACTGATGGTCGGCACCGGCCGGGGCGCGCAGCTCGGCATCCTGATCAAGGGGCCGGAGGTGCTGGAGTCCACCTGTCGCGTCGACACCGTCGTCCTGGACAAGACGGGAACCGTCACCACCGGCCGGATGGCCCTGTCCGCGGTGCACGTCGCCGAGGGCGTCGACGAGAAGGAGCTGCTGCGGCTCGCCGGCGCTCTGGAGCACGCCTCCGAGCACCCGGTCGCCCGCGCGATCACGGCGGGGGCCGCCGAGCGGACGGGCGGCGGGGAGGTCCCGCAGCCCGCCCCCGGGGCCTTCGAGAACCTGGCCGGGCTCGGTGTCAGCGGCGTGGTCGACGGTCACGCCGTTCTCGTCGGTCGGGAGCGGCTGCTCGCCGAGCGGTCGATCCCGCTGCCCGCCGGGCTCGCCCGGGCCAGGACCGCCGCCGAGGCCGAGGGCGGCACCGCCGTGCTGGTGGCCTGGGACGGGGAGGCGCGCGGGGTGCTGGTGGTCGCCGACGCCGTCAAGGAGACCAGCGCCGAGGCCGTGTCCCGGCTGCGGGCGCTCGGACTCACGCCGGTGCTGCTGACCGGTGACAACCGGGCCGTCGCCGAGACGGTGGCCCGCGAGGTGGGCATCGAGAAGGTGATCGCCGAGGTGCTCCCGCAGGACAAGGTGGAGGTCGTGCGCCGCCTCCAGGCCGAGGGCCGGACGGTCGCCATGGTGGGCGACGGCGTCAACGACGCGGCCGCGCTGGCCCGCGCGGACCTGGGCCTGGCCATGGGCACGGGCACCGACGCGGCCATCGAGGCCGCGGACCTGACCCTCGTACGGGGCGACCTGCGGGTGGCCGCGGACGCGATCCGGCTCTCCCGGCGGACGCTCGCCACGATCAAGGGGAACCTGTTCTGGGCCTTCGGTTACAACGTGGCGGCCCTGCCGCTGGCCGCCGCCGGCCTGCTCAACCCCATGATCGCGGGGGCGGCGATGGCCTTCTCCTCGGTCTTCGTCGTCACCAACAGCCTGCGGCTGCGGTCCTTCCGCTGAGCGATCACCCGGACGTCAGCCTCCCCCGGTCCTCCACATCTCCTTCACGGGAGACGCAGATCACAGTGATGACAACGTAACCATCCGGGGTCGCCACGGGTCTAATGGGGCGATGCCGAAAACGTCTTGGGGGACGTTTGACGGAGGTCTTGGGGGACGTCCGGGCATCAGCCGGCCGGGGCACGTGCCCGCGGGAGCCTTGAGCGGCCTTCCCGAACCGAACGGGTCCCGGCACACAGACGCCCCGGCGCGGGTCCCGTGGGGGGAGTCCGCATCCGGGGAATGGGAAGCGCCCCGACCGTCGACCCGTGGGGGGATCGACGGCGGGGCGCTTTTCGCAGAGCGGCCGCCGCGGCGGCGTGACCGCCGCGAGGTCCGATTGCTAGCGGGCCTCGACCGGGACGAAGTCGCGCAGGACCTCGCCGGTGTAGATCTGGCGCGGGCGGCCGATGCGGGAGCCGGGCTCCTTGATCATCTCGTGCCACTGGGCGATCCAGCCGGGGAGCCGGCCGAGCGCGAAGAGCACGGTGAACATCTCGGTCGGGAAGCCCATGGCCCGGTAGATCAGACCGGTGTAGAAGTCCACGTTCGGGTAGAGGTTGCGCTCGACGAAGTACTCGTCGGCCAGCGCGTGCTCTTCCAGCTTGAGCGCGATGTCCAGCAGCTCGTCGCTCTTGCCGAGCGCCGAGAGGACGTCGTGCGCCGCCGCCTTGATGATCTTCGCCCGGGGGTCGAAGCTCTTGTAGACGCGGTGCCCGAAGCCCATGAGCCGGACGCCGTCCTCCTTGTTCTTCACCTTGCGGATGAAGGCGTCGACGTCGCCGCCGTCCTGCTTGATGCCTTCCAGCATCTCCAGGACGGACTGGTTGGCGCCACCGTGCAGCGGACCCCACAGGGCCGAGATGCCGGCGGAGATCGAGGCGAACATGTTCGCCTGCGAGGAACCGACCAGACGCACGGTGGAGGTCGAGCAGTTCTGCTCGTGGTCCGCGTGCAGGATCAGCAGCTTGTCGAGCGCCGAGACCACGACCGGGTCCAGGTCGTACTCCTGGGCCGGCACGGAGAAGGTCATGCGCAGGAAGTTCTCGACGTAGCCGAGGTCGTTGCGCGGGTAGACGACCGGGTGGCCGACCGACTTCTTGTACGCGTACGCCGCGATCGTCGGGAGCTTGGCGAGCAGCCGGATCGTCGAGAGGTGACGCTGCTGGTCGTCGAAGGGGTTGTGGCTGTCCTGGTAGAACGTGGACAGCGCGCTGACCACGGAGGACAGCATCGCCATCGGGTGCGCGTCACGCGGGAAGCCGTCGTAGAAGCGCTTCACGTCCTCGTGCAGCAGCGTGTGCTGGGTGATCTCGTTGCGGAACGACGCGAGCTGGTCGACGGTCGGCAGCTCCCCGTTGATCAGCAGGTAGGCGACCTCGATGAAGGTCGAACGCTCGGCCAGCTGTTCGATCGGGTATCCGCGGTAACGCAGGATCCCCTGCTCGCCGTCGAGATAGGTAATCGCGGACTTGTAGGCGGCGGTGTTGCCGTAGCCACTGTCCAGAGTGACGAGCCCGGTCTGGGCCCGCAGCTTCGCGATGTCGAAGCCCTGGTCACCGACGGTGCTCTCGACCACCGGGTAGGTGTATTCACCGTCCGCGTACCGGAGTACTACAGAGTTGTCGCTCACGTCATCCCTCACCGACGTAGTGCCTCTTCTTCGAGGTGCCCTGACTGCCTCTACCTTCCCCCATTTGGCGCAGGAGAGTGCACTCGGGGTCGGCCTTTGGTCCGATTGACGGCACTGAGTGCCGCCAACCTGAACATCCTGCCCCCTCCGCACCGGCCGGGGAACCCCAGATGATCGATCATTTAGGTGATGTTTCCCACCGGTATCCGGCCGGACAGTCTTGAAGCCACCGCCGTGTACCTCCTGCCTGCCGAAACGGTACGCACCGCCTGACCGAGGGCCTTGCGTGACCCGACCAGGACGACCAGTTTCTTCGCCCTGGTCACGGCCGTGTAGAGCAGGTTCCGCTGGAGCATCATCCAGGCGCCGGTGGTGACCGGGATCACGACGGCCGGATATTCACTCCCCTGGGAACGGTGGATGGTGACCGCGTACGCGTGGGCGAGCTCGTCGAGTTCACCGAACTCGTATACGACCTCCTCGTCCTCCTCCGTACGGACCGTCAGGCGCTGTTCGTCCAGGTCGAGGGCGGTGACCACGCCGACCGTGCCGTTGAAGACGCCGTTGGCGCCCTTCTCGTAGTTGTTCCGGATCTGGGTCACCTTGTCCCCCACCCGGAAGACCCGGCCGCCGAACCGCTTCTCGGGGAGGTTCGGCCTGGCCGGTGTGATCGCCTGCTGGAGCAGGCCGTTGAGGTTCCCCGCCCCGGCCGGACCGCGGTGCATCGGGGCGAGGACCTGGATGTCCCGGCGGGGGTCGAGGCCGAATCTGGCCGGAATTCGCCGTGCGGCCACGTCGACGGTGAGGATTCCGGCCGCCTCCGTGTCCTCCTCGGGGAAGAGGAAGAAGTCGGACAGGTTGTCGGTGAGGGGTGGCAGCCCCGTGTTGATGCGGTGCGCGTTGGTGACCACCCCCGACTGCTGGGCCTGGCGGAAGATCCTGGTCAACCGGACGGCCGGGACCGGGCCGCCCTCGGCGAGCAGGTCGCGCAGCACCTCGCCGGCGCCGACCGACGGCAGCTGGTCGACGTCGCCGACGAGCAGCAGGTGCGCGCCCGGGGCCACCGCCTTGACCAGCTTGTTGGCGAGCAGCAGGTCCAGCATCGAGGCTTCGTCGACCACGACGAGATCGGCGTCCAAGGGGCGGTCCCGGTCGTAGGCCGCGTCGCCGCCAGGCTTCAGCTCCAACAGCCGGTGCACGGTGGACGCCTCGGCCCCGGTGAGCTCGGACAGTCGCTTCGCGGCCCGGCCGGTGGGTGCGGCGAGCACCACCTTCGCCTTCTTGGCCCGGGCCAGTTCGACGATGGAGCGCACCGTGAAGGACTTGCCGCAGCCGGGCCCGCCGGTGAGGACCGCGACCCGGCGGGTCAGCGCGAGGCGCACGGCGTCGCGCTGCTCGGGGGCCAGGGCGGCCCCGGTCCGGCCGGCCAGCCAGCCGAGGGCCTTCTCCCAGTCCACGTCCCGGAAGGCCGGCATCCGGTCCTCCTCGGCGTTCAGCAGCCGGCGGACCTGGCCGACCAGCGAGAGTTCGGCGCGGTGGAAGGGGACGAGGAAGACCGCGGTGATCGGCGGGCCGCCCTGCGGATCGGGTACGGCCTCGCGCACGACTCCTTCCGGATCGGCGGCGAGCTCGGCGAGGCAGTCGATGACCAGCCCGGTGTCGACCTGGAGGAGTTTGACGCCGTCGGCGATGAGCCGTTCCTCGGGCAGGAAGCAGTGGCCCTGGTCGGTCGACTGGGACAGGGCGTACTGGAGCCCGGCCTTGACCCGCTCGGGGCTGTCGTGCGGGATGCCGACGGCCTGGGCGATCCGGTCGGCGGTGAGGAAGCCGATGCCCCACACGTCGGCGGCGAGCCGGTAGGGCTGGTTCTTCACGACCGAGATGGAGGCGTCGCCGTACTTCTTGTAGATGCGCACCGCGATGGAGGTGGAGACGCCGACCCCCTGGAGGAAGACCATGACCTCCTTGATGGCCTTCTGCTCCTCCCAGGCGGCACCGATCAGCTTCGTCCGCTTCGGGCCGAGGCCGGGCACCTCGATCAGGCGCTTGGGTTCCGCCTCGATGACGTCGAGGGTGTCGGTGCCGAAGTGCTCCACGATCCGGTCGGCGATCCTGGGGCCGATGCCCTTGATGAGGCCGGAGCCGAGGTAGCGGCGGATGCCCTGGATGGTCGCCGGGAGGATCGTCGAGTAGTTGTCGACGCTGAACTGCTTGCCGTACTGGGGGTGCGAGCCCCAACGGCCCTCCATGCGCAGGGATTCGCCGGGCTGCGCGCCGAGGAGGGCGCCGACGACGGTCAGCAGGTCCCCGGAACCGCGGCCGGTGTCGACCCGGGCGACCGTGTACCCGCTCTCCTCGTTGGCGTAGGTGATGCGCTCCAACACCCCCTCGACCACCGCCGGCTGCACCGCCCCGTTGGATGTCATGGCACGACGCTACCGTCCGGCTCCGACACCGCGCCGAGGGGTGTGGACGAAGGGCGGCGGAAGGGCCGCGGGTCGGGAGGGGGGAGAGGGAAGGGGAGGAGGACAAACGAAAGGGGGGCCGGCCTCGCGGCCGGACCCCCTCACGGTTACCCCTCCCTCGTCGGACTTCCCGATCCCCCCGGATCCCCTCCCGAAAGTCCCGACGCACCATACGACCCGCGATCCGCGCGCAGGGTTGCACAGGGAAGCGGAACTTTACCTTTCCATTACCTGGGGGACCCCCGGAGGCGGTCCGAGGTGCCACCGAATCACCGCACACGTAGCGTTTCAGGCATGAGCGAATCTTCCTTCCAGGACGACGTGCTGGGCGAACTCGGCGACGACAGGCTTCAGGAGATCGCCGGTCTGCTCGGCACGGACGTCGGCGGCGCCCGCGAGACCGTCGCCGAGACCGTCGGCGCCATGACGGGCGACCTCCGGCAGAAGGCCGGAGCCGATGACGACGACGGCGTGGAGGTGCGCCAGGCCTTCGCGGAGGTGGCGGAACCGCCGCTCCAGGGCGTGGCCACGCTCGGCGGCGGCATGGGCGGCCTGCTGAGCGGCGGCATGATGGCCGGGGTGCTCGCCAAGGTGAGCAAGCCCGTGGCCAACGCCGTGTCGAAGAAGACCGGCATTCCCGCCCCCACCATCAGTCGGGTCATCGAGATGCTGATCCCCGTGCTGCTGGCCGTCCTCGCCAAGCGCGCGTCCGCCGGCAAGGGCGCGGGCGCGCCGACGGCCGGGGGCGCCCCGGCGGGCGGCGCCCCGGCTCCGGGAGCGGCCCCCGACGCGGCGGGCGGCGGCCTCGGCGACCTGCTGGGGCAGATCCTGGGCGGCGGCAAGAAGTAGCCCGTACGCGGGAGGCGGCCCGTACGCGGGAGCGACGTGACCCGTACGGAGCAAAGGTGCCCGGCCGTGCGCGGCCGGGCACCACGGCGTCCCGGGCCCGCCCCGGCCATGCCCCCCGGCGACGGCCCGCGCGCTATCCTCGGGCGCCATGGAGACCTCCGGCGAACAGGTACGGCTCAGGGATCCGCAGCCCGGGGAACTGGGCTGGATCGTGCAGCGGCACGGCGCGCTCTACGCGGCCGAGTACGGCTGGAACCAGGAGTTCGAGGGGCTGGTGGCCCGGATCGTCGCGGACTTCGCCGAGGACCACGACCCGTACGTGGAGCGGGTCTGGATCGCCGAGCACGAGGGGCGTCCGGTGGGCTCGGTGATGTGCGTGCGGGACGAGGGCTCGCCGGGCACCGCCCGGCTGCGCCTGCTCCTGGTGGAGCCCGCCGGACGCGGCCTCGGCATCGGCGGCCTGCTCGTGGACACCGTCGTCGCCTTCGCCCGTTCCGTCGGCTACCGCGAGCTGGTGCTGTGGACCAACGACGTGCTGCGCGAGGCCCGTTCGCTCTACGAACGGGCCGGGTTCACGCTGGTCGCCGAGCGTCCGCACCGCTCGTACGGGGTCACCCTGACCGGACAGGACTGGCGGCTGCCGTTGCAGGAGGGCTCCCCGCGCTGACGCCCGAACCGACCCCTGTGCGGTTCGGGCGCCGCGCGGGGGCCAGCGAGGTGAGGCCGACGCCGGCGACGAGGAGCACGGCGGCCGGCCAACGGGTCCCGGAGATCCCCTCGCCGAGCACGAGGGCGGCCGAGGACATGCCGAACACCGGTACCAGCAGGGAGAACGGGGCCACGGAGGAGGCCGGGTAGCGGCGCAGCAGGTGGCTCCAGGCGCCGAAGCCGAACACCGTGGACACCCAGGCGACGTAGACGATGACGCCGACGCCCGACCAGTCGAGGGCGCGCAGGGCGGCCAGGTCCCGTTCGGGCCCCTCGATCAGCAGGGACAGGGCGATCAGGGGCAGGACCGGGACGGTGCAGACCCAGATCATGAAGTTCATGGCGTCGGCCGGGGCGGCCTTGCGCGTCAGGACGTTGGAGACGCCCCAGCAGGCGGCGGCCGCGACGACCAGGGCGAAGCCGAGCCCGGTTCCGGACAGGCCCCGGTCCACGGCGGCGACGGCGATTCCGGCCAGGGCCACGGCCATCCCCAGCAGCCTGACGGGACCGGGTCGTTCGCGCAGGACGAGACCGGCCAGGGCCGCGGTGAACACGGCCTGCACCTGGAGCACGAGGGAGGACAGTCCGGCCGGCATCCCGGCGGCCATGCCCATGAACAGGAGGCCGAACTTGGCGACGCCGAGGGCGGCCCCGACACCGAGGATCCACTTCCAGGCGACCTTGGGCCGGCCGACGAAGAACACGGCGGGCAGGGCCGCGACCAGGAAGCGCAGCGCGGACAGGAGCAGCGGCGGGAAGTGGCCGAGGCCGATCTCGATGACGACGAAGTTGAAGCCCCAGACGGCGGCGACGACCACGGCCAGTGCGGTGTGTACGGGACGCATGCATCGAGCATCGGCGCCCCGACCGTGAAGCACCAGCGCGGATCCCTTCCGGGTTGGATGAAGCAACGCTTACGATCGGGGCATGCTCGACCTGTCCCGGCTGCGCGCCCTGCACGCCGTCTCCGTCCACGGTTCGGTCGCGGGCGCGGCGGCCGCACTGGGCTACACCCCGTCCGCCGTCTCGCAGCAGATCGCCAAGCTGGAGCGGGAGACCCGCACGACGCTGCTGGAGCGGCGCGGGCGCGGGGTCGCGCTCACCGAGGAGGCCCGGCACCTGGCCGACACGGCGCAGGAGCTGCTGACGATCGTGGAGCGGGCCGAGACCACGATGGAGGAGCGTCGTGGCCGGCCGAGCGGGTTGCTGACGGTGGCGGCCTTCGCCTCGGCCGCGCGCGGTCTGCTGCCCGGCGTGCTGGCCGATCTGGCGCGCCGGCATCCGGCGTTGGACGTCCGGATGACGGAGGTCGACCCCCACCTGTCGGTGGACCTGGTGGCCCGGGGCGTCACCGACCTGGCGGTGGCCCACGACTGGGACATCTCCCCGCTGCCGGCCCCGGAGGGTGTGGAGCACGTGGTCATCGGTTACGACCACTGCGATCTGGTGGTCCCGGCCGGGCACCCCTTCACCTCGCGGCGGGTGGTGCGGCGCGCCGACCTCGGCGGGCTCCGGTGGGTGTGCCAGCCGCCCGGCCGGGTGTGCCACGACTGGTTGGTGCGGACCCTGCGGACGGCCGGCTTCGAGCCGGAGATCGCCCATGTGGCGGAGGAGAACCACACCATCGTCGCCCTGGTCGCGGCCGGGCTCGGGGTCGCCGTCGTGCCCCGGCTGGGAACCGGCGCGCTGCCCCCGGGCGCGGTGGCGGTACCCCTGGAGCCGGGCCCGGTACGCAGGCTCTACGCCCTGTGGCGGACGGGGGCCGCTCGCCGGCCCGCGATCACCGAGGCGGTACGGACGCTGCGGGAGCACTGGCCGGCGGTGGCGGCGGCCCCACTTCCGGGGGACCTCCCGAGTGTCCCCGGGGCCCCGGAGCCGGCCCGGCAGTAGGGTCCGGCGGGTGCCGAACCACGCCTCCCGCCGGACCCTGCTCGCCGCCGCCCTGGCCACCGTCGCCGCCGCCGGGGTCGCCTCCGCGGCTGTGGGGTCCCACTCCGTGCCCGATGACTCCCGCTCCCCCGAGGAGCCGCCGGGCCGCGTTCCCGACCGGGCGCGGCTGCGGGACCTGGTGGCCGGGATGAGCTTGGCCGAGCAGGTCGGGCAGCTCTTCGTGTCCCGGGTGTACGGACACTCGGCGACCGATCCCGACCCCGCGGACGCCGAGCAGAACCTGGCGCAGTTCGGGGTGCGCACCGCCGCCGAGCTGGTCGCGCGCCACCACCTGGGCGGGGTCGTCTACTTCGCCTGGGCCCACAACACGCGTTCCCCCCGGCAGATCGCCGACCTGTCCGACGGCCTCCAGCGGGCGGCGCGCGGCTCCGGCTCCGGGATCCCGTTGATGCTGTCCGTCGACCAGGAGCACGGGGCGGTGGCCCGGATCGGCAGGCCGGTGACCCTGTTCCCGGGGGCGATGGCGTTGGGCGCGGGCGGCTCCACGGCCGATGCCCGCCGGGCGGCGCGGATCGCGGGCGGCGAGCTGGCCGCGCTGGGGATCCGGCAGGACTACGCGCCGGTGGCCGACGTGAACGTGAACCCGGCCAACCCGGTGATCGGCGTGCGGTCCTTCGGCTCCGACCCGCGTGCGGTGGCGGCGCTGGCCGCCGCGCAGGTCCGCGGCTACCAGAGCGCCGGGGTGGCCGCGACGGCGAAGCACTTCCCCGGCCACGGCGACACCGAGACGGACAGCCACGTCGGGCTTCCGGTCATGCGGCACTCGCGCGCCCGGTGGGAGGAGTTGGACGAGCCGCCGTTCCGGGCGGTGGTGGAGGCGGGCGTGGACTGCGTGATGACGGCGCACATCGTCTTCCCCGCGCTGGACCCCTCGGGGGACCCGGCGACCCTCTCACGCCCCATCGTCACGGGCATCCTGCGCGAACGCCTGGGCTTCCGGGGGGTGGTGGTGACCGACGCCCTCGACATGGCCGGGGTCCGTCAGAAGTACGGGGACGACCGGGTCCCGGTGTTGGCGCTCAAGGCGGGCTGCGACCAGCTGCTGAACGCGCCGGACCTCGGACTCGCGCAACACAGCGTGCTGGCGGCGGTGGAGTCGGGCGAGCTGTCGCGGGATCGGATCACGGAATCGGTGCTGCGCATCATGGAACTCAAGGCCCGTCGGGGCCTGTTCGAGGCGCCGACGGACACGGCCGGGGCGGCGGAGCCGGAGGTCGGCACGGCCGCGAACCTGGCCGCGGCCGACGAGATCGCGGCCGCCACGACGACGCTGCTGGCAAATCCGCGGGGGCTGCTGCCGCTGGACGCGGCCACCCGACCGCGGCTGTTGGTGACCGGGGCGGAGCCGGTGTCCCCCACCGGTACCACGGGACCCCCCACGACGGTCCTGGCCCGGGAGTTGGAGGCGTTGGGCTGCCGGGCGACGGCGGTGCCCGCGGCCGGTGCCGCGGCCGCGGCGGCCGGGCACACCGCGGTGCTCGTGTGCACGTACAACGTCCCCGAGGGGGAGAGCCCGCAGCGGACGCTGGTCACGGAGCTGGTCGCCACCGGGGTGCCGGTGGTGCTGGTGGCCGTCCGCAACCCGTACGACCCGGCGCGGCTGCCGACGTGCGCGGCGGAGGTGGCGACGTACTCCTGGACGGACGTGGAACTGCGGGCGGCGGCCCGGGTGATCACCGGGGTCCGGCGGCCGATCGGCCGGCTCCCGGTCCCGGTTCCGGGCCGCTACCCGCTGGGCCACGGGCTGTCCTACCCGCCCGTGGCCCCCTGAGCCGCCGTCACGGCCGGAGCCGTCACGGCGGCATCGACCACGGCCGCATCGCTGCGGCCGCGTCGGCTACGGCCGCAGCTGCGGCTCGCGCTCCAGGTCCTGCTGGTCGAGCTGCGCGTCGGCGGCCGCCAGCGGCGCCGCCTTCGCGGAGTCGGCGAGCGCGGCGGCGGGTGCCACCCCGGCCCACTGGAGGATCTTCGCCGTGGCGAGGGCCTTCTCGCCCTCCTGGAGCTGGGCCACGTTGGCCCCGTGGTTCGCGCCCGGCGCGATCATCACGTGGCTGTCGCGCGACTTGTACCCGGGGCGGAACTGCTCGGCGCCCCACGGGTCGTTCTGCCCGTAGACGAAGAGCATCTGGTGGGCGTTGTCGCGCACCCAGCCGTCGATGTCCGCCATGGCGCCCGACTGGAAGGTCATCGGGATGTCACGGGGCACGAACTCGCGCGGTGCCTGGTAGCCGTAGCGGCTCAGTCCCTTGAGGTGGGGCTGCTTGATGTCGGGCGAGCCGAGCTGCGTGCCCGCCTGGTAGTAGTACGGCGTGTACGTCTGCAGTCCCTGGTCGGCGTAGGCCGAGAAGCCGGAGATCGCGTCGATGGTGTCCCAGATCTCCTGGTCGCTCGCGGTGGCGGCCGTGGGGATGGAGGAGCAGTCGGCGAGCAGGCTGTACTGCCAGAACGCCCACACGTAGTCGAGGACGACGGCCTCGTACGCCTTGTCGAGGTTGCCGACGGTGGTGAAGGTCCAGCCGTTCTCGGCGGCGGCCGTGGCGTACTTGGCCTCCAGCGGCGTGCGGCGCACGAGCGCCTCGCGCTGGACGGCGTTCAGCCGGTCGCGGCACTCCTTGGTGCCGACCTTGGCGAAGAACCGGTCGTAGGCCGAGTCCTCGTTGTTGACGACGTCGTTGGGCGCGACGTAGGCGACGACGCCGTCCATGTCACGCGGGTAGAAGCGCTCGTAGTACGTCGCGGTCATGCCGCCCTTGCTGCCGCCGGTGGACAGCCAGTTCTTGTTGTAGATCTTCTTCAGCGCGGTGAAGATGCGGTGCTGGTCGCTGGCGGCCTGCCAGATGTCCAGCTTCGCCCAGTTGGCCGGGTCGGGCCGGGAGGGCGTGAAGAATCGATACTCCATGGAGATCTGGTTGCCGTCGATGATCGTCGTCGGCTCGCTGCGGCGCGGGTTGGTGTTGACGTTGTAGCCCGAGGTGAAGAACACCGTGGGGCGGGTGACGTCCTTGTGCAGCAGGGTCATGCGCTGCTTGAAGGTGCCCTTCCACGGCTGCCGGTGGTCGACCGGCTGCTCGTAGTTCAGTACGAAGAAGCGGTACCCGGGGTACGGCTTCTCCTCTATCAGGCTCATCCCCGGGATGCCGAGGATCCGGTCCTTGATGTCCGTGGCGGCGGCCGGCCCCGCGGCTGTGGCCGCCTGAGCCGTGGCGCCGGCCGCACCCATGGTGCCGATGAGCACCACGAGCGACAGCAGCCATCCGAGCGTCTTGCGCATTCACCCTCCCCTTGGTTCACACTGGTCGCCGTGAACCTAGCGGGGTCAACACGCCTGTGAACAGTAGTGGTTGGGCCCTACGTCAGCACAGGATCCAGCCGGATGCGACGGATTCGGCCGCCACGCTCCCCGTCACGTGGACGCAGCGGTTCACCGCGCCGACCACGACGGGGCCCGCATACCGGGTGAACTGCCCCGCGTCGCGCACGGGAACGCTCCCCCGCGGCTGGACGACCACCGTCATCCGCCGGCGCTCGCCGGGTCGCGCGGCGACCGTCACGGCGCAGGCCTGGGTCCGGCTCTTGTACACGCGCACCTCGCCCGCGGCGAACGGCAGCGTCCTGACGAGCCGACCCGGACAGCCACCGGTCGCGGCCTGTGCGGGGGGCGCCGCGAACATGCCTCCGACGCCGAGCCAGAGAGCCGCCCCGAACACCCCGGCCGACACGACCCGCCGCCGACCCCGCCCCTTCCACCGCTTCAACACCCTCGCCCCCCGATCCGTCGTACGTAACACGCACGCACGTACGACGCCCGGGCCCGCCGGATGGTTGCACGACACAACGGAATCCGGCCCGCACCCGCCCCGCCCCGGGCGGTCCACCGCCGGGGGCCGGGGCGCCACCGCTACCTCGTACGAGTGCATCCACAACTTCCCAGCCGGGGAGGGGGAGTTCACGATCGACGCGGACATTACGCTAGGCGACCGGACAACCGCCCACCGTAGCCGCGAAAGGCATCCGACATGACGAACGACCTGCTGGACCGCAAGCTGGAGCGCGCCTTCGCGCACTTCGACGACAACGGCAACGGCGTCATCGACGCGGAGGACGTGATCGCGCTCGGGACCCGCCTGATCGCCGCCATGGAGGAGCCGTCCGACTCCCCCAAGGCCGCCGAGGTGTTCCGCGGGCTGACCGACTTCTGGGTGGACCTCTTCGCGGAGCTCGACATCGACCGGGACGGCAAGCTCACCCCTCAGGAGTACGCGGAGGGGATGACGCGGCTGTACAAGGACGGCGGGCCCGCCTACGACAAGTCCTTCCGGCCGCTGGCGCGGGCCATCCTCACGGTCGTCGACACCAACGGCGACGGGCACATCAGCCCCGAGGAGTTCCACAAGGCGCAGCTCGCCTTCGACACGAAGCTGGAGCTCGCCGACACGGAGGCGCTCTTCGCGAGGATCGACAAGAACCACGACGGCTACCTGTCCGTGGACGAACTCCTCGACGCCGTACGCGAGTACTACACCGGTGACGACGAGGACGCCCCGGGCAACCTGCTCTTCGGCGAGCTCTGATACCCGGGACGTCCCGCGGCGGTACGGGTGGGGCGGAGCGGGGTCAGGCGGCCGCCGCCCGCTCGTCCTCCCCGACGAAGGTCCGCCACAGCGTCGCGTAGCGGCCCCCGCGGGCCAGGAGTTCGGCGTGGCTCCCGTCCTCGACGACCTGCCCCCGGTCCATGACCACGACCCGGTCGGCGCGGGCGGCGGTCGTCAACCGGTGCGCGACGACCAACGTGGTGCGCTTGCCCGCGAGCCGGTCGGTGGCCTGGTTGACCTGGGCCTCGGTGGCCAGGTCGAGGGCCGCGGTGGCCTCGTCGAGCAGCAGCACGTCCGGGTCGACGAGCTCGGCCCGGGCCAGGGCGATCAGCTGGCGCTGGCCCGCCGAGAGGTTGCGCCCGCGTTCGGTGACGGTGTGCAGGTAGCCGCCGTCGAGCGTGGCGATCATGTCGTGGGCGCCGACCGCGCGGGCCGCCGCCTCGACCTCGGCGTCGGCGGCCTCGGGCCGTCCGTAGGCGATGGCGTCCCGGACCGTCCCCGGGAAGAGGTACGGCTCCTGGGGGACGACCCCGAGCCGGTGGCGGTACCCCGTCAGGTCCAGCTCCTTCAGGTCCGCGCCGTCGGCGGTGACCCGGCCGGAGGTCGGATCGTAGAACCGGGCCACCATCTTGACCAGGGTGGACTTTCCGGCGCCGGTCTCGCCGACGAAGGCGACGGTCTGCCCGGCGGGTATCCGCAGGGTGATGCCGGCCAGCGCCTCGCCCTTCTCGCCTCGCTCCTCGGCGGTGCCGTACTGGAAGCGCACGTCCTCGAAGGCGATCTCGCCGCGCAGTTCCCGCACCTCGCGGGGTGCGACGGGCAGCGGGGTGCTGGTGGGCTCGCGCAGCAGGTCCTGGATCCGCCGGAGGGAGACGGTGGCCTGCTGGTAGCCGTCGAAGACCTGGGACAGCTGCTGGACGGGGGCGAAGAACAGGTCGATGTACAGCAGGTACGCCACGAGCGCGCCGGTGGTCAGCGTGGCCGCGTCGACCCGGCCCGCGCCGACGATCAGCACGGCGGCCGCGGCGCCCGAGGACAGCAGTTGCACGAAGGGGAAGTACACGGAGATCAGCCACTGGCCGCGCACCCGCGCCTCGCGGTACGCGTCGCTGCGCTCGGCGAACCGGGTGGCACCGGTCCCCTGCCGGCGGAACGCCTGGACCAGGCGCAGTCCGGCGACGGACTCCTGGAGGTCGGCGTTGACCGTGCCGACCCGGTCGCGGGCCAGCTCGTAGGCGGCGACGGACTTGCGGCGGAACACGATGGTGCCGACGACCAGGAGGGGCAGCGTCGCGAAGACGAGCAGGGCCAGCTCGACGTCGAGGACGAGCAGGGCGACGAGGATGCCGAAGAAGGTCAGGACCGAGACGACGGCGGTGACCAGGCCGGTCTGCAGGAACGTCGACAGGGCGTCGACGTCGGTGGTCATCCGCGTCATGATCCTGCCGGTGAGTTCGCGCTCGTAGTAGTCGAGGCCGAGCCGCTGGAGCTGCGCGAAGATCTTGACGCGCAGGGAGTACAGCACCCGCTCGCCGGTGCGCCCGGTCATCCGGGTCTCGGCGAACTGGGCCGCCCACTGTCCGAGGACCACGACGAGGGCGAGCCCGGCGGCCACCCACACCGCGCCGAGCGCGGCCTGTTCGACGCCCTGGTCGATGCCGTGCCGGATCAGTACGGGCAGGAGCAGTCCGGAGCCGGCGTCGAGGGCGACGAGGCCGAGGCTGATCGCGAGCGGCGGCCAGAAGCCGCGGAGCAGGCGGCGCAGGCCGTAGCTGTCCTCGGCGGAGGCGGCGGCGCCCTCGTCCACGGCGGGCCGGTCGTCGACCGGCGGGAGCGCCGCCACCTGGGCGAGCAGTTCGGGGGTCGCCGGCATCCCGGCGACGGCCCCGGCCAGGGAGTGCCCTGCTCCGGGCGAGCGGGGCGCGCCCGTGGCGGCGGCCGGGCCGGCCGTCGGTCGGTCGTCGCCCTGGCGGCGCCACAGTTCGGGGGTGACTCCGTCGCTGACCCGCCGCTTGGCGTTGACCGGCTCGGAGTCGATCTCCGCCTCCAGTTCGAGGTCCCGCTCCAGGTCCCGGTCGGCGCCCCGCTCGAACTCGGCCGCCGGCGGTGCTTCGGGGGTGCGGGGCGATCCGGCGCCGAGGGCCTCGGGGTCCGTCAGCAGCCTGCGGTAGAGCGCCGAGCGGTGTTCCAGTTCCTCGTGGGTGCCGATGTCGGCGAGTCGGCCGTGCTCCAGGACGGCGATCCGGTCGGCGAGGGCGAGGGTGGAGCGGCGGTGGGCGATGAGCAGGGTGGTGCGGCCGGCCATGACGGACCGCAGGGCCTCGTGGATCTCGTGCTCGACGCGGGCGTCGACGGCGGAGGTGGCGTCGTCGAGGAGCAGCAGTCGGGGGTCGGTGAGCAGGGCGCGGGCGAGGGCGATGCGCTGGCGCTGGCCGCCGGAGAGGGTGAGTCCCTGTTCGCCGACCGTGGTGTCGTAGCCGGCGGGCAGTGCCTCGACGAAGCCGTCGGCCTGGGCGGCGCGGGCAGCCGCGCGGATCTCCTCCTCGGAGGCGTCGGGGCGTCCGTAGGCGATGTTCGCGCGGATGGTGTCGGAGAAGAGGAAGGAGTCCTCCGGGACCAGCCCGATGGCGGAGCGCAGCGAGTCGTACGTCAGGTCCCGCACGTCGTGGCCGCCGACCCGGACGGTGCCCCGGTCGGGGTCGTAGAACCGCGGGAGGAGGAGGGAGACGGTGGACTTGCCGCTGCCGGAGGCTCCGACGACGGCGACGGTCTCGCCCTCCGCGACGGTGAGGGAGAAGCCGTCGAGGACGGGCCGCTCGGGGTCGTACCCGAAGCGGACGTCGTCGAACTCGACGGTGGCGGGCACGTCGGCGGGCAGTTCGCGCGCGCCCTCGCGGATGACGGGCTCGGTGTCGATGAGCTCGAAGACGCGCTCGGCGCCGGCGCGGGCCTGCTGGGCGACGGTGAGCACCATGGCGAGCATGCGGACGGGGCCGACGAGCTGGGCGAGGTACGTGGAGAACGCGACGAAGGTGCCGAGGGTGACGCGGCCCTCGGTGGCCATCCAGCCGCCGAGGGCGAGCATGGCGACCTGGGCGAGGGCGGGGACGGCCTGGAGCGCGGGGGTGTAGCGCGAGTTGAGGCGGATGGCCCGCATCCGGCCGCCGAACAGGCGACGCCCGGCGGCGCGCAGCTTGCCGGTCTCCTGGTCCTCCTGGCCGAAGCCCTTGACGACGCGGACGCCGGTCACGGCCCCGTCGACGACGGAGGCGACGGCGGCGGCCTGGGCCTGCGCGTACCAGGTGGCGGGGAAGAGCTTCTTGCGGCTGCGCTTGGCGATGAACCAGAGTGCGGGGGCCATGAGCAGCGCGACGAGGGTCAGCAGCGGCGAGAGCCACAGCATGATCCCGAGGGATATCCCGAAGAGCAGGAAGTTCCCGATGGTCATCGGGAGCATGAAGAGCAGGCCCTGGATCAGGGTGAGGTCACTGGTGGCGCGGCCGACCACCTGGCCGGTGGACAGCTCGTCCTGGCGGCGGCCGTCGAGGCGGGAGATGGTCTCGTACATGTCGGTGCGCAGGTCGTGCTGCACGTCCAGGGCGAGGCGTCCGCCGTAGTACCTGCGTATGTAGGTGAGGACGTACACGAGGACGGCTGCGGCTATGAACATTCCGGCCCAGGGGGCCATCTCGCGGGACTTGTCGCCGACGACGTCATCGATGATGACCTTGGTGACCAGCGGCACGAGCGCCATGACGGCCATGCCGGCCAGTGAGGATCCGAGAGCGAGCAGGACGTTGGTCCTGTACCGCCAGGTGTAGGCCGTCAGTCGCCTGGCCCAGCCCTGTTTGCCGCCGGCCGCCTGCTGTCCCGCCGTCACGTGATGCCTCCCCGTAGCTGCTGTCCTGCCGCCTCCCCCAACGCGCCGACCGGCGGATTTCATCCCGCCGCAACAATCGCACCGGTGTCCGGACGCCGCGAGCGGGGCGTACTCCGGTCGGGGTGGGGGGAGACGTGCTCCGGGTCGGCTCCGGCGCGGGGCCGGAACCGAGCGGTGCCGTGACGGGGCGGCGCACGGGCCGGCGGACCGGCGCGGCGATGGGCTCACACGTGCGTCGGGGCGAACATCCGCAGCGTGGTCGGGAGGACGAGGACCGAGGGGCCCGGGGTGGCGAGGGCCTTGGCGAGGTCCTCGCGGAGGGTGTCGGGGGTGGTGCCGGCGGCCGGGACGCCGAAGGAGCCCGCGAGGGCGACGAAGTCGGGGCGGGTGAGTTCGGTGCCGGTCGGGGTGCCGTAGGCGTCGGTCATGTACTCGCGCAGGATGCCGTAGCCGCCGTCGTCCACGATGAGCCAGGTGACGTCGAGGTCGTGCTGGCGGGCGGTGGCCAGTTCCGCGATCGAGTACATGGCGCCGCCGTCGCCCGAGACGGCCAGGACCGGGGTGCCGGGTTCCGCGAGGGCCGCGCCGAGGGCCGCCGGGAAGGCGTAGCCGAGGCCGCCGGCGCCCTGGGCCGAGTGCATGGTGTTGGGGTGCTTGGCGTCGAAGGCGGACCAGGCCCAGTAGGACAGGATCGTCATGTCCCAGAACGACGGGGCGCGGGCCGGCAGGGCGGCGCGGATCGAGGTCAGGAGGCCCTGTTCCAGGGTGACGTCCTGGCCGGCGAGGCGGGCGGCGATGTCGGCGAGCAGCAGGCGGACCCGCTCGGGGGCGTCGGGGTCCTGGCGCTCGGGGACGGTCTCCAGGAGGGCCTGGAGGGCGAGGCGGGCGTCGGCGTGGATGCCGAGGGCCGCGTGGTTGGACTCCAGCTTGCCGAGGTCGGCCTCGATCTGGACGACGCGGCCGGTCGGGAAGAACGTGTGGTAGTTCGAGGAGAGCTCGCCGAGGCCCGAACCGACCACCAGCAGGACGTCGGCGTCCTCCAGGAAGTCCGTCATGTGCCGGTCCTCCAGCCAGGACTGGAGGGACAGCGGGTGCGTCCAGGGGAAGGCGCCCTTGCCGCCGAAGGTGGTGACCACGGGGGCGTTCAGGCGCTCGGCGAGCTGCTTGAGCTTGCCGGCGGCGTCGGCCCGGACCACTCCGCCACCCGCGATGATCACCGGCCGGGAGGCGTTCGCCAGCCAGTGCGCGGCGACCGCCGTCAGCTCGGGGCGGGGGGCGAGCTCGTGCGGGGTCGCGTCCATCCCGGTGACCTGCGGGATCAGCGTCGGGGCGCGCAGCACGTCCTCGGGGATCTCCACCCAGACGGGGCCGAAGGGGGCCGTCAGGGCGGACTCCCAGGCCTCGGCGATCACGGAGGGGATCTGCGAGGGGGTGCGCGCGACGTGCACCGACTTGACGATCTCCCGGAAGGAGGCGGCCTGGTCCCGCAGCTCGTGCAGGTGGCCGCGCCGGCCGCCGCCGAGGCCCGGGGTCGGGACCTGGGAGGAGATCGCGAGGACGGGTGCCGAGGCGGCCGCCGCCTCCGCCAGCGCGGGCAGCGCCATCAGGGCGCCCGGGCCGGTGGAGAGCAGCAGCGGGACGGCCTCGCCGGTGATCCGGCCGAAGGCGTCGGCGGCGAAGCCCGCGTTGTTCTCCGTGCGCAGGCCGACGAGGCGCAGGCCGGAGCGGCCGACGGCGTCGAAGAGGGCCAGTGCGTGCTGGCCCGGCAGCCCGAACACGGTGTGGGCGCCGAGCGAGTGCAGCGTTTCCACGACCAGGTCCCCGCCGGTGCGGCCCGGCGGCGGCGCGAGGGCGGCCGCCGTCTGGGCGTCGGTGGGTCGGAGTACCAGGTCGTGGTCGTGCGTCACTGTGCTTACTTGCCCTTCGCCTGCGCGATCTGACGGCTCATGATCGTGGTGAGCTCGTACGCGGTGTGCGAGGCCGCGACCGAGGTGATCTCGGCGTGATCGTACGCCGGGGCGACCTCGACGACGTCGGCGGAAACGAGGTTGCAGGACGACAGGCCGCGGATGATCTCCAGCAGCTCGCGGGAGGTCATGCCGCCCGCCTCGGGTGTGCCGGTGCCGGGCGCGTGGGCCGGGTCGAGCACGTCGATGTCGATCGAGATGTACAGCGGGCGGTCGCCGATGCGCTGGCGCAGCTGGTCGGCGACCTCGTCGGCGCCGCGCCGGTAGACGTCCGCGGAGGTGACGATGCCGAAGCCCATCTTGGCGTCGTCGTCGAGGTCCTGCTTGCCGTACAGCGGGCCGCGGGTGCCGACGTGGGAGAGCGCCTCGGTGTCGAGGATGCCCTCCTCGACGGCGCGGCGGAACGGGGTGCCGTGGGTGTACTCGGCGCCGAAGTAGGTGTCCCAGGTGTCGAGGTGCGCGTCGAAGTGGAGGAGCGCGACCGGGCCGTGCTTCTTCGCGACGGAGCGCAGCAGCGGCAGGGCGATGGTGTGGTCGCCGCCGAGGGTCATCAGGCGGGAGCCGTTGCCGATGAGCTCGTCGGCGGCGGCCTCGACCGTCTCGACGGCCTCGTTGATGTTGAACGGGTTGCAGGCGATGTCGCCGGCGTCCGCGACCTGCGCGAGGGCGAACGGGGAGGCGTCCTGGGCCGGGTTGTACGGGCGCAGCAGGCGGGAGGCCTCGCGGATGGCGTTGCCGCCGAAGCGGGCGCCGGGGCGGTAGGAGACACCGGAGTCGAAGGGCACGCCGACGACGGCCACGTCGGCCTTGCCTCCGACCTCGTCGAGGCGGGGCAGCCGGGCGAAGGTCGCGGGGCCCGCGTAGCGCGGGATGCGGGAGGAGTCGACGGGGCCGCGCGGCTGCGTGCTCATGGGGGGTTGCCCTTCTGGTGGTCCTACGGTCCGGTACTTCGAGCGTACGGGGACGGTTCGGACACGTGCAGTGTACGTTTCATCCACTGTTGGCCTTGTCGATGTACGGAGTGGCCATGGAGGCTCCCCCCACCCCGCCGGTTCCCCTCGCGCGCCTCCTCACGGACGCGGAGCTGGGCCTGCGGCTGCTTTCCGGCCCGGCGGAGGCGGAGGTCCACGGGGTCCACGCCTCCGAGATGGCGGACCCGTCGCCGTACCTGCTGGGCGGGGAACTCCTCCTGACGGCGGGGGCGGAGCTGGCGGGGGGATCCGAGGGTGCGGGGCTCGTGGACGCCGGTACCTACGCGGCCCGGCTCGTCCGGGCCGGGGTGGGGGCGGTCGGGTTCGGGGTGACGCCGGTGCACGGGACGGTGCCGCCGGAGCTGGTGGAGGCCTGCGAGCGGTACGGGTTGCCGCTGGTGGAGGTGCCGCCCGGGACCCCGTTCACGGCGGTGGGCCGGGCCGTGTGGCGGTTGATGGAGCAGGCCCGTACCGGTGAGCTGCGCCGGGTGACGGAGGCGCAGCGGTCGCTGGCCGCGGCGGCGGCCCGACCGGATCCGGTGCCGGCGGTGCTGTCCCGGCTGGCGGCGAGCCTGGGCGGCTGGACGGCCCTCCTGCCCCCGGCGGGCGGCGCGGGGGCGGGGGCGGGCGCCGGGGCGACCGGGCGGGCTCCCGGCCCGGCGTCGACGCCCGCGACCACGGCGGGCGAGCCGGGGGCGCCCGGCCGGCGGCCCCCCGTCGCCTCCGCCGGGGCTCCCGTCGGCGACGGGGTGCGGGCGGCGCTCGACGGGCTGGCCGCGCGGCTGACCGCCGGGGGCGCCGTGACCGCCACCGACAGCCTCGACGGGACGCACCTGGCGGCGCACGCGGTGGGCGGCGGGCGGGCCCTGATCCTCGCCGGCCCGGACCGGGCCCCGGGGGACCACACGATCGCCTCCGTCGCGGCCGTCCTGCTGACCCTGCTCACAGCGCACCGCCCGGCGGGCGACGAGGCGGCGGCCCTGACCCGGCTCCTCCTCGACGGGGATCCGGCCGCGGCCCTGCCCCCGGGCCCCTGGTACGCCGTCCACGCCCGGGGCGGTACCGGGTCGCAGGCGCTCGCCGCGGCGCTGGGCACCGTACTGCTGGACCCGCGCCCCGACGGCCTTCGCCTGCTCACCGACCGGGAGCCCGGCCCGCAGCCCGGCTGGCGGCTCGGGGTGAGCGCGCCGGCGCCGCCCGAGGGGTTGCGGATCGCCGACGCGCAGGCCCGGCGGGCCCTGGAGCGCGCCGAGGCGGCCCGGGCGCCGCTCGCCCGGCACGCGGACCCCGGTCTCGCGGGCCTGGTCGGTGAGGAGGAGGCCCGCGCGCACGCGGCGGCCCTGCTCGCGCCGCTCTCCCCCGCCCTGCGGGACACGCTGCGCGGCTGGCTGGCGCACCACGGCGGGTGGGACCGGACGGCCGCCGCGCTGGGCGTGCACCGCAATACGGTGCGCCAACGCGTCGCCCGCTGCGCGGAGCTGCTGGACCGGGACCTGGACGACCCGGACACCCGGATGGAACTGTGGTTCGCCCTGCGCGGGGAGCCGCCCGCCCCGGGACGGCCGACCGACTGAGCGCGCGGTGAGGGGCGGCCGGCCGGGGTGCGGCGCGGGTCCGGCGGGGCGGCAGCCCGCCTACGATGTGCCGCATGTCCGGGATGTCCGTAGCGGCGGGGAAGCGTTCCGCCGATCCGACCGGTCCCGCCGGGTGGATGGCGCCGGCGGCCCGGCTGGTGGTGTGCGCCGCCCTCCCCTGGTACCTGTGCCTGTGGTGGTTCGGTACGAGCACGGCTCCCGTGGCCGCCGCCCTGCCAGCCGTGCTGATCCTGCGCGACGACGTGTTCGCTGCGCCGCGGCTCGCCCTCCAGCGCCTGCTGGGCGTGATCGCGGGGGTGGTGCTGGGCCTGACCGTCCTGCACTGGCTGCCGGCGGCCCCGGCGTCGTTCCTCGTCGTCCTGGTCTGCGGATGCGCCGGGATGTACCTCCTGCGCCAGGGGGGCACCCCCAACCAGCAGGTGCTGATCACCGCCGTGATGATCTACTCGACGCCCACGCCCGGGTATCCGCTGGCCCGCCTGGTGGAGAGCGCCGTCGGCATCGCCGTCGTGACGCTCCTCGGTCCGTTGCTGTGGCCCCCGAACCCGTACCGCGCGGCGGCGGGCGGCCTGGAGGCCTACCGCGCCGGGCTGAGGGCGCGGCTGGCGGGGATCGCGGCGGGGGCGGCCTCCGGGCGGACGGTCCCGACCCGGCCGGATCCGTTCGCCCTGTGGCACCGGCCGCACGAACTGCTCGTCACCCTGGAGCGCCGGACGGGCCGTACCGTCCTGCTGCCACCGCGGCGCCCCCCGGCCGCCGACACCCTGGGGCCCCGCCTGCGACTGGCCGCGCGCACGGCTCCGGCCCTGCTGCTGCTCGCGCGGGAGCTGGAGGTACGGGAGTCGGCGCCCCGGAGCCCCGCCGACGCGCCCCCGCCCGACGCGGCGGTACTCGCGCTGGCCCCGGTGGTGGAGGCGACCGCCCGGGCCCTGGACGCGGCGCTGGGCGGGGAGGACTGCGCGGCGGACCTGCGCGTGGCCCGGGACCTCGCCGCCGAGCACCGGGCCGCCCGTCCCGGCCGCCGTGACGACGTCCTGCGGGCGGGCCTGGACCTCACCCACGAGGCCCTGACCGACCACCTCGCGCCCCCGGCCTGACTCCCCTCGCGCCCCCCGCCCCGACTCCCCTGGGCGCCTGTGCGTCGGCCGTCCGGCGTAACCCCGGGGCCGTCCGGCCGTCGTTGCCGGGCCAGGGGTGCGGACGGGCGCGAGAGTGAGGGTCCGCGCAGTGGTGAGGAAGGACCCGAATGGACCTGGCTCTGGCCTTCGACACACTGGCCCGGTGGCAGTTCGGCATCACCACCGTCTACCACTTCCTGTTCGTCCCGCTGACGATCTCCCTCGCCACGCTGGTCGCCGTCCTCCAGACGGCGTGGGTGCGGACGGGGAAGGAGAAGTACCTCGCCGCGACGAAGTTCTGGGGCAGGCTCTTCCTGATCAACATCGCGATGGGTGTCGTCACCGGCATCGTCCAGGAGTTCCAGTTCGGCATGAACTGGTCCGACTACTCGCGCTTCGTCGGCGACGTCTTCGGGGCGCCCCTGGCCTTCGAGGCGCTGATCGCCTTCTTCTTCGAGTCCACCTTCATCGGCCTGTGGATCTTCGGCTGGGACAAGCTGCCCAAGAAGATCCACCTCGCCTGCATCTGGGCGGTGTCGATCGGCACCATCCTGTCCGCCTGGTTCATCCTGGCCGCGAACTCCTTCATGCAGCACCCCGTCGGCTACCGCATCGACGCGACGCGCGGTCGGGCCGAACTCACCGACTTCTGGCTGGTCCTCACCCAGAACACCACCCTGGTCGTCGTCTACCACACGCTCTCCGCGGCCTTCCTGACCGGCGGCGCCTTCATGCTCGGCATCGCGGCCCTGCACCTGCGGCGCGGCAGGCACGTGCCGGTGATGCGCACCTCGATGCGGCTGGGCATGGTGACGATGCTGCTGGCCGGGGTGCTGGTCGCCTTCAGCGGGGACACCCTCGGCAAGGTGATGGTCCAGCAGCAGCCGATGAAGATGGCCGCCGCCGAGGCCCTGTGGGACGGCCAGACGTCCGCGCCGTTCTCGGTCTTCGCCATCGGGGACGTCTCCGAGGGCCACAACAAGGTGGAGTGGTCGATCCCCGGCCTGCTGTCCTTCCTCGCGGAGGGCAACTTCACCGCGTACGTGGCGGGCATCAACGACACGCAGACGGCCGAGGAGGCAAAGTACGGGCCCGGTGACTACAAGCCCGACATCCCGGTCGCGTTCTGGGGCTTCCGCTTCATGATGGGCTTCGGCATGGCCTCGCTCGCCATCGGTGTCGTGGGCCTGTGGCTGACCCGCAAGAGGTTCTTCCTCGATCCCGGACTGCGGACCGGCGAGGACGAGGTGCCGCACCTGGCCGTGACCCGGAGCAGGACCCTGGGCTCGCTGCTGACCACCTGGTACTGGCGCGCGGCGGTCTGGACGCTCCTCTTCCCGCTGATCGGCAATTCCTGGGGCTGGATCTTCACCGAGACGGGGCGGCAGCCGTGGGTCGTCTACGGGGTGCTGCGCACCAGTGACGCGGTCTCGCCGAACGTCTCGCACGCCGAGGTCATCACCTCGATGTCCGCCTTCACCCTCCTGTTCGCCGTGCTCGCGGTGATCGAGATCAAGCTGCTGGCGCAGGCCGTGATGGCCGGCCCGCCCGAGCTGACGGCCGCCGACCTCACCTCGCCCCGCCGGGTCGGCGGCGACGACGACCAGGACCCGGACCGACCGATGGCGTTCTCGTACTGACGGCGCCGCCGCGCCGGCGGCTCCCGACCGGCATACGCGTACCGGGAGCCGGTGCGGGCACGGAGGTGATGTGCGGGGGTGACGAACGGCACCGCGCGCGGCCCGCACCCACCGCTCCCCGCTCTGGACAGGGTGGACAACCCGCCGGTAACTTAATCTGAGCAAGCGCTTAGGCATGAGCGGCGGACCGCCGCGACCGAAGGGAGCCGGCCCAGTGCGCCGTACCGTTTTCAACGAGGACCACGAAGCGTTCCGCGAGACCATCCGCGCCTTCATCGAGGCCGAGGTCGTCCCCGTCTACGACGAGTGGTTCCAGGCGGGCCAGGCTCCCCGCGACTTCTACTACAAGCTCGGCGACCTGGGCGTCTTCGGCATCAACGTGCCCGAGGAGTTCGGCGGCGCGGGCCTGGACACCCACAAGTTCGAGGCCGTCCTCTACGAGGAGACCTCGCGCGCGGGAGTCAACTTCGGCGGCTCCGGCGTGCACGTGCTGCTC
Source organism: Streptomyces sp. NPDC040432 (assembly GCF_055595445.1). Taxonomy (NCBI): domain Bacteria; kingdom Bacillati; phylum Actinomycetota; class Actinomycetes; order Kitasatosporales; family Streptomycetaceae; genus Streptomyces; species Streptomyces sp. NPDC040432. The sequence goes on along the minus strand of NZ_JBVIVP010000003.1, from coordinate 209,627 downwards.
GCGCTGCCCTACATCAAGATGCTCGGCAACGACGAGCAGAAGAAGCGCTACCTCCCGAAGTTCGTCTCCGGTGAGGAGATGTGGGCCCTGGCGATGACCGAGCCGGGCACCGGTTCCGACGTCGCGGGCATGAAGACCACCGCCAAGCTCTCCGAGGACGGCACGCACTACGTCCTCAACGGCTCCAAGACCTTCATCACCGGTGGCGTCCACGCCGACCGCGTGATCGTCTGCGCCCGCACCTCCGCCCCGCGCGAGGACGACCGCCGCTTCGGCATCTCCCTCTTCGCCGTGGACACCAAGTCCGAGGGCTACTCGATCGGCCGCAAGCTCGACAAGCTCGGCCTGCGCACCTCCGACACCGCCGAGCTGGCGTTCGTCGACGTGAAGGTGCCGGTCGAGGACCTGATGGGCGAGGAGAACAAGGGCTTCTACTACCTCGGCGCCAACCTGCCGTCCGAGCGCTGGGGCATCGCCTTCGGCGCCTACGCGCAGGCCAAGGCCGCCGTCCGGTTCGCCCAGCAGTACGTGACGGACCGTACGGTCTTCGGCAAGCCGGTCGCGCACTTCCAGAACACCAAGTTCGAGCTGGCCTCCTGCCAGGCCGAGGTGGACGCCGCCGAGGCGGTCGCCGACCGCGCCCTGGAGGCCCTGGACGCCGGTGAGCTGACCGCCGCCGAGGCCGCCTCCGCGAAGCTGTTCTGCACCGAGGTCGCCCACCGCGTCATCGACAAGTGCCTCCAGCTGCACGGCGGCTACGGCTACATGAACGAGTACCCGATCGCCCGCCTGTACGCGGACAACCGCGTCAACCGCATCTACGGCGGCACCAGCGAGGTCATGAAGTCGATCATCGCCAAGTCGATGGGTCTGTAAGTCCCCTTGACCGAGCCCGACGAGAACGAGGCGCTCGCCGATCTCCTCGACCTGCTCGACCTGGAGCAGATCGAGGAGAACATCTTCCGCGGCACGAGCCGGCAGTCGCTCGTGCCGCGGGTGTTCGGCGGGCAGGTCGCGGCCCAGGCGCTGGTCGCGGCCGGCCGGACCGTGCCCGCGGACCGGACCGCGCACTCGCTCCACTCGTACTTCCTGCGGGCCGGCGACCCGGGCGCGCCCATCGTGTACTCCGTCGACCGGATCCGCGACGGGCGCTCCTTCACCACGCGCCGCGTCGTCGCCGTGCAGCACGGACAGCCGATCTTCCACCTCTCCGCGTCGTTCCAGACGTACGAGGAGGGGCTGGACCACCAGGCGGCGATGCCGGCGGCGCCGGACCCGGAGTCCCTGCCGACGGCCGCCGAGTCCCTCCCCCTGTACCGCGACGTCTTCCGGAACCCGGGGACCGTGGAGCGGCTGGTCGCGGCCCGGGCCGCGGTGGACCTGCGGTACGCGACGACCCCGCCCTGGGGCAGCGTCGGCAAGCCGGTCGAGCCGCGCTCGCAGGTGTGGTTCCGCACCGGGGGCAAGCTCTCGGACGACCCGCTGCTGCACACCTGCCTGGCCACGTACGTCTCCGACATGACCCTGCTGGACTCGGTGCTGCTCGCACACGGCCGGGGCGGCTGGGCGGTGGGCGACGTGGTCGGCGCCTCGCTGGACCACGCCATGTGGTTCCACCGGCCCTTCCGCGCCGACGAATGGCTCCTGTACGACCAGGAGTCCCCCTCCTCGGCGGCCGGCCGCGGCCTCGGCCAGGCCCGCATCTGGACCAGGGACGGCCGCCTGGCGGTCACCGTCATCCAGGAGGGCGTCGTACGGGTCCCGCGCGCCTGAGGCCGCGCGGCCCCGGCGCCGGGTGTCGCTGACCTCCCGATCCCGGGGCCGGACATACCGTCACGTCATGCCCGAACAACCCGAAAGCGTCGCCACGGTGGTCGTGGCCACCGTCACCAACCTCGGGATCGCCGCCGCGAAGGCGGTCGCCGGTGTCCTCGGCGGATCCAGCGCCATGCTGTCCGAGGCGGCGCACTCGGTCGCCGACACGGTGACCGAGGTACTGCTGCTGACCGCCCTCAAGCGCAGTGCCAGGCCGGCCGACGAGGCGCACCCGCTCGGCTACGGGCCCGAGCGCTGGATCTGGGCGCTGCTCGCCTCGATCGCCACGTTCGCCGGTGGCGCGGTCTTCGCGATCTACGACGGCGTCCACACCCTGATCCACGGCGAGGACCCCGGCAACCCGACGCTCTCGTACGTCGTCCTCGCGGTCGCCGCCGTCCTGGAGGGCTGGTCGCTGCTGGTGGCGTGGCGCCAGGTGCGGGGCGAGGCGGAGCGGATGCGGGCGCCGCTGGGCCTCTACGTGAAGCACACCCCGGACACGGCGGTGAAGGCGGTGCTGCTGGAGAACGCCGCCGCGCTGGTCGGGCTCGCGCTGGCGGCGGGCGGGTTGTTGGGGGCGCAGTTGACCGGTTCCGGTGTGTACGACGGGGTGGCCTCGCTGCTGATCGGGCTGCTGCTGGTGTGGGTGGCCTGGGAGTTGGGCCGCTCGAACGCGCAGTACCTGATCGGGCGACCGCTGCCGGCGGCGATGCGGGACGAGGTCCGCGAGGAGTTGCTCTCGGTGCTGCACATCGAGGCGGTGCTGGAGCTGACGACGCTGGTGCAGGGCCCGGACGAGGTGCTGATCGCGGCGAAGGTCGACTTCCACGACCTGGCGTCGGCCCGTCAGGTGGAGACGGCCTGCGAGGTGGCGGAGACGCAGCTGCGCGAGCGGTTCCCGGCGATCCGCCGCGTCTACCTGGATCCGACGCCGACGCCCTCCTGAGGCGCCGCGGGACCCGTTCCCGCGGCGACCGCGGTCGGCCCGGCGCCCGGAACGGCGCGTCCCGCTGTCACGGCAGCAGGTCCCGCAGCCCCGCCCGGAAGGTCGGGCAGTCCAGCAGGGACGGGTGCTCACAGGTCAGGGCGTGGCCGATGCGGGCGCGGGCCTGTCGCATCTCCTCGATCCGCCGGTCGAGGACCTCGATCCGACCGATCAGGTAAGGGCGCACCTCCTCGGGGTCGCCCGCCAACAGTTCCGCCACCTCGGCGAGCGAGAACCCGCTGGCCCGGGCGGCCAGGATCAGCGCCACCCGGTCGACGGCCCCGGGGCGGTAGGTGCGGCGCAGGCCGTGCCGGCCGGCGGGCTCCAGCAGGCCGAGCCGCTCGTAGTAGCGCAGAGCCGAGGGGGCCGCACCCGTGGCGGCGGCCACCTCGGCGATGTCGAGGAGGCCTGCGGCCTCCACCGGTCGCGCCCGTTCCGGTCCTTCGCGGTCCACGCGCGCCCCCGTCGTCGGCCCTTGACTTGAAGTCCGCTTCAAGTGCCACCGTACCCGTCGGGAGGCGCGGCGCGGGCCCGCCCCGAACCCCTGGGAGCACACGATGACGAGCAGCGGGACGAACGGCGGAGCGGGCGTCCGGACGGCCGCGAGGACCGCCGGTTGGAACCGGATGCGGACCGCCGCGGTGGCCGTGGTGGCGGCCGTCCGGCATCCGCTCGACGTGCCGGACGCGTTCGCCGACGTGCAGGAGGCGACCCGTCGGCACCGTCGGGCGCACCGGTGCGGGGCGTTCGCGTACGGGGAGGGCTCGCTGCCCGCCACGATCGCGGCGGCGGTGGGCGCCCTGCGGATCGTCGAGGTGGGCACCGCGCTCGGGTACACCGCGATGGCGATGGCGGACGCGGCGCCGCTCGCGCACGTCGAGACGGTCGAGTGCGACGCCGCCCACGTCCGGCTCGCGCGGGAACAGATCGCCCGCCGCGGCCTCGGTGACCGGGTGACGGTGTGGGGCGGCGCCGCCGAGGACGTCCTGCCCGGGCTCGACGCCGGCGGCTTCGACCTCGCCTTCTTCGACGGCTTCACCCCGACCGTGCGGGTCGTCGCCGACCTGCACCGGCTGCTGCGCCCCGGCGGCACGCTGATCGCCGGCAACCTCGTCCTCGGTCCGTCGGCCGAGGTCTGCGACGACCTGGCCGACCCGGCGCGCTGGCGCACGCACTCCCTCGGCGAAACGGCGCTGTGCGTCAAGCGCTGATCGCCCGCCCGGGGCAGGCTCAGTCGTCGAGCAGGCCGGCCGTGGCCAGCAGGTAGGCCGTCATGGGGTCGTAGAACCGCGGGTCCCGGACGTGGTCGTCCAGCGGGACGGCCACCTGGAGGGTGCCTTCGGCCTCGCCGAGGAAGAGCGCCGGGTCGTTGCAGTCGGCGTACCCGACGGCGTCGATGCCGCGCTGGGCGGCGCAGCCCGCCCACCCGTGGTCGGCGACGACGAGGTCCGGCTGCGGCCGGTCCTCGGCGGCGAGCCCGTCGAGGATCGCGGCCATCGGTGCCGGCGAGTGGGTGTGCCACAGGGTGGCCCCGCGTTCCTGCACGGCGACGCCCGCGAACTGCCACACGGAGCCCTCGTCGGCGGTGAGACCGCGCGGAATGACGACGATCTCGCAACCCGCCGCCCGCAGGGCGTCGGCGGTGGCGCGGTGGACGTCGAGGAGGCCGCCGGGGTGGCCGGTGGCGAACAGGACGCGCTGGCGGTCGAGGGCGGCCTTGCGCAGGCGCGCGGCGAGCCGTTCGAGGCCGGACACGGTCAGCTCGGGGTCGATGGTGTCCTGGCCGAAGCGGTGCGCCGGGTCGTCCACGACCCCGCAGCGCTCCGCCATGACCGCGAGCACGTCCTGCTCGTCGCTCCAGCGGTCCCCGAGCTCCAGGCCCAGCCAGTAGTGGCGGTCCCCGTTGGCGAGCTTGCGGTAGTGGCTCAGGTTGTTCTCGCGCGGGGTCGCGACCTCCCCCGCGATCCGCGTACGGACCAGGTGTTCGACGAGTTCGGCACGGGTGGGTACGGGCGTCTCTATCGGCATGCCGCCCATTCTGCCGCCGTCCGACCGCGGCCGTCTGCTCCGTCCCGGACGTCGGACACCCGACCTCAGTCCGACAGTGCCCCGAAGGCCCCGTTCGCCATCCGCCTCAGCAGGGACTCCGTGGCGTCGCGGCCGAGCGCGGCGAGGTGGGGGGTGGAGTTGAGCAGGCCGAAGACCGCGTGCACGGAGACGCGCACCTCCGCTTCGCCCACCCGGGGGTGCAGTTCCCGCACGACCGCGACCCACAGCTCCACGTACTGGCGCTGGAGCTGGCGCACGAGCTTGCGGTCGGCGTCCCGCAGGCGGTCCAGTTCACGGTCGTGGAGGGTGATCAGCGCCCGGTCGTCGAGCGCGAAGTCGATGTGGCCCTCGACGAGGGACGCGAGGAGCTCCACCGGGTCCCCGGCGGCCTCCTCGACGCGCCGCCGGCCGCCGGTCAGCAGCCGCTCGCTGATGCCGACGAGCAGTTCGGCCAACATGGCGTCCTTGCCCGCGAAGTGCCGGTACAGGCCGGGGCCGCTGATGCCGACCGCGGCCCCTATCTCGTCCACGCCCACGCCGTGGAAGCCGCGCTCCGCGAAGAGACGAGCGGCCTCACTGAGGATCTGCTCGCGACGGGTCGGGGCGGCCGCTCTGGTGCTCATGGGAATCCATTCTAGACAGGGCCGTTAGCGCTCGTTAACCTGAGGGCGAGAGTGTTAACGCTCACTAACAGCATGCACCGAGCAAGGGAGCTCGACCGATGCAGCAGGCACCAGTGCTGACGAGCGCCGCGGACCCGGCGTCCGAGGCCTGGCGGACCAATGAGGCCGCCCACCACGAGCTGACCGAGGGCCTGCGCGCCCGGCTCGACGCGGCCCGGCTCGGCGGCGGCGAGCGGGCCCGCGCCCGGCACACCGCGCGCGGCAAGCTCCTGCCCCGCGACCGCGTGGACGCCCTCCTGGACCCGGGGTCCCCCTTCCTGGAGCTGGCCCCGCTGGCCGCCGAGGGCATGTACGGGGGCTCGGCCCCGGCCGCCGGGGTGATCGCCGGCATCGGACGGGTCAGCGGCCGCGAGTGCGTCATCGTCGCGAACGACGCCACGGTCAAGGGCGGCACCTACTACCCGATGACCGTCAAGAAGCACCTGCGCGCCCAGGAGGTGGCCCTGGAGAACCGTCTCCCCTGCCTCTACCTGGTCGACTCGGGCGGCGCCTTCCTGCCCATGCAGGACGAGGTCTTCCCCGACCGGGAGCACTTCGGCCGGATCTTCTACAACCAGGCCCGCATGTCGGGAGCCGGGATCCCGCAGATCGCGGCCGTCCTCGGCTCCTGCACGGCGGGCGGGGCCTACGTCCCGGCGATGAGCGACGAGGCGGTCATCGTGCGCGGCCAGGGCACGATCTTCCTGGGCGGCCCGCCGCTGGTGAAGGCCGCGACCGGGGAGGTCGTCACGGCCGAGGAGCTGGGCGGCGGCGAGGTCCACTCCCGGGTCTCCGGCGTCACCGACCACCTCGCGGAGGACGACGCGCACGCGCTGCGGATCGTCCGGAACATCGTGGCGACCCTGCCGGAGCGCGGGGCCCTGCCCTGGTCTGTCGAGGCTCCCGAGGAGCCCAAGGTGGACCCGCACGGCCTGTACGGCGCGGTCCCCGTCGACTCCCGCACCCCGTACGACGCCCGCGAGATCATCGGGCGGATCGTCGACGGCTCCCGCTTCCAGGAGTTCAAGGCCGAGTACGGCCAGACCCTGGTCACCGGCTTCGCGCGGATCCACGGCCACCCGGTCGGGATCGTCGCCAACAACGGCATCCTGTTCTCCGAGTCCGCCCAGAAGGGCGCCCACTTCATCGAGCTGTGCGACCAGCGCGGCATCCCGCTGCTGTTCCTCCAGAACATCTCCGGCTTCATGGTCGGCCGGGACTACGAGGCCGGCGGCATCGCCAAGCACGGCGCCAAGATGGTCACGGCGGTCGCCTGCACCCGGGTCCCGAAGCTGACCGTGGTCGTCGGCGGCTCGTACGGCGCGGGCAACTACTCGATGTGCGGGCGGGCCTACTCGCCCCGGTTCCTGTGGATGTGGCCCAACGCCAAGATCTCGGTGATGGGCGGCGAGCAGGCCGCCTCCGTCCTGGCCACCGTCAAGCGGGACCAGATCGAGGGCGCGGGCCAGGAGTGGCCCGCCGAGGACGAGGAGGCCTTCAAGGCCCCGGTCCGCGCGCAGTACGAGGAGCAGGGCAGCGCGTACTACGCCACGGCCCGGCTGTGGGACGACGGGGTCATCGACCCGATGGAGACCCGGCAGGTGCTGGGACTGGCCCTGACCGCGTGCGCGAACGCCCCCCTGGGCGAGTCGGGCTTCGGCATCTTCCGTATGTGACGTGAGGACCTCACTGATGTTCAGCACTGTTCTGGTCGCGAACCGGGGCGAGATCGCGGTCCGGGTCATCCGCACCCTGCGGGAGCTCGGCATCCGCTCCGTGGCCGTCTTCAGCGACGCGGACGCCGACGCCCGGCACGTACGGGAGGCCGACACGGCCGTCCGGATCGGCCCGGCGGCCGCCGCCGAGAGCTACCTGTCCGTGGAGCGGCTGCTCGACGCGGCCCGCCGCACCGGCGCCGAGGCCGTCCACCCCGGCTACGGCTTCCTCGCCGAGAACGCGGCCTTCGCCCGGGCCTGCGAGGAGGCGGGGCTCGCCTTCATCGGTCCGCCCGCCTCCGCCATCTCCCTGATGGGCGACAAGATCCGCGCGAAGGAGACGGTGAAGGCCGCCGGTGTCCCGGTGGTCCCCGGGTCCTCCGGCAGCGGCCTGACCGACGCCGAACTCGTCGCCGCGGCGCGCGAGATCGCCATGCCGGTGCTGCTCAAGCCCTCCGCGGGCGGCGGCGGCAAGGGCATGCGGCTGGTCCGCGACGAGGCCGTGCTGGCCGAGGAGATCGCGGCGGCCCGGCGCGAGGCGAAGTCCTCGTTCGGTGACGACACCCTGCTCGTGGAGCGGTGGATCGACCGTCCCCGGCACATCGAGATCCAGGTCCTCGCCGACGGCCACGGGAACGTGGTGCACCTGGGCGAGCGCGAGTGTTCCCTCCAGCGACGCCACCAGAAGGTGATCGAGGAGGCCCCGTCGGTGCTCCTCGACGAGGGGACGCGGGCGGCGATGGGCGCGGCGGCCGTGGAGGCGGCCCGCTCGTGCGGGTACGTCGGCGCGGGCACGGTGGAGTTCATCGTCCCCGGCGAGGACCCGTCGTCCTACTACTTCATGGAGATGAACACCCGCCTCCAGGTCGAGCACCCGGTGACGGAACTGATCACCGGCCTGGACCTGGTCGAGCAGCAGCTGCGGGTCGCCTCCGGCGCCGAGCTGGGCTTCGGACAGGCCGACGTCACGCTGACCGGCCACGCGATCGAGGCCCGCGTCTGCGCCGAGGACCCCGCCCGCGGGTTCCTGCCCTCCGGCGGTACGGTCCTCGCGCTGTCCGAGCCGTCGGGCGGTGCGGTGCGCACCGACTCGGGGCTGACGGCGGGCGTCGACACCGGCTCCACGTACGACCCGATGCTGTCCAAGGTGATCGCGTACGGCCCGGACCGGGCCGCCGCCCTGCGGGTGCTGCGCGGGGCGCTGGCGGACACGGTGATCCTGGGCGTCCAGACGAACACCGGGTTCCTGCGCAGGCTCCTGGCCCACCCGGACGTCGTCTCGGGGAACCTGGACACCGGCCTGGTCGAGCGGGACCTCGCCGAGCTCCTGCCCGACGGCGTGCCCCCGGAGGTGTACGCGGCGGCGGCCCTGCTCGCGGCCGCCCCGCCGGCGCGGACGCCGGGCTGGGTCGACCCGTTCGACGTGGCCGACGGTTGGCGCCTCGGCGGCACCCCGGCCTGGACCGTCCACCACTTCCGGCTCCCGGGCCAGGAGCCGGTGGAGGTCCGCACCCGCCCGTCCGGCGCGGGCACGGAGCTGCTGACGCCCGCCTCCGACGGCGCCGCGACCCCGGCCCACGGCCGGATCGTGGCCCGCACCGCGGACCGGGTGACCGTCGAACTGGACGGTGTCACCCACACGTTCAGCTGCGCACCCTCCCCCGAGGGCACCTGGCTGGGCCGCTCGGGCGACTCCTGGCACCTCCAGCGGCACGACCCCGTCGCCGCCCAGGGCCGGGCGAGCGCGGGCGCCGACACCCTCGCCGCCCCCATGCCCGGCACGGTGACCGTCGTCAAGGTCGCCGTCGGGGACCGGGTCGTCGCGGGTCAGAGCCTGCTCGTGGTGGAGGCCATGAAGATGGAGCACGTCATCTCCGCCCCGCACGCGGGCACCGTCACCGAACTCGACGTCTCGCCCGGCACCACGGTGGCCATGGACCAGGTCCTGGCCGTGGTCACCGCCGACGAGGAGGCGGGCGAGTGAACGGGCTGCCGATGACCGTCCCGGCCCCCGCCGGGCTGCCCGCGCGGGTGCGGATCCATGAGGTCGGCGCGCGCGACGGGCTCCAGAACGAGAAGACGGCCGTCCCCACGGAGGTGAAGGCGGAGTTCGTGCACCGCCTGGCGGCCGCCGGCCTCACCACCATCGAGGCCACCAGCTTCGTCCACCCGAAGTGGGTGCCGCAGCTCGCGGACGCCGAGCTGCTCTTCCCGCTGCTCGCCGACGTCGGGGCACAGCTGCCGGTCCTGGTCCCCAACGAGCGCGGTCTCGACCGCGCGCTCGCCCTCGGGGCCACCCGCATCGCGGTGTTCGGCTCGGCGACGGAGACCTTCGCCGAGCGGAACCTGAACCGCACGGTCGCCGAGTCCCTGGCCATGTTCGAGCCCGTCGTGGCCCGGGCCAAGCAGGAGGGGGCGCACGTCCGGGGCTACCTGTCGATGTGCTTCGGCGACCCGTGGGAGGGCGCCGTCCCGGTCGAGCAGGTGGTGGGCGTCGCCAAGGCCCTCCTCGACCTCGGCTGTGACGAGTTGAGTCTCGGCGACACCATCGGCGTCGCCACTCCCGGGCACGTCCAGGTCCTGCTCTCCGAGCTGAACGCGCGGGGCGTGGGCACCGACCGGATCGGCGTGCACTTCCACGACACCTACGGCCAGGCCCTGTCCAACACCCTCGCCGCGCTCCAGCACGGCGTGACGACGGTCGACGCCTCCGCGGGCGGCCTCGGCGGCTGCCCGTACGCCAAGAGCGCCACCGGCAACCTCGCCACCGAGGACCTGGTGTGGATGCTCGACGGCCTCGGCGTCGAGACCGGCGTCGACCTGGCCGCCCTCACCGCCACGAGCGTGTGGATGGCCGAACAGCTGGGACGCCCCAGCCCCTCCCGTACCGTCCGCGCCCTCTCCCACAAGGAGTAGTCACACCATGTCCCTCGACCACCGGCTCACCCCCGAGCACGAGGAACTCCGCCGCACGGTGGAGCAGTTCGCCCACGACGTCGTCGCCCCGAAGATCGGCGACCTGTACGAGCGGCACGAGTTCCCGTACGAGATCGTCGCCGAGATGGGCCGCATGGGCCTGTTCGGTCTGCCCTTCCCCGAGGAGTACGGCGGCATGGGCGGCGACTACCTCGCCCTCGGCATCGCCCTGGAGGAACTGGCCCGCGTCGACTCGTCGGTCGCGATCACCCTGGAGGCCGGCGTCTCCCTGGGCGCCATGCCCCTGTACCTGTTCGGTACGGAGGAGCAGAAGCGCGAGTGGCTGCCGAAGATGTGTTCCGGCGAGGTCCTCGGCGCCTTCGGCCTGACCGAGCCGGGCGCCGGCAGCGACGCGGGCGGCACCCGCACCACCGCCGTCCGTGACGGCGACGAGTGGGTCATCAACGGTTCGAAGTGCTTCATCACCAACTCCGGTACGGACATCACCGGTCTGGTCACCGTCACCGCCGTGACGGGCCGCAAGGCCGACGGCCGACCCGAGATCTCCTCGATCATCGTCCCGTCCGGCACGCCGGGCTTCACGGTGGCGGCGCCGTACTCCAAGGTCGGCTGGAACTCCTCGGACACCCGCGAGCTGTCCTTCAGCGACGTACGGGTGCCGCTGGCCAACCTGGTCGGCGCGGAGGGCCGCGGCTACGCGCAGTTCCTGCGGATCCTCGACGAGGGCCGCATCGCCATCTCGGCGCTCGCGACCGGCCTCGCGCAGGGCTGCGTGGACGAGTCGGTGAAGTACGCGAAGGAGCGGCACGCCTTCGGCAAGGCCATCGGCGACAACCAGGCCATCCAGTTCAAGCTGGCGGACATGGAGACGCGCGCCCACATGGCCCGCATCGGCTGGCGCGACGCGGCCTCGCGGCTGGTGGCGGGCGAGCCCTTCAAGAAGGAGGCGGCCATCGCGAAGCTGTACTCCTCGACGGTGGCGGTCGACAACGCGCGCGACGCCACCCAGATCCACGGCGGGTACGGCTTCATGAACGAGTACCCGGTGGCCCGCATGTGGCGCGATTCCAAGATCCTGGAGATCGGCGAGGGCACCAGCGAGGTGCAGCGCATGCTCATCGCCCGCGAGTTGGGCTTCGGCGGCTAGGAACGGGCCGTTCCGCGGCAGTGGGGTGTCCGGGCGGTCGGTCCGCCCGCCCGGGCCCGTACGGCAGTGCGCTCTTCGCACTTTGGGGGAAGGTTAGGCTAGCCTTCCTGGCGAACGGCCCTGTGGTCACCTCGCACGCACGCACGAAAGCGGACCTTGACATGCCCAAGCCCCGGACCTCCTCCCTCTCCCGTCGCGGCGTCATCGCCGCCGGCGGCGCCCTCGGCCTCGTCGCGGTCCTCTCCGCGTGCGGGAGCACCGACGCGGCGAAGGACGGCACGGGCAAGGACAAGGCCGCCGCCTCCGCCCCGGCCGGCCCGTGGAGCTTCAAGGACGACCTGGACAAGGACGTCACGGCCAAGTCCACCCCGAAGAACATCGTCGCGTTCACCGGCACCGCCGCCGCGCTCAACGACTACGGCGTGAAGGTCAAGGGCGTCTTCGGTCCCACGAAGACCGCGGACGGCAAGCCCGACGTCCAGGCCGGTTCGCTGGACATATCCAAGGTCGAGATCCTCGGCAACGTCTACGACGAGTTCAACGTCGAGAAGTACGCAGCCCTCCAGCCCGACCTGCTCGTCACCAACACCTGGGACGGCTCGTACTGGTACATGCCCGAGGCCTCCAAGGACAAGATCCTGAAGCTGGCCCCGGCCGCCGCGATCTCCGTGGGCGGCAACGCCACCCTGGACAAGGCCCTGGAGCGCACCGCGGCCCTCGCCAAGTCCCTCGGCGCCGACATGAACTCCAAGAGCACCGTCGACGCCAAGGCCCGCTTCGAGGCCGCCTCGGCCAAGGTCCGCGAGGCCACCAAGGCCAACCCGGGCATCAAGGTGCTCGTCGGCTCCGGCTCCGCCGACCTGTTCTACGTCTCCACCCCGAAGACCTCCGCCGACCTCAAGTACTTCGAGCAGCTCGGCGTCGAGTTCGTGACCCCGGACAAGGTCGAGGGCGGCTTCTTCGAGAGCCTCAGCTGGGAGAACGCGGGCAAGTACAAGGCCGACCTCGTCCTCCTCGACAACCGCACCGGCACCCTCCAGCCGGAGCAGTTGAAGGCGAAGCCGACCTGGGCCGAGCTCCCCGCCGTCAAGGCCGGTCAGATCACCCCGCGCGTGACCGAGCCGATCTACTCGTACGACCGCTGCGCCCAGATCCTGGAGGACCTCGCCAAGGCCATCCAGAACGCGAAGAAGGTCGGCTGACCCGACCCGGCTCCGGCCACCGCCCCGGGACCGGCCCGACCGCCGGCTCCCGGGGCGATCCCGTACCCGAACCCCTGGGGGACCCCGCATGACCGCCGCCGCATCCGACACCCCGGCCGCCGCGCACTTCCGGTTCTTCGTGCTGGAGGTCCTGCGCACGCGGCGGCTCGGCCACTCCTTCCTGCGGGTCACCTTCGGCGGCGAGGCCCTCGCGGGGTTCCGTTCGGGCGGCTTCGACCAGAGCCTGTCCCTGTTCCTGCCGCCGCCCCACCGGGAGCACACCGAACTGCCCTCGACCGACGAGGACACCTGGTTCGCGGCCTGGCGCGGGATGCCGGACGAGGAGCGCCCCGTGATGCGTTCGTACACGGTGCGCGAGCAGCGGCGTACGCCGGGGGGCGCGGTCGAGGTGGACATCGACTTCGTCCTGCACGGTCCCGGCGCGGCGGCCGCCCCCGGGGCGGGGACCCCGGCGTCCGACTGGGCCGGGCGGGCCGTGACCGGCCGCCGGATCATGGCGATCGGCCCGGCCGTGGCGCAGAACAAGTCCGTACGCTTCCAGCCGCCGGCCGACGCCGACGCGATCCTGATGTACGCGGACGAGACGGCGCTGCCCGCCGCCGCCGCGATCCTGGACCGGCTCGACGCCGGCACCCGGGTCCGGGCCTGGTTCGAGGTGCCCCACGCGGGCGACCGCCTCGACCTGACGACGCTCGCCAACGCGGACATCACCTGGATCGTCCGCGGGGACGCCACGGGACGCGAGCGCACCGAGCGGGTGCTGGACGCGCTGCGCGCGGCGGCCCTGCCCCCGGCCGAGACCCCGTACGCCTGGGTGGCGGGTGAGGCGGGCACGGTCCGCGAGGTGCGCCGGCACCTCGTGCGGGAGCGTTCCGTGGACCGCCGGGCGGTCCGCTTCACCGGCTACTGGCGGCTGGGCGCGAGCGAGGAGCAGCTCCTCGCGGAGGCGTACGCGGGCCGGGCCCCCAGCGAGGAACCCACCGCCGAGCTGTAGCGGAAGCCCCGCCCCGACCCTTGCCCTTCCATTTAGGTTAGGCTAACCTAAATTCAACACACCGTCACGGGACCTGCCCCTGACGGTGGAGCAAGCCCGGGCGGGCGATCGATACGGTCCCTCGATCGCCCGCCCGCTGCTCTTCCCCCTCGCGTCCCGAACCGTCAGGACCAGGGGACGTCCGGCGCCCGGTGGTAGTCGATCTCCTGGGCGTCCAACCGGGGCCCCTGCGCCGCCAGCCGCTCGCGGTACGAGGTCCACCCCAGCGCCCCCGCCGGGGACCAGCCGAGCTCCGCCACCCCGAGCACCCTCGGGAAGGCCATCAGGTCCCAGTCGCCCCGCTCGGAGATCGTCTCCGTCCACAGCGGCGCCTCCACGCCCAGGACGGCGGATTCCGGAGCCCCGGCCAGGTAGCTCCCCGGATCCCAGGAGTAGGACCGCTCCACCGGCACGTACCCGGCCCACGCCAGCCCCGGCTTCGTCGTCGTGTCGTACTTCATGTCCAGGTACGCCCGGTCCGCCGGCGACAGGATCACCGGATGCCCGGCCTTCGCCGCCGCCACCACGGCCGCCTTCTCGGCGGCCGGGGTGCGGTCGTGCCCCCAGTACTGGATCACCGCGCCCGCCGCCGGGCGCGCCTGCGCGAGCTGGTGCCAGGCCACGACGGTCTTCCCGTGCCGGGCGACGACCGCCTGGGCCCGGTCCATGAAGGCCGCGTAGTCCGCGGCCGGCGTCGCGTGCGCCTCGTCGCCCCCGATGTGCAGGTACTTCCCCGGGGTCAGCTCCGCGATCTCGCCCAGCACCTGGTCCACGAACGTGTAGGTCCGCTCGTCCCCCACGCACAGGGAACTGAAGCCGACCTTGACCCCGGTGTAGCGCTCGCGCGCCTTCCCGTCGCAGTTGAGCTCGGCATAGGACGCCTGCGCCGCGTTCGTGTGGCCCGGCATGTCGATCTCCGGGACCACGTCCACGTACCGGCGGGCCGCGTACTCGACCAGGTCCCGGTACTCCTCCTTGGTCCAGTGGCCGCCGGGTCCGCCGCCGACCTCGCTGCCGCCGCCGTACTCCGCGAGCCGGGGCCACGAGTCGATCGCGATCCGCCACCCCTGGTCGTCGGTCAGGTGCACGTGCAGCGTGTTGATCTTGTACTGGGCGAGCTGGTCGACGTACCTCTTCACCTGCTCCACCGGGAAGAAGTGACGCGCCACGTCGACCATCGCCCCGCGGTAGGCGAACCTCGGCGCGTCCGTGACCGTGCCGCCCGGCACGTCCCCCGTCCCGCGCACCGGCACCAGTTGGCGCAGCGTCTGCCCGCCGCGGAGGAGTCCCGCCGGGGTCCGGGCGGTCAGGGTCACCCCGGAGGCGGTCGTCCGCAGCCGGTAGCCCTCCGCCCCCAGCTCCTGGGCGGCCTCGTCCAGGAGCAGTCGGATCCCGTCGCCCTCCTGCCCGTCGACCACCGGCAGCGGCAGCCCGCTCGGCCCCCGCAGTTGCTCCGCGAGGAGCTCGCCGACCCGGCGGACCTCCTCGGGGGCGCCCGCCCCGGTACGGATGACCGTGCCGGCGCCGAAGGCGTACCCGGCGCCCTCGGCGCGGGCGGACACGGGCGCCGGCAGGAGCCGGTCGTAGGGGGCGAGGGCGGCGGCGCGCGGGCCACCGGGTTTGCCGTCGTCGCCGTGGGCGGCGGTGCAGGAGACGGCCGCGCCGAGGACGAGGAGGGTGCCGAGCGTGCGTCGCAGGACTCTCATGCAGCCCAGGTATAGACCAAACGGCGGGTCGTGACGATGGGAGAATCGCCGGATGGCGGAAATCATCCAGAAGGACGGTACGTGGACCTTCGACGGGGACGCGGTGCGCATCGTGCCGGGCCGCGACAAGGGGGTGTCCCTGCTGCGCCAGCACCTCGGCGAGGTGACCGTACCCCTGCGCGCGGTGGCGGGGATCAGTCACGAACCGGGCCGCAAGGCGGGCCGGTTGCGGCTGCGCCTGCGTGACGGCGCGGACCCGCTCCTCCAGGTCACCGGAGGGCGACTCCCGGAGGGTTCGGACCCGTACCGGCTGACGGTGGAGCCGGACCGCACGGGCGTCGCCGAGTACTTCGTCGACGAGGTCCGCAACGCCCTGCTGCTGGACCAGATCGACTCCGGACCGTCGGACGCCTACCTGATGCCCGGTCCCCCGGTGCCGATCTCGGTGAGCGCGGGCGACGGGACGGTGACCTTCGACGGGGACGCCGTCACCCTGCAGTGGAGCTGGACCGCCGAGGACGCGAAGACCGCTGGCGGGGCCCGCACGTTCCGCACGGCGGACCTCAGGTCGGTCGAGTGGGTCCCCGCCCGGGGACTGGAGAACGGCTGGCTGCGCTTCTCCCTGGCGGGCGTGCCCTCGGCCGGCCCGCCCAAGTACGACCCCTACACCGTGGAGATCTTCGGGCTCAAGAAGGACCCGCTGATGGCGCTGGCCGCCGCCGCGGTTGCGGTACGCCTGCCCCACCCGGCGGCTGCCGCCGCCACGTCCGCCCCCGCCCTCGCCCCGCCCGCCCCGGCGGCACCCGCCCCGGTGGCCCTCCCCTCGCCGACCCCGGCGGGCGACGACCACGACGCCCTGCTGCGCCGCCTGCGCGAGCTGGGCGAACTGCACACGACGGGCATCCTGACCGCCGAGGAGTTCGCCCTGGCCAAAGCGGCGATTTTGAGTCGTTTCTGACCGACCCGAGCCGGAATAGCCCATTCCTCTGGTCCAGACCAGCGGGATCCTGCCCGATTCCGGGCAGGATCTTTGCGTTCCGCCCGTTTGCCCGTCAATATCTACGAGTGCTCGACCGCCGCCCGTCGCATGACGACCTCGTCGACCACCTGGTGCGCAGCACCGCGCTGCAGCGCGGCGAGGCCGCCCGGGTGGTGCTCGACGTACTCGCCTACTTCGACGAGACGACCGAGGAGTTCGTCCGGCGCCGCCACCGCGAACTGCAGTCCGGCGGGGCGGTCAACGCCGAGATCTTCGAGCGGATCGCGGCCGAACTGCCGCACCGCGCCGTGGCGCCCCCGGAGCTCTCCCTCCGGCAGCTGCGCCGCATCGTCTACGGCTGAGCACGGCATCCGAACTTCAGGAGGGGCAATACCGTATGTGCGGAATCGTGGGATACATCGGCAAGCGCGACGTGGCACCGCTGCTGCTGGAAGGACTCCAGCGGCTGGAATACCGCGGCTACGACTCGGCGGGCATCGTCGTCAACAGCCCGAAGTCGGCGGCCCTGAAGGTCGTCAAGGCCAAGGGTCGCGTCCGTGAACTGGAGTCCCGCGTCCCCAAGCGCTTCGCCGGCACCACGGGCATCGCGCACACCCGCTGGGCCACCCACGGCGCGCCGAGCGACATCAACTCGCACCCGCACCTCGACGCCGAGAACAAGGTGGCGGTCGTCCACAACGGCATCGTCGACAACGCCTCCGAGCTGCGCGCCAAGCTGGAGGCCGAGGGCGTCGTCTTCGTCTCGGAGACCGACACCGAGGTCCTCGTCCACCTGATCGCCCGCTCGCAGGCCGGGACGCTGGAGGAGAAGGTCCGCGAGGCCCTCAAGGTCGTCGACGGCACCTACGGCATCGCCGTCATGCACGCCGACTTCGCCGACCGCATCGTCGTCGCCCGCAACGGCTCCCCCGTCGTCCTCGGCATCGGCGAGAAGGAGATGTTCGTCGCCTCCGACGTCGCCGCCCTGGTCGCCCACACCCGCCAGGTCGTCACCCTCGGCGACGGCGAGATGGCCACCCTGAAGGCCGACGACTTCCGCACCTACACCACCAGCGGTACGACGACCACCGCCACGCCCGAGACCGTGGAGTGGGAGGCCGCCTCCTACGACATGGGCGGCCACGACACCTACATGCACAAGGAGATCTCCGAGCAGCCCGACGCGGTCGACCGCGTGCTGCGCGGCCGGATCGACGACCGCTTCAACACCGTGCACCTGGGCGGCCTGAACCTGGACCCGCGCGAGGCGCGCGGCATCCGCCGGGTCAAGATCCTGGGCTGCGGCACCTCGTACCACGCGGGCCTCATCGGCGCGGGCCTCATCGAGAGCATGGCCCGGATCCCCGCCGACGCCGAGCCGGCGTCCGAGTTCCGCTACCGCAACCCGGTCGTGGACCCCGACACCCTGTACATCGCCGTCTCCCAGTCCGGTGAGACGTACGACGTGCTCGCGGCCGTCCAGGAGCTCAAGCGCAAGGGCGCCCGCGTCCTCGGCGTGGTGAACGTGGTCGGTTCCGCCATCGCCCGCGAGGCCGACGGCGGCGTGTACGTGCACGCCGGCCCCGAGGTCTGCGTCGTGTCCACGAAGTGCTTCACCAACACGGTCGTCGCCTTCGCGCTGCTCGCCGTGCACCTCGGCCGGATCCGGGACCTGTCCGTCACCGACGGCAAGCGGATCATCGAGGGCCTGCGCAAGCTGCCCGCGCAGATCCAGGAGATCCTGGACGGCGAGGAGGACATCAAGAAGCTGGCGGCCGAGTACGCCGAGGCCAAGTCGATGATGTTCATCGGTCGCGTCCGCGGCTACCCGGTGGCGCTGGAGGCCTCCCTCAAGCTGAAGGAGATCTCCTACATCCACGCCGAGGCCTACCCCGCCTCCGAGCTCAAGCACGGCCCGCTCGCCCTCATCGAGCCGGCGATGCCGACGGTCGCGATCGTCCCGGACGACGACCTGCTGGAGAAGAACCGCGCCGCGCTGGAGGAGATCAAGGCCCGCAGCGGCCGTATCCTCGCCGTCGCCCACCGGGAGCAGGAGAAGGCCGACCACACCATCCTCGTCCCCAAGAACGAGGACGAGCTGGACCCGATCCTGATGGGCATCCCGCTCCAGCTCCTGGCGTACCACACCGCCCTGGCCCTGGGCCGGGACATCGACAAGCCGCGCAACCTGGCGAAGTCCGTCACCGTCGAGTAGTCGCAGCGCGCACATGGGGAACGGCCCCCGGGGATCCCCCCGGGGGCCGTTCCGCGTCCGCTCCGCACCCGCCTCAGCCCGCGGCGACCGCGCCGCGACGGGAGGACCTGCCGAACGCCACCGGCCAGTGCGCCAGGGCCGCGGTGGCCCCGTACCAGGCGAGCAGCCCGGCGACCGCGGCCACCCAGCCCGCCGCCTTGGCGAGGACACCGCTGTCGGCGAAGGCGCCTATCGCGAGCAGCAGCAGGGAGAGCGTGAAGAGCCCGTACACGCCCTGGCCGAAGAGCCCGCTCGCGGCTCCCACGGTGAGGGTCAGGCCGAGCAGGGCGAACAGGACGAGGAAGGATCCGGCGGCGTCCGCCGAAACCTTTCCGTCGGCTCCGGCCGCCCAGGTGAACCAGAAGGCGCCGAGGCCCGCGAACGCCGTGCCGTTGAAGCCGTTGCCGCCGCGGAACTCCATGAGTCCGAGGACGAACAGGGCGAGACCGCCGACGTAGGTGGCGAGCGACACGGAATTGGCCGCGGACACACCGTCGATGATGCCGGTGTGGCCGATACCGAACGCGAGAAGGGTGAGACCCAGGGCGATGTGCCCCAAGGTCGAGGTCGAGGCCGTGCTTCCCGCAGAGACACCGTTGTCCACGGCGGGCTCCCTTCGATCTGCAGTTGTTTGCTGCGTCCCAGCAGCATTTATCTACCCTTTACACGAGGGTTCACAACCGCACGAGCGACCTACAGCGGGTTACGGAATGACAACAACGGGTCGCTGCGCCCGCTTGGCCAGCCGTCCCGCGACCGATCCGAAGATCCGGCCCACGATCCCGTGCGTGGAGCCGACCACGATGGCGTCGGCCGAATACTCCCGGCCGACCTCCTCCAGCTCGTGGCAGATGTCCCCGCCCCGCTCGACCAGGATCCACGGCACCTCGGCCAGATAGTCCGCGCAGGCCAGTTCCAGCCCCAGCACCTCGGTGCGGTGGTCGGGCACGTCCACGAAGACGGGCGGCTCGCAGCCGGCCCAGACCGTGGTCGGCAGCCGATTGGCCACGTGCACGATGATCAGACCGGAGCCGGAGCGCCGGGCCATGCCGATGGCGTACGCGAGGGCTCGTTCACTGGAAGTGGAGCCGTCGAAGCCCACCACCACCCCGTGCCGGAAGGCAGGGTCGCAGGGGTGGCGTGTCTGTTCCACCGCGCGCAGGTCGGCCGAAACGGAGTCGGCGAGGGGTTTGCGCTTGCGGTCCGCGGGTTCGGAGAATTCGTGACCGGCCATGGATGTCTCGGCGAAGGATCCTCGGGGGAAGCGACAGGGACGGTTTCGGCGACGCAGTGTGACGGGGCTCTGTCCGGGAAGCATCTTCCCAAGCCCTTACCCACCAGGGTACGGCGACACTCCTGTACTGCACAGGGCATGCCGCCCTTGGAGAGCGTCCCAGGGAGCATGCCGGAGGTCGGGCGCCTTGGCAATGTCCGCTGTCCCCTACAGCCAGTGACGAAGGACCCTTCCGTCACCCCCGCACACAGTGACCGAGCGCTGTCGCCGGCGTTGGACAGGCGTCCGACCGTCCAGGAAGAGCCCGCAGGGAGTACGCCGTGCCCGGCCATCCGGTTCACCCCGTCCAGCCCGCTCCGCCGACGCAGTCCGCCCCGTCCGCCCCTCCTTCCCCCTCCTCCGCACATCCACTGCTTCACCCGTCCGTGCCATCCGGCAGGACGTCCCGGGATGACGACCCGGCGGGTGACGTGGTCCGTTGGGCCGCCTTCAGCTGTCTGCTCGTGCCCGTGGTCCTCGTCGTCTACGGCACCTCCTACGGCGGGGCCGCCGTGGCGACCCTGGGGCTGGCCGCCGTCACCGCCGCCTGCCGGGTACTGCTGCGGCACTCCGAGAAGGCCGAGCGGGCCGCCGCCCGGGTGCTCGCGGAGGAACCGCTTCCGTCCGGACACCGCGGCCGGCACTCGCGCACCGGGGGCGGCTCGCACCGCGGTTGCCACGGTTCCGGGCCGGCATCCCCTCACGACTGACCGGTTCGCACGTACACACCCGGTTGTTTTCAGCCAACTTCCCGATCGAGTGCCCCCCTTGCCGGAATGTCCCCCCAACCCCCCTACCACCAGCGACTACAGAGCCTCGGCGGCGTCACGACCCCATGGGTACTGGCCATGGCCGGACAGGACGCTTCCCACCCGGGTAGCGGAGTGGAACGCTTCCTGATCGAATGCTTTTCGCCAAGTTGCCAAGTCGACATAGCGCTGCGTGCTGAACTTGTCACGCCGACACCACGGGACGCAGTAGATTCGATCATGTATTTACGGCGGGGGATCCACGTGCAAGGCCGAGGGGAAACGTGCAGGTGCGACCAGACCAAGGAGTCGCGACACCCAAGGGGGGCTTAGCGCCATGAGCCAGGATTCCACCGCCGTCGTCGCGGACGCGGGGCGGAAACTCGCGGGGCGTCGCCGCAGGGAGATCGTCGCCGTGCTGCTGTTCAGCGGCGGGCCGATCTTCGAGAGTTCCATTCCACTTTCCGTGTTCGGCATCGACCGGCAGGACGCGGGAGTTCCACGCTATCGACTGCTCGTGTGCGCCGGGGAGGACGGTCCGCTGCGGACCACCGGCGGACTCGAACTGACCGCGCCATACGGGTTGGAGGCGATCGCCCGGGCAGGCACGGTCGTCGTGCCCGCCTGGCGCTCCATCACCTCACCGCCGCCGCCCGAGGCGCTCGACGCTCTGCGTCTGGCGCACGAGGAGGGGGCCCGGATCGTCGGTCTGTGCACGGGAGCCTTCGTGCTGGCCGCCGCCGGACTGCTGGACGGCCGGCCCGCCACGACGCACTGGATGTACGCGCCGACGCTGGCCAAGCGGTACCCGTCCGTCCACGTCGATCCGCGCGAGCTGTTCGTCGACGACGGCGACGTGCTCACGTCCGCGGGCACCGCGGCCGGAATCGACCTGTGCCTCCACATCGTGCGCACCGACCACGGCAGCGAGGCGGCCGGGGCCCTGGCCCGCAGGCTCGTCGTCCCGCCGCGGCGCACGGGTGGCCAGGAGCGCTACCTCGACCGGTCGCTGCCCGAGGAGATCGGCGCCGATCCGCTCGCCGAGGTCGTCGCCTGGGCGCTGGAACACCTCCACGAGCAGTTCGACGTGGAGACGCTGGCCGCCCGCGCCTACATGAGCAGGCGCACCTTCGACCGGCGGTTCCGTTCGCTCACCGGCAGCGCGCCGCTGCAGTGGCTGATCACCCAGCGGGTGCTCCAGGCGCAGCGGCTGCTGGAGACCTCCGACTACTCGGTCGACGAGGTCGCCGGACGCTGCGGGTTCCGTTCGCCCGTCGCGCTGCGCGGTCACTTCCGGCGGCAGCTGGGGTCCTCCCCGGCCGCCTACCGCTCGGCCTACCGGGCGCGCCGCCCGCAGGTCGACGTGGCCCCGGTGACCCAGCTCCCCGACGTTCCGGTACCGCACCAGCGCACCGCCCAGCCCCAGCGGGCGGCGGCGGCACTGGCCGCGTCCGGTCCGAGCGTGACGGAGCTGTACGCCCCGGGCAGGGTGCTGCGCGAGCACGCGTAGCGTCCCGGGGAGCCATGCCTGCTCCCATGACGAAGGTCCCCCGCACCGGCAGAGCACCGATGTGGGGGACCTTCGGCATAAGGTGGGGCGCATGAACGATCGCATGGTGTGGATCGACTGCGAGATGACCGGGCTCTCGTTGACGGACGACGCACTTATCGAGGTGGCCGCACTGGTCACCGACTCGGAGCTCAACGTGCTCGGCGAAGGCGTGGACATCGTGATCCGCCCGCCGGACGCGGCCCTGGAAACCATGCCGGACGTGGTGCGCGAAATGCACACCTCGTCCGGACTGCTCGACGAGCTGGCCGCCGGCACCACCCTCGCCGACGCCGAGGCGCAGGTCCTGGCGTACGTGCGGGAGCACGTGAAGGAGCCCCGCAAGGCGCCCCTGTGCGGCAACTCCGTCGGCACCGACCGCGGGTTCCTGCTGCGCGACATGGGCGCGCTGGAGAGCTACCTGCACTACCGGATCGTGGACGTGTCCTCGGTCAAGGAGCTGGCACGCCGCTGGTACCCGCGGGCCTACTTCAACAGCCCGCCGAAGAACGGCAACCACCGGGCGCTCGCGGACATCAAGGAGTCCATCGCCGAGCTGCGGTACTACCGCGAGGCGGTCTTCGTGCCGCAGCCCGGACCGGACTCGGACACGGCCCGCACCATCGCCGCCAAGCACGTCGTGCCCGGCGAGTAGGACCCGGGGCGACGGGTGCGGGGAAAGGGGGGAGCGAGCACCCTCCCGGACCCTGTACCCTTTTCTTCGGCCGGTCGTTCTGCGACCGGACATGGTGGGTGTAGCTCAGTTGGTAGAGCACCTGGTTGTGGTCCAGGTGGCCGCGGGTTCAAGTCCCGTCACTCACCCTGAAGGAAGGCCCCGGTACGCGGAAGCGGACCGGGGCCTTCTGCGTGTCCGGGCCCTCACCGCGAGGGGAGGGCGGTTCCGTGCGGGAGGGCGGTTCCGGGGCGCCGGTTCCGGGGCGCTACGAGGACTCCCGGACGACGAGCTCCGTCGGCAGGACCAGCGCCCGCTCGCCCCGCTCCCCGCCCGCGCCGCCGCTGTCGCCGTCGCCGTCGCGCAGGCCCGCTATGCGGTCCAGCAGGACCCGGGCCATGGTCCGGCCCATCTCCTCGATCGGCTGGCGGACGCTCGTCAGCGGCGGGTCCATGTGGCGGGCCACCACCGAGTCGTCGAAGCCGACCAGCGCCACGTCCCGGGGGACGCGGCGGCCCGCCGCGCGGAGCTCGCGCAGGGCGCCGGCCGCCATCACGTCGGAAGCGGCGAAGACGGCGTCCAGGGCGGGGCGCCGCTCCAGCAGTTCGCGCATGGCCCGGCGGCCGCCGTCCTCGGTGAAGTCCCCGACGGCGATCAGCGGCTCGTCGACGGGGTGCCCGGCGGCGGCGAGGGCCTGCCGGTAGCCGTCGAGTCGGCACTGGGCCCCGTACACGTCGAGGGGGCCGGTGATGGTGGCGATCGTGCGGCGTCCCCGCCCGAGGAGGTGGCGCACCGCCCCGGCGGCGCCCGCCAGGTTGTCGGAGTCCACGCTCGGGAGGGTCTCGGCGGCCGACCGGCGGCCGCTGATCACCGCCGGGATGCCCAGCTCGGCCAGCAGCTCGGGCAGCGGGTCACCGGCGTGCACCGAGGCCAGCAGCACCCCGTCGACCCGGTGCCCCGACAGGTACTGCGCCAGTCGCCGGCGCTCGCGGTCGCTGCCGGCGAGGGTGAGCACCAGCTGCACGTCGGTCTCGGCGAGGGTCGCGCCGACGCCGCGCACGACGTCGGAGAAGTACGGCTCCGAGAAGAAGCGGGCCTCCGGCTCCGGGATCACCAGGGCGATGGCGTCGGTGCGGTTGGCGGCGAGCGCGCGGGCCGCCCGGTTCGGTACGTACCCCAACTCGGCGACGGCGGCTTCTACGGCCTCCCGCGTACGGTCGCTGACCTTGGACGATCCGTTGATCACCCGGGAGACGGTGCCCCGCCCGACCCCGGCCCGGACCGCGACCTCCTCCAAGGTCGGCCGTCCCCCACTGCGCCCGTGCCCGTTCATGGCTTCCTCCCGGTTGTGAATCTACCCCTTGACGACTGTGGGAGCGCTCCCACACTGTGTCACACGACACCCGGCACGTTCCGTCCTTCAGGGAGGACCCAGATGCGAGCCCGAAGAAATCTCGTCAGCGCGGCCTGCGTGGCCGCCGCGACCGCCCTGCTGCTCGCCGGCTGCGCGCAGGACCCGGAGGAGGCCCCCAAGGCGGGTTCCTCGTCGGGCGGATCGGGGCGGACGACCCTGACGGTCGGCGTCTTCGGCGCCTTCGGACTCAAGGAGGCCGGTCTCTACGACGAGTACATGGCGCAGAATCCGGGGATCCGGATCGAGCAGACCTCCATCGAGCGGAACGAGAACTACTACCCGCAGCTCCTGACCCACCTGGGCACCGGCAGCGGTCTCGCCGACATCCAGGCCGTCGAGGTCAACAACATCGCGGAGATCACCGCGACCCAGGCGGACAAGCTGGTCGACCTCGGCAAGGTGGCGGGGGTGGACAAGGCCGCGTACCTGCCGTGGAAGTGGGCGCAGGGCACGGCTTCCGCCGCGAAGGGCGGGGCGACCGTCGGTCTCGGCACCGACATAGGCCCGCAGGGCATCTGCTACCGCAAGGACCTCTTCGCGGCGGCCGGACTGCCCACCGACCGGGCGGCGGTCGGCGCGCTGTGGGGTGGGGACTGGAACAAGTACCTGGAGACGGGCCGCGCCTACAAGGCGAAGGCCGGGGAGGGCAAGGCCTTCGTCGACTCGGCGTCCGGCGTGATGGCGGCCGTCACCGCGAGCAGCGCCCAGCGGTTCTACGACGAACGGGGCGAGGTCGTCTACAAGACGAATCCGGCGGTGCGCGGGGCCTTCGACCTCGCGGCCTCCTTCGCCTCCGAAGGGCTGAGCGCGAAGCTCCAGCAGTTCACGCCGACCTGGGACCAGGGCTTCGCCAACGGCACGTTCGCGACGATCTCCTGCCCGGCCTGGATGCTCGGGTACATCCAGGACAAGGCGGGGCCGGCGGGCAAGGACAAGTGGGACGTGGCCCCGGCCCCGAAGCCCAGCAACTGGGGCGGCTCGTTCCTGGTGGTGCCGAAGGCGGGCAAGCAGGCCCAGGAGGCGGCGAAGCTGGCGGCCTGGCTGACGGCTCCCGCGCAGCAGGCCAAGCTGTTCGAGAAGCGCGGCAGTTTCCCGAGCGCGAGCGCCGCCTACGGGCTGCCGGCGGTGGCGGGCGCACAGCACGCCTACTTCGGGGGCGCGCCCATCGGGGAGATCTTCGCGCGGGCCGCCGAGGGGGTGCCGGTCACCGTGATCGGCCCGAAAGACCTGGTGATCGCCCAGAACCTGGCGGACATCGGGATGCTCCAGGTCGACCAGAAGGGCCGCAGCGCGCAGGAGGGCTGGGACGCGGCGGTGAAGGCCATCGACAACGCCCTGGAGCGGTGAGGTTCCGGTGACGGACACGACCGCTGCGCCCGCGCCGGCCCCGGCCCCGGCCTCCTCCGCCCGCCGCGTGCGGGGCGGGGCGGGCGGGACCGGGGGCGGGAGGTCCGGCCGGGGCCAGGTGTGGCGCTCGCGCCGCTACCGGTGGGACCTGCGCTGGAGCCCGTACGCCTTCGTGGCGCCCTTCTTCCTCTTCTTCGCCGCCTTCGGGCTGTTCCCGCTGCTGTACACGGGCTGGGCGGCGCTGCACCAGGTGGAGCTGACCGACCCGGACTCCATGACGTGGGTGGGGCTGCGGAACTTCACCCGGCTGTGGGACGACGCCTTCTTCTGGAACGCCCTGCGCAACACCGTCACCATCGGGCTGCTGTCCACGGTGCCGCAGTTGGCGATCGCGCTGGGGCTGGCCCACCTCCTCAACTACCGGATGCGCGGCTCGGCCTTCTTCCGGGTCGTGGTCCTCACTCCGTACGCGACGTCCGTGGCGGCGGCCACCCTGGTGTTCGTGCTGCTCTTCGGCCGGGACTACGGAATGGTCAACTGGGCCCTATCGGCGGTCGGGTTCGGGGCGGTGGACTGGCAGAACGGTCCACTGGCCTCGCAGCTGGCGGTGTCCGCGATCGTGGTGTGGCGGTGGACGGGCTACAACGCGCTGATCTACCTGGCCGCCATGCAGGCCGTGCCCGGGGAGCTGTACGAGTCGGCCGCGCTGGACGGGGCTTCGCGGTGGCAGCAGTTCATCCACGTGACGGTGCCGTCGCTGCGGCCGACCATCTTCTTCACCTGTGTCGTTTCCACGATCGGCGCGACCCAACTCTTCGGCGAACCACTGCTGTTCAACGCGGGCGCGGGCGCGACGGGCGGCTCGGACCACCAGTTCCAGACGCTGGGGCTGTACCTGTACGAGCAGGGCTGGGTGAACCTGCACCTGGGGCGGGCCTCGGCGATCGCCTGGGCCATGTTCCTGATGCTGCTGCTGGTCGCGGGGGCCGCACGGCTGCTGCGGGGACGGGGGGCGGGGCGATGAGTTCACTGCGCGCGGGCAGGCTGACGTACGTCGCTCTCGCCCTGTTCACCGTCGGGTCGCTGTTCCCGCTGGTGTGGACGGCGATCGCGGCCTCGCGGAGCAGTACGCGGCTGGCGCAGACCCCGCCGCCGTTCTGGTTCGGCGGCAATCTGGGCAGGAACCTGAGGACCGCCTGGACCGACGCCAACATGGGCTCCGCCCTGCTGAACACGGTCGTCGTCGCCGGCACGGTCGCGGCCGTGACCGTCGTGCTGTCGACGATGGCCGGGTTCGCCTTCGCCCGGCTGCGGTTCCGCGGGCACCGGGTCCTGCTGTCGCTGGTGGTCGGGACGATGCTGATCCCGCCGCAGCTGAGCGTGGTCCCGCTGTACATGCTGGTCGCCGAACTGTCCTGGACGGACCGGCTCCAGGCGGTGATCCTGCCGGCGCTGGTGTGCGCCTTCGGGGTGTTCTTCATGCGGCAGTACCTGGCGCAGGCGCTGCCCATGGAGTTGGTGGAGGCGGCCCGCACCGACGGGGCGAACTCGCTGCGGGTGGTGTGGCACGTGGTGTTCCCGGTGGCCCGCCCGGCGATGGCGGTCCTCGGGATGCTGACCTTCGTCATGACGTGGAACGACTTCTTCTGGCCGATCGTCGCGCTGACCCAGAACGGCAGCCCGACGGTGCAGGTGGCCCTGACGGGGCTGGGACGGGGCTACGTCCCCGACCAGTCCGTGATCATGGCGGGTGCGCTGCTGGGCACGCTCCCGCTGCTGCTGGTGTTCGTCGTCTTCGGCCGCCAGATCGTGGGCGGCATCATGCAGGGAGCGGTGAAGGGATGAACGGCGTGGGGGACATGCGATTCCCGGAGGGGTTTCTCTGGGGGGCGGCCACGGCCGCCTTCCAGATCGAGGGCGCGGCCGGGCTGCGCGGGCCGTCGATCTGGGACACCTTCTGTCGTACGCCGGGCAAGGTGCACGGCGGTGACACGGGTGATGTGGCCGTCGACCACCACCGGCTGTGGCGTGAGGACGTCCGGCTGATGGCGGAACTCGGTCTGGGCGCCTACCGGTTCTCGGTGTCGTGGCCGCGCGTCCTGTCCGGTGGGATCGGCTTCTACGACGCGCTCGTGGACGAGCTCCTCGCCCATGACATCGAGCCCTGCGTGACCCTGTACCACTGGGACCTGCCGCAGCACCTGGAGGAGGCGGGCGGCTGGCCGGCCCGGGGGACGGCCTACGACTTCGCCGAGTACGCGCAGACCGTCGCCGACGTCCTCGCCGACCGGGTCGGGCTCTGGACCACGCTCAACGAGCCCTGGTGCAGCGCCTTCCTCGGCTACGCCTCCGGGGTCCACGCCCCCGGCCGCACCAGCCCGGCCGACGCCCTGCGCGCCGCCCACCACCTGAACCTGGCCCACGGGTTGGCGGCATCGGCCCTGCCCTCGGGTGTCCGTACGGGCATCGCGCTCAACCCGAGCGCGGTACGGCCGCTGACCGACTCGGCCGGTGACCTGGACGCCCAACGCCGCATCGACGCCCTCGCGAACCGGATCTTCACCGGCCCCCTGCTGTACGGCGCCTATCCCGATGACCTCCTCTCGGACACGGCGGCGCTGACCGACTGGTCCTTCGTCCGGCCGGGCGACGAGGCCCTCATCCACCAGCCGCTCGGCTTCCTCGGCGTGAACTACTACACCCCGGCGGTGGTCTCGGCCTCCCCCGACGGCCCCCGCGCCGACGGGCACGGTTCCACCGGCCACTCCCCCTGGCCCGCTGCGGACGGCATCGCCTTCCACCAACCACCGGGCGAACGGACCGACATGGACTGGTCGATCGACCCGACGGGCTTGTACGACCTGCTGATGCGGTTCAGCTCCGAAGCGCCGGGCCTGCCCCTGCTGGTCACCGAGAACGGGGCCGCGTACGCGCCGGACATTCACGACCCCCGACGCATCGGGTACCTGCGCGAGCACCTGTCGGCGATCCACCGGGCGATCGACGACGGCGCCCCCGTCGGCGGGTACTTCCTGTGGTCGCTGCTGGACAACTTCGAATGGTCCTACGGATACAGCAAGCGGTTCGGCATCGTCCACGTCGACTACGAGACCCAGATCCGCACGCCCCGTTCCAGTGCGCGCTGGTACGCCCACCTGGCCCGCACGGGCGCCCTCTGACCATCGGCGCCCGGTCCTGGAGCCCCCAAGCCTCGCGCCCTGTCCTGCGCCCCTCCTACGACAGGTGGAAGTCGTCGGCGTTCTCCTCCGCCCAGGTCGTGAAGGATCGCGCCGGGTGGCCGGTGAACCGTTCGACGGTGTCGGTGGTGGCGGCCGGAAGGCCTTCGGCCGCGGCCCAGTGGCCGAGGAGGGCATCGGCGTAGGGAGCGGGCAGGTACTCCGCCACATCGGCCTTCCACTGCTCGGGGGTGACGCTCTCGTAGGGCAGGGGCCGGCCGAGGACGGAGCCGAGTATCTCCAGCTGGGTCACGAAGGTCAGGGACTGCGGCCCGGTCAGGGTGTGGGCTCCGCCGCCGAGTCCGGGGTCGGTGAGCAGGGTGAGGGCGGTCTCGGCGATATCGACCTCGTGGATCGGGGTGGAGTGCGCCTGCGGGTAGGGCAGTCGGACGGGCTGCCCGGAGGCGAGGGACGAGAACCAGGGGCGGGCGTTGCCCGCGAAGGCTCCGGGGCGCAGCAGGGTGGTGTGCAGCGCGGAGGCCGACAGGGCTTCCTCGACGGCGAGGTGGGCGGCGGCGAGCGGGTTCACGGCGGCGTCCTCCGTGATCACCGCGGAGGAGGACAGGAGCACCACGTGCTCCACCCCTGCGGCGCCCGCTTCTTCGACGAACGCCTCGATCCCGGCGGCCTCGGCGTAGAGGAAGACGGCACGGATTCCGGCCAGCGCCCCGGGGAAGGTCGCGGGATCGGCGAGGTCGCAGCGCACGACCTCGGGAGTGTCCGGCTCACGTGACGCGAGGCGGTGAGGAAGGCCGCGGTCGGCGAGGAGCGTGGTGAGGGAACGGGCGACGGCGCCGCGGCCGCCGGTGACGAGGATCGACATGATGATCTCCTGCTCTGCTTGATCCGGTTCTGCTTGATCCGGCTCTGCTCGATCCGGTTCGGCTGGTGCCGGTTCTGCTCGATCCGGCTCTTCTGGTGCCGGATCAGCTCGTGCGGTGGGTGCGGGTGTCGAATGGGTCCCGTGACTTAAGCTGAGTACGTGGCACAGATTCTGTGCGATACATTCTCTGCGCCACACAGTTAAATTTCCGGCATGGAGAGGTCGATGTCAACCGATTCCCCCCGCACGGGTGACTGGAGCCGCGCCGAGCTGCTCGCGCGCATCGTCACGGAGAGCCAGCGGCACTACGCCGACTACTCGCTCTTCAGCCAGGCCATGGCCGACCACGTCGGCCTGCACCCCACCGACCTCCAGTGCGTCGGCCTCCTCGACCTGGAACCGGGTCCCGTCAGCACCGGCGACGTCGCCCGCCTCACCGGTCTCACCTCGGGGTCCGCCACCCGCCTCGTCGACCGCCTGGTCAAGGCGGGCATCGTCGAGCGGCAGGCCGACCCGCACGACCGGCGCCGCTCCCTCGTCGTCCTCGCCCCGGCGGCACGCGAACGGATCAACAAGGCCTGGGACACACCCGGCCGGGCCTTCGGCGCCGTACTCGACCGCTACTCCGACGCCGAACTCGCGCTCATCGCCGACTACCTCCACCGCGCCGCCGAGGTCGGCCGGGCCCAAGCACACCGGCTGAACGCCGGCGACCCCGCCTGACCGCTCCGTGACCGGCCCGCGGTGTCCGGGACGGGACCGGAGCGGCCTCCACCGCGTCGGCGGACCGGGGAACGAGCGTCAGCCCGGGAGGTGGAGGCCGATGTCGAGGAAGGAGCGGGGGCGGGTCGGTTGCTCCGGCAGGAACCAGTGGAAGCCCTCGTCCAGGAAGACGGCCGCCGCGCTGACGGCGAGGACCACTCCGAGGAAGCCCAGCGCGAACGTTCCCGCGGCCCGGTGCGGGCCGGGGCGGGCGGCCGGGACGGCCCGGTCGGCCGTCGCGTGGGCCAGGGCGAGGACGACGCCGATGGCCGCGGCCGAGACCGTGAACAGGATCCACGCCCACACGTACATGTGCAGACCGAACAGGGCGCTGCCGTGGCCGGCGTCCCCGGGCAGCGCGTGCAGCAGCGTCTGCCGCCCGGCGGCCACGGAGCCCCCGATGACGGCGACCAGGGCCATGCCCCAGCCCGTCATGTAGTCCCGGCCGGTCACGGCGCCCTCGCCGAGCGCCCTGCGGATGACGTACCCGGCCCCGACCGCCGCCAGCAGCATGAACATGCGCTGCACGACGCAGAGCGGGCAGGGCGTCTCGCGGAGACCGAGTTGGTGGAAGAGGCCGGCGCCGACGAAGGCCGTCCAACCGATGACGAAGCAGCACGCGAACCAGTACTGGGCCCGTCCGAGCAGGCCGCCCTCCAGGGCGGTCTCCGGGACGAGGGTGTTCATCGCGGCCACGGGTCAGTGGCTCAGGTGGAGGGCGGGACCGCCGGCGACGTGGTGCGCCATCAGCAGCAGCACGGCGCCCAGCATGACCCACCAGGCGCCGAGCACCACGCTCCGGGACGACTCCCGGTACATGGCGATCAGGGTGGCGAGGATGCCGCCGAAGATGAGGGTGTCCATGGGGCGGACCGTACCGACCTGCGGACTCGCCTCCCACGAGGCGCGCCCCGGGCGTACGTCGGTTGCCCCGCAGCCCCGGACCGCCCCCGACCCGCCCGGACCGCCCCCGACCCACCCCGACGCACCCCGACCCACCCCGGACCGCCCCCGCCCCGGGCCCGTGCGTCAGTCGCCCCGTCGCTTGCGGCGGGTGCGGCGCCCGCCGGTGCCCCGGTCGCCGCCGCGGGCGCGGTCGTCCAGGGCGATCCAGACCCGTACCTCGGTCCCCCCGAGGACGGAGCGGCCCAGCCGGACGTCGCCGCCGGTGGATTCCGCGACCCTGCGCACGATGTCCAGTCCGAGGCCGGTCGAGCCGTCGCGGCCGCCGTCGTTGCCGCGCCGCAGGGCGGCGTCGGGGTCGGCGATGCCCGGTCCGGCGTCGGAGACGAGGACGATGACGGCGTCGCCCGCGTCGTGCACGTCGACGGCGAAGGGGGTGGCCTCGGGAGTGTGCCGGAAGACGTTGCCGAGCATGGCGTCGAGTGCGGCGGCGAGCTCGGGCCGGGCGACGGGGATGCGGACGACGCGGTCCACTCCGGCGAGCCGGACCTCGCGGCCCTCGTCCTCGGCGAGCGCCGACCAGAAGTCCATGCGGTCGCGGATCACCTCGGAGGCGTCGCAGCCGGCTCCCGCGCCGCCGGTGGCTCCCGCGAACCCCTGGGAGACGGGGCGCTGTTCACGGGCAGTACGGATGATCGTGTCGACCTCCCGTTCCAACTGCTCGACCGCGGCCCGGGTGTGGTCGGCGGCCGGGCCGTCGCCGAGGGAGGCGGCGTTGAGCCGCAGCACCGTCAGGGGCGTGCGCAGCCGGTGGGAGAGGTCGGCGGCGAGTTCCCTCTCGTTGGCGAGGAGTTCGACCACCTGGTCGGCCATCGAGTTGAACGCGACGGCCGCCGAGCGGAGTTCCTTGGGCCCCTCCTCGGGCACGCGGGCCCCGAGCCGGCCCTCGCCGAGCTGGTGCGCCGCGTCCGCGAGCCGTTCGGCGGGCCGTACGAGGCGGGCGCCGAGCCGGTCCGCGACCGCGACGGAGCCGATGATCAGGGCGAGGCCGACGCCGGCGAGGACCAGCCAGGCGGTGGTGACCCCGTTGCTGACCTCGTTCTCCGGCACCAGGATCTCGATGACCGCGATGTCCCCGGAGCCGAGCGCGGTGGGCTGGAGGACGACGGAGTCCCCGCCGGCGACGTGGGCGGTCGTCGCCCGGCCGATGCTGCGGACCTCGGCGACGACGCCGGCGCCCGCCCAGCCGTCGCCGATGTCGACGGGTCCGGAGCCGCCGATGGCGGGCACGTGGACGGCCATCCGTCCGGCGGCGCCCATCTGGGTCGACTCGACGGCCTTGCGCAGTTGAACCGGGTCGGTGGTGATCGACAGGGTCGGCCCCATGGTGGCGGCCTGCCGCTCCGCGTTGGAGATGGCCCGGTCGCTGGCCATCTCCTGGACGACCATCCCGAGCGGCACGGCGAAGGCGACGACGACCATCACCGTGACCGCGAGGCACACCTTGACCAGGGCCCACCTCACGCCGGCGGCTCCAGCTTGACGCCGACGCCCCGCAGCGTGTGGAGGTAGCGGGGCCGGGCGGCGGTCTCGCCGAGCTTGCGGCGCAACCAGGACAGGTGCACGTCGATGGTCTGGTCGTCGCCGTAGGACTGCTGCCACACCTCGGCGAGCAGTTCGCGGCGGGCGACGACCACGCCGGGCCGGCCGGCGAGGAAGGCGAGCAGGTCGAACTCGCGCCGGGTGAGGTCGAGGACGGCTCCGTCGAGTTCCGCCTGGCGGCGCAGCGGGTCGATGGCGAGTCCGCCGACGCGCAGGACCCGCGAGGGGGGTTCGGCTCCGGTGGCGCGGGCGCGGCGCAGGACGGCGGCCATCCGGGCGGAGAGGTGCTCGACGGAGAAGGGCTTGGTGAGGTAGTCGTCGGCGCCGTCGTTGAGGAGCCGGACGATCTCCGCCTCGTCGTCGCGCGCGGTCGCGATGATGACCGGTACGTCGGTGATGCCGCGCAGCATCTTGAGCGCCTCGGCGCCGTCGAGGTCGGGCAGGCCGAGGTCGAGTATCACCACGTCGAAGCGGTGGTGGGCGACCTCGCGCAGCGCCTCCAGGGCCGTGCCGACGCTCCGCACGGTGTGGGAGGCCTCGGTCAGGTGCCGGATCAGGGCGGAACGTACGAACTGGTCGTCCTCGACCACGAGCACACTAGCCATGGCCGCACGGTAGTCCATTCGGGGGAGCCCGGGAGGCGCCGGGCCGCCTCCGGGGCGGGTGGGGCAGTATGTGCCCGATGCGTCGAGGACTTGTACATGCCATGGCTTGGATCCTGGCGACCGCCGCGGCCGTGACCCTGTCGTGGTGGGGCGTGCGCACGGTCATGTCCGGGACGGCCTACGATCCTCCGCTCGCCGTGCCCCTGACGACGCCGCCGTTGTCCTCGTCGACGCAGGGCACGGTGGTGCCGGGTTCGGGGTCGCCGTCGCCCTCGGCCCCGCCGTCCTCGTCGCCGTCCGCGACGCCCTCCCCGTCCGCTTCCCCCTCCGGCTCCCCTTCGGACCCGCCGGCGGACTCCGCCCCGGCGGCGCGACCGAAGTCCCCGCCGCCGGCCGATGCCGGGCCGTCCCGGGGGTCGGACGCGGCGGGCCGGGTCAAGGGGTACTCGGTCACGGGCGGCCGGGTCGTCCTCGACCTCGGGACCGACTCGGCCGAGTTGGTGTCGGCGACGCCGGAGGCGGGGTGGCGGATGCAGGTGTGGAAGCAGGAGCTGTGGATCCGGGTCACCTTCACCCGTGACGGGCGGGAGTCGTCGGTGTTCTGCACCTGGCACGACACCGCCCCGCGCGTGGAGTTCGACGAGCGCTGAGCGGACCCGGTCACCGCACCCGGTCGGCGCTCCCGTCCCTCGCACCCGGCCGCGCACCCGCCGGGGCCCTACCGGAACACCGACAGCGGCGGCTGCGGCGAGGCGACGGCCGAGGCGTCCTCGACGGGGGCGGCCCCGCCGGTGAAGTCGGCGAGGGCCCGGCCGTGTTCGACGCGGCCGGGGTGCGGGTCGCTCGCGACCCGCCGGGTGAACTCCGCGACGGGCAGTTCCCGATCGGCGGCGACGAGCACGGCGTTGCCGAAGCGCTTGCCCCGCCACACCACCGGGTCGGCGGCCAGCGCCAGTTCGGTGAACCGGGAGGCGGCGGTGGCGATCTGGCTCCGCAGGTGGGTCAGCGGCGGACCGTCCGCGAGGTTCGCCACGTACCAGCCGGTGGGCGCCAGGGCCCGGCGTACGTCGTCCAGGAACTCCGTGCTGGTCAGGTGCGCCGGGGTGCGGGCGCCGCTGAAGACGTCGGCGATGACGAGGTCGGCCCAGCCGTCCGGGATCCTGGCCAGGCCGGCCCGGGCGTCCACGGCGCGGACCCGGATCCGGGCCTGGGGGTCCAGCGGCAGGTGTTCGCGCACGAGGGCGACGAGGGCGGCGTCGATCTCGACGACCTGCTGGGTGGAGCGCGGACGTGCGGCGGCGGTGTAGCGGGCCAGGGTGAAGGCGCCGCCGCCCAGGTGGACCACGTTCAGCGGCTGCCGGGCGGGCGCGACGAGGTCGATCAGGTGGCCGATCCGGCGTTGGTACGAGAAGTCCAGGTGTGCGGGGTCGTCCAGGTCCACGTGGGACTGGGGGGCTCCGTCGATCAGCAGGGTCCAGGCGCGGGCGCGCTCGCGGTCGGGCGTCAGCTCCGCCAGGCCGCCGCCCACCTGCCCGGTGACCGGCTCCGCGCTCCCGCGCGGAGCGCTGCCGCCGCTGCCGCCCTTGCCACCCCTGTTGCCCTTGCTCTTGCCTGCCACGTCTCCATTATGGCTGGTCAGCGCATCAGCGACAGTTGTCGGCCGCTTCGATGAGCCGGGCGGCCTCGCCGAGGGCGGCACGCAGCACCGCCGGGTCGGTGACCGGCCCGACGGCTTCGGGCGGGAGCAGCCAGCCGGTGCCGCCGGCGGTGGGCGAGGCGGCGTCGCCGAAGCGCATGCCGCGGCCGTTGGTCTGCGTGCAGGCGCTGCCGGGCATGTCCCAGGCGTCGGCGGTGCCGGGCGGGACGAGGAACCCGAGGGTGCCGCCGGAGCCGTCGTGCAGGACCGGGCCGACGCCGGGGGCGGCGAGACCGGCGCCGCGACGGATGATGTCGACGGCCTCCAGGCCCTGCCGGGTGGGGACGGTCACCAGGTCGGGGGCGTCGAGTGCGTCGGGGGCGTCAGGGGTGTCGATGGCGGTCGCGCCGGTCCCGTGCGCGAAGTTCGTTCCAGTGCTGTCCATGCCGGCCTCCACCAAGGGAACCCCTCCTCGATCCGTATCCGCATGGGTCCAACGCACGGGACCGTCAACGGATGCGGCACCAAGACGCCGCAAAGGATGGCAGTTCATGGCGGATCGCGGGTGAGATATCCGTTTTGTAGGCAAACATCGCGTGAACGGGCCTCCGCTGGCGGTACGTTCATGCGCGCCGGGGCCCTTCAGGGGGCGAGCACGACCGGGATCCACGGAGATTGCCGAGCTTGTCCAGAGAGGCCACGTCCATGGCGGCGTTCCCCCACTCACCCAACTCCTCCTTCCGGCGACTGCGCGCGACGCACTCCCCGGCCGAGTTCGCGGCCATGGTGCGCCGGGCCGCACGGGAGATCGGAGAAACGGTTTCCTGCGACGCCCGTTACATCGGTCGGGTCGAGTCCGGCGAGATCCGTTGTCCCAACTACGCCTACGAACGCGTCTTCCTGCACATGTTCCCCGGCCGCACGCTCGCCGATCTCGGCTTCTCCCCCCGCGAGACGGTGCGCGGCAGGTCGGCGCAGCGCGCCGTCCCCGAACCACCGACCCCCTGCCCCTCCCTCCACCCCACCCACCGTTCCAAGGAGAGCGACGTGCTGCGTCGCGCGTTCATGGCGGGCGGCTCCGCGACCGTGGCGGCCGCGACGCTCAGCCTCACCCTGCTCGGCGACACCCGCCGGCTCCCCACCCGCGCCGGCGAGGCCGAGGCCGCCGCCGTCGAGGACGCGGTACGTCAGATCCGGCTGCTGGACGACCGGCACGGGGCGGACGCCCTCTACCGGCGCGCGGCCGGACCGCTGCGGACCGCCTACGCGCTCCTCGACGCGGGGGCCACCCGGCAGTCCACCGAGGACCGGCTGCACGCGGGCGCCGGGGAGCTCGCCGTCTCGGTGGGCTGGCTCGCGCACGACTCGGGCCGTTTCGAGGACGCCCGCTCGCACTACGCCGAGGCCCTGGCCACCGCCCGGGTGTCGGGTGACTGCGGGCTGGAGGCCCACGCGTTCAGCAACATGGCCTTCCTGGCGCGGGACTGCGGACGCCCCCGCGAATCGGTGCGGGCCGCCCAGGCGGGCCGGCTCGCGGCCCGCTCGGTCGGCTCCCCCCGACTGTTGTCGCTACTGGCGCTGCGGGAGGCGGGCGGTTGGTCGGGGCTGGCCGACCGCAGGGCCTGCGAGGAGGCGTTGGCCCGGGCGCACACCGAGTTCTCCAAGGGCCCCTCGGCGGCGGACCCGGAGTGGATGTCCTTCTTCGGCGAGGCCGAGCTGGAGTCGCTGGAGTCCCGCTGCTGGGCGTCCCTCGGCGAGTTCGCGCGCGCGGCCCGGCACGCCCGGCGGGCCGCCGACCTCCAGGACCCGCACTTCGCGCGGAACGTGGCCCTCTACACCGCCGAGCTCGCCGACGACCTCGCCCGGGCGGGGGCGCCGGACGAGGCCGCCTGGGCGGGGGGCCGCGTGCTGGACCTGCTCACCGAGGTCCGGTCGACCCGGATCCGGTCCATGGTCGCGGGCACGGCCAAGACCCTGGTCCCGCACCAGCGTTCGCCGCGTGTGGGCGCCTTCCTGACCCGGCACGCCGCCATCTGAGGGCCGCGCCGGGCGGCCTTCAGGCGTCGAGGTGGCCGGTGTCGTTCCAGCGTTCCAGCGCGGGGGCCCCGTACGCCCATCCGAGGACGGACAGGGACGTCGGATCCAGCCGGATGCGGGCGCCGAAGGAGGCCTCGAAGCCGAGCCAGCGGGCGGCGAGGGTGCGCAGGATGTGGCCGTGGGCGAAGACGAGGACGTCGCGTTCCGCCGAACGGGCCCACGCCACGACCTCGTCCGCGCGGGCCGCGACGTCGGCCACGGACTCGCCGCCGGGCACCCCGTCGCGCCAGATCAGCCAGCCCGGCCGGACCGCCTGGATCTCGGCCGGGGTCATGCCCTCGTAGTCGCCGTAGTCCCACTCCACCAGGGTGTCCCAGGGCTCCGCCCGGAGCCCGAAGCCGGCCAGGTCGCAGCTCTCGCTCGCCCGGACCAGCGGGCTGGTGCGCACCTGGAGGTCGCGCAGGTCCGACCAGGGTTTGCGGGCGAGGCGTTCGCCCAGCAGCTTCGCGCCCTGCCTGCCCTCCTCCAGCAGCGGCACGTCCGTGCGGCCGGTGTGCTTGCCGAGGCGCGACCAAGCCGTCTGGCCGTGGCGGGCCAGCAGGATGCGGGGAGCCATGTGAGTTTCTCCTGGTCCGTGGGGGTTCGCTCCGGTACGGGCGAATCCGTCGTCCGACCATCATCCATCACATGAACACGGGGCAACTCCTCCCCTCCCTGCGGCGTCGTACACCGTATGACCAATCGACGGCGACCCACGTGGTGGGCGGAACTACTGCTCCTGGCCCTCGTCTACGGCGCCTATTCCGGCGGCAGGCTCCTGGCGCGGGGCGACGTGGACCTCGCGGTCGATCACGGGCTGGCGATCCTGCGCGTCGAGGAGGCGCTGTGGATGGACTTCGAGAGGCCGCTGAATCGTCTCTTCTCCGGGTCCGGGCTCTTCGGCATACCCGCCGACTTCGTCTACGCGTCCCTGCACTACCTCGTCACCCCGGCCGTGCTGGTCTGGCTGTACCACCGCCGCCCGCACCACTACCGCGCCGCCCGGACCTGGCTCGTGGCGTCCACCCTGCTCGGGCTCGTCGGGTTCTCCCTGATGCCCACCTGCCCGCCCCGGCTGCTCGACGCCTCCTACGGGTTCACCGACACGATGGCCCAGTTCAGCGCGTACGGCTGGTGGGGCGGCGAGGCCAGCGCCCCGCGCGGGCTCGGGTCCTTCACCAACCAGTACGCGGCGATGCCGAGCCTGCACGTCGGGTGGGCGCTGTGGTGCGGGATCCTGCTGTGGCGGCACGCCCGCACGCCGCTGGTGCGGGCGCTGGGCATCGCCTACCCGGTCCTGACGACGGTGGTGGTCATGGGGACCGCCAACCACTACTTCCTCGACGCGGCGGCCGGGGCGGCCGTGATGGGAGCCGGCGCGCTCATCGCCCGCCGACTGCCCGCGTTCCGCACCCCGGAACGGGGCGTCGCGCCGACCGGCACGACGACGGCCCCGACGCCGGTCCGTGGAGGAGGAGCAGCCGGTTTCCGCGGTAAGTCCCCGATTGTCGGTGGCGGATGGGACACTTCCGCCCGTGAGCTCCTTCCCGCCCGGCGGCCGCCCGCAGCCGACGCCGCAGACGACGACACTGCGGCAGCGGCTCGCTGACCTGCGCGGCCCCGCCGTACCGCCCCGCCCGCTCGACGCCAGGGCACTCGCGGCCCTCGCCGCCAACCCCGGCTGCGGCAGAAGGGCCCTGCTCGACGGCGCGGGCGTGGACAAGACGGCGCTCGCGGCGGCCCTCGGTTCGCCCGCCTCCTTCGGACAGTCGCAGTTCGCGATCGTGCGCGGGAACTCCTTCGAGGCCAAGGTCAAGGGCGACGGCGGCGCCGAGCTGCTGCGGCTGGTCCACGACCGGCTCGGCGCCGGCACCGAACCGCCCGGTCCCGGAGCCCGCGTCCCCGACCTCACCGCCGCCGGCCCCGAGGGCCGCGCCGCCCGTACGGCGCTCGCACTGCGCGAGGCCACCACCGCCCGGGCGTGGACGCTGCTCGACCATCCGATGCTGGCCCTGGAGGTGGCGGGCACCCCCGCCTACCTGGAGCCGGACGCCGTCGTGGTGCACCCCGACGGCCGCTGGACCGTGGTGGAGATCAAATCGTTCCCGATGATCGACGGGGCGGCCGACGCGGCGAAGGTGGGGGCCGCCGCACGGCAGGCCGCCGTGTACGTGCTGGCGCTGGAGCGGACCGCCGGAAAGCTCCCCGAGGCCGAGGTGGGGCACCGGATCGTGCTCGTCTGCCCGAAGGACTTCTCCAACCTGCCCACCGCCGCCCTGGTGGACGTGCGCCGCGAGCACGCGGTGACCCGGCGCCAGTTGGAGCGGCTGACCAGGGTCGAGGACCTCGCCGCGGCCCTGCCCGAGGGGCTCTGCTTCGATCCGGCCCGCCCCGCCGAGGAACTCGACCAGGCCGTGTCCGCCGTCACCGCGGCCTACGCCCCCGAGTGCCTGGCCGCCTGCGAGCTGGCCTTCCACTGCCGCGAGCGGTCCCGCGCCGCGGGCGACCCGGCCGCGCTGGGCCGGTCCGTACGGGGTGAACTGGGCGCCCTGACCACCGTGGAGGCGGCGCTCGCGGCGGCTTCCGGAGCGGGCCCCACCGACGACCCCACGGCAGCCGCGCTGCACCACGCCGCCCGGCTGCGAGCCGAGGCGCTCGAACAGGCCGCGGCCCGTCCCCCGCACCACGCCCCGGAGACCCCCGAATGCCCCTGCTGAGCACCCTGGCCCGGCTGGAGGCGGTCCGCGCGGGCCGCGCCCAACCGCTGGCGACCGTACGGCACCGCCACCTGAGCCCGCGGCCGATGGTCTTCGTACCGCTGACCACCGCGGGCGAGGCGGGCGCCCCGCTCGGCGCGATGGTGGGCACCGACCGGCACGACCCGCGGGTGTTCGTGATACCCCAGCCCCGTGACCGGGACCTGCGCTGGGCGTTCCTGGCCGAGCTGGCCGTCCACGTGCTGGCGCACATCGACGCGTACGCGGACACCGTCGAGCCCGCCGAGCGGACCGAGACCGACCCGGAGAGCGGCAAGCGCGTCAAGGTCGAGGCCGAGCTGTGCGTGGACGCGCCGCAGCTGATCGTGCCCAGCCGCGCGGGCATCGAGTACGTACGGCTGCTGGGTCGGTCGATGCGGTTCCGCCGGACCGCCGAGGAGGACCCGGAGAACCCCTACCCGGCGCCCTCGCAGGTGCCGATGCTGGGGCGCTGGTTCTCGCACCTCGCCGAGCGTTCCCGGGTGCCCGGCTCCTCGATGCTGCTGTCGGCGACCGATCTGCTGTCCCGGCACTGGGCGACGGGGCAGAGCAACCTGGAGGACCAGCACCTGGGCGCGCTGCTGGGCTGGATCGACCCGCCGGAGGGGACCTCGGGTGCGCGCGCGGCGCACGAGGCGGAACTCGACCGTGACGCCAGGGGCCAGTTGTCCTGCCCGCCCGCCGGTCCCGCGACCGACCCCGCGTTCGACAACACGCTGCTGGCGCCCGCCATCGCCCGGTTCGACGCGGCCCGCTCTGCCCTCGCGGCCGGGACCGCCGGTGACGGACCGGTGCGGCTGGCCGAGGGTGCGGTCCACACGCTGGTCGTGTCGCAGATGGAGAACACCTGGCGGCAGACCTGGCAGGCACTCGACCTGGTGCGCGCCCTGCCGTCGGGCGGGCGGACCGAGGACCGTTGGACCCGCGACCGCTGGTCCTACACCGGCCACCGGGACCGCGTCCGGGCGGGCGAGCCCCCGCAGCCGCGCCGCGACGACGCGGTGACCGCCGCGCAGAAGCTCGCCACCCGGGAAACCGAGCAGGTGCGCCTCGACGCCCAGGAAGCCCTCGACGACCCCCTGGTCATGGCGGGCCGGCGGCTCGCGGGCGAGGCCTTCGCCGGTGAGGTCACCGAGGTGGTGATGGAGTGGACGGACTCGAAGCGGCCCAGTCCGCGACCGCTGGTGACGGTGGCGACGGAGGACCGGCCGCAGCTCGCCGAGGACGGCGGCGGGAAGGTGTACCGCTCGTTGGACGGCCGACCCCAGTCGGCGCTCTTCGTGCGCCGGGAGGACGACGGGCACCTCGTGCTGCGCCTGCTGGACAAGATGGGCCGCACCCGGGAACCGGAGCCGGGCTCGGTACCGGAGAAGGGCGACCGGATCTGCTGGACGCTGTTCGAGCACGACGCGCGCGGCGGGCCGAAGCTGCCCGACCCGGAGAACACCCCGTGGACGCACGGAGGACCGCCCGGCTCCGCGGCGTCCGCTCCCGCGGGCCTGCCCGACGCCGTGACCGACGAGGACATCCTGTGACCGCCTTCGACCCCGGCGCCGCCGCCGACCGGGCGACCGCCGACATCCTGCACGACACCCTGCACGGCACCGAGCGGGGCGTGGTGGTGGATTCACCGCCCGGGGCCGGCAAGTCGACGCTCGTGGTGCGCGCCGCGCGGGAACTGGCCGCCGCCGGGCGCCGACTGATGGTGGTCGCGCAGACCAACGCCCAGGTCGACGACCTGGTGCAGCGGCTGCACGAGAAGGATCCGGAGCTGAGGGTCGGCCGGCTGCACAGCAGCGACGGCGACGCCTACGACCCGGCGCTGCGCGAGCTGCCCTCGGTCACCCTGTCGTCGAAGCCGGGGG
Organism: Streptomyces sp. NPDC040432; assembly: GCF_055595445.1. Taxonomy (NCBI): domain Bacteria; kingdom Bacillati; phylum Actinomycetota; class Actinomycetes; order Kitasatosporales; family Streptomycetaceae; genus Streptomyces; species Streptomyces sp. NPDC040432. Next base: position 167,853 of record NZ_JBVIVP010000003.1, on the reverse strand, counting down.
ACCTCGCGGAACTGCCCGTCACCCTGTCGACGGCGGCGAAGTGGGCGTACGTGAAGGACGTCGAGCCCTGGGAGCACGCCATCGTGGACGAGGCGTACCAGATGCGCTCGGACGCGCTGCTGGCCGTGGCGGGGCTGTTCGACCGGGCGCTGTTCGTCGGCGATCCCGGTCAGCTGGATCCGTTCAGCGTGGTCGGCGCCGAGCAGTGGGCGGGCCTGTCGTACGACCCCTCGGCGTCGGCGGTGTCCACGCTGCTGGCGCACAACCCGGGTCTGCCGCAGCACCGGTTGCCGGTGTCGTGGCGGCTCCCGGCGACGGCCGCGCCGCTGGTCTCGCGCGCCTTCTACCCGTACAACCGGTTCCGCAGCGGCACCGACCACGGCGACCGGCGGCTCTCGTACGGCGTCGCGGGCGACGGTTCGGGCCCCGACCGGGTGCTGGACGAGGCCGCCGAGTCGGGCTGGGGGTTGCTGGAGCTGCCCGCGCGCCACACGCCGCGCACCGACCCGGAGGCCGTCCGGGCGGTGGCGCTGGTGGTCCGCCGGGCGCTGGACCGCGGCGCGGTGACGGTCGACGAGCGGTCCCCGGACCCGTCTCCGCTGACGGCGGACCGGATCGCCGTGGGCACCGCGCACCGCGACCAGGCGGCGGCGGTCCGCGCCGCCCTGGCGGCGCTGGGCGTGTCCGGGGTCGTCGTGGACACCGCGAACCGCCTCCAGGGCCGCGAGTACGACCTCACGGTGGTGCTCCATCCGCTGTCGGGCCGCCCCGACGCCACGGCCTTCCACCTGGAGACGGGCCGCCTGTGCGTGCTGGCCTCCCGGCACCGGCACGCCTGCGTGGTGGTGGCCCGGGCGGGCATCGCGGACCTGCTGGACGCCCACCCGTCGACGGAGCCGGTACAGCTCGGGGTGACGGTGAAATTCCCGGACGGCTGGGAGGCGAACCACTCGGTGCTGGCGCATCTGGCGGAGCACCGCGTCCCCTGGCGGCCCTGACGGGACGGGCCCGCAGACGGCATCGGCGGGGCGTCGGCGGGCCCGACTTTGACATAGTGCGCGGCCCGCGTTTCCCCGGGTGGGGCGCCCGCGCCCAGAATGGCGGCCGATCAGCACGGTGCGGCCCGCCTTCGGCCGCACCACGGCACCACCCACGGGGAGTTCGCCCATCATGACCCGCCTGCACGTCATCTCCGCCGCCACCCGGCCCACCTCCAGCGGCCGCCCGCTCGCCGCCTGGGTCGCCGACCGGGCCCGCGCCCACGGTGGTTTCGAGGTCACCCCGGTGGACCTGGCCGAGATCGCGCTGCCCTTCCTGGACGAGCCCGAGTACGCCTCCAGCGGCGTCTACGCGCACCAGCACACCCGCGACTGGAGCGCCCTGGTCTCCTCCGCCGACGCGTTCCTGTTCGTGCTCCCGATGTACAACGGCGGGTTCACCGCGCCGTTCAAGAACGCGATCGACTTCCTCTACGGCGAGTGGCAGGGCAAGCCCGTCGGGCTGGTCAGCTACAGCGCGGGCGGGACGGGCGGCGCGCCGGCCGCCGAGATGCTGCTGCCCGTCCTGACCCGGCTCGGCATGCTGCCCGCCGGTCGTTCGGTGGCCGTCCCGGGCATCAACGCCCTGGTCGGGGAGGCGGGCTTCGACGCTCCGGCGGGTCTGACGGACGAGTTGGACGGGGTGCTCGACGACGTCGCGGCGCTGGCGAAGGAGCCCGTCGCCGTGTGACGCGGGGCACTCTTGCGCGACGTTGGACAATGGAGGGTGGCCCGGAAGGATTTCGTACGCGCAGCAGGAGGACACGCATGGCAGAGCCCGAGCGGACCGAGCGGAGGCTGCGGCCCGCGCCGCTGCTCTTCGAGCCCTCGGACGCCGCCACGGACCCGGAGCACTTCTTCGACCTGGAATCCATCGAGGATCCGCGTGAGCTGCTGGCCCGGGCCACGGAGCTGACGCTGGCCTTCCGGGCGGCGCACGACCGGGCCGTGGAGTTCCAGGCGCTGGCGGCGGCCCAGCTGGCGGATCCCCGCCGCTTCGACCGGATCCCGCCGGAGGCGATCGCGGAGCTCGCGGAGTGGACCGAGGACTACGCGCGCAAGATGATCGAGTTCGGTGACGACCTCCAGCGCGGCACCGCCCCCGACGCCCACTAGGCCTTGGGGCCCGTCGGGCGGGTACGGGCTCCGTACCCGCCCGACGGGGCACCTGGCATATGCGCGGCGCAACATACCCCAGCGCCGCACGCCGTGTCCCGACTTTCGGTAACTCCGGGGAATGGTCACATCACGCCCGGTAGACCTTGGGCATGACGACGCTGACGACGGCCACCGGTTGCCCCTCCTTCGACGGCACGGACGGACGCCCCGCGTCCGCGACCCACGTCACACCTCAGGGCGCCGCCTGGCTGGCGTCCGCGTCCGCCCTCCCCGAGCACACGCTCGTCGCCTGGCAGGCCCGACCCGGCACGCCCGCCGTACTGCCCTGTGGGACCGCCTTCGACGTCGTCAACGTCCCGGTCGTACTGGGCCGCCGGATGCTCGACCTGCTGTGGGAGCGGGGCCCCGGCTCCGGCCCGGCCGCCGTGCACCGGGGCCGGATGCTGCTCTTCGCCACCCCGGGGACGGCCCAGCGGCTGCCCGCCCTGCTCGCCTGGGAGGAGTGGAGCCCGGGTGCGCCGGCGCCGCTCTGTCACGGCCTCGGCGACGCCGTCACCGTGCCCCCGCTCGCCGCCGCGCCCGGCCCCTCCCGCTGGCTCGTGGCCCCCGGATCCCGGCTCCCGTGGCTGCCCGGCCCGGACGCCCTGCTGTGGGCGTTCCTGCACGCCACCCGGGGTGCGGCGGCGATTTTTCCTTCGGCGGATCAGGATGCTAATGTCTACGACGTCACCAAGCGCCGCTAGCTCAGTTGGTTAGAGCAGCTGACTCTTAATCAGCGGGTCCGGGGTTCGAGTCCCTGGCGGCGCACAGACGGAAGAAGGCCCCCCACGCGCGTGGGGGGCCTTCTTCGTGTTCCGTTCGACGGGCTACGTGGTGATCTTCACCGTGTAGGCGCCGGACCGGGTCCGGTCGGCGACCTCGATCGTGATGCCCTCCCCCGGCACGGTGAAGGCCTCGCCGACCTCCAGGGGCGCGTCCGCCAGCGGCGGGTACACGGAACGGTCCCCGCAGGCCTCCGTGCCCGGGTGGGCGTCGAGGACCTCGATGGGGCCGCCGCCCGAGGACGCCTCGTTGCGGACCCGGTAGACGAGCACGCCTTCGGTGCAGGTCTCCCCGTCATTGCCGACGGAGCCCCGCGCCTCGACGGCGATGGCGCTGCCGGGGCCGGTACGGATCACCGCGAGCCGGGTTCCGCCGGTGCTGCCGGGGGCCGGGGCCTGGGCGAGCGGCTGGAGGGTGTGCATCGAGGAGCCGGACCGTACGCAGTCCACCTGCGTACGGTCCAGCCAGCCCAGCTTCCACTTGTGCCAGGCGAACAGGTCGGGCGCCATGCCGAACTGGCTGCCCATGACGTCCCAGTCCCCGACGTACGTGTCCCAGTCGCCCTTGCCGTCCGACGGGCGGTGGTAGAGGTCGGGCAGGTCGAAGACGTGCCCGGTCTCGTGGGCGAGGACGTTGCGGTCCGGCGGGTGCCGTTCGAAGACGGTGACGATCCGCCGCAGCGGCGTGCCGTCCGCGGTCAGCGGCCGGTCGAAGTTGACGACCTTGGTGGCGTCGGAGTCCACCCCGGGGGCTTCCGGGTCGGCCACGAAGTAGACGACGTCGTACGCGCTGAAGTCCACCTCCGGGTCCGCGACGGCGACGGCGTCGCGCAGGTAGGCCGCCCGGTCCTCGGGCGCCCAGTCCCGCCTTATCCCGTACTCGGTGGACGCCTTCGGCATCCGGATCCATCGCTTCTGGGGGTGCGGGACCAGTCGGAACCTCCCGTACGAGGCCCGTTCGAAGAAGTCGCTGGTGGAGGGGAAGTAGTCGGAGGTCAGTTCCTCCGGGGTGAGGCCGGTGCGGTGGTCGGGGAAGGAGAGGAAGACCATGACCGCGTTGAGGCTGCGCTCCGGCTTGGGGTAGGCGCGGTTCCAGGTGTCGAGTCCGAGCGAGTGGTGCGCCGCCGTGCGGGTCAGGGCACAGGGGCCCGCCTCGGAATCGGCCGCGGCGGGGCCGGCGATCAGCGACATCGCGGCGAGGGCCGCCATGGAGGTGAGGACCGCCGCCGCACTTCGGGCGCGGGAGCCGTCCACTCCCCCGGGTGTCTGCTGTCGCGGCACATCGACCTCCGGTGGTGGATTGGTGACCTTTCATCCACTTTGAGGCGATTGTCTGATTAATGCCCTGTTCCGGTGCCCCACACGAGTGAGCACTACGGCAAGCCGGTGACCCTCGGGGTTCACGCACACGCATACGGAACGTCACGACCGATCACCGGGGATCAAGCACGGCTGCCGGGTGCTCAGAGGTGCGCAGAAACGATCGCCCCGGGTCGGTCGGGGTGGTGTCCGACGGGGCGTCAGCAGGACGTCATCACGACGAAGGACCGTGTTCCGTACGGCGACGCCGCTGGATAGGGCCTCCCGACAGCCTCTATGATCGGCACACTTTCCTGCGCGGACACCCACGAGCACTGCGGGAGCCAACGGTGAGCGGAACCTCAGAGGGGACCGGTTCGGCGGCCGACAGCATCCGACCGGCCCTTACGGAGCGTCACCCGGCAGTGCCGGCCGTGCCCGGCATGGCGGCGGCGCCGGCCATGTTCGCCGCGGAACCACTCGACTACCGGGCCGCCTTCGACGCGGCCCACCTCGCGATGGCCGTGGTCGGCCGCGACGGCGACGTCATCGCCGCGAACCAGGCCCTCGCCGGGCTGCTGGGCGCCGAGCCGCGCGCGCTGGCCGGGCAGTCGGCGGCGGACCTGGTGGACCTGGCGGCCGAGGCCCGTACCTGGCAGGCGTACCAGGAGGTGTTGCGCGGCCGGCAGGCCCGGCTGCGCTGCACGCGCCGCCTCAAGCACCCCGACGGGCACTCGTTGTGGACGGAGGTGACGCTGGGGCCGGTCCCCGGCACCAAGGACGTCCTGCTGTCGGTCGCCGACATCAGCGATCGGCGCGACCTCCAGGCCCGGCTGCGGCACCTCCAGATGCACGATCCGGTGACGCGGCTGCCGAACCGGGCGCTGTTCTTCGAGCGGCTCTCGGCCGCCCTGGAGGCCTCCGCGTACGGGCAGGGCGGCACGGGGCGGATCGGGCTGTGCTACCTCGACCTGGACGGCTTCAAAGCCGTCAACGACACCATGGGGCACCGGGTCGGGGACCGGCTGTTGACGGCCGTGGCGGCCCGGCTGACACAGTGCGCGGACCAGTCCGGCTACGGCCGCACCGGAGGGCACCTGGTGGCGCGGCTCGGCGGCGACGAGTTCGCGCTGCTCGTGGAGGACTCGACGGGCACGGACCAACTCACGGACCTGGCACGGAGCGTACTGGCCGCCGTGCAGGAGCCGTTCGACCTGGCCGGGCAACGGCTGTCGGTGTCCGCGTCGATCGGTGTCGTGGAACGCGACGCGGAGGGGACGACGGCGACCGGGCTGATGCAGGCCGCCGATACGACGCTGTACTGGGCGAAGGCGGACGGCAAGGCCCGCTGGACCCTCTTCGACCCGGAGCGCAACGCGCACCGCATGACCCGGCAGGCGCTTTCCTCGACGCTGCGGCCGGCCGTGGAGCGGGGCGAGTTCGAGCTGGAGTACCAGCCGTTGGTGGATCTGGAGAGCGGCGCCGTGCGCGGCGTGGAGGCCCTCGTCCGCTGGAACCACCCGCAGTTCGGCACGCTGACGCCGAATCGGTTCATCGGCATCGCCGAGGAGGACGGCTCGATCGTCCAGCTCGGCGGCTGGGTCCTGCGGACCGCATGCCGGCAGGCCCGGCGATGGCAGATCGAACAGCCCAGCGACGCGCCGGTGTTCGTGTCCGTCAACGTGGCGGTCCGCCAGGTGTGGGACTCCGACCTGGTCGGGGATGTCGCCGAGATCCTCGCCGAGACGGGGCTGGCGCCGCAGCTGCTCCAGCTGGAGCTGACGGAGTCGGCGGTGATGGGCTCGGCCGGCAGGCCGTTGCAGGCCCTCCAGGCCCTCAGCGACATGGGCGTGCGGATCGCCATCGACGACTTCGGCACCGGGTACTCGAACCTGGCCTACCTGAGCCGGCTGCCCGTGTCGGTGCTGAAGCTGGACGGCTCCTTCGTGCACGGCTTCCGCTACGAGGACGGGGCGCACCCGAACCCGGCCGACGAGACGATCGTGGAGGCATTGGTCCAGCTCGCGCACCGGCTGGGCCTGACGGTCACCGCGGAGTGCGTGGAGACCGCCGGCCAGGCCGCGCGGCTGCGCCGCGTGGGCTGCGACACGGGCCAGGGCTGGCTGTACTCGCGCGCGGTGGCCCCGGACGTCATCGCCCGCATGATCGGCCGCCAGGCGACGGCCCCGCATCCCGTGGTCTGAGGGGGCGCGGGACCGATCCGCGGGTCGGCCGGGCGGCGGGGCCGGAAGGTCAGAGGCTCCGCACGAAGACGGCGAACGCCTCCGGGGCGACGGCGAAGACGGGACCACCGGGGTTCTTGGAGTCCCGCACGGCGACCCGGCAGGGCTGGGGGGCGACTTCGACGCAGTCGCCGCCGGTGTTGCCGCTGTACGAGGCCTTGCGCCAGGTGATGCTGCCGATCGGGGCGCACTCGACGCATTCGCCGCCGCTGGAGCCGCTGTAGGACGACTTACGCCACCGCGCGCCCGGCAGGTTCTGGATGCTTGCCATAGCGTTCCTCCATTACGCGAGCGATCAGCTCTGCCGACGCCCGGGGGGAGAGGGCCTCGGCTTGGAGGCGAGCGTAGCCGATCGAACGCTCCTTGATCACTTGTGGGTTGGCGGTCATGTGGCCGGAAGCGTAGCTCTCGCTGTAGTGGATATCCGGATCGCCGTCGAACCGCAGAAGGGTGAACGAGCCCATCATTGCCGCATGCTGGCCTGCGCTGAAAGGCAGCACCTGGATCTCCAGCCACTGCCGCTCTCGAAGGCTCAACAGGTGGGCGAGCTGGTCTCGCATAACCTGACGACCTCCGATCTTGCGATAGAGGGCCGCCTCGTCCAACACCACCCACAGCACCGGAGGATCGCCCCGGAGAAGGATGCGTTGGCGATCGAGTCGAGCCGCCACGGAGGCGTCGAGCCGGTCGGGATTCTCGACGCCGAGCACCGCGTGCGCGTACGCCTCGGTCTGGAGCAGCCCGTAGACCAACTGGCACTGGTACGTCGAGATGTAAGTCGCCCGGGCCTCCATCTCCGCGTACGCCTGGAACCAGCAGGGCAGTTGGGTGCGCAGCACCAGCCCCACCAAGCGGGAGAACTGCCCGTCCGTGCCCAGCGCCGCGTCCAACCGTTCGGAGAAGTCGCGGGTCGGGACCCGTTTCGTCGTCTCCACCTGGCCGATCAGGGAGCCGGTGCAGTAGATGATGTCGCCCAACTGCGTCTGTTTCAGGCCGGCCGCCTCGCGCAGCCTGCGCAGTTCGGAGCCGTAGTAGTCCAGCGGCGAGGCGCTGGGATCGAGGTCGCGGGTCAGGACCACGGGACGGTCACCCCCATGAAGACGCGGGTCCGGTTCGGTCGTGACCAACCGTAGCGACCGCGCCACTCACCGATGGGGGCATTCGGGCAACCATGTGACACACCCCGCCCCGCACCCGGAATCCGGGGCGGGGCGGGGTGGCGCTCGGCGCGGGGTGGGGGGAGATCAGCAGGCGCCGAGGTCCTTCCAGACACCCCATTCACCGGTGGTGCCGGGTGCCTCGTTCTGGGTCCACCACTGGGCCTTGTACTTGCGGCCGTTGTGGGAGACCTCCGTACCGCCGGTGTAGACGGTGCCCGCGACGTAGGCCGGGACGGAACCGCAGCCGGTGGGCGGCGTCGTCGGAGGCGTGGTCGGCGGGGTCGTCGGCGGGGTGGTGGGAGGCGTGGTCGGCGGGGTGGTCGGCGGCTGGGTGGTGCCGCCGAGGGCGTCCGAGATCTGGTTCAGCAGGGTGGTGTTGTTGTCCAGACCGAGGAGGGAGTACATCATCGCGCCGGCCAGGCCGCGCTGCTTGCCGTAGTCGACCCGGGCCTGGATGGCCTTCTGGTTCAGGCCGGTGAAGAACTCGCCGTCCTTGTAGAAGTAGGCGGACTTGGCGCCCTCGTCCCAGAAGGTGGTCGCCGGGTTGTCGACGATCCCGCCGAGCTCCTTGTAGTGGGCGATGCCGGCCTGCTGGCTGACCGGGCGGACGTTGGAGGCTCCGGTGGCCGACTGGGCGAGACCGTTGTTCGCGCCGGCCGGGACACCCTTCCAACCGCGGTAGTAGAACTCGTAGCCCAGGGTCAGCTTGTTGGCGGGGAAGCCGCCGGCGATCCCGTAGGCCGGGTTGCCGTCGATCCAGGAGTCGATGGCGTTGTCGACGCTGTACTTCTGGGTGCCCGGGGCGATCGGGTCGGTCGGGTCACCGGCCGGGGAGTAGAGCGGGGACTGGTGGTAGGTCGGACCGTCGCTGTCCCAGGCGCCGTGCATGTCGTACGTCATGATGTTCGCGTAGTCGAGGTACGCGCCGATCTTGTCCGTCTCGATGTACTTGATCTTGTCCTGGCCGGCCGGCAGGGCCGCCGTCAGCAGGTACTTCTTTCCACCGTTGGCCGCGCCCTCGGCGTCGAGCTGCTTGCGGAACTCCTGGAGCAGCAGGGTGAAGTTCTGCTTGTCCTCGGGGCCGTAGTGGTTGCCCAGGTGGCCGCCGGAGGAGCCCGGGTACTCCCAGTCGATGTCGATGCCGTCGAAGATGCCCGCCGCGGTGCCGGGGCCGCCGAAGCCGCCCTCCACCGGGAGGTCGCCCTTGATGTACTGCTTGATGCAGGAGGCGACGAGCTTCTTGCGGGAGGCGTCGGTCTTCGCCGCGTCGTGGAAGAACTTCGAGTAGGTCCAGCCGCCCAGCGAGATGTTGATCTTCAGGTGGGGGTACTTGGCCTTCAGTTCCTTGAACTGGTTGAAGACGCCCACGATCGGCTGGTCCCACTTGTCGGCGACGCCGTCCACGCTGTCGGCCGCGCTGAAGGACTTCTGGTAGTCGGCGTAGCTGTCGCCCGCGCCGTCACCGGCGTTGGGGTTGTTGTCGTCCCCGGCCGCCTTGTTGGCCTCGAAACAGGTGAGGTCGGTGGGGTGGATGTTGCCGAACGAGTAATTGATCACGTCCAGCTTCCCCGCTATGCCCCGGGTGTCGAGGTGCTTGGGGTAGAAGGCGTTGCCGTAGACGCTCCACTGGTCGTAGTAGGCGATGCGGACGCCGCCGTTGCTCGCGGCGGCGGAGGCGTCCGCGGCCTGCGCGGTGCCGAGCCCCGCGAAGGTGGCCAGCGCTCCGGCTGCCAACGCGGCCGTGGCGGCGGCCGCGATGAGGGGTTTACGGATGTGCATGAACTGCCTCCGGGGGGTGGGAGGGGAGGGCATCAGCTTCAGGTGAGAGAAGTGATAGCGATCACCGACCACCCCAGTCAATGGTTTGGACCAAAGAAGGACTAGACCACTGAGCGGCCAAATGTGCTCGTCAGAGACTTGGGCGCACACGAAGAACCGCTCGCCACCCCGGGTGACGAGCGGTTTAAGACTCCCTTAGGTCATGCTCCGGCAAGTGTTCGGCAACAAACCAGCCAAACCCCGTTCTTGGCCGCTCAAGACGGAATCGAGAGGTCCGTCGGCATGCCGTACGCATCTGCGACGAGCCCGTAGGACCGCAGCCGTGCGTCGCCGCCGTGCGCGTTGGCCGTCAGCATCAGCTCGTCCGCGCCGGTCCGCTTCACCAGCGCGTCCAGCCCGGAGCGGACCTCGTCCGGAACGCCGTGGACGATGTTCGCCAGCCAGCCGTCGACGAACTCCCGCTCCAGCAGGGAGAAGGGGTACGCCGCCGCCTCCTCGGGCGTCGGGACCAGCCCGGGCCGGCCGCTGCGCAGCCGGAGCATCGACAGCGCCCCGGTCAGGACCTGGGCGCGGGCCTCCTGCTCGGTGTCGGCGGCGAGCGCCGAGACGCCGATGACCGCGTACGGGGCGTCCAGGACGGCCGAGGGCCGGAAGCTCTGCCGGTACAGGTCGAGCGCGGGCAGGGTGCCGGCGGCCGAGAAGTGATGGGCGTACGCGAAGGGCAGGCCGAGCTCGCCCGCGAGGCGGGCACTGAAGCCGGAGGAGCCGAGCAGCCATACGGGCGGACGCCCGGCGGGCCCCTGCACCGGGCCGGGGACGGCGTGCACGCGGGCGTACGGGTGCCCGTCGGGGAAGTCGTCGTCGAGGAACCGGAGCAGCTCCGCGAGCTGCCGGGGGAACTCGTCGGCGGCCTCGTCGAGGCGCCCGGAGCCGCGCAGCGCCGCGGCGGTGCGCGGGTCGGTGCCGGGCGCGCGGCCGAGTCCGAGGTCGACCCGGCCGGGGGCGAGGGCCTCCAGGGTGCCGAACTGCTCGGCCACGGTCAGCGGCGCGTGGTTGGGCAGCATGACCCCGCCCGAGCCGAGCCGGATGCGGGAGGTGTGGGCGGCGAGGTGGGCCAGGATCACGGCCGGCGAGGAACTGGCGACGCCGGGCATGGAGTGGTGCTCGGCGACCCAGTGCCGGTGGTAGCCGCGGGCCTCGGCGAGCCGGGCGATCTCCACGCTGGTCCGCAGCGAGGCCGTCGCCGTGCTGCCGCTGCCGACGGTGACGAGGTCGAGGACCGACAGCGGCACCGTCGCCCGGCCCCGGACGGTCCCGCGGATCGGATCCGCGGCCCCCCGTCCCTCGTCCGTGTGCCGGCCCGCGTCCCCGGTGTCGCTCATCGTCGTTCCCGTCCCGTCCCGTTCGTCTCGTTCGGTGGCTCTACGAAGTAATCGAACGGTCTCGGCGCCCCCGGGCATTCCCGGCAGACCGGGACGCGAGCATGCGTCTGGCATATGCCAGACGAGTAGCGCCTGATGGAGGGACTTGATTAAGCCATCAATCTCATCAACACACGCTCCACGTGGGCCTCTTGATGGCTATCGTGGTAGAGCAAGCGGTAACAACCTGGTAGGGGGAAACCGTGGCGCTGAAGCCCGAGCCGACCGCGCCGTTCCACTCGGTGCAGTACGCCCTGCGCGTACTCGAAACGATCGCCCGCCACACCGGCGGTGTGACCGACGTACAGATCGCGCGTGAGACAGGCCTGCCCGCGGCCCATCTCGCCCCGATGCTGCTGATGCTGCGCCGGGAGGGGTACGTCCTGCAGGTGTCGGACGGCGCCTACGCCATAGGGGACTCCCTCGTCCTGCTCGGTTCCGGGATCGACCGGCAGCAGGCGCTCCACGAGAAGCTCCAGGAGACCCTGGACCGGCTGCGGGACTCCGTCGGCGCGGCCGTGTACATCAGCCGCTACGTGGACGGCGAGGTCCGCATCACCCAGTTCGCGGACAGCCCCCGCACCCCGAAGGTGCACGAATGGGTCGACTTCCGTTCGGCGGCGCACGCCAGCGCGGTCGGCAAGTGCCTGCTGACCCAGCTCGACCTCAACGGGCGGCGCGACCACCTGTCGCGGCACAAGATCGCCCGACTCACCTCGAAGACGATCGTGAACGAGCGGATCCTGTTCTCCAAGCTGGACAGCCAGCCGGCCACCGTTCCCATGCTGGACCTGCAGGAATACGCGGTCGGCACCGTCTGCGCGGCCGTACCGATCACCGCCGGCGCGGCCGTGGGCTGCCTGGCCCTCTCGCTTCCCGTCGAGCACGCCCACCGGCTGCGGGCCGCAGCGGACACCCTGAACCGGAAAGCGGCACCCCTGCTGCTGTCGCTCACCCTCTGAGCCACCGGGTCCCGCACCGGGGACCGGTGGCACGGGCCCGCCAGGTGCCCGGAAAACACTTCGGGCGGTTCCCGGTGAACCGGAAACCGCCCGAAGTACAGGTGCGCCGCCAGGGACTCGAACCCCGGACCCGCTGATTAAGAGTCAGCTGCTCTAACCAACTGAGCTAGCGGCGCCTGACAAAGAAAATACTACCTGCTCCCCGAGGGTGCTCAAAACCATTACTCGCGCGCGGGCCGGCTCAGCGGTCCAGCAGGCCGAGGCGGCCGTGGGCGTCGTACGCGGCGAGCAGTACGCGCAGGTCCGGTGCGTCGAGCGGGCGGTAGCCGGGGGCGCCGGGCGGGCGCCACCAGACGGGTTCCGGGCAGCGGAATCCGGTCCGGCGCAGGGCGACCCGGTGGACCTTGTTCGTCGCGGTGACGGGCATGGCGTCGAGGATCCGCAGGTAGCGGGGGGCCATCTTGGTGCCGAGGTCCGGCTGCGCGGCGAGGAAGCGGGTGAACGCCTCGGGGTCGAAGGCCTCTCCCCCGCGCAGGGCCAGGGCGGCCATGACCTGGTCCCCGGCGGCCTCGTCCGGGACGGCGTAGACGGCGACGGCACCCGCCGGGTCCCAGCGGGCCAGGATGTTCTCGATCATCGCGGCGGCCAGGTTCTCGCTGTCGACGCGCAGCCGGTCGTCCGTGCGGCCCGCGAACCAGAGGAACCCGCGGGCGTCGCGGAAGAAGAGGTCCCCGGTCCAGTACCAGCCCTCGCGGGTGCGGGCGGCCTCGGCGTCGGGGTTGCGCCAGTAGCCCTCGAAGTGACTGCGGCCCCGGTTGACCAGCTCGCCTATGGCTTCGTCACCGTTCAGCAGGCGGCCGTCGGAATCCAGGAGGGCCGCCGGGCATTCCCGTCCGGTGTCCGGGTCGACGACGGCGAGGTCGTCGCCCGCACCGGCACGGCCCAACGCGCCCGCCGGGGTGTCGGGGGTGCGCTGCACGGAGGCGCCGCCCTCCGTCGCCCCGTAGCCCTCGACGAGCCGCACCCCGAACCGGTCGGCGAAGCGGGCCGCGTCGACGGCCCCGGCCTCGGTGCCGAAGCCGAGGCGCAGCGTGTGCTCCCGGTCGTCCGGGCGGGGGCCGGTCGCGAGGAGGTACTGGACGGCCCGGCCGACGTAGGTGAAGTAGGTCGCGCCGTAGTCCCGTACGTCGTCCAGGAACGCGGAGGCCGAGAAGCGGCGGCGCAGCGCGACCGAGGCGCCGCCGGCGAGGGCGGGCAACCAGTCGGCGATCACCGCGTTGCCGTGGAACAACGGCATGCAGACGTAGTGGACGTCGTCCGGGCCGACCGAGAAGTGCCGGGCCAGCGAGTGTCCGGCGGCGGCGAGCCGGCCCTGCGTGCAGATGGCGGCCTTGGGGGCGCCGGTGGACCCGGAGGTGAAGTAGAGGAGGAGCCGGTCGGCGGGGCCGGGCGGGCGGCGCACGGCCGCGTCGCCGGGCGCGGCGCCGGCGTACGGGGCGAGCAGGGCCTCGTACTCCTCGGTGTCGGTGATCAGGATCCGTACGCCGGGCAGGTCCAGGCCGCGCAGCAGCGGCAGGTGGGCGGCCTCGGTGACGAGGATCCGGCAGTCGGTGTGCAGGATGTCCCGGGCCAGCTCGGGGCCGCGCCGGGTGGGGTTGATCCCGGCGACGGCGGCCCCGGCCAGGGCCGCCGCGCCGAGCCAGAACGGGAACTCGGGGGTGTTGTCGAGCAGCACCCCGATGTGGGGCTCCGCCCCCGGCGGCAGCAGGTCGACGAGCAGGGCCGCGCGGGCCGCGGCCTCCCGGGCGGTCCGGTGGTGGCTGAGCGCGGTGGGGCGGCCGTCGGCGTCCCGGAACTTCAGGCCGGGCCGGTGGTCGCCCCATCCGCGCGCCACGAGTTCCGCGACGGTTCCGGGTGCGTCGGATGCGTGGGGGGCATCGGGTGCAGTCGTCGTCCGCATGCCGCCGGAGGTTAGCTGACGTTCCGTCAGAATTGAACGTCGGAGCAGGAGTAGAAGGCCATCGGGGTGTCGTGGACGGTCCACACGGCCAGGATCAGGTGCCGGCCGGTCTTGCCGCTCGGCATGGCGCCCTGGTGGACGGTGGTCATGGCGGGACGGGCGCCGTTGTAGGCCACGGTGAGGAAGGGTTGGAGGTCGAGCGCGGAGCGGGTGAGGGGCTTGGTCGGGTCCCAGCCGTTCTTGGTGACGTAGTACTTGATGTCGGTGGTGGCGTGGTTGGCGGTGAACTGCCAGCGGAAGTTGTACCCCTGCCCGGCACTCACGCTCGTGGCGGGCCAGGAGCCGCCGCGCGGGTTGTCGAGCTGCGCGAACTCGGGGTGACCGGCGGCACATATCGTGCCGTCGGAGGGACCGAGCGCCGGGAAGCCCTTGGGGCCCTCCGCGCTCTGCGGCTCCCACTGGATGGGCCCGCAGTCGGAGACGGTCTTGTTGGCGCAGAGCTTCTGGCGGCTGATCGGGGTGTCGGTGTAGCCGTGGCTGCTCGCGGTGGGCGCCGTGATCAGGGCCGCGCCGGCGAGGAGGCCGAGGCCGAGCACGGCGGCCCCGGCGCGTCCGGGCCGCACGGCGCGGTCGGACCGGTCGGGGCGTGTGGGCATGCGGAAGAGACGCATGATGCTCCTTGGTCGTGGGGGGATCTGACGAGAGCGTGCGCACGCGTGGGGATGTTTTCAGGTCTAGACCAAGTTCCACATTATTGACGGGAGTTGGCCATGTCTATACCAATGCGAGAACGGGTGGTCCGGTCCTGACCGGCCACCCGTTCCCTTTGGTCCGGTCCATGCGCCGGACCGGTGTGTTCGCTGCTCCTGGTGCTCCTGTCGTTCCCGCTGCCGGTGTTCTCGGGGCCCGCCGCGCCGCTACTGCTCGGCGCGGCCGGTGTAGAAGGCGACGGTGAGGTCCTTCACCAGGGCCTTGCGCTCGTAGTCGTCCAGTTCGACGATCCCGCGCGAGGTCAGCCGATGGACGGTGTCGTCCACCGCGTCCACCACCGAGGTCAGGACGGCGTCCCGGTGCTTGGCGTCGATGGCGGCGATCCGCCGGCGGCGCATGGCCTCCGCCACCTCCGGGGCGTACTCGATCCGCGTCGGCTGGGCCGAGAACACCTCCACCCCGACGGCCTCGGTCTCGGCCGCCAGCATCCGGGTCAGCGCGTCCCCGACGGCCTCGGCGTCGCGCAGGGTCGGGGCGTCCGCGTGGAAGGCGTCGGCGGGGAGCTGGGACAGCACCCGCGCCATGGCCGACTCCACCTGCTCGGCGAGGTACTCGGTGTGGTCCTCGACGGCGAGGGTGGCCCGAGCCGTGTCCTTGACCTGCCAGACGACCTGGACGACCACCTGGAGGGCGAGGCCGCCGGAGTCCACGGCCGGCATCGGCTCGCTGCGCCAGTGCCGCAGCCGCACGTCGACCCGGCGGCGCAGCAGGAGGGGACTGACCCAGGTCAGGCCGGTACGGCGGACCGTGCCGCGGTAGCGCCCGAAGAGGGTGAGCACCCAGGCGTGACCGGCCTTGGCCCGCCCGAGACCGCCCAGCGCGAGGAGGGCCACGATGCCGAGGAAGGCCAACGGGGGCCAGTGCGTGCTGCGGAGCCCGCGGTAGGGGCGGGGAGTCACCCCGAAAGCCTCCGCGAGGGCGGCCGGGACGACACCCGCCCGCCACAGCAGGGCCGCGCAGCCGGTCATGGCCAGCGCGCCGACGGCGAGCGCGAACCAGCCGGGAAGCACCGGGCCCCGGTGCTCGCGGAGCCGGTCGTCACCGCGGGGGACGCGGCGGCCGGCCGGCAGCCGGGTGCTGCCACCGGGGCGCCGGGGGGTCCTCGCGGCGTCCGGGGTCGCGGTCGGGGTCGGGGTCGGAGTCGGAGTCGCGGTGCTGGTCGGTGCCGGGATCGGTACCGGTGCCGGGGTCGGGTGGGCGCGGAACGGGAGGTGTACGGGGATCTCCGTCACCGCCGCTCCGCGCGGGAGCCGGACGTGGGGCAGGTCCTGCGTGTCGTCGTCCTCCCGCGTCGCGTCCATGCCGCGGGCGACGGCCCGGGCCACGAGTTCCGCGACGTCGGGGGCGGGGACGGGGGCGGTGGCCGGCTCGGCGGCGCCGTCGGGGTCGGGGGTCTCCGGGATCCGGTCGGGGGTCCGGTCGGGGCCGGGGATCCCGCTCCCCCGCGGGGAGTCGGGGGCTTCGGCCGGCCAGAGCTCGCCCTGGGGGTGGCCGCGGACCGGCTCGGGGGCCGGGTGCGGGATGCCCAGGGCCGGTACGGGACCGGCCGGGGCGGCCTCCGCGTCGGCGGGGGCCGGCAGGGCCTCGCCACGGGGGTCCGGAGCGGAGAGGGCGGCGTCGGGTCGCGGCGCGGAGCCGAAGGCGTCCCCGTCACGGACCTCCGGCGCGGCGAGCCTCCCGTAGGTCATCGACGCGGAGCCGAACGAGCCCTCACCGAACGAGCCCTCGCCGAGCGGGTCTTCGCCGAACGAGCCCTCGCCGAGCGGGTCCGGAGCGGACGGGCCCCGGTCCTGTCTCGGCGCGGAGTCGAACGAGCCGGCGCCGCGCGGGCCCGAGGCCGCGGGGGCGCCGTCCCGCCAGGACGCGAGCCCGGAGGAATCACCGACGCGGGGGTCCGGAGCGGTCGGGGCCGTGTCGTGCAGCGGCGCCGGACCACCCCCGTCCGCGTCCGTGCCGCGCGGGTCCGCGGCAGCCGGGGCCTTCTCGGGCTCCGGCGCCACGAGGGGCAGGCCGCGGCCCGCGGTCGGAACCTCGATCCAGCGGCCCCGGCGCGGGGCCGGTGCCTCCGGCTCGGCGGGGTCCGGCCGGGCGGCCGGAACGCCGATCACCACCGCGTCCTGCGGGTGGGGCCGCGCCGGGTGGTCGACCGACCCGACGCCCGACGCCGTGCGGGCGTCGGCCGCCGCCGCCCGCACGGGCTCCGCGGCGCGGCCGGCGGAGGAGACGGCAGGCCCCTCCGGGGCGACGACGGGGCCGCCCCGACCGGACGCCGGGTCCACGAGGTCCGCACCGGGAGCCCCGGCCGGTACCGGGACCGGTGCCTGGATCCGCGGCCCCGCGTACTCCTGCGCCCGCGCCTCGACCTGCACCCGCACCCGGTGTTCCGCCTCGTACGGGCCCACCGGGGCGGCGGGCCAGGAGCGGTACTCCGGCGACCGGTCCACGTCCCGGGCCGGAGCCTGCAACGCCCCGGAACCCGACACGGACGGAGCCGGCTCGGCGAACGCCGCCGCCTCCCGGTACCGGGAGGCGGACTCCGGCCCCGGGGCCGCGCCCCGTACCGGGTACTCCGTACCGAACCGGTCGGGCTCGGCCGCGACCGGTGTCGGCTGCGGCCACCGCGCCCCGACGGAGGCCGTCGGCAGGGCCCCGGCCGTGGGCTCCTGGGACCGGACCCGCGCGAGCGGATCGAAGACGCCGCCGGCCACGAACGCGGGGGCCCCGGCCTGCTCCTGCGGTTCCGCGATCCGGTGCGCGGGCCCGGCCGCCTGCCGGGCGCCGGAACCGTCGGCCGGGAACGTCTCGGACCGGGCAGCCGTGTGCGACCCGGCCCGCGCCGGCGCCCCGGCGACCCGGTCCGCGGACTCGGGGGCCGGCACGGCGCCGGTTTCCGACGGGTGGGGCGCCGGCCGGGGCGACGCCTCGCCGGGGCGGTCCGTCACGGGTGCCGACGCCGCGCCGGCCGATGACTCCGTCGGGCGGGCGTGCCGAGCCGGGTCGTGGGTCCCGGCCGGGGTGACGCGGAGGGTGCCCGTCGTGAACGTGGTGCGCGTGGGGTACATCGTTGCCTCCGTCATGCGAACAGCCGCCGCCAGGTCTCCGGGCCGGGGTAACCGTCGGCCGAGGAGCCGCGCCAGCCCTGGGCGCGCTGGAAGGCCTCGACGTTGCGGCGGTCGGCCTCGCTCCAGCGGGCACCCGGACCGGACGTGTAGTGCTTGCCGAAGCCCTTCTTCACCAACTGGCGGCCGAGGGCGGTGATGGCCGGATGGGACTTGCCCGGGCGGAAGACCGACGCCCCCGGGTACGCGGGCACCCCGCCCGGCCCCGCGTGGCCGATCGGGACCGTCGGAGCGGTGGGGGTGGTGGGAGTGGTGGGCGACGTCGCCCCGCCGGGAGCCGCGGGCGGGATGTCCTTGCCGCCCCGTTCCACCAGCAGCCGCCAGGTGTGGGAGCCGGGGATCCCGTCGGCGTCGGTGCCCGTCCAGCCCTGCGCCCGTTGGAAGGCCTGGGTGGCCAGCCGGTCCGAGTCGCTCCATTTCCTGCTCGCACCCTGCGGGTAGAAGCGGGACGCACCCCGGCCGATCAGCATCGCGCCGAGCTCGGCGACGTGCGCGTTGTCCGCGCCGGGTCCGAACTTCGACGTCCCGGGGAAGACGGTCGAGACGACCGGGCCGGGGCCGGGCTGCGGAGCGTCCGGCACGATCCCGCCCGACACCCCGGTGAACCGGTACGGCAGGTACTTGGTCGCGTTGTTCCAGTACGCGTACGGCGTGGCCTGCTTCCGCGTCGTCGGGCGGGTCTGCTCGTAGGCGATGTAGTGGGTACGCGTCGCGTCGGCCCAGCCGCCGAAGAGGGTCACGTGGGAGCCGTTGTTGGGATTCGCCGGGTTGTGGAAGAGCAGCATGTCCCCCGGCAGCAGCTCGTCCTTGGTGATCGGTGTGGCGAACGTGTGGAGGCTGCCGGTCCACTCGTTGGTGCCGAGGTTCCAGGCCATCGAGACGTAGCCCGAGCAGTCCTGCCGGTAGCCGTCCGTCCAGTACTCGGACATGCTGTAGGGGACCTTGGCGTCCAGCCACAGCTTGGCCCGGTTGATGATCGTCGCCCGGTCGATGCGCCGGACGGCCGACGGGGCGCCGGGCAGGCCCGACGGGCGGCCGGTCGACGGGCGCCCGTGCAGCGGGGCCCGACCGCCCTGCGGGGTGTCGGGGTCGTCCAGGGTCACCGGCCCCGGGCCGGGGGCCGGCGTGTGCAGGGCCACCGCGCTTCCGCCGCCGCTCAGCACCACACCGGCGGCGGTGGCGAGCACCAACGCCCGGCGGGCACCCCGCGCGGCCGGGTGGCCGCCGTCCCGAAGCGGTATGGCCCGCCCGCGCGCGAGGGCGCGACGCCTCTGCGCGCATCCCGGGCACCGGCAGTCGCCCGCGGGCTGGTAGTCCTCGAAGACCGGCATCGGCATCGGTGCCGGCGGCTGCTCGTGCGCCGGAGGCTGCGTCGTCATGCGGTTCCGTCCACTCCCCTGCTCGTCCACTGGTCGGCCGGGCACGCATCTGGCGGGGCATCAGATTCGGCTCGACCAGACATATCGTGCACGATAAACACCCCAAACATGGGTTAATCGGACAACGCGGGCGCGGCTGGTCACGAGCAACCCTTGAGGTGGGGTAGAGTTTTCTCTGTCAGCAGGCGCCGCTAGCTCAGTTGGTTAGAGCAGCTGACTCTTAATCAGCGGGTCCGGGGTTCGAGTCCCTGGCGGCGCACGACAAGGAGAAGCCCTCCACAGCGAAAGCTGTGGAGGGCTTCTTCCGTTGCATCGGTTCGTTCGGCGTCCGTCGGCGCGTGCGGTCCGCCTCCCGGCGGTCCGCGCCGGCTACACCTCGGTGCCGGAGCGGAGGCCCGCACCCGTCAGGTAGGCGGAGACCACCACGTTCGCCGAGTACTGCTTGGCCGTCTTGTCGTAGTTGCCGCCGCAGGTCACCAGCCGGAGCTCGGCCCGGCCGTCGACCCGGGGGCCGTACGCCTTCTTCGGGTCGAAGTCGGTCCGCTCGTAGGTCTTCACGTCCTCGACCGTGAACTCGGCGACCGATCCGTCCGCCCGGGCCACGCGGATCTTCGCCCCCGGTTTCACCGTCGACAGCCCGAAGAACACCGCCGGCTTCGACTTCGTGTCCACGTGCCCCACCATCAACGCCGTACCGGCCGCCCCCGGCGCGGCCCCGGCACCCCACCAGCCGACCGTGCCCGGGAGCTCGTACGGCGGCGGGTCGATCGAACCCCGGGCGTCCAGGCCCCGCGAGATCACCGGGGCCTGGACGCCTATGGAAGGTACGTCGACCCGGGCGGGCATCGCCCCGGACATCGGGGCGTGGGCGGCCGGCATGCCCGCGGCCACCGGGCCGCCGCCCTGCCCGGCCTGCGCACCGGACGGCACCCCGGTGATCTCCTTGCCCCACAGCCACAGGCCCAGGACCAGCACCGACCAGGCCGTGAAGGTCAGCAGCCGGCCGCCCGGGGTGGCCCGGTCCTCGCTCATCCGCCGCTGCGGCGGCGGCGCAGGGTGAGGGCCCGGCCCGCGACCGCCAGGGTGGCCACGGCCGCGAGGGCCGCTCCGATCAGGGTGTGCGGCAGGCCCGGACCGTCGGCGACGTGGCTCTTCTTCGTCGCCGCCGCGAGCCGCGTCGTCTCCGCGAGCTGCGCGGACATGCCACCGCCGCCCGCGTGGACGGGCCAGACCGGCGAACGGTACGGGTCGGGGCGGTGGTGTTCGCGGTTGCGGACCTCGATCGAGCCCCGCACCTCCTCGTAACCGCCCTTGCCGCCCTTGTCGCCGTGGCCGCCCTTGCCCTCGCACTTGACGCGGATCTCGTGCCAGCCGGACTGGGCGTGCGAGCGGATGATCGCCTCGCCGTACAGCGCCTGGCCGTCGCGGCCGTCCGACAACCGGACCTCCGACACGAAGACGGAGGAGTGGGCCAGACCCCGGCCGCCGTCACAGCCGCGGACGCGCAGCTTGACCAGTGCCCCGGGCTCCGCCGGGTTCGGTTCCGCCGAGACGCCGCCGCGGTCCCATTCGTTGGCGAAGGCCGTGGGGGCGGTCACGACGGAGCACGCCGTCAGGGCGACGGCCACCCCCGCGACACGGAGAGCGAGCAGTGAACTGCGCATGGTGAACCTCCTCTCCTAGGAGATTCACGCGCGACGCGCCGCTCCGCATCCGGAGCAGCGCTCTTTTGGCCCGTCCGGGTCAGCCGTACGCGCCAATGCCGCACGGCGTGCGGGTCGCTCGGAACGTGTCGCGCGGGGTGTTTCGCGCGGGGCGACCTAGACCAGGTCGATGAGGTCGGCGATGGAGTCGACCGTCTTCGTCGGGCGGTAGGGGAACTTCTCGGTGTCCTGCGCCGTGGTCAGTCCGGTCAGCACGAGGAAGGTCTGCATGCCCGCCTCCAGTCCGGCCAGGACGTCGGTGTCCATCCGGTCACCGATCATGGCGCTGCTCTCGGAGTGCGCGCCGATGGCGTTGAGGCCGGTGCGCATCATCAGCGGGTTGGGCTTGCCCGCGAAGTAGGGCTTCTTGCCGGTGGCCTTGGTGATGAGTGCGGCGACGGCGCCGGTGGCGGGCAGCGGGCCCTCGGTGGAGGGGCCGGTCTCGTCGGGGTTGGTGCAGATGAAGCGGGCGCCGCCGTTGATCAGGCGGACGGCCTTCGTCATGGCCTCGAAGCTGTAGGTGCGGGTCTCGCCGAGCACCACGTAGTCGGGCTCGTGGTCGGTGAGGATGTAGCCGATGTCGTGGAGGGCCGTGGTCAGACCGGCTTCGCCGATGACGTAGGCGGTGCCGCCCGGGCGCTGGTCGTCGAGGAACTTCGCGGTGGCGAGCGCCGAGGTCCAGATGTTCTCCACGGGCACGTGGAGGCCCATCCGGCTGAGGCGGGCCTGGAGGTCGCGCGGGGTGTAGATGGAGTTGTTCGTCAGCACCAGGAAGGGCTTGCCGGACTCCCGCAGCCGCTTGATGAAGGCGTCGGCACCGGGGATCGGGGTGCCCTCGTGGATGAGGACCCCGTCCATGTCGGTGAGCCAGGATTCGATCGGCTTGCGCTCTGCCACGGGACTGTTCTCCGCTCTGCGGGGCCTGTGACCTCGGAGGTCCACCGGCCTCGGGGACCTCTGGTCTGTACCACCCTATCCGTGCCGGGCCGTGGACGCGGCGCGCGTCCACGGCCCGGACGGTCACCCGGGTGGCGGATCAGCCGAGGGTGACGTTGTCGACGGCCCAGAACCAGTTGTTGCTGCCGCTGTAGCGGAACCGGACCTGGACGTCGGTGGCGCCGGCCGGGACCTGGAGGGCGATCGTCTCGGCCTTGGCGAGGGCGTCGGCGGTGTAGTTCTTCACGACGGTGGGGGCGGCGCCGTCGTAGGAGACGAGGACCTGCGCCGTCTGGCCCGCCTCGTGGCGGTAGTGCGATTGGAAGGCGAGGGTGTGGACGGCGCCGCCGGTGACGGCCCACCTGGGGGTGATCAGCGTGGAGTCGAAGGTGCCGGTGTGGCTCTTGTCGTCCCACTCGTCGGAGTCGGCGACGGCGAACACGTCACGGGAGCGGACGTTCAGCTCGCGCCACTGGTCGCGCTGCGCCTGGGTCCAGAACTCGTCGGTGGCGAAGGTCCAGCCGGACCACTCGGTGATGCCGCCGGTGCCCATCCGCGAATTGTCGACGGCCCAGCCGGTGGGCGGGGTGCGGGTGAAGCCCTTGGTGCCGGCGGGAATGCCGGTCTCGTCGACGCGGGTCCCGAGGGCGGGTCGGAGCGTGTCGAAGGCGTCGTTGTCGGGGGCGTTCAGGGGTACGCCGTCGAGGCCGGTGGTCGGGACGCCGACCTGGGCGAGGGCGGTCGCCGCGACGTCGGCGAGGCGCACGTCGTCGCGTACGGAGCCGGCGGGGATGCCGGCGCCCTTGGCGATGACGAAGGTGCCGCGTTCGGCGGCGCTGGAGCCGCCGTGGCCGCCGGTGGTGGTATGTCCGTGGTCGGTGGTGACCAGGATCTTCCACTTCTCCTGGGCGTAGGTGGGGCGCTGCTGGACGGCGGTGAGGAGTTGGCCGACGAGGACGTCGACGCGGGCGACGGTGTCGAGGTAGGTCTGGCTGCCGGCGCCGGAGGAGTGGCCGGCGGCGTCGATCTCGCCGAGGTAGACGAAGGCGGCGTCCGGGTTCCGGGTGCGCAGTTCCGTGGCGGCCGCCGCGGCGATCTTCGGGTCCTCGTTGCGGTAGCCGTCGCGGTCGCCCTTGAGGGAGAGGCGCTTGTCGACCTTCGTGGAGAAGATCGGGCCGTTCTGGTCGGTGGAGGTGACGGGCTCCCAGTCCGCTGCCGCGTAGGTGTTGAGCGCGGGCTTCGCGTTCTCGATGCGGGTCAGGAAGTCGGGGTGGGCCGCGTAGTTCTTGCCGATGAAGGAGTTGTCCTTCACGCCGTGCTTGTCGGGCCACACGCCGGTGGCGATGGTGGACCAGCCGGGGCCGGAGGACGTGGCGCCCATCGGGTTGGCGTAGAGGGTGCTGCGGGCGGTCAGGCCCTGGGCCATGAGGCCCTTGAGGTGGGGGGCGTCGGCGGCCACGACGCGGTCGAGGACCGCGCCGTCGAGGCCGATGACGAGGACCTTGTCGGTGTTGGCCGCCTTCGCCGCCGCGCTCGCGGTGTGCGCGCCGAGGGCGGTGGCGAGCAGGGCGGTGGCGGTGGCGGTCGCCGCGACGGCGAGGGCGCGACCGGACAGGGCAGGGGACACGTACTCCTCCAGGAGCAAGTGGGCATGGTGAGCAGGTGGGCACTGCGGACATGCGTCGGGTCCGGACCGGGGGTGCGGTCGTGGGTCCAGACCCGTTATGCGAGCGTCACTCTTCCGGGCGGGGGTGGCCAGGAAGTAACCGGTCAGCTTCCGGTTGCCGACTTCCACGCGTCGACGTAGGCGGTGAGGTTCGTGTCGATGTCGGCCCAGTCGGGTTCGAAGACCTCGACGCCCGTCATCAGCTTGGTCAGTTCGACGGCGTTGGCGTCGGTCGGCTTGACGTCGGCGCGCGCGGGGAATCCGCCGCCGACGCCGCTGACGAGCTTCTGGGCGTCCTCGCCGAGCATGAAGTCGAGGAGCTTCTTGCCGTTCTCGGCGTGCGGGGCCTTGTCGAGGAGGCCGGCAGCGTAGGGCAGGGCGAAGGTGGTGGGCCTGCCGCCCTCCTTCGCCGGGAACCATATGCCCAGGTTCGGCATGGACTTGGACTGCGCGAAGTTCATCTGGACGTCGCCGTTGGCGACGAGCAGCTCGCCCTTGTCGGTCTTCGGCGCGAGCTTGCTGGTGGAGGAGGATGGGCCGACGTTGTTGGCCTGGAGCTTCTTCAGGTATTCCATGGCGGGTTCCTTGCCGCCGAAGTCGTGCATCGACTTGATGAGGACGGCGGTGCCGTCGCCGGCGACGCCGGGGGTGGAGTACTGGAGCTTGCCCTTGTATTTGGGGTCGAGGAGTTCCTCCCAGGTCCTGGGGGCCTCGGCGAGTTCCTTCTTGTTGTGGATGAAGCCGAAGTAGTTGTTGACGACGGACGTCCACGTGCCGTCGGCGGCCTTGTTCGAGCCGTTGACCTGCTCGGAGCCCTTCGGCCGGTACGCCTGGAGCAGGCCCTTGCCCTCGGCCTGTTGGATGAAGGGGGGCAGGGTGACGAGGACGTCGGCCTGGGTGTTGGTCCTCTCGCGGACGGCGCGCTGCACCATCTCGCCGGAGCCGCCCTCGACGAACTTGACCTCGATGCCGGTCTTCCTGGTGAACTCGGCGAACACCTTGTCGTACCAGCCGTCGCCCTTGTCGCTCTTGAGGCCGTCGGCGCTGTAGACGGTGACGACCGCGGCCCCCTCGGCGGAGGAGCCGGCGCCGCAGGCGGTGAGGGCGCAGGTGAGGACGAGGCCGCCGGTGACGGCGGTGGCGGTGCGCAGGAGGGTGCGGATGCTGGGCATGGAACGTCCTTACGGGGAGGGGGAGCCGGGGATCAGCGGTACGAGGCTCTGGTGCGGATGCGGGAGACGGCCGCCAGCACCAGCAGGGTGGTGGCCATCAGGACCACGGCGACGGCGGCGCCGCTGAAGAGCGAGCCGCGGTCGGTGGCGGTGAAGATCCGGACCGGCAGGGGCGTCCAGTCCGGCGGGTAGAGCATCATCGTGGCGCTCAGCTCGCCCATCGACAGGGCGAAGCAGAGCCCGGCGGCCGAGGTGAGGGACGGCAGCAGCAGGGGCAGCCGGACCCGCCACAGGACGTACGCGGGCCGGGCGCCGAGGGAGGCCGCGGCCTGTTCGTAGGCGGGGTCGAGGCGGGTGAGCGCGGCCGAGACGGACTGGTACGCGAAGGCCGTCACGAGGACGGTGTGGGCCAGGACCACGAGGGAACCCGTGCCGTTGAGCAGCAGCGGGGGCCTGCTGAACGCGACGAGCAGGGCGAGGCCGACGACCACGGACGGTACGGCGACGGGCAGCATGAACAGGGCGTCCAGGCAACGCCTGCCGCGCTCCTTGAGGCCGGCGGCGGCCAGCGCCGCCCAGGTGCCGAGGGTGAGCGCGAGCAGGCTCGCGACGAGGCCGGTGACGAGGGAGGTGGTCAGCGCCCGCAGGGATTCGCCGCGCACGGCGGCGGCGTAGTTCTCGGTGGTCGGGCCGGAGGGGAAGGCTCCGGACCAGTGGGTCGAGAAGGACGCGGCGACCACGACGAGCAGCGGCAGGGCGAAGAGGGGCAGGAAGAGGAGGCCGAACAGGGCCCAGGCGGCTCGACGGCCGGTCCTGCTATGCACCAGCACGCTTGCTCACCACCCGGTAGAGGCCGAACAGGCCGACGGAGATCGCGATGTTGACGACGGCGACCACGCAGGCGGCCGCGTAGTCGGATTCGAGGATCGCCTTGCCGTAGATGAGCATCGGCAGCGTCGTGACGTCCTTGGCGCCCGTGAACAGCACGATCCCGAACTCGTTGAGGCACATGACCAGGACGAGGCTGCCGCCCGCGGCGAGGGCCGGCAGGGCCTCGGGCAGGATGACCCGTCGGATGATCCGGGCCGGTTTCGCCCCGAGCGAGGAAGCCACTTCCAGTTGGGCGGTGTCCAGTTGGGAGAAGGCGGCGAGCAGTGGGCGCATCACGAACGGCGTGAACCAGGTGATCTCCGCCAGCAGGACGCCCCAGGGGGTCGCCAGGAAGCGGAAGGGCCCCTCGGCGGCGCCGGTCAGGTCGGTCCAGGCCCCGTTGGCCATGCCCACCGTCCCGTAGATGAAGAGGAGGGCGAGGGTGACGAGGAAGGAGGGGAAGGAGAGGAAGACGTCGATGAACCTGGCGACGGCCCTGGATCCGGGGAACGGGACGAAGGCGATGACCAGCGCGAGGGCGAAGCCGAGGACGAGGCAGCCGACGGTGGCTCCGACTGCCAGCCACACCGTCGTGCCCAGGGCCTCGCGGAAGCCGCGGGAGGCGAACACGGAGGTGTAGGCGTCGAAGGCGCCGCCGCCCTCCGGGGTGAACGACTGCCGCACGACCAGGGCGAGGGGGTGGAGGAAGACCACCGCGAGCACGGCCAGGGGCGGCGCCGTCCACACCCAGGCCGGGACGGTGCGCGGGCGCCGGGCGGACGGGGTCCGGGACGGGCCGGGGCCGCCGGCCCGCACGGTCCGGGCCGCCGAAGTCGCGGCGGCGGGATCGGGCGCGTTCCCGGCGACGGGATCGCGCAGGTCCCCGGCGAGCTCAGCCATCGGAGACCCCCGCCGACAGCAGGACCGCGTCGCGCGGCTCGAAGTGCAGGGTCACCGTGTCGCCCAGCGCCGGGGTTTCGCGCAGTTCGGGCAGGTCGGCCTTGACGCGGTGGCCGTCGACGTCCACGTACAGCCGGTGCGTGGAGCCCCGCCACTGGACCTCGGTGATGGTGCCGCACAGGGCGTTGGGGCCCTCGCCCAGGCCGATCAGGTGCGGCCGTACGCACAGCGTGGCGCGGGCGCCGGGTGCGGCGCCGCCGCGGTCCAGCTCCAGGCCGCGCCCTTCGAACACGGCTCCGTCGTCGGCCACCGTGACGGGCAGCAGGTTGGCGTTGCCGACGAAGGAGGCGGTGAACTCGGTCCGCGGGGACCGGTACAGCTCCTGCGGGGTCCCGCAGTCCTGGAGCCGGGCCCGGTCCATGACGGCGATCCGGTCGGCCAGGGTGAGGGCTTCCACCTGGTCGTGCGTGACGTACAGGATGGACACGTCGGGAAGTTCGCGGTGCAGCCGGGCCAGTTCGACGAGCATCCCGGAGCGCAACTGCGCGTCGAGCGCCGAGAGCGGCTCGTCGAGCAGGAGCACGCCGGGGCGGATGGCGAGCGCCCGGGCGATGGCCACGCGCTGCTGCTGGCCGCCGGACAGCTCGCGCGGGTAGCGGGTGGCGTAGGCGCCCATCCCGGTCATCTCCAGGGCCTCGGCGACCCGGTCCGGGATGCCGGCCCTGGGGGCCTTCTGCGCCTTGAGGCCGAAGGCGACGTTCTCCGCGACCCGCATGTGCGGGAACAGCGCGTACTGCTGGACGACCATGCCGATGCCGCGCTTGTGCGGGGGCATCGCGGTGACGTCCCGGCCGCCGATCAGGATCCGGCCGGCGGCGGGCCGTACGAAGCCGGCGACCGCGCGCAGCGCCGTGGTCTTGCCGGAGCCGGAGGGCCCCAGCAGTGCCATGACCTCGCCGGGTTCGACGGTCAGGTCGAGGGAGTCCAGGACGGTGTTCCCGCCGTAGGCGACCGAGACGGAGTCGAAGCGGATGCCGCTCACGCCCCGGTCCCCCGCTCCAGCAGGCCGGGGAGTTCGGCGACGGAGCCGAGCACGTGGGTGGCGCCGCTCCCGGTCAACGCGGCCCGGTCGTGGGCGCCGGTGAGGACGCCGGCGACGATGCCCGCTCCGGCTCGCCGGCCGCTGAGCACGTCGTACGAGGTGTCACCGACGACGACCGTGTCCCGTACGTCGGCCGCGGCGCCGGTGCGCAGGAACGCGGTCAGCACCATGTCCGGGAAGGGCCGACCGCGACCGCCCGCGTCGGCGGGGCACAGGGTGAGGTCGGCGAGGTCCCGCCAGCCGAGGGCGTCGAGGATGGCTTCCTGGGTGACCCGGGCGAAGCCGGTGGTCAGGACGACGGCGCGGCCCTCGGCGCGGAGCCGCTCGACGGCCTCGCGGGCGCCGGGGAGGGCGGTGACGAGGCCGCCGTCGACGAGTTCCCCGTAGGCCCGCTCGAAGGCGGAGTTGGCGCGGCGGGCGAATTCCTCCGTACCGAAGAGGTGACGGAAGACGGAGATCTTCGACTCGCCCATGGTGTCGCGCACGTACCGGAGCTTGGCCGCGTGGTCGGCGCTGCCGGGCTCGACGCCGAGGGCTTCGGCGGCATGCTCGAAGGCGCGCTCGACGAGACCGCCGTCGGCGACGGTCGTGCCGGCCATGTCGAGGACGATCAGTTTGTTGGCATCGGTCATGTCGGTCACCAGCCCAGTTCGTTCGCGGTGGTCTCGGCGATGGCGGGCGAGCAGGTCATCCCGCGCCCGCCGGGTCCGGTCACCAACCACACCCCGTCGGCCACCTGTTGGCGGTGGACGACGCGGGTGGTGTCGGTGCACTGGGCGTAGACGCCCGCCCAGCGGTGGCGGATCCTCGGCAGCGGCCGGCCCAGGAAGGACTCGGCGACCGCGGCGACGTGCTCGTAGGGGTCTTCGAGGGTGTCGAAGGCGAAGGGGTGCTCGTAGGCGTGGGTGTCGCCGATGGTCAGTCCGCCGTCCCGGCGCTGGACCATCAGCAGTTGCATCGCGTGCGCGGCGGCGACGGGTTCCTGCGGCTGGTCGGCGTTGAGTTCGTCGAGCGCCGGGGACGCGTAGGCGGGGTAGTAGCGGAAGCTGTCGGCGTCGGCGACGGAGGTGGTCAGGGCCTCGCCGAGCGGGGCCGTCTGCATCATCTGCAGCCGGACCCGGCGCACCGGCAGGTCGGGGACCAACTCGCGGACCAGGCCGGACAGCCAGGCGCCGGTGGCGAGGACGACCGCGTCGCCGCGGTGGACGTCACCGTGGTCGTCGCGGACGGCGCCCGCGCCGACGACCTCGCGGACCTCGCGGCCGGTGAGGAAGGTGTACCGGCCGGACGCCCGCAGGGCTTCCCGGAGGTGGAGCTGTGCGGTGCGCGGTTCCACGGCCGCGTCCCGCTCGCACCACAGGGCCGCCTCGAAGTCCCCGCGCAGGGCCGGGTTGATGGCCCGCGCTTCGACCGCGGTGACCAGTTCGTGGCCGCGGGCGGCGGCGTCGGAGCGGGCCGCCGCCGCCTCCGCCACCGCGTACTCGCGGGCGTCGCGGACGGGGGTGAGGGACCCGATCGCGCGGAAGCCCAGTCCGGGCACCTCCGCGCCGATCCGCTCCCAGAGCTCGCGGGCCCGCAGGGCGGTGTCGAGTTCCTCTCCCCCGGCTCGCCCACTGACCCATATCTGGCCGAAATTGCGCAGTGACGCGCCGCGTGCCTCCGCTTCCCGTTCGATCTGGACGACCTCGTGGCCGCGTTCGATTGCTTGCCAGGCGTGCATGGTGCCGACCACGCCGCCTCCGACGACTATGACTCTCACGCCCCCAAGGTGGCGGCGGCCGGTGGCCCGGGAGGGTCCGGTCGACGACCGGTCGGTGAACAGCCCTCGACGCTTGGACCAGACCCGTTACCGTTCCGTGATCCCAAGGCGCCCGTTTTGGATCGTTTGCGGGGTGTCGGGGGCCGCCCGCCCCGCTATTCGGGGCGTAGGCGCGTCGTGAAACTGAACCGGTCGCCACGGTAGAGCGAACGCACCCGCTCCAGCGGGCGGCCCTGCCCGTCCCGCGAGAACCGGTGGATGAGCAGCATCGGAAGCGCCGGCGGGGTGCCGATCAGCAGGGCTTCCCGGGGGGTGGCGAGGACCGTCTCCAGCTTCTCGTCGGCCTCACCGAAGGCGATGCCGAGATCGTCTCGGAGGTAGCCGTAGAAGGAGGAGTCGGGCCGGAAATCGACGTCGAGGCGGGGGGCGCGGGCGACCCTGATGTACGTGCTCTCCAGGCCGACGCGCTCATCGTCGGCGAGCAGCACCCGCTCCAGGTGCCAGACGGGCTCGCCGCTCTCCGCGCCGATGCCGGCGGCCAGGCCGTCCGGGCAGGGGAAGCGCTCCAGGCCGATCAGGTTGCGGCCGGGGCGGCGGCCCTGCCGGCGCACCCCCTCGGTGTAGCTCGCGAGGGAGAGCGGCTGCTCCAGTTTGGGTCCGGCGACGACCGTGCCGCGCCCCGACCGACGGAGCCGGCCTTCGAGGAGCAACTCGCGCAGTGCCTGCCGAACGGTCTCGCGGGACACCGCGCAGCGCTCCGCGAGATCGCGCTCGGTGGGCAGCGAGCCGCCCTCGCCGAGCTCGTCGAGCAGATCGGCGATCAGCGCCTTGACGGCGTAGTACTTGGGGATCCGACCGTGCTCCGGGATGCCCGAGCGCACGGGGCCGCCGGGAAGGTGCTGGTGCCGCCGGGTCTGTTCTTCCACGTGGGGACTGTAACCGGGGCAGATGTACGGAGATCGTCGCGCGGGGAGCCGTACGGGCGCGCGCGGAACCGGCGGGCGCAGGCGTCAGCGGGCGCGGCGTGCGGGTGCGCGGGCGTCAGCGGGCGCGGGGTGTGCGGAACCGGCGGGCGCCCAGGAGCAGGCCGCCTCCGGTGGTGAGCGCGGCGAGGGCGCCGGCCCCGTACGCCCAGGGGTGGTCGCGGGAGCCGGTGTGCGCGAGGGCGCCCGCCTCGGTGGTGTCCTGCGGGCCCTCGACCTCGAACCGGTAGCCGCCCGCCTCCCCGACCCAGTCGCCGTCGTCACCGTGATCGCCCTTGCGCTGGACGAGGGCGGCGTCCGCGACGACCTCGCCGTGGGGGGTCTCCTCGGCGAAGGCCAGCCGCACCGTGACGGTGATCGAGCCGCCCGCGCCGACGGAGAACCCGGAGAAGGCGTCGCCGCCGTCGAACACCGCGATGATCTCGTCGCGGTCGGTGCGTTCGAGGCTGACGGGATGGGAGCCGCCCGGAGCGTCGAACTCCATCCTGAGGTGGGCGGGGCGCAGGGCCCGCGCCTTGTCCGTGAACACGACGACGGGGTGGATGGCCGTGCACGCGCCGCTCGTGGTGTTCGTCAGGTCCAACAGCCAGGTCTGCGCCCCGCCGCCGGCCCGATAGACGGACGGGCCGCCGCGGATCCGGGCCCCGATGGGGAAGGCGGCGCCCTTGCCGTCCCCGCAGCTGGCCAGCGCGCGCGAGGGGAGCGCCGGGGCGGGTCGGGCGCCGCCTCCGGTGCCGATGTCCGCCACGGCGGAGGGCGCGGCGGAGGCGAGGAGCACGGCGGTGAGGGCAAGGGCTTTGCGCAGTCGCATGGAAGACCTTCGCTGCTCGCCGGACGGGACGATGATAGGACGAGGCGACAATCACCCCGGCCTTGTCCGCACCCTTCCACGCGCGCGCGACCCCCTGCCGGGAGCCGCGCGTGAGCACCTCCGGTTTACGCCCGGATGGCGCACCGGGTCAAGCGCCGAACGCGTTCCCGCACGTCGGCGGGGGTGCCCGGGTCGGCCGGCGGGACCGTCACGCACCGGCCCGGGGTGTTCCGGGGTGGACGTACAGCGGGGTCAGGGCCAGTTCCGCGGCGCCCTCGGCGACGCCGCCCGGGGCCTGCGCCACCGTCGGTGGGGCCGTGTCGGTCAGGGGGCGCGCCGCCAGCGCGGCCCTGACCCCGGTGACGAAGACGTCCGGATCGGCGTCCACGACCCGCCCTCCCAGCAGTACCCGGTCCACGTCGAGCAGCGCGACCAGGTTCGCCGCGCCCTCCCCCAGGATCCGGGCCGCTTCCGGCAGGTCGCCGCGGGCCACCGCGTCGAGGCAGAGCACCTCAAGGCAGCCCCGCCCCCCGCACCGGCAGGGTGGGCCGTCCAGCCACAGCACCTGGTGTCCGAACTCCCCGGCCGCCGACCTGGCGCCCCGGTGGATCTCGCCGTCCAGCCGGAGTCCGGCACCGAGCCCGGTGCCGACGTGCAGGTACACCGACGTGCCGGCGCCCGGCCCGCCCGGACCCCCCGTCGCGACGGCGGCGTTGGTGTCCTTGTCCAGCACCACCGGCAGCCCCAGCCGCCCCGCCAACACCTCCCGCAGCGGGAATCCCGCCCAGTTCGGGAACCCGGTCACCCGGCCCAGCACCCCGCTGCGCCAGTCCAGCGGCCCCGGCGCGGCGACCCCCACGCCGACGGGCGGGGGCGTGCCCGGCCGGCCGCCGAGCCCTGCGACGGCCTCCACGACCGCGTCCACGACCGGCTCGGGGCCCGCCCCGAAGTCCAGCGGGGCGCGCAGGCGGTCGACGACGCCGCCGGCGAGGTCGACCCGTACGGCCCGCAGTTCGTCACGGTCCAGGTGGACGCCCACGGCGTGCCGGGCGCCGGGCACCAGGCGCAGCAGCGTGCGCGGCTTGCCGCCGGTGGAGGGGCCACGGCCGGCATCGGCCACCAGGCCGTCCGCGGCGAGCCGCGCCGCGATCTTGCTGACGGCCTGCGGCGTCAGCCCCGCGGCGTCGGCGAGCTCGGCGCGGCCGAGGCCGGGCGGTCCGGCGGCGCGCAGCAGCCCCAGCAGTACCGCCTCGTTGTGCCCGCGCAGCGCGGGCAGGTTCACCCCGCCACGACCGGCCCCGTCACCCCTGTTCACCTGCCCATTGTCCACCCTCCTTGCACTTGCGCAACGCTGTTGCCAAAGTGGTGCCATGAACACCGCCTCCCCCACCGCACCCCTGCGCGTCGCCCTCGTCGGCTACGGACTCGCCGGTTCCGTGTTCCACGCCCCCCTCGTGACCGCGACCGAGGGGCTCGTCCTCGACACGGTCGTCACCTCCGACCCCGGCCGGCAGGGGCAGGTCCGCGAGGCCTTCCCCGA
The DNA here is from genome assembly GCF_055595445.1 of Streptomyces sp. NPDC040432. Taxonomy (NCBI): domain Bacteria; kingdom Bacillati; phylum Actinomycetota; class Actinomycetes; order Kitasatosporales; family Streptomycetaceae; genus Streptomyces; species Streptomyces sp. NPDC040432. The sequence goes on along the minus strand of NZ_JBVIVP010000003.1, from coordinate 135,341 downwards.
CGTCCGCGTCGCCGCCTCCGCCGACGAGCTGTGGGCCCGCGCGGGCGGCGGGGACGCGCCGGACCTCGTCGTCATCGCCTCCCCCAACAAGACGCACGTCCCGCTCGCCACCGCCGCGCTCACCGCGGGCATCCCGGTGGTCGTGGACAAGCCGCTCGCCGCCACGGCGGCCGAGGCCCGCGAGCTCGCCGCCCTCGCCGACCGGACCGGCACCTTCCTGTCCGTCTTCCAGAACCGCCGCTGGGACAACGACTTCCTCACGCTGCGCCGGCTCCTCGACGGCGGCGACCTGGGCGAGGTCCTGCGCTTCGAGTCCCGTTTCGAGCGCTGGCGCCCGCAGCTCAAGGGCGGCTGGCGCGAGTCCGGCGCGCCGGAGGAGATCGGCGGCCTGCTGTACGACCTGGGCAGCCACGTCGTGGACCAGGCGCTCGTGCTGTTCGGTCCCGCCGTACGCGTCTACGCGGAAGCGGACGTGCGGCGCCCGGGCGCCGAGGCCGACGACGACACGTTCATCGCGCTCACCCACGCGAGCGGCGTCCGCTCGCACCTGCACGTCAGCGCGACCACGGCCCAGCTGGGACCGCGCTTGCGGGTCCTGGGATCCCGCGCCGGCTACGTCAAGTACGGCCTGGACCCCCAGGAGGCCGCCCTGCGCGAGGGTCTGCGCCCCGGGGACGACAGCCGCCCGTGGGGCGAGGAGCCCGAGCACCTGTGGGGGCGGCTGGGTTCCGGCGAGTCCCCGCTGACCGGCGGCGGCCTCCCGGTGCGCACCGCGGCGGGCGACTACCCCGCGTACTACGCGGCGGTCGCGGACGCGCTGCGGTCGGGCGGACCGGCTCCGGTCACCGCGCACGAGGCGGCGCAGTGCCTGGCGGTGCTGGAGGCCGCACGCCGGTCCTCGGCGGAGGGCGTCAGCGTCGACCTCTGACCGGCCGCAGGGGCCGCGACCGGCCCGGTCAGGGCGCGGGTTCGGCGTGAAATCGACGGTTCGGGCGGAGCGGGCGACATATTCTTCACAGGTTGTCGATCATCACACGTATGAAGAATGGAATTCCCTCGGTGAAACTGCCCCGGATCGCCACCGTCGTGGCCACCGCCGCGATGGCCCCGGCCGTCCTGCTCTCCTCGCCCGCGTTCGCCGCCGACTCCACCACGGCGACGACCACGGGCCCCTCGGCGACCGTGCCCGACGTGGCCGCCCAGCCCGCGAACCCCGCTCCGGGCGGCACGACGACCACCCCCGCCGAGGACCCGCAGGCGGCCAAGGACCGGACCGAGATCGACGCGATCCTCAAGAACCCGGCGACGAGCAAGGACATGCGCGAGGCCGCGGAGAAGGCCCTCAAGGGGAAGCCCGAGGACATGCGGCGCTTCCTTGAGGTCGAACGACCGAAGCTGCAGCTGGAGGACGACCGCGTACGGGTCGCCGCGATCGCCGAGGCGGGCGGCCGGATCGTGCGGGAGGCGGCCGACGAGGCCCTCCGGGTGAACACCCAGGAGGCGCTCACCGCGTTCCTGACGACCGGGCAGCACAAGGCCCGGGCCCAGGACGACCGGGTCGCGATCGCCCGGATGCTCGCCGGAGCCGGCAAGGGCATCACGAAGGCCGTCAACGAGCTGCTCTCGAAGGGCACGCCGGAGGAGATCCGCGCGTTCGTCGCGACCGGTCAGCACGTGGTCCGCGCGGAGGACGACCGGGTCGCGGTCCTCGGGATGCTGAAGGACGCCGGGCCGGGGCTGAAGGAGGGCATCATCAAGCTCCTCGAAGGCAACCCGAAGCCGGCCCAGTTGCGCGAGTTCGTCACGACCACGCAGCACGCGCTGCGCGACGACGACAACAAGGTCCTGATCTCGGCGATGGTCGCGGAGACCGGCCCCGAGCTGAAGAAGGCCGCCCTCGCCGCCCTCAGGGGCACCGCCCAGGACCGGACGGCGTTCCTGCAGACCGGCCAGCACGAGGCCCGCGCCAAGGACAAGGCCACCGGGGGCCAGACCGGCGGCACCGGCACGACGGGCTCGACGGGCTCGACGGGCACCACCGGTACGACGGGCACCACCGGTTCCACGGGCACGACCGGATCGACGGGGACGACGGGCACCACCGGTACGACGGGCACCACCGGCACCACCGGGAACACGAACGTGACCCCCGCGGGCAGCACCGCCTCCGGTCCGCTCGCGAACACGGGCGCCGGGTCCGAGAACGTCCTGATCGGGGGCGCGGCCGCCGCGACCCTCGCCGCGGGCGCGGGCCTGGTCATCGCCAACCGCCGCCGCCGCACGACGACCGAGGGCTGATCGGCACCACGTACGGGGACACGGAAGGGGCGGACCACGACGGTCCGCCCCTTCGCCGTGCCGTGGGTCAGGCGCTCTTGAACTCCTGGCGCTGGCGTCCGAGGCCCTCGATCTCCACCTCGACGACGTCACCGGCCCGCAGGAACGGCTTCGGCTCGGGCTGTCCGGCCGCCACGCCCGCAGGCGTGCCCGTGACGATGACGTCGCCCGGGTACAGGGTCATGAAGTGGCTCAGGTACCGCACGACCTCGCCGACCGCGAAGATCTGGTCGGAGGTGTGGCCGTCCTGCTTCAGCTCGCCGTTCACCCACAGCCGTACGTCCAGGACCTGCGGGTCCGGGACCTCGTCCGCGGTGACCAGCCAGGGGCCGAGCGGGGTGAAGGTCTCGCAGTTCTTGCCCTTGTCCCAGGTCCCGCCGCGCTCCGTCTGGAAGGCGCGCTCCGTCACGTCGTTCGCCAGCACGTAACCGGCGACGTGCGCGAGGCCCTCCTCGGCGGAGCCCAGGTAGCGGGCGGTGGCACCGATGACGACGCCGAGCTCGGCCTCCCAGTCGGTCTTCACACTGCCGCGCGGGATCAGCACGGTGTCGTCCGGGCCGACCACGGTGTCCGGGGCCTTGAGGAAGACGATCGGCTCCGGCGGCGCCTCGGCGCCCACCTCGGCGGCGTGGCCGTGGTAGTTCAGCCCGATGCCCACGATCTTGCCGATGCGGCCGACCGGGGAGCCGACGCGCAGCCCCTCCGCGTCGAGCACCGGGAGCCCGCCCGCCGCCGCGGCGTCCCGTACCCGGGACAGCGCGGAGTCGTCGGCGAGCAGGTCGCCGTCCACATCCGTGATCAGGCCGGACAGGTCACGCAGGGTGCCGTCCTGGTCGAGCAGCGCGGGGCGCTCCGACCCAACGGGTCCGACACGCAGCAGCTTCATGGGCATTCTCCCGTGGTCGTGGGTGGTCGACCCCGGGCATGCCGGGGCCGGCCGATGGGTTGCGGCCATCGGAGGATTGGTTGATCCTCCAAGATGACCGCCCAATCCGCAAGACCCTGTTCACGGACTGGAACGCCCGCTACCGCCGGCCGCGCCCCGCGGGACCGGCCGTGACCTCCGCGCCGGCCTTACCGGCGACCGCCGCCGCACGGTCCTTGCGGTGCTGGAGCCAGACCCGCTCCGCGACGGACCAGGCGGTGGTGGTCAGCAGGTACAGCCCGGCCGCGAGCGGCACCACGGCGGCGGTGATCAGCGTCCCGAACGACAGCAGGGGCAGGACGCCGCCCAGCTTGCGCATCGCCGCCTGCTGCTCGGCGCTCAGCTCCACCGCCGGCTTCGCCCGCTCCCCGGCCCTGGCGGCCCCGGTGCCGGCGGCTCCCGGCCTGCCCGCGCGCGGGCCCGGCGTCGGGACGGGCAGCGCGGGCGCCGCCGCGGCGGCACGCCGCCCCCGGACCGCGCTCCACGCGGCCACGCCGGCGATGGCCGCGAACAGGCCGAGGAAGACCAGGCCCTGGGGTCCGAACGGGCCGCCCTCCGCCAGCGCGCCCGTCAGGCGCGATCCGAGCGGCGCCGCGAACAGTCGGTGGCCCAACAGCTCGTTGGCCTCTCCCCCGACCTCCGAGGAGGAGAACGCCTGGTACATGACGAAGAACACCGGCAGCTGGAGCAGCACGGGCAGGCAACCGGCCGCCGGCGTGGCGCCCCGGAACGCCGCACGGCTCAGCGGATGCAGGGCGAGCCGTACGAGCACGGTGAACAGCACGATCGCGGCAGCGGTCGCGGACTCGGCCAGTACCGGCTCCATGAGCCGGCCCAGCGCGGCAACGAGATGGGTGAAAACGGACACGCGGGCCCTCCGAAGGGTCTCGTCGAACGTCGAAGAAGGTGCATTTCGGCGTGACGACCCGCGAGGGGCGACGACAGTGATCGGCCCGACCGTGACCGGTCGGCGGAAGCAGAAGGCGGAAGGTGCTGCGCGCCCCTACGCGGCCGTCGGAAGGAGACGGCCGGGCGCCCTGGGCCGGGACCGGCCCGAGGCATCGGGATCGCGCTGCGGCAGGAACGCCGTGCGCTGCTCGCGATCACGGATCGCGGTGCGTATGCGGTGCGGTGGCACGGGCCGGACGAGGCACGCGGCCAACGCGGCGGCGCCCACGGCCACGACGGCCGCCAGCGCGACCACGGCGGCGGCCAGGCCGTTCTCCCCCGCCATCAGGCCGAGGAACCCCCCGAGCAGCAGGAGCAGGGCGGCGAGCAACCGCGAGCCCCTGGAAGTGGCGAGGAAGGACAGCGGAGTGCGCACGGCGGTTCGCTTCGTCCCGGTCATGCCGGCCACCCCCTCCCCCTCACGGGCCGCCCGATCCGGCGGCCCCACGCGACGGTGCCCGCACGCCTGAGCGTGCGGACTCCCGTACGAAATCGGGCTCTCGGAATCGATACTAACCGGGCCCACCGACAAGGAGCGTGGGTCGGCCGACGGATTCCCGACGTTCGAACGGATCCCGGGCCGGCGCCTCCCCGTCGGGCCGGGTCACGTCCGGTGAGGACCGGTCCGCGGACCGCACCCGGTCCGTCCCGGGGCCCCGCGTCACACCCGCGCCTGAACCCCGGCGACCGCACCTCCGTCAGGACGACTTGAGCGTCCCCCACACCACCAGGCGGTACTTGGAGCTGTACTCGGGCGTGCAGGTGGTGAGCGTGATGTACGCGTCCGGCCGGCTGTACCCGTACTCGGGCCGCACCACGCTGCGCGGCACCGGTGCGATCACCCCGGTGTCCCGTTCCGTGGTCTCGCTCAACACCTGCCCGACCACGTACGTGTGGCGCCGGCCGCGCACGTCGACGTACAACTCGTCGCCGGGGCGCAGCCTGTTCACGTACCGGAACGGCTCGCCGTGCGTGTTGCGGTGTCCCGCCAGCGCGAGGTTGCCCCGCTCCCCGGGCCGCGCGGTGCCCGGGTACTGGCCGACGTACCCCTTGTCCAGCACGGCCCGCTTGTCGATCCCCTGCGCGACGGGAACGGCGAGGCCGAGGCGCGGAATCCGCAGGACGGCGTACGCCTCCTCCGGGGCGGGCGCGGGCTTCGGTCGCGGCGCCGCGGAGGCCACCGACCCGGCCGTCGGCCGCGCGGACGGGGACACCGGCCCGGAACCGGAAGGGGGCGGCGGGCCCGCCTCGGACGGTGACGGACCGCCCCCGGGGAGCTCTCCCGCGGAGTCGTCCTCGACCCCGGCACCGCCCGGACCGGGATCCTCCGGTACGCCCGCCTCCGCAGGCTCCCCCTCCCAGGCCCGCTCCAGGGCCTGGACCTGGTCCTGCGCGGCGGCCGCGGCCTGCCGGTTCGTCCACCACACCTGGTGCACCACCAGCAACGCCACCACCACGCCCAGCGTGGTGACCACCTCGGCGCCCACCCACAACAGCCGTGCGAGCCGGGCCCCGCGCCCCCGCCGGCCGCTCCCCTGCACCACCACACGTATGTGATCCCGCACGGGCCGCACCCTAAGTCCTCCCCCCTCAACTGACCAGCGGCAGTACGGTGTGAACCATGCGCCCCGATACGCCTGCAGAGCACCTTGCCGAAGCCGAGCGCCTCATCCGCACGGCGACCCGCTACCCCGAGGACCAGGAGCCGCTCCTCCTCCAGGCCGCCGCCCACCTCGAACTGGGTGACGCGCGGGACCGGGCGAGCGCCCTTTACGACCAACTCCTCTCCGCCTCGCCCGCGGACCCACACCTGATCAAGGCCCTGCAGGCCGCGAACCTGTGGGAGTACGGCCACGAGGCCGAGGCCCGCGCCCTGATCTCCGGGATCCGGGCCGCCGCCCCCGAGGACCCGGCGCCCTGGGAGGTGATCGCGGAAACCCTCGAAGCGCACGACGAGCTGGAGGCCTCGCACGACTGCTTCACCGAGGCGGCGACCCTGCTGACCTCGGAGGAGACCCCCCTCACCCAGGCCACCACCGCCCTCCTCACGGGCCGCCACCGGGTCCGTCGACTCCTCGGGCTCCCGCACGACGAATGGGACATGGTCGCCGACACCCGCCACATCGGCCCGATCCCCCTGGACGAGCTCCACGACCCGAAGCGGATCTGGGCCCTCGGCTCCGACGACCCGGCCGAACTGCGCGCCGAGATCGCCCGCCTGCGCGCCGAACTGGGCGACCGTCGCGCCGCCCTCTCCCGGCCGTTCCCGGTGGCGGTCCTGCACTGGCCCCAGCGCGAACTCGCCGAGCTCCTCACCTCCTACCCGACCCTGTCGGCGGAGTACTCCTCGCACGCGACGCACCTGAGCGGCATCGAGGCCTCCCTCCGCGCCCTCGCCGCGTCGGGCACCACCAACCTCGGCATCGTCACCGGCAACGTCCCCTCGTACGAGGCCTTCGCCGCCTCCGAGAAGACCTCCCCGGCCTCCCCCTCCCTGCTCGCCGAGTACGCCACCACCCTGGCCGCCCGCGGCAAGGCCACCTCCTGGCCGCCCGGACCGACGGCCCCGTGCTGGTGTGCCTCGACGAAGCCCTATTCGGAGTGCCACGGGGAGCCCTGACCGCCCGGACCGGCAGGCCCTTCCGCCCGCGGAGGGCGCCGGCCGGCCGGGGCACGGCCGTCCCCGCCCGTGTCCGACGCCCCTGTCGGTGGTGTTCCGTACCATCGGCCCCGGGGGCACCCGCCGAGCGTTCCGGGCGGGTCGAACCCCGTCGCCCATGACCACCGGCAACCGGGGAGGACCTGATGATCCCGGCGGAACCCTCCTCCGCGGCCGTCTCCGCGCGGATGAGCCAGCAGGCCGTGCGCAACACCGCGCCCGAGGTGGCGGTGCGCAAGCTGCTCCACGCCGCGGGGCTGCGCTACCGGCTCCAGGTGAAGGTGCCCGGGATGCCGCGCCGCAGCATCGACATCGCCTTCCCCGGCCCGAAGGTCGCCGTGTTCCTGGACGGGTGCTTCTGGCACGGATGCCCGCAGCACGCGACGCGGCCGAAGGCCAATGCCGAGTGGTGGCGCGAGAAGCTCGAACGCAACATGGCGCGGGACCGCGAGACGAACGAGCAGTTGGTGTCGGCCGGTTGGACCGTGCTCCGGTTCTGGGAGCACGAACCGCCCGAGGTCGTGGCGGCGCGTGTCATCGCGACCCGGGAAGCGACCGCACCCCACCGGGCCACACCGGCCACCCCGGAACGCCGCACGCGGCCCGCCGCCGGGGCGGACGGGCCGGTCGGCGCGAACGGGCCCGCCCCGGAAGCGGGTTGATCCGCCGCACCGTGGGCGGACCCCGGTCGGCCTCCCTTCCTCAGCCCTTGTCCGCGAACAGGGTGAGCTGTTGGTGGCCGCGGGCCAGGGCCGTGGGCGGGGCGGGCCGGGACGCCCCGAGAGCGAGCACGGCGCGGAGCGCCGCGATCACCTCGGTCGAGGCGTCGCGGAGCATCGAAGGGGTCGCGCTGACCACCAGGACGCCGTGGGACTCCAGGCGCATGCGGCGGCGCAGGGTGGCCTGCCAGGCGTCGCGGGTGTAGTGGTACTCCGCCGAGTCGACCTCCAGAGCCACGCCCTCGTCGGGCCAGTAGGCGTCAGGACTGGCCAGGAAAGCGCCGTCCGCGGTGTGGAGGCGGGCGTTCCAGAGCGGGGTGGGCAGGTCGGTGGCGACGAGGGTGTCGCGGGCCCGGGCCTCGGCGACCGAGCGGACCCCGGCCAGGAGTTCCGCGGCGGCGGCGCGGACCGCGGGGCGGGTCAGCAGGCGGGACGTGCGGAGTTCCGCGTGCAGGTCGTGCGGGTGACACCAACCGGCCTGCACCACCTGGGCCAGGACGGAACGGATCCGGTCGGGCGGCGCGCACGGATCCGTACGGGCGGCGAAGTCGGCGGCGGCCCGCACGGGGCGGGCCGCGGGAACGCCGGCCACGGTCATGGTGCGCGGCCAACGTGAGGTGGCCCGGGGCCTGACCCCGGGGGTGGGCGCGAGCCGGCGCGGGGCCCGGATCAGGACGTCGGCCGGCGCGGCCGGGGCCTCGCGGATGCCGAGGAGGGCGAGGGCGGCGCCGCCGGTGAGGACGGCCGTGTCGCCGGAGAGCGGCTCCGCGGTGGGTTCGGCCGCGTACAGGACGGCGGCCAGCGCGCGCTGGCGAGGGTCGGGCGGGCCGGTCTGCAGGAGGTACACGCGGGGCAACAGCCGCTGCCAGGGGCCGCCGGGGCGAGCCCGGGAGGTGACCGTGCCGTCGGGAACACCCGCACCGACGGTGAGTTGGTGCCGTGTGGCCAGCCCGTGCTGCCGCCGGGCCAGGCGCGACGCGACGTCCCGGCCGGAGTCCCGCGTCGCCGGCCGTGTGATGGCGGGCCGTGTGATGGCGGGCGTGGCGGTGGCGGGCGGCGTGCCGGTGGCCGATGTGGCGGTCCCGGGGACGGTCGCCGGGTTCGGGACGGCGGTCGTACCGGACGGGGACTCGGAGGTGGCGGGGTTCCGCGGCTCTGTGATCATGGCCCCGGTATGCCCCTCCCCCGACCCGGTGTACCCCCCCGCGCGGTCGTCGTCGGCCGCGCCCCCGGCCCGTAAGGGGCCCGGTCCGAAGAGGCCCGGGCCCGCAGGGGAAGGGGAACGGCCCGGCGGACCGGGGTGGCGGAACGATTCAGCGGACCGGGGCGGAGGTCCGGGTCAGAGGTTCGGGTGGGTCGGCGAGAGGAAGACGACCACGCCCGTCTCCGTGCCCGGGAGCGCGGGGACCTCGTGCCAGCCCAGGCGGCGGTACGTGGCGACGGTGTCCGTGGCCAGACGCGAGGTCAGCAGCCATGCCCGCCCGTCGGGGGCGTCCGCGGTGATCTCGGTGAGGAGGGTCCGGCCGGTGCCGTGGCCGCGCGCGTAGCCGCGTACGGCCAGTTCGTCGATCTCCAGGGCCCCGACGAGGAGCTCCCGCACGCGGGCCGCCCCGAGTTGGGCGGTGACCTGCGGGTACGCGCGGTTCTTGGGGAAGGGGGCCGGGGTCAGCCATCCCGTGGCGAAGCCGTCGATGCCCGTCGCGGACTGGGCGAACGCCGTACGGAACCCCGGGCGCCGGACGTCCGCCTGGAGCCGGGTCGAGAACTGGCGAATGGTTTCTTCACCTTCGTTCCACGGCGGACCGGAGAACACGTCCGCGTAGGCGTCGACCAGCTCGTCCGCGAGGTCGAGGACGGCCCGTCCGTAAGAGATCAAGGCGTCGACTCCTGGTGGTGGGTTGAGCGGGTTTCCCCCTGGAAGACCGAATCTACGCCTTCCGGGTTCCCTCCCCGGCCGCTCCGCAGAAACGGAGAGTGTGCGACAAATCGCCTCGACGTGGTCCGTGTCGCGTGCCCCGCCACCGCGTTGAGCAGCCCGTGGACAGACTCCTGCGCGCGGCGGGCGGATTCGCCCTCGCCTTCCTGCTCGTCCTCGGCATCGTGGCGGTACTGCCCCGGGCCGTGCAGGACGCGGTGCCGCACGCCGTGATCGGCGGGGCCGTGCTCGTACTGGGCGCGGTGGGCGCCCGCCGGGCTTCCGGGCGGCCGCGTTAGCCTCGGGGAGGAGCCATCGGACGGTCGGACCATCGGACCGCAGCCCGGTGTGACCGACGACGCGCAAGCGAAGAACACGCATCATCAGCCGAGAAGACCGAGGGAGTTCGACATGGCGCGGGTACCGAGTTCCGTGGTGACGGCCGCAGGCCTGGTCGGCGGCTACGCCGTCGCCCGCTGGACCAAGAAGCGCCCGCTGGGCGGTGTCGTGCTCGGCGCCGCCGGGCTCGTCGCCGGACGGGAATGGCACCGGCGCGGCGGCGTCCCCGTCGCGGCGGGCCTGGGAGCCCTGTACGTCGCCGGTTTCGCGGGCTCGCACCCGCTGGCCAAGAAAGTCGGCGCCTGGCCGGCCGTCATCGGCGCCGCCGGTGTCGTGGCGGCCACGACCTGGGCGGTGGCCGACCGGGGCTGACCCGGAGCGGACGGCCCGACGCCCGGTCGGGCCGTCCCCGGAGCAGCACCCCGCGACGCCCCCGGGTTACGCGCCGAACGCCCGCGACACCGTGTAGATCAGCAGACCGGCCAGCGCGCCGACCACCGTTCCGTTGATGCGGATGAACTGGAGGTCGCGCCCGATGTGGGCCTCGATCTTGCGGGAGGTGTGTTCCGCGTCCCAGCTCGCCACCGTGTCCGTGATCAGCGAGGTGATCTCGGTGCGGTACGTCGTGACCACGTAGACGAGGGCGCCCTCGATCCAGCCCTCCACCTTCGCCTGGAGCCGGCCGTCGGTGGCCAGGCGCGCGCCGAGCGACATCAGCGAGGCGCGGACCCTCAGCCGCAGCTCGCTCTGCTCGTCCTCCGCCGCCGAGAGGATCATCGAGCGGATCGCGGTCCACGCGGAGGCGATCACGTCCTGGACCTCGCCCCGGGCGAGGATCTCGGACTTCAGCCGTTCGACGCGCGCCCGTGTCTGCGTGTCCGACTGGAGGTCGGCGGCGAAGTCCGTCAGGAAGCGGTCGACCGCGCCGCGCGCCGGGTGCTCCGGCATGTCGCGCATCTCGGTGACGAAGCGCAGCAGCTCCTTGTAGACGCGGTCGCCGATCTTCCGGTCGACGAAGCGCGGCGTCCAGCCGGGAGCCCCGCCCTGGACGGCGTCCATCACCGAGTCGCCGTGCGTGACGAGCCAGTCGTGGGCCTTCGTGCACACCAGGTCCACGGCCCGTCGGTGGCCGCCGTCCGCGACCACCTTCTCCAAGGTCTTGCCGAGGCCGGGGGCGATCTCGGCGTGCTCGGCGCGCCGGGTGATGGCCTCGCCGACGACGGCCTGCACGTCGGAATCGCGCAGGACGGTCAGCGCCCCGCGCAGTGCGGTCGCCAGCTCCGCGGTGACCCGGTCGGCGTGTTCGGGTTCCGCCAGCCAGGCGCCGAGTCGGCCGCCGATGCCGAGCGCTCCCAGCCGGGCGCGCACGACGTCGGAGGAGAGGAAGTTCTCGCCGACGAACTCGCCGAGGGAGACTCCCAGCTGATCCTTCTTGGTCGGGATGATCGCGGTGTGCGGGATCGGCAGGCCGAGCGGCCGGCGGAACAGCGCGGTGACCGCGAACCAGTCCGCGAGGGCGCCGACCATGCCGGCCTCGGCCGCCGCCGCCACGTACCCGGCCCAGCCGCCCGCGCCCCAGGCGTGCTGGGCGTACTTGGCGAGTACGTAGACCACCGCGACCAGGGCCAGCAGGCCCGTCGCGGTGGTCTTCATCCGGCGGACGCCGCGCCGGCGCTCCTCGTCCGCCGCGTTGAACACGAACGCGCCCCGCGGCGGCGGGGGTGGCGCGGTCCGCGCCCTCGTGTCGCTGTCCACGTGATCCACGGGTTCCTGCCTTCCCCCTGGGGCCGGTTTTGTCTGCATAGCATCCGACTCCCGGGAGGCCCCGGGAGTTCCCGGCGCGCCGTGCGGGTGCCCCCGGCACCCCCTGGGACCCCTCCGGTCCCGTGCCCCGTGCCGGCCTACAGCTCCTTGCGGCGCTTCCCGCCGTCCAGGGGCTTCGAGCCCTTCGGCGACTTCACCTTGATGCCGACCCCGCCCCAGAAGGCGAGACCGTTGACGATCACGCGCGGTGCCCCGGGTTCCGGTCGGGACTGGGCCCGTCCCTGGTCGAAGCCGCCCATGATCCCGATGCCCCGTACGTCGACTTCCACGCCCGGCGGGACCGTGATCTCGATGCCGCCCATCACGGCAACGCAGGTGATGACGACCTCGCGTTCGGCGAAGTCGGCGTCGCGGAGGTCGATCTCGCCGCCGCCCCAGAAGGCCACCGCGTTGAAGCGGGCGGGCACCGTCCAGTGTCCCTTGCGCTGGAACCCCGACATCACGGCGACGGCCGTGGCGGAGGTGCCCCTGCCCCCGATGCGGGACTGCCAGGACGAGCGTGCCGCCGGGCCGGGGTCGGGGGCGGCGGTCGCGGGGAAGCCCGCGGGGGACTCGCCGGGCACCTGCGGCAGGTCGCGGGTCAGGGGGGCCAGCTCGGCGTACGTCCTGGAGGCGTAGACGGCCTCCAGGCGCTCCTCGAACTCCTCCATGTCGAGCCGGCCCTCGGCGACCGCGTCCCGCAGGCGCTCCACCACCCGGTCCCGGTCTGCGTCGGAGGCCCTCAGCTCCGGCAACGGGGCCCGGTCCGGCGACGCCTTCTCCAGGGACGGCCGTTCCGGCGACGCCGCCCCCGGTGCCGGGGCCTTCTCGGGCAAGGACTTCTCGGGCCGCTCGTCACTCATGTGGACCACACTATGCAGAGATCCGCACCAGTTGAATGGCCCGCCCCGGCAGGTCTCCCCCGGATCGACCCTGAGGCGGGACCCTGACTCAACCCCGACCCGCGTACATCCGCGCGATCACGTCCTCGATGTCGGGTTCGCGCACCGACAGGTCCAGGAGCGGGTAGCGGGCCGCGACCTCGGCCACCAGCGGCGCCGCCGAGGCCCCGGCGGGGAAGGCCAGCCACTGTCGGGGGCCGTCCACCTTCACCACCCGCGCCCCCGCGACCTCGATCGGCGCGATCTCCGCCTCCAGGTCCACCACGAGGGTCCGCTCGCCCGCCCCCTCGGGTCCCGCCTCGTGCAGCCCGCCGAGCGCGCCGTCGTACATGAGCCGACCGTGGTCGATGACCATCACCCGCTCGCAGAGCTGCTCGATGTCCTGGAGGTCGTGGGTCGTGAGGAGGACGGTGGTGCCGAGTTCCTCGTTGAGCTGCTTCAGGAAGCCCCGTACCTTCGCCTTGCTGACCACGTCGAGGCCGATCGTCGGCTCGTCCAGGTAGAGCACCTCCGGATCGTGCAGCAGCGCCGCCGCGATGTCGCCGCGCATCCGCTGCCCCAGCGACAGTTGCCGTACCGGTACGTCGAGCAGTTCGCCGAGGTCGAGCCGGTCGACGCACCGCTCCAGGTTCTCCGCGTAGCGGGCCGCCGGGATCCGGTACATCCGGCGCATCAGCCCGTACGAGTCCTTCAGCGGCAGGTCCCACCACAGCGTGGTGCGCTGCCCGAACACCACGCCGATCCGGTGCGCGAGGCGCATCCGTTCCCGCGCGGGGTCGATGCCGGCGACGCGCAACCGGCCGCCGCTCGGGGTGAGGATGCCGGTCAGCATCTTGATGGTGGTGGACTTGCCGGCGCCGTTCGGCCCGATGTAGCCGACCATCTCGCCCCGCGCGACCTCGAAGCTGATCCCGTCCACGGCCCTGACCTGCCGCTTCTCCCTTCGGATCCAGTTGACGCGGCGGCGCACGTCGAAGACCTTCTCGACGCCGTCCAGTGCGATCAGCGCTTCTGTCATCAGCCCTCAACTCCCCGTGCTGCGGTACGAACGGACACCCGCGCGCCACGCCAGCGACGCGGGCAGGAACACCAGGAAGGCCACCAGCGGGCTCGTGAACGCCACCCACTGCGGCAGGCCCAGCGGATCGGGCCGGCCCAGGACGTACAGGGCGGGCAGCCAGTTGACGAAGGCGAGGGGCACGATGAAGGTGACCCCGCGCAGCAGGTCCTTCGCGAAGACCGTCGGCGGGTACTGGAGCATCGTGCAGCCGCCGTACGTGAAGGAGTTCTGCACCTCGGCCGCGTCCCCGGCGACGAACTGGAAGGCGGCGCCGGCCACCATCACGGCTCCGAAGATCCCCGCCCCGGCCAGGATCATCTCGGGGACCAGCAGGATCCTCCCGGCCGTCCAGTCCACGTCCAGCGCCAGGACGCCCCAGGTCAGCACGCCGAGGCCCTGCATGATCCGACCGAGGCGGCGCAGGGCGAACCGGTCGGCCGCGACCTGCGCGAGCACCGGGACCGGTCGCACCAGCATGGTGTCGAGCGAGCCGTCGCGGATCCGGGACCCGATCCGGTCCGTGTTGCCGAGGAGCAGGTCGGCCAGGCCCAGGGAGGCCGAGCAGGATCCGTAGAGCAGGGCGATCTCGGGGAGCGCGAAGCCGCCGAGCACGTCCACGTGGGAGAACATGATGGCGATGGCGGCGAAGTCGAGCAGGGTGATCGCCCCGTTCCCGAAGGTCGCGAGGAGGAACGAGGTCCGGTAGGTCATGGTCGAGCGGATCCACATCGTGACGATCAGCCCGTAGCCGCGCAGCCCCTCCCACGCCCGGTTGCGGACCGGGCCGTCGAACCCCACGGGCCGGGTGGCCGCCGCGTCCGTGCCGGCGCCCTCGCGCACGGCCGTTCCCGTCACCTCAGCCACCCTGGACCACCACCTTCCGCGTCGCCGCAGCCTGCATCAGCCGGCCCGCGCCCAGGAGGGCCAGCACCCATCCGGCCTGGAACCCGAGCGCCCGTACCGCTCCCCCGGCCCCGGAGTGCGTGCCGAGCAGGACGTCGAGCGGGACCTGGAGCATCGCCGCCCACGGCAGGACCCGCGCCACGTCCCCGAGTTCGCCGGGGAACACCGTCAGGGGCAGCACCATCCCCGAGAAGAAGATGGTCACGACGGTGGCCATCAGGTTGATCCCGGTGCCGTCCAGCAGCCAGAACGCGGCCAGCCCGAGCAGGTACCGGACCGCGAAGCTGACGGTCAGCCCGAGCGCGACGGACACCAGGAACAGCAGCCAGCGCGCCGGGTCGACCGGCAGCGCCAGCTGGAAGGCGAGGGCTCCGGCGACGAGCGGCACCAGCCCGCGTCCCAGCAGTTGGAAGGCGGCCCTGCCGAGGTCCGAGGCGAGCCACCACAGCTGGAGGTCGGCCGGCCGGTAGAGGTCGACGGCGATGTCGCCCGTGCGGACCCGTTCCTGGAACTCGTCCTGGAAGCCGCCCCCGATGAGGGCCCCGGCCGCGAGCAGGGACTGGCTCACCCAGACGAAGGTGAGGGCCTGGGCCTGGTCGTAGCCACCGAGGCCCGGCCGCTCGTCCCACAGGGCGATGTACGTGTACGCGACGATGAAACCGAACACGGTGTTGGTGAACACCCCTGCGGCCGTCGCCGTTCCGTAGGCCGCGTAGCGCCGGAAGCCACCCGCCGCGACGGCCCCGTAGAGCAGCGCTCTCTGACGCACCGTATCCCTCCGTTTTCCACGTCGTTCCTACGTCGGCCAAAGCGCGCGAGCTTAGTGCGGAGGGGCGAGCCACGCGACCGATTTATGCCCGTCCGGCGCGGATGCACCGGCCATCGGGTAGACACCATGAGGTACGGATGTGGACATTTCACACAGCCCCGAGGAGCACCGGCGATGAGCGACCAGTCACCACCACCGGGCTGGACGCCTCGCGATCCGGACACCCCCGGGGGCGTTCCGGCCGAGCCCGTCGTCGAACGGGCTCCCCGTAAGGGTGGTGCCGGCGGACGGCCCGCCGGCAAGGCCGGTCGCAGGCGCACCGGTTGGCGCCGCGTCCTGCCGACCTGGCGCATGGTGCTGGGCGGTCTCCTGCTGATCGGGCTGCTGCTGGGCGGCGCCTTGGTCGCCGGGTACCTGCTGGTCGACATCCCGCCGGCGAACGCGGCGGCCACCGCGCAGTCCAACGTGTACCTGTACTCGGACGGATCGCAGCTCGCCCGTGACGGCGAGGTCAACCGCGTCAACGTGCCGCTGTCCCAGGTGCCGTCGACGGTCCAGGAGGCCGTACTGGCCGCCGAGGACCGGGACTTCCACTCGGCGCGTGCGGTCGATCCGAAGGCCATGGTCCGTGCCGCCTGGAACACCGTCACCGGGAAGGGCAAGCAGTCCGGCTCGACGATCACCCAGCAGTACGTCAAGAACTACTACCTGGGCCAGGAACAGACGGTGAACCGGAAGGTCAAGGAGTTCTTCATCGCGATCAAGCTCGGCCGGGAGAAGTCGAAGGACTACATCCTGGAGGGCTACCTGAACACCAGCTACTTCGGTCGCAACGCCTACGGGATCCAGGCCGCCGCCCAGGCCTACTACGGCAAGGACGTCACCCGGCTGACCACCGCCGAGGGCGCCTACCTGGCGACCCTGCTCAACTCCCCCAGCGCCTTCGACGTCGTCGCGCACCCGCGCAGCCGCGACCGTGCCGTCGCCCGCTGGAACTACGTGCTCGACGGCATGGTGAAGAAGGGCTGGATGGACCCGGCCGAGCGGGCGGCGGCGCGGTTCCCCGAGCCGGGCAGGCTCCGTCCGGCGTCCGGCCTGTCGGGGCAGCGCGGATACCTGGTGGAGGCCGTCAAGGACTACATCACCGAGCACGGGATCCTGGACGACAAGACCCTCGCGGAGGGCGGCTACCGGATCACCACGACGATCGACAAGCGCCGTCAGACCGCGTTCGTCGACGCCGTACGGACCGAAATGGTGGACGACCTCGACCCGGCGGCCCGTCCGGCGGACCGTCTGGTGCGGGCGGGCGGGGCGTCCATCGATCCGGCCACCGGCAAGGTCGTCGCCCTGTACGGCGGCATCGACTACACCAAGCAGTACGTGAACAACGCGACCCGGCACGACTACCAGGTGGCCTCCACCTTCAAGCCGTTCGTCTTCGCGGCGGCCGTGGAGAACGACTCCCGGACCCAGGACGGCCGTCGCATCACCCCGAACACGATCTACAACGGCGACAACGAGCGCCCGGTGGTCGGCGGCCGGATCCGCTTCGCCCCCGAGAACGAGGGGCAGGTGTCGTACGGGAACATCACCGTCAACACGGCGACCGACCTCTCCGTCAACACCGTGTACGCGCAGATGGCCGTGGACGTCGGCGGGGAGAGGGTCAAGCGGACGGCCATCGCCCTCGGCATCCCGAAGAGCACCCCGAACTTCGACGCGGGCCCGGCCATCGCGCTGGGCACCATGCAGGCGAGCGTGCTGGACATGACGCAGGCGTACGCGACCCTCGCCGACCACGGCCGGCGCACCCCGTACACCTTCCTGGAGAAGATCACGAAGGACGGGGACACCATCGGGCTCCCCGACCGCACCCCGGAACAGGTCATCAGCCGGGAGGCCGCCGACACGACGACGGCCATGCTGGTCAGCGTCGTCGACAACGGCACCGGTACGGCCGCTCTGGCGGCGGGTCACCCGGCGGCGGGCAAGACGGGCACGGCCGAACTGGACCGCTCGGCGTGGTTCGCGGCGTACACCCCGGACCTGGTCACGGTGGTGTCGATGATGGGCCAGGACCCGGACACGGGCACGCTCCAGTCCCTCTACGGGGCGTTGGGCGAGCGGCGCATCGGGGGCGGCGGCTACCCGGCGCGGATCTGGGCGGCCTACACGAAGTCGGCCCTGGAGGCCTCGGACCCCGTGGACTTCGAACTCGAACTCCAGCGGGGCGCTTCCCCGCCCCAGCAGCCGGACGTCCCGCAGCCCCCGCCCAACTTCCCCGAGGACCCGGCCACCCCGCCGACGGGCGGTCGGACGGACGGCGGGGACGGCGGTCGGACGGACGGCGGCGGCGATCAGGGCGGCCGGACCGACGGGGGCCGCACCGATGGCGGGCAGACGCAGGGCGGGCAGACGCAGGGCGGGCAGACCCAAGGGGGCCGGACCAACGGCGGCCAGAACAACGGCGGGCAGACCAATGGGGGGCAGACCAATGGGGGGCAGACCAATGGGGGGCAGACCGAAGGCGGGCAGACGAACGGCGGCCAGGATCAAGGCGGCCGGACGGACGGCGGGCAGACGGACGGCGGGCAGACCGATGCCGGTCGGAACGCCGGCGGCGACGCCCAGGGCGGCGTCTTCGGCCGCCGCCCTCCGGCCGACTACCTCGAATGAGACCCGGTCGGGGCCCGCACGGGCCCCGACCGGTCCCACCGGGCTTCCGGTCGGGCCCAACCGGGGTCAGTGGCCGGAGGTGGCCTTCAGCCCGACCACGGCGACCAGCAGCAGGCAGATGAAGAAGATCCGGGCGGCGGTGACGGGTTCCCCCAGCACCGCCATGCCGAGCACGGCGGCGCCGGCCGCGCCGATGCCCACCCAGACCCCGTACGCGGTGCCGATGGGCAGGGTCTTGGCCGCGTAGGACAGCAGCACCATGCTGGCGACGATCCCGGCGCCGGTGAAGACGGACGGCCACAGCCGGGTGAAGCCCTCGGTGAATTTCATGCCGATCGACCAGCCGACTTCGAGCAGACCGGCGACGATGAGAAGAACCCAGGCCATGACAGGCACCTCCGGGACGAGACGGAAACGGGGTGCGTCGTCTTTGCGTCCTGCAACCCGGTACGGCGCGTCTCGTCGGGGGTTCCCCTCCACCGTAGCAAAGGGGCGGCGAAAAGGGCCGGTGACCTCGGCCACCGGCCCTCAGGGGTACTGCGGGACGGGACGCGGGGCCCGGCGGAGGCCTCGTGGGGGCCCGCCGGAGACCCGCAGGATCAGAGGTAGAGCCCGGTGGAGTCCTTGGACCCCTCCAGCCGCTCCGCGGCCACGGCGTGCAGGTCCCGCTCGCGCATCAGGACGTACGTCGCCCCGCGCACCTCGACCTCGGCCCGGTCCTCCGGGTCGTACAGCACCCGGTCGCCGGGCTCCACGCTGCGTACGTTCTGCCCCACCGCGACCACCTCGGCCCAGGACAGCCTCTTGCCCACGGCCGCCGTCGCCGGGATCAGGATGCCGCCGCCGGAGCGGCGTTCGCCCTCGGGCAGGTCGGACTTCACGAGCACGCGGTCGTGCAGCATGCGGATGGGCAGCTTGTCGTGGGTGGTGTTCTCGCTCACGCCCCGAACCTACCCGCCCGGCCCCGCCCCGTCCGCCGGTGGGTGCTCAACGCTTGCGACGCGCCGAGACCACGAGCAGTCCGACCACGCCGGCGGCCAGCAGGGCCACGGGCACGATCCGCTCGATGCGCGGCGCCCCGTCCTCGTGGCGCAGGCCGTCCTTGACGTCGGTGACGAGCCGGTTGACGGCGACGAAGGCCCGTCCGGCGGTCTGGTCGACCGTCGAGGCGACCCTCGCCTTCGCGTCCCCGACGATCGTCTTCGGGTGCATGCGCACGCCGATCTCGTCGAGCGTCTCGGCGAGCTGCTCGCGGCGACGGACGATGTCCGCCTCGATCTGAGCGGGGGTCCTGGCTTCCGGCACCGCGCTGCCTCCGTCGTTGTGTCGTCGTGTCGTCTGTGGCGTGATCCGTCAGGGACAGTCTGTCAGCTCCGTCAGCTTAGGCTCATGACGTACCGATCCCCTCCCGAGGAGACTGTTGAGATGAGCGAGCGACTCCAGCCGGGCGACACCGCCCCCGCCTTCACCCTGCCCGACGCGGACGGCAACGAGGTCTCGCTGGCCGACCACAAGGGCCGCAAGGTGATCGTGTACTTCTACCCGGCGGCCCTGACGCCCGGCTGCACCAAGCAGGCCTGCGACTTCACCGACAACCTGGACGCCCTGGCGACCGCGGGGTACGACGTCATCGGTGTCTCCCCGGACAAGCCGGAGAAGCTCGCCAAGTTCCGCGAGCAGGAGAACCTGAAGGTCACCCTGGTCGGGGACCCGGAGAAGGAGACCCTGACGGCGTACGGCGCCTTCGGCGAGAAGAAGCTGTACGGCAAGACGGTGACCGGGGTCATCCGTTCCACGGTCGTCGTGGACGAGGAGGGCAAGGTCGCGCACGCCTTCTACAACGTGAAGGCGACCGGCCACGTAGCAAAGATCATCAAGGACCTGGGCATCTGACGCGCCCCATTCCTTGGACGCGGCGGCCCGCACCCAACCGGTGCGGGCCGCCGCGCTCATCGGACCCCATGCCCGGCGACCGTCCGGCCATCGACCGTTGCTCCGTACGAGGGCCGTACGCGCGGCCGCGGCGGTCGACCACGTCGACGGCGGCCGGAGCGACGACCGCCGCGGGAACCTGCGACTCCTGTGCCCCAACTGCCCTGCGATCAGCAGCACATGGCGCCGGGAAGGGCGCCCCGACGGGTTCGATGATCCTTGCCGACACTCCTCGACCGTCTGCCGCTATCATTGCAGGCGGCTAGCGGTGGTGGCGCAGTGGTGACGCAGCAGACTTAGGATCTGTGGCCCGTGAAACGGCTTGAGGGTTCGAATCCCTTCCGCCGCACGACAACGGCCTGCGAATCGAAGGCATGATTCGCAGGCCGTTTGCATGTCGGCGTCAGCCCAGCAGTTCCCGGATCACCGGGACCAGGGCGCGGAAGGCCAGGCCGCGGTGGGAGATGGCGTTCTTCTCGGCCGCCGTCAGTTCCGCGCAGGTACGCGATTCGCCCAGCGGCTGGAGGATCGGGTCGTAGCCGAAGCCGCCGCCTCCCTCGGGGGCGTGCCGCAGGGTGCCGAGCAGTCGGCCCTCGACGACGCGTTCGGTGCCGTCCGGGAGGGCCAGGGCCGCCGCGCAGAAGAAGTGGGCGCCACGGTGCTCGTCGGCGATGTCGCCGAGCTGCGCGAGCAGCAGGTCGAGGTTGGCCCGGTCGTCGCCGTGGGAGCCGGCCCAGCGGGCGGAGAAGATGCCGGGCGCGCCGTTCAGGACGTCGACGCACAGGCCGGAGTCGTCGGCGACGGCCGGCAGGCCGGTGGCGCGGGCGAGGGCGTGGGCCTTGAGGAGCGCGTTCTCGGCGAAGGTGACGCCGGTCTCCTTGACGTCCGGGATGTCCGGGTACGCGTCCGCGCCGACCAGCTCGTGCGGCAGGCCGGCGTCGGACAGGATGGCGCGGAGTTCGGTGACTTTGCCCGCGTTGCGGGTGGCCAGGATCAGGCGGCTGGGCGTCGAGGTCATGCCCTCATTATTCCGGGCCGCCGGGCGGCTCAGCCCGGGGTGCAGACCTTGGAGATCTCCGAGGCGGCGTCGGCGACGGGCTTGATGTCCGGGTTGACGTTGCCGCTCTCCAGGGAGGTGCGGACGTTCTCCACGGCCGTGGTCATCGAATCGATGGCCTTGCCCAGGTCGGCGTTCTCGGTCTGGTCGCCGATCTTCTTCAGGCTCGCGTCGATCGAGTTCAGCGCGTTCTGGGCGTCCTGCGGGCTGTTGCCGGCCTGCGAGACCGCCTGCTGGAGGTCGTTGGCGCTGTCCGCGATGGCCACCGCCGTGTTGGCACAGTCCATCGCGGTGGAAATGGCGTCGCAGGAGGTCAGGGCCGGGACGGTGAGGGCGGCGGCGAGCACCACGGCGGCTATGCGGAACTTCGGCTTCATTTCGGGGTCCCCCCACGGGTCGGATATGTGGACGGGCGCACGGCTGTGACCCCGTGCGCCCGTACTTGCTCGGACGCGGCTGCGCGCCCGGTGGTTCTGCGCGGACCAGGGCCTGTCGTCAGAGTCCCGTCGTCGCCCGCGAGGCAGACGGGAGTTCGACGACAGGTCCTACGGAGCCTGCAGCTCCAGCGCGCCGAGCTGGAGGGCTTCCAGGTCGGCGCAGCCTCCGGTGGCGAGGTCGAGGAGGGCGTTGAGTTCCTTGCGGTCGAAGGGCTCGCCCTCGGCGGTGCCCTGGACCTCGACGAAGCGGCCGTCCCCGGTGCAGACGACGTTCATGTCGGTCTCGGCGCGGACGTCCTCCTCGTAGCAGAGGTCGAGGAGCGGGACGCCGTCGACGATGCCGACGCTGACGGCGGCGACGGTGTCGGTGAGCGGCTTGCGTCCGGCCTTGATCAGCTTCTTCTTCTGGCCCCAGGCGACGGCGTCGGCGAGGGCGACGTAGGCGCCGGTGATGGCGGCGGTGCGGGTGCCGCCGTCGGCCTGGAGGACGTCGCAGTCCAGGACGATGGTGTTCTCGCCGAGGGCCTTGTAGTCGATGACCGCGCGCAGCGAGCGGCCGATGAGGCGGGAGATCTCGTGGGTGCGGCCGCCGATCTTGCCGCGGACGGATTCGCGGTCGCCGCGGGTGTTGGTGGAGCGCGGCAGCATCGAGTACTCGGAGGTGACCCAGCCTTCGCCGCTGCCCTTGCGCCAGCGCGGGACGCCTTCGGTGAAGGAGGCGGTGCAGAACACCTTGGTGTCACCGAAGGAGATGAGGACGGAGCCCTCGGCGTGCTTGCTCCATCCGCGTTCGATGGTGACCGGGCGGAGCTGTTCGGGCGTGCGGCCGTCGATGCGAGACATGGCTGTGAGCCTAGTCGGTGCGGGGATGCGGGAGGACCCCGTCCGGGTCGGTCCGGGACGGGGTCCTGTCGTGGGTGCGGCGGCCGTGCGGTGACGCCGGCGAGCGGCGTGCGGTGCGCCGGCCGGCGCGGAGCCGGGTGGGCTCAGCTCACATCATGTCCTCGATGTCGGCGGCGATCGGGTCGGCGTCGGTGCCGATGACGACCTGGATCGCGGTGCCCATCTTGACGACGCCGTGCGCGCCCGCGGCCTTCAGGGCGGCCTCGTCGACCTTGCTCGGGTCGATGACCTCGGTGCGCAGGCGGGTGATGCAGCCCTCGACCTCTTCGATGTTCTCGATGCCGCCGAGCCCGGCGACGATCTTCTCAGCCTTGGTGGCCATGTGTTTCTCCCTGAGTGGTTCGAAGAACGAGTCTCGGCGGCCGTAACCAGCGTCGTCCGCTTCGTCACGGTAACTCACGGTTGGCCTATCTACACGGGCGCGTGCCCTGTAGCTGCCGAATGATGACCATCAGCAGCAGCCTGCCCACCAACTGGTCTACACCAGTGTGCCGCAAGTGTTGCGACTGCCAAAAACGGGCCGGGTCAGGGAGGACGCGATGAGCGCCAGCAGTGCCGCGACGGTGCCACAGCCGAAGTGGTGGAACGGCTTGTTCCAGGGCCTGCAGAAGATGGGGCGGAGCCTCCAGCTCCCGATCGCCGTCCTTCCCGCGGCGGGCATCCTGAACAGGCTCGGCCAGCCCGACGTGTTCGGCAAGGACGGGCTCGGCTGGAACAACGTCGCCAAGGTCATGGCCTCCGCGGGCGGGGCCCTCCTCAACGCGGACCTCGGCCTCCCCCTCCTCTTCTGCATCGGCGTCGCGATCGGCATGGCCAAGAAGGCGGACGGCTCCACGGCCCTCGCCGCGGTGGTCGGCTTCCTCGTCTACCGCGCGGTGCTGCGCGCCTTCCCGAATGCCTGCCCGACGGACACGAGGGACATCGGGGGCGGCTGCCTGGGGCCGGACTACACCTTCGCCGAGTACACCTTCCAGAACCCCGGGGTGTTCGGCGGCATCATCATGGGCCTGCTGGCCGCCTGGTTCTGGCAGCGCTACCACCGGGTGAAGCTGGTCGACTGGCTGGGCTTCTTCAACGGGCGCCGGCTCGTCCCGATCATCATGACCTTCGTCGCCATCGCCTTCGCCGTCCTGTGCCTGTGGGTCTGGCCGCCGATCGGTGACGCGCTGGAGGCCTTCTCCGACTGGCTGGTGGGGCTCGGCTCCTGGGGCGCCGGCATCTTCGGCATCGCGAACCGCGCCCTGCTGGTGATCGGCCTGCACCAGTTCCTGAACGTGCCGGTGTGGTTCCAGTTCGGCAGCTTCACGACGCCGGACGGAGCCGTGGTCCACGGCGACATCCCGATGTTCCTGGCCGGCGACCCGAACGCGGGACAGTTCCTGTCGGGCTTCTTCCCCATCATGATGTTCGCCCTCCCGGCCGCGGCCCTGGCCATCACCCACTGCGCGAAGCCGCTGCGCCGCAAGGAGGTCGGCGGCCTGATGCTGTCGGTCGGCCTGACCTCGTTCGTCACGGGCATCACCGAACCGCTGGAGTACTCCTTCCTCTTCGTGGCGCCGGCGCTGTACGCGATCCACGCCGTCCTGACGGGCGCGTCGATGGCGGTGACGTGGGCGCTGGGCGTGCACGACGGCTTCAGCTTCTCCGCCGGCCTGATCGACTACGTCATCAACTGGAGCCTGGCGACGAAGCCCTGGATGATCATTCCGATCGGCCTGTGCTTCGCCGTCGTCTACTACGCCGTCTTCCGCTTCGCCATCACCAAGTTCGACATCCCGACCCCGGGGCGCGAGTCGGACGAGGAGATCGCCGCCATGCAGTCGGAGAACACCAAGGCGTAGCCAAGCCGTTATGGAGGCGCGGCCGGGCGGCCGGGCCCTTCGACCCGGCCGGTGGAGGCCCTCGGATCCCAGGATCCGGGGGCCTTCGTCACGTCCGGAGGGCCGGCGTTCCGGATGGCGGACCGACTCGGGGCGAGTGTGGCGTAGACCACTAGAAATTGAAGGTTCCTTATCTAACCCTCACCGTGTTACAACTGGTCTACACCACCTATTGGTGTAGACCACGCGTGGCTCGATCCGGCCCCCGCGGTCCCCCTTTCCGAGACGTCGCCAACCCCCTTTTCTTGCCCTGGCAGCGCCTTGTCCACTGGAGGAAGTCCATGTCCACAGCCACCGCTGCTGAGGAAAAGAAGAAGGGCGCTGGCGTGATGGCCGTCATGCAGCGCATCGGCCGGAGCCTCATGCTCCCCGTTGCCGTGCTGCCTGCCGGCGCGCTCCTGCTCCGCCTGGGCGCGGACGACATGCTCGGGGACAAGGACGTCTTCCCGACGTTCATCCTCAAGATCGCCGGATACATGGCCGCCGGTGGTGGCGCGATCCTCGACAACATGGCGCTGCTGTTCGCCGTCGGCATCGCGATCGGCTTCGCGAAGAAGTCGGACGGCTCGACCGCCCTCGCCGCGGTCACCGGTTACCTCGTCTTCAAGGCGGTGCTCGCCACCTTCACCGACAGCAACCTGCCCCAGGTCGCCAAGGTCGTCGGCGGGAAGATCGTCAACGTCGACGCCCCGGTCAACGCCGGTGTGCTCGGCGGTGTCGTGATGGGTGTCATCACCGCGCTGCTCTACCAGAAGTTCTACCGGACCAAGCTGCCGGACTGGGCGGGCTTCTTCGGCGGTCGCCGCCTCGTCCCGATCCTCTCCGCCCTCGCGGGTCTCGTCACCGGCATCGTCTTCGGTCTGATCTGGCCGGTGCTCGGCACGGGCCTGCACAACTTCGGTGAGTGGCTGACCGGTTCGGGCGCCGTCGGCGCGGGCATCTTCGGTGTCGCCAACCGTGCGCTGATCCCGATCGGCATGCACCACCTGCTGAACTCCTTCCCGTGGTTCCAGGCCGGCTCCTTCGACACCCCCAACGGCGCCGTCCACGGCGACATCGGTCGCTTCCTCGCCGGTGACCCGACCGCCGGACAGTTCATGACCGGCTTCTTCCCGATCATGATGTTCGCCCTCCCGGCGGCCTGCCTCGCGATCGTCCACTGCGCCCGCCCCGAGCGCCGCAAGGTCGTCGGCGGCATGATGTTCTCCCTCGCGCTCACCTCCTTCGTCACCGGTGTGACCGAGCCGATCGAGTTCACCTTCATGTTCATCGCCCCGGTGCTGTACGCGATCCACGCGGTGCTGACCGGTGTCTCCCTCGCCCTCACCTGGGCCCTGGGCATGCGGGACGGCTTCGGCTTCTCCGCCGGCCTCGTCGACTTCCTGCTGAACCTCGGCATCGCGGAGAAGCCGTGGATGCTGGCGGGCGTCGGCCTCTGCTTCGCGGCGGTCTACTACTTCGTCTTCCGCTTCGCGATCACCAAGTTCAACCTCCCGACGCCGGGCCGCGAGTCCGACGAGGAGCTCGCCGAGCTGCAGAAGGCCGAGGCCAAGTAAGCACCCCGCACGACGCGACGGAGCCCCCGCTCCCCCGGAAGGGAGGGCGGGGGCTCCGTCGTGCCGAGGCCTCCTGCAGACGCTCTCAGACCTCGTAGACGGCGCCCGCGTACGCGAGGTCGACCCGACCGTCGTAGACCGCGCGGGCGTCCGCGAGGTTCTGCTCGGCGTCCGTCCACGGCGGGATGTGGGTCAGGACCAACCGGCCGACCCGACCCGCGCTCGCGTACTCCCCGGCCTCCC
The DNA here is from genome assembly GCF_055595445.1 of Streptomyces sp. NPDC040432. Classification (NCBI taxonomy): domain Bacteria; kingdom Bacillati; phylum Actinomycetota; class Actinomycetes; order Kitasatosporales; family Streptomycetaceae; genus Streptomyces; species Streptomyces sp. NPDC040432. The sequence continues at coordinate 109,375 of NZ_JBVIVP010000003.1, read as the reverse complement.
GGCCGTTGAGGTGGAGGTCGGGGATGTCCTCCTTGCCGTGCGTGAAGGACGCCTCGCACAGGAACAGGTCGACGCCGTCGGCCAGCGCCCCGAGCTCGGGGCAGACCCCGGTGTCCCCGGAGTACGTCAAGGACCGCCCCCCGTGCTCGACGCGGATCGCGTACGACTCCACCGGGTGGCAGACCTTCTCGGTGCGCACGGTGAACGGCCCGATCTCGAACGCGGCCGACTTCAGCGTCCGGAAGTCGAAGACCTCGCTCATCGAGCTCGCGTCGGGGACGTCCTCGTAGGCGGTCGTCAGGCGCTGTTCGGTGCCCTCGGGGCCGTAGACGGGGATGGTGCCGCAGCGACCGCCCTCGTGGCGGTAGTAGCGGGCGACGAAGTACGCGCACATGTCGATGCAGTGATCGGCGTGCAGATGGCTCAGGAAGATCGCGTCGAGGTCGTAGAGACCGCAGTGGCGCTGGAGCGCGCCGAGCGAGCCGTTGCCCATGTCGAGGAGCAGCCGGAAGCCGTCGGCCTCGACGAGGTAGCTCGAACAGGCCGATTCCGCGGACGGGAACGACCCCGAGCAGCCGACGACGGTGAGCTTCATGGAGCGTGAACCTCCGTGGACGGTCCGTGGACGGAATGCGGGCCGTGCGTGGGTCGAGCGTAAGGCGCGAAACCTCAGGTCGCTCCTCCGCGGCAGGCCGTTGTGGGGGGAATCACCTGTCCTGTCACCCGGGGGAGCGAAGGCGGGTACGGGCGTTGCCGCGCCGGGCGCCCCGTGCGCGACTACGGTCGGAACATGGACACGTCCTGGTGGCCCGCGCTCGCGGCGGTGGTCGCCGTGGCGCTGGTGGTGGTGCTGCCGCGGCGGGTCCTGGGCGTCCGCGACGGCACGCCGACGATCCCGCCGCACGGCCCGGGGCCGCCCCCGCCGGTGCGGACGGGCGAGCTGTGGGCCCTGGTGGACGGCCGGTCCTGCCTGGTCCTGGCCGTGCGGGCGCACCGGGGGCGGGCCCGGATCGCCTGGATCACCGGGAAGTACGACGACCGTCGGCCCGGGGTGATCCCGCTGCCGCCCGGTGTGGTGGGCCGGCAGGGGCGGGGCGCCTTCCTGGAGGCGGACCGGCCGGCGGAGGTGTCGTTGTGGGAGTTCCGCACCCGGCTGGGGACACTGGACCCGACGGTGTGGGACGAGGTCAAGGGACTCGGAGGTGGTGCGGGGTGATCCGGTTGCGGCGCGTCTACGATGCCCCCGATCCGGAGGCGGACGGCGTACGGGTCCTCGTGGACCGGCTCTGGCCGCGCGGGCTGTCGAAGGCGGCGGCCGAGGTCGATGAGTGGCCCCGGCCCCTGACCCCGTCGGCGGACCTGCGCAAGTGGTTCCACGCCGGGGGCTCCCCGGAGGAGTTCCGGCAGCGCTACGAGGCGGAGCTGGGCGTGCCGGGCGCGGTCGCGGAACTGGAGCGGCTGCGCGACCTGGCCCGGACGGGCCCCCTCACCCTGCTGACCGCGGTCCGGGACCCGGCGACGAGCCACGCCGCCGTCCTCGCCGAACTGCTGGCGCACGCCCCCTGACCCCGCCGGGCGGGCAGGGGGCCGCTGCGGCCGTCAGGCCCAGAGCTGGCCCTGGAGGACCTCGATGGCCTCCTCCGTCGTGGCCGCCGTGTAGACGCCCGTCGACAGGTACTTCCAGCCGCCGTCGGCGACGACGAACACGATGTCGGCGCTCTCCCCCGCGGCGACGGCCTTGCGGCCGACGCCGATCGCCGCGTGCAGGGCGGCGCCGGTGGAGACGCCCGCGAAGATGCCCTCCTCGCGGAGCAGGTCCCGGGTGCGGGTGACGGCGTCCGCGGAGCCCACCGAGAAGCGGGTGGTGAGCACGGAGGCGTCGTACAGCTCGGGGACGAAGCCCTCGTCGAGGTTGCGCAGGCCGTAGACGAGGTCGTCGTACCGGGGCTCGGCCGCGACGATCTTGATGTTCTCGACGTGCTCGCGCAGGTAGCGGCCCACGCCCATGAGGGTGCCGGTGGTGCCCAGGCCCGCCACGAAGTGCGTGATGGACGGGAGGTCGGCGAGGATCTCCGGGCCCGTGGTCGCGTAGTGCGCGCCGGCGTTGTCCGGGTTGCCGTACTGGTAGAGCATCACCCAGTCCGGGTGCTCGACGGCCAGTTCCTTGGCCACCCGGACCGCGGTGTTCGAACCGCCGGCCGCCGGCGACGGGACGATCTCGGCTCCCCACATCGCGAGAAGGTCGCGCCGCTCCTGCGAGGTGTTCTCCGGCATCACGCACACGATCCGGTAGCCCTTGAGCTTCGCGGCCATCGCCAGGGAGATGCCCGTGTTGCCGGAGGTGGGCTCCAGGATGGTGCAGCCGGGGAAGAGGCGGCCGTCCTTCTCCGCCTGCTCGACCATGTGGAGCGCCGGGCGGTCCTTGATCGAACCGGTCGGGTTGCGGTCCTCCAGCTTCGCCCAGATCCGCACGTCGGGTGAGGGCGAGAGCCGGGGCAGTCGGACCATCGGCGTGTTGCCGACGGCCGCGAGCGGGGAGTCGTAGCGCATTACTTCGAGCCGCCGGCCACGGCCGGGAGGATGGTGACGCTGTCGCCGTCCTTGAGGGCGGTGGAGATGCCGTCAAGGAAGCGGACGTCCTCGTCGTTGAGGTAGACGTTGACGAAGCGGCGCAACTGACCGCCGGCGGCCTGGTCGACGATGCGCTCCTCGATGCCCTTGTGCCGCGTCTCCAGGTCCGCGAACAGCTCGGACAGGGTCGCGCCCTCACCGTTCACGGCCTTCTCGCCGTCGGTGTAGGTGCGGAGGATGGTGGGGATGCGGACCTCGATGGCCATGGCAGGCTCCAGTGTCGTGAAGGGCGTAAAACCGTAAGAACATGAAGGCGCGCGGTTCTTGCGCCCCCGCGCGGGAGGGCTGGATCGCTCAGCCGGCCGGACAGATGGCGCTGGCGAGACGGCACAGGTCGACGTGCAGCCGCGCCACGAGCAGCAGCCTGCCGGGCGTCTCGATGCTCACGTCGTGGGAAACCATGCGGTCATGTTAACGATTCCCGGTCCCCCGTTTGGAGTGTGATCCCGCATCGTGGACCACATCCGCTCACATACTGGTCAGTAGCCTGCTACGACCTGCACTTCTTCCTCGGTGATCACGCCGTCGACGATCCGGTACGAGCGGAACTGGAACTCGCCGAGGCCGTCCTGGTCGGCCGTGGAGACGAGCACGTAGTGGGCGTTCGGCTCGTTCGCGTACGTCACGTCGGTGCGCGAGGGGTAGGCCTCGGTGGCGGTGTGCGAGTGGTAGACGATCACGGGCTCCTCGTCGCGGTCGTCCAGCTCGCGGTAGAGCTTCAGCAGGTCCTTCGAGTCGAACTCGTAGAACGTGGGCGAGCGGGCCGCGTTGAGCATCGGGACGAAGCGCTCGGGGCGCCCGGTGGCCACCGGACCGGCCACGACGCCGCACGCCTCGTCGGGGTGGTCCTTGCGGGCGTGCTCGACGATCCGGTCGTACAGGTCCTGGGTGAGGGTCAGCATGAGCGACAGGATAGACAGAAGGGCCCTTCCGTACCGAGGCGTGGTACGGAAGGGCCCGAATGTCGGACGGAGCGCCGCGGGGACACGGGTCCCGGCCGGGACGGCGGCCGGGGAGGTCCGGTCCCCGCGGGGTCAGGAGACCTTGTTGAAGGCCGCGCCGCGCGGGTTGCGCGACTTCAGCACCAGGTAGGACACGCCGAGGATGAGACCCCACAGCGGCGCGCAGTACAGCGAGACGCGGGAGTCCTTGTCGATGCCCATCATGACGATGACCATCCCGATGAACAGCAGGGCGAACCAGCTGGTCCACGGGGCGCCGGGGGCGCGGAAGGAGGACTGGGGCAGCTCCCCCCGGTCGGCCTTGGCGCGGTAGCGGATCTGGCAGACCAGGATCATGATCCAGGCCCACATGCCGGAGATGGTCGCGAAGGAGACGACGTAGTCGAAGGCCTTGCCCGGGGCGACGTAGTTGATCCAGACGCCCACCAGCATCAGCGCGGCGGAGAAGGTGGTGCCGAGCAGCGGGGTCCCGTTCTTCGTCAGCTTGGTGAAGAACTTCGGGCCCTGCCCGTTGAGCGCGAGGTCGCGCAGCATGCGACCGGTGGAGTACATGCCCGAGTTGCAGGAGGACAGGGCCGCGGTCAGGACGACGAAGTTGACGATCGCGGCGCCGATGCCCAGGCCCATGCGCTCGAAGGCGGCGACGAAGGGCGAGACGCCCGGCTGGAAGTGCGTCCACGGCACGACCGAGAGGATCATGATGAGCGCGCCGACGTAGAAGACGGCGATGCGCCACGGCACGGTGTTGATGGCCTTGGGCAGGGTCTTCTCGGGGTCCTTCGACTCGCCGGCGGTGACGCCGACCAGCTCGACCGCGAGGAAGGCGAACATCACGATCTGGAGGGTCATCAGCGTGCCGCCGATGCCATTGGGGAAGAAGCCGCCGTCGTTCCACAGGTTGGAGACGGAGGCGGTCGCCGCGGCGTCGGAGAAGCCGATCGTGAGGATGCCGGCGCAGATCAGGATCATGCCGACGATGGCGGTGACCTTGACCATGGAGAACCAGAACTCCAGCTCGCCGAAGAGCTTCACGGAGATCAGGTTGGCGCCGTAGAGGATGACCGTGAAGATCAGCGCGAACGCCCATTGCGGGAAGCTGTCGTCGGTCCAGTACGCCATGTACTTGGCGGCGGCCGTGACCTCGGTGATGCCGGTGACCACCCAGAAGAGCCAGTACGTCCAGCCCGTCGCGTAGCCCCAGAACGGGCCCAGGAACTCGCGGGCGTAGTCCGAGAAGGAACCGGACACGGGGCGGTACATGAGCAGTTCGCCCAGGGCCCGCATGATGAAGAAGATGACCAGGCCCGCGATGGCGTAGGCCAGGATCAGGCTCGGTCCGGCCTTGGAGATCGCCTTGCCCGCCCCGAGGAACAGGCCGGTGCCGATGGCGCCGCCGATCGCGATCATCTGGATCTGGCGGGCTCCGAGTGCGCGGTGGTACCCCTCGCCCTCGCCCCGGTCGCCCTCGCCGGGCGTCCTGTCGTGCTGCTCGACCTGCACAGAGGTCATGTCTGGTGCGCCTTTCTCCACGCCGATCCGCGCCTCGTCGGCCGCGGATCGGGTCCTCGATCCCCCCGGATACGGATGGAGTTGCACGCCGGCGGTCAGCCGGTTCAAGCAGGCCTGGGGACAGGGGTGGCGTCCCTTCGGCAGTCGTGAAGATTTATCACGGGCTTATGGGCACGGGAGGGGAGGAAATGTGGCGGAAGGCATAAAAAAATCGGGGCATAGGCCCCGATGGCGATCAGATCACCGCACGGCGGTGATCTGATCGTTATCCGGATTTGAGCGTCCGCTGAGCGAACATGATCCTCGATCGAGTGATCAGCGGATCAGCGTCTCGATCAAGGTTTCCTGGAGGCCGCCGAGCCACAGGTAGGCCATCACCATCGGCTTGCGCGGATCGTCGTCCGGCAGCCGGAACAGCACCGCGCTCTCGTCGTCCTCGGTGATGTCGAGCCGGGCGGCGATCGTCAGCCGCAGGTCGTTGAGGGCGCCGAGCCAGCGGTGCGGCAGTTCGCCCGTCAGCTCCAGGACGGCCGCCCCGTCGTCGGCGGCGGCGAGCCCGTCCAGACTGCGCACGACGGCCAGCGCGTCCTCCCGCTTGCGGGTGCGCAGGTCGTTCTCGGTGAAGCGACGGAATTCCGAGGAGCGGGCCCGCAGCTCCTCCGGATCGTCCTTCGGGCCCGCGCCGGGGCCCCCGTAGGCGTCGGGGAAGAGCCGGGCCAGGGCCGGGTCGGACGGGGGCTCGCTCGGGCCGTCGGAGGCGAAGAGCACGGCCAACGGGTCAGCGTCCGCGGCGGGCTCGGGCTCGCCCGGGCCGATCAGCTCCAGCAGCTGGACCGCGAGGGAACGCAGGATCGAGATCTCGATCCCGTCCAGCGCGACGGCGGCCCCGGGGCCGCCCTTCAAGGGTTCGAACACGCCGCCCATCAGTTGCGGTCCTGCGAGAGGGTCGCCCAGAGCCCGTACCCGTGCATGGCCTGCACGTCGCGCTCCATCTCCTCGCGGGAGCCGCTGGAGACGGCCGCCCTGCCCTTGTGGTGGACGTCCATCATCAGCTTGGTCGCCTTGTCCTTCGGGTAGCCGAAGTACGCCTGGAACACGTACGTCACGTAGCTCATGAGGTTGACCGGGTCGTTGTGCACCAGGGTCACCCAGGGGACGTCGGGTTCGGGGACCGCGTAGGTCTCTCGGGCCGATTCGGTGCGTTCGATCTCAACGGGAGCAACACTCACTTGTCCCATGCTGCCACTGCCGGGGGGCCGTCGCACAAACGGGCCCCACATCTCGTCACTTTGACGAGATGTGCGCTAGCATCCGTGACATGAACCCTGCGGACCTGGGCCTGCCGGTGGACGTGCCGTCGACAGCGCTCTTCACGGACCATTACGAGCTCACGATGCTGCAGGCCGCCCTGGCCAACGGCACGGCGGACCGCCGTTCGGTCTTCGAGGTCTTCACCCGACGACTGCCCGAGGGCCGCCGCTACGGAGTGGTGGCGGGGACCGGACGCGTGCTCGACGCCGTCGAGAACTTCCGTTTCGACGGAGCGGTGCTGGAGTTCCTGCGGGAACGGGCCGTCGTCGACATGCGGACGCTCGACTGGCTCGCCTCGTACCGCTTCTCGGGTGACATCTGGGGCTACCCGGAGGGCGAGACGTACTTCCCCGGCTCGCCGGTCCTGCGCGTCGAGGGCAGCTTCGCCGAGTGCGTGCTGCTGGAGACCGTGATCCTGTCGATCCTCAACCACGACTCGGCCATCGCCGCCGCCGCCTCCCGGATGTCCTCGGCGGCGGGCGGGCGCCCGCTGATCGAGATGGGCGCCCGACGCACCCACGAGCTGGCGGCCGTCGCCGCCTCGCGGGCCGCGTACGTCGGCGGCTTCACCTCGACCTCGGACCTGGCCGCCGGCTTCCGGTACGGCATCCCGACGGTCGGCACCAGCGCGCACGCCTTCACCCTGGTCCACGACAGCGAGCGGGACGCCTTCACGGCGCAGGTCGCCTCGCTCGGCCGCGGGACGACCCTGCTGGTGGACACGTACGACGTCGCGGAAGCGGTGCGCACGGCGGTGGAGGTCGCGGGCACGGACCTCGGCGCGGTCCGGATCGACTCCGGGGACCTGCTGCTGGTAGCCCACCGGGTGCGCCAGCAGCTGGACGAACTGGGGGCGACCTCGACCCGGATCGTCGTCACCTCCGACCTGGACGAGTACGCCATCGCCTCGCTGGCGGCGGCGCCGGTGGACGCGTACGGGGTCGGCACCCAGCTGGTCACCGGCAGCGGGCACCCGACCTGCTCGATGGTCTACAAGCTGGTGGCGCGGGCCGGCTCCGACGACCCGAAGGCGCCGCTGGTCCCCGTCGCGAAGAAGTCCTCGGGCGGCAAGACCTCCCTCGGCGGCCGCAAGTGGGCGGCCCGTCGGGTGGACGCGGACGGCGTCGCCGAGGCCGAGGTCATCGGGACCGGCCCGGTCCCCGCCGCCCTCGCCGGCAGCCAGCTGCTGACCCAGCTGGTCAAGGGCGGCGAGGTCATGGCCCGGGAGTCGCTGGAGACCGTGCGCGAGCGCCACGCGGAGGCCCGGCGACGGCTCCCGCTGTCGGCGACGCAGCTCTCGCGCGGCGAGGCGGTCATCCCGACCGAGTACGTGTGACCGCCGCCGGGGCCCGCGGATCCGCCGCGGGCCCCGGGTTCGGGGAGGGGCGGGGTGGGGCAAGAGCCCCCGCAGGGCCCCGCCGCACCACCACCCACCGATCCGAAGGACACGCGACATGCACCGCGCACTGATCGTCGTCGACGTACAGAACGACTTCTGCGAAGGCGGCAGCCTCGCGGTCACGGGCGGGGCCGACGTCGCCGCCGCGATCACCGAGCTGATCGGCCAGAGCACGCCCGGCTACCGGCACGTCGTGGCCACCCGCGACCACCACGTCGACCCGGGCGCGCACTTCGCGCACCCCCCGGCCGTCCCGGACTACGAGACGTCCTGGCCGGTGCACTGCGTCGCCGGGACCGAGGGCGTCGGGTTCCACCCGAACTTCGCGCCGGCCGTCGCGTCGGGCGCCGTCGCCGCCGTCTTCGACAAGGGCGCGTACGAGGCCGCCTACAGCGGCTTCGAGGGCGCCGACGAGAACGGCGTGACCCTCGCCCGGTGGCTGCGGGACCGGGAGGTCACCGAGGTCGACGTCGTCGGCATCGCCACCGACCACTGCGTCAAGGCCACCGCCCTCGACTCGGCCCGCGCCGGCTTCACCACCCGGGTCCTGCTGGACCTGACGGCCGCCGTGGCCCCCCACACCACCGCGAAGGCCCTGGAGGCCCTCCGCGAGGCCGGGGTCACCCTGGTCGGCGACCGGGCCGTCTGAGGGGTCGCTGGGGCCGCACCGGCGGCTACGCGCCGCCCAGCAGGGCGCGGATCGGGTGCCAGAGTTCCGCCGCGCGGTCGGGGGCGCAGCGCCACAGGAGGCCGTCGGGGTGGTGCAGGACGGCCGTGACCTCGTCCGGGGTCGGCGGCTGGGCGTTCCCCCGCAGGTACACCGCCCGCATCCCGAGGTTCCGCAGCCTGGTCAGGGCGCGGGCCCGGTTCGCGGCGTGCACCAGCACGCGGACGTTCCCACCTTCTCCGGACGGTCTGGGCAGCGTCAGGGCCACCACCACACTGCCTCCGGGCAGTCTGACGAATCCTCCACCGGGCATGCTTTTCATCTCCCCCGTCAATAAGAAACTCGCACCACGCATCTAAACGCGATCGGCCGCCGCCCGCTAGAGGGCGACGGCCGATCATGCTTTGACCTGCGGTTTTACCGAATTACTTGCTGGAGGGTCCGACCTCGATCGTCATTTCGGTGCCCTCGTAGGACTCCTTGAGGATCTTGATCTTGGTGTTGGTGTCAGTGACCTTCACCGAGCCGGTCGGGTTCTCGTCGTAGTAGTACTTGCCCTTGCGGTCGTCGAAGACGAGGTTGGTCGGCTTCGGCTTCAGGAAGAGCGACTCACCGTTCTTGTGAAGGGTGAAGGCGTCCGTCGAGTACGCGCTGAAGGTGGCGTCGTACGGCTGGATCTTGTTCCGCAGCAGGGTGCCGTCCGACCACTTCATCGGCTTGGCGTTGGCGTCGATCGGAAGGATCAGGCCCTGGCCGGGGTGCTGGCTGGTGTTGTTGTCCTTCTGGGAGGTGTCCCAGAGCCAGATCAGCAGGCCGTCCTGGTACGGGTAGTGCTCGACCCAGTCGGGACGGGTGTTGGCGTGACCGAAGTTGTACGGGCCGACCTTGAGGGTCTGGTCGTACGAGACGTAACGGCGGTTCTCGGCCAGGTAGTACTGCGCGTACTCCTTGGTGAAGCCGGCGCCGATCCGCGAGAAGCCCTTGCCCGTCCAGCCGTTGTCGCCGTTCTCGGCGCCGTCGGTGAACAGCGGGGAGCCGTCCGCGGTCAGGGTGACGGCGTCGGCCGTGAAGCCCTTGCCGCCCGCGCCGCCGTCCGTCTGGTAGCGGAAGCGGAGGTCGACCTTCTTGCCCGCGTAGGCGTCCAGCGGGAAGTTCAGCGACTTCCAGGCACCCGAGACGCCGGTCAGCGAGGGGCTGCCGGCCGCGTCGACCGGGAGGGCCGCGCCGTCGGCGGTGCCGGCGAGGGCGGTCCAGTTGGCGCCGCCGTCCGTGGACACCTCGGTGTAGAGGTAGTCGTAGTCGGCCTCGATGTCCCACCAGCCCTTGAGGGACAGGGCGGCGGAGGTCTTCCCGGTGAGGTCGACCGAGCGGGTCAGGGTGTTCTTGAGGTCGTCACCCATGTTGCTCCACCACTGCGAGGAACCCTCGGCGGGAGCGACGATGTCGGTCTTGACCTGCTTCTTCGGCAGCTCGACGACCAGCGCCTGCTTGTCCTTGGTGTTGTACGCGGAGACGCCCAGCTTGTGGGTGGACTTCGTCGCGGCCTTCGCCTGGTCGAAGTTCAGCCAGCCCAGCTGGAGCTTGTCCCAGGCGGTCATGTCGCCCGGGAGGTCGCCTATGGATTCCTTGCCGGTGCCGAGCCAGGAGCCCGCCGACATCAGGGACCAGAAGCCGACGCCGTTCTCGCCGCCACCGGAGGTGTCGTAGAGGTCCGGCAGACCCAGGTCGTGGCCGTACTCGTGCGCGAAGACGCCGAGGCCGCCGTTCTCGGGCTGCATCGTGTAGTCGCCGACCCAGATGCCCGAGTCACCGATCTGCGTGCCACCGGCCTTGTTGCCCTCGGGGCCGGTCTTGCCCGCGCTGGTGCCGTAGGCGTACCAGCGGTGCGCCCACAGGGCGTTGGTGCCCTGCACGCCGCCGCCGGCCGACTCGTCCTCACCGGCGTGGACGACCTGGAAGTGGTCGATGTAGCCGTCGGGCTCGTTGAAGTTGCCGTCGCCGTCGAAGTCGTAGCGGTCCCACACGTCGTACTGGGCCAGCTGCGCCTTGATCTGCGCGTCGGTCTTGCCGGCCTTCTTCTGTCCCTCGGTCCACGCCAGGACGCCGTCCTTGACGGTGTCCCACACGTTGGAGCAGTTGGTCTGGCCGCAGTAGTTCGAGCCGTAACGGGCCTCGTTGTACGGGACCTTGACCCAGTCGGCGACCTCGCCGTCGACCGAGTAGCGACCCGAGGAAGTCTTCTCGTAGTAGGTCTTCAGCGAGTTCTTGCCCTGGCCGGTACCGAAGTACAGGTCCTGGAAGTAGGAACGGCTGAAGTCCTTGCGCCACGCGGTGCTGTTGTCCTGCGCGCGGTCCGGCTGGGCGATCTGGTTGTGCAGCGGACCGGGGGTGCCGCCGTACTTGGGGGCCGGCGGCTTCGGGCCCTCGGCGCCGTCCGGGTCGTGCATGGTCGTGCTGTCGACCTGGTCACCGAACTCGACGAGGATCGTGAAGATCTTGTCGGTCTTCTCGCGGCCGAGCTCGACGTACTTCTTGTCGTCGAGCTTCACGACCTTGGAGGCGCCGCGCTGCTCGATGCCCTTCTTGCCCGACAGCACCTGGTCAAGGGCCGCCTCGCGCTGCTGCGCCTGCTGCTTGCTGAACGGGCCTTCGAGGTCGTGCTTGACCTTCTCCTTGGACGGAGCGGTCGGGTCCTGGTGGTCGGCCGCGGGTGCGCCGCCCCAGCTGGAGTCGGCGGTGGCCGTGGTGAAGAAAGCGCCGGAAACCGCGGTCGCGGCCATCGTCACGCCGACGGCGGCGGCACGCAGCGCGCGCTTCCTTGCGGAGTTGCTGGTCACTTGATGTCGTTCCCCTCCCGCGGCCGCAACGTAGGTCGGAACGTCTCCATAGGAGCGGGGGGTTCCGCGCGGCGCGCGTCTCAAGTGACGACATTTGACCGGAGAGTCGAGAGAAAAGACAGACCTTGACTTGTTCCTTACAACTGCACTATGCGGTCAGTCAGTTCCGCTATTCGGACGTTCCGCAGCCTTACGGGGCCTTCCGGGGCGAAGGACCCGCCGCCCCCTCCCCCTCGAAGACCGCTCGAAGGTCGCTCGAAGACCGGTCGGGAACCGCTCGGAACCGGCCGGCCGATGACCCGTGTGCGCCCCCCCGTGCTCCGACAGCGGGGGTCGCCCCGCGCTTACCGGTGGGTCGCCTCGGGAATCCCGTCAGGGACTCACTTGACACGCGCACCTGTCGAGCGGTCTCCCCACTCCCCGCCTTGAGGACGGAAAACGTCATGCCGCGACCGACTGCCGCACAGCTCGCCTACGGGTCCGCCACCGTCATCGTGTCGACGATCGCCATGCTCCTGCTCTCGCAGACGAGCACGGGGCTCGGGGTGGCGGTCATCTCCGCCGCCGCGCTCGCCCTCGGGCTGCTGGTCGCGCTGACGGTGCCCACGCCGCGCCGCCGCGGCCGGCACGCCGCCCCGACCGCCCGTCAGGGCGCCGCGGAGGACGCCTCCCCGGCCGCCGGTCCCGCCAGGGCCGACACGGAACACCCCGTGCACCACTGAGCCACCGGGCCCGGCCGCCACCGGGCCCGGACACAAGGGTGCGGGCGGCCGCCCCCCTTCCGGGGACGGCCGCCCGCGACGGGCCGACCGGGTCAGGTCGTCGATCTGACCACCACGGTCTTGGCGACCTTGTCGTGCAGGCCCTGCTTGTACGGCTTGTCGATGAGCATCGACACGATCAGGGCGAGCGGCCACAGGCACAGGCAGCACACCAGGGTCGGGATCCACAGCAGTGCGGCCCTGCTCAGCGCGGCGTTGGAGGGGGGCACGCTGCCGTCGTTGAGCATCGCGGTGCGCAGGCCCATCGCCCTCTTGCCGAGGGTCTGGCCGTTCTTCTTGGTGAACCACCAGTCGTACCCGACGTACGCGATGATCGAGATCAGCGTCCACACCAGGCCGGTACCGCTGTACGAGCGGGTGATGATCTCGGTCGCGTCCTCGCCGCGGTTCGAGTCGACCATGTACCGCCGGGTGTTGAACGGGAGTTGGATCAGGTAGAGCGGGACGCCGACGATGAGCACGTCGATGACGCGCGCCGCGAGCCGCTTCCCGAAGTCCGCGAGCGGCGGCATCCCCGCGAGCGGGTCCGGCATGCCGTAGCCGCCTCCACCGCCGTACGGGTCGCCGCCCCCGCCGTACGGGGGAGGCGGCGGCGGGTAGCCGCCGCCCGGGCCTCCGGGTGGTGGCGGAGGCGGGTACCCGCCACCACCGGGGGGCGGGCCGTACGGCGAGCCACCCGACGGAGGCGTCGGTTCCTGGGGCTTCTTGAGGAACGGGTCGTCCTCGGGCGGCTGGCCCGGCGGCGGCTGGTCGGTGCTCATGGCCCGAGTCGAACCCGGGCCCGCCCGACTCGCAACGGGACCGCGTCCGTTCGGGGTAGGGGCTGCGCCTACCGCGCTACGTACGTGCCCGCCGCCCGGTCGTGCCAGGCCTGGCGACGGGTCCGGTCGAAGAGGGACCGCAGGCTGCCCGGCAGGCCGAACAGGGCCCCCACGAGCCAGCGGCGCAGGGCCGCGCCGAAACCGGGCGGGCGCAGCGTGGCCACGGCCAGAACGCGGACGCCGCACAGCTTCTTGCCCGGGGTGCGGCCCCAGCGGGCGGTGGGCAGCACCTCGTAGAAGAGGCCGAAGAGCAGTACGGCGGCCAGCAGGAGGCACCCGTACCCGGCGGTGGTGGCGTCGAGCAGCCACACGGTGGTGGTGTGTCCGCTCCCCCGGGCGGCGTCGACCTTGGCCTGGAGGTGGTCCGTCACCCGGGGCACCAACGGCACGGCGACCCCGGCCGCGAAGGCGGCGAGGACGACGGAGTCCAGGACGCGCGCCACGGCGCGGCGGACCAACCCGGCGGGGCGCACCGCCCGCTCGGCCATGCGCTCGAAGACGGCCCGGGTGGTGGCCGGCGCGGGCGGCTCCGGCGGGTTCTCCGGGAGGGTGGGGCGGCGCCGGGGCGCGGGCTCGCGACGGACCTCGTCGTCCCAGGGGACGGCCGGACGGGGCCGCTCCGCGCGGGCTTCCCCGACGCCCGGGTTACGGGTCGGCGCGGACCCGGCGGCCTCGGACCGGGATCCGGTCGGCCGGACCCCGCGGGCCTCGTCCTCCCGGGGCGCGGTGGGGGCGGCGGCCGGGGCCCGGGCGGCGGTGGGGCGGGCCGGCGCGGGAGCCGCGGGCGCCCGGCGGGCCTCGTCCTCCCAGGGCGCCGGTCGGGTCCGGTGGGCGGGGTGGCCCGCGTCCGGCGGGCCGGCCTGCGGTGCGGCGGTCCGGGCGGGGGTCGCCTCGGGCCAGGACGAGGTCAGGCCGGACACGCCGCCGCCGGGGGCGTCGGGCCAGGCCGGCGGACGGGCGGACAGGATGCCCACGCTCTCGGACGCGGATTGCGTCGGGAGCCGCCGCGCGGCGGACGCGACGACGGGAGGGGAGGCGGACGCGGCGGCGGCAGCGGGTACGGGGGCGTCGGCGGGGGCCGGGGCGGGCGGTGCAGCCTCCGCCGTGTCCCGGGCCAGGGAGATCCCGGCGGGGCGGCGTTCGGGTTCCGGCTCGCCCGGGCCGCCCCGGTCGCCCCAGGAGACGCGTGCGTCGCGGGGGCCGCCGAAGCCGGCCTGGTGCGCGGGGTCGGCCTGCCAGCCCGGCGACGCGGGCCGGGGTTCGGGTTCCGGTTCGGGGAGCGCCTCGGTCACGGAGGTCTGGTCGAGGAACACCGGCCCGGTCTCATCCGCGGGGGCGGCGGGGCGGCTCGTGCCCGGCACCCAGGCCGCGCCGTTCCAGTACCGGACGTACCCGGGGATGGACGGGTCGGGGTAGTAGCCCTCGCGGGCAGCGTGATCGCCGTCACCAGGGGAGGCCGTCAATGTCCCCAACTCCGATCGTGGCTTGAGGCTTGTGCAGGGGAGGACCCAAGGGGAGGACCATAGCCAAGAACCCCCTCCCGACAGGTCCGGTAACGGGAGATTCCAAGCCTTCGGGCGAACCTCGGCCCTTTATTCGCCGTGTGGTGCCCCCGGGACGGGCTCGGACCGGCGTACGGCGACGCGCGACGGCGCGCATCGGCCGGCACCGGCGAACGCCGGCATCGGATCGGCCCCGCCCGACGCCGGGCATCGACTTTCGGTCAGCCGAATGATTTCGGCCAATCCGTGGTTCGTTGCCCGGACTCGCGTCATCACCGGCCCCCGGGGCGCTCTCTGCGGGTGCGGGGCCCCGTCCGGCCCCGCGTCCGGACACGAACGCACCGAAGCGAGGCCGTCATGCACCACCCCGTCATCGAACGCGAGCTGGAACTCAAGCTGGTCCTGTCCCCGGAACGCGCCGTCCCCGTCCCCGCCCGCCTGCTCTACCTCCTCGACGACCCGTTCGCGGTGCACATCACCTTCCACACCGGCTCCAGCGCACCCGTCAACTGGACGTTCGCCCGCGAGCTGCTCGTCGAGGGGGTGTTCCGTCCGTGCGGGCACGGGGACGTCCGGATCTGGCCGACGAAGATCGACGGCAAGGCGGTCCTGTGCATGGCCCTCAGCTCCCCCGACGGCGACGCCCTGCTGGAGGCGCCGGCCGGTTCCGTCTCCGCCTGGCTGGAGCGGACGCTGCGCGTGGTCCCGCCGGGGACCGAGGCCGACCGGCTCGGCCTGGACGCGGCACTGGCGGAACTGCTCGCGCCGACCCCGGCCGACGACCTGTGGCTGCGGGACCCGTGGCCCTCGGACGAGTCGGCGGACGGGGACGCGTGATGCGGGGAGGTCAGGTGCGGGACCGGACGGCACACCGCTCCCGGTGGGTCGCGTCAGAAGAGCTTGCCCGGGTTCAACAGGCCGAGCGGGTCGAAGGCGTGCTTGACGTTGCGCTGCATCTCCAGCCCGACCGGCCCCAGTTCGCGGGCCAGCCACTCCTTCTTCAGTACGCCGACGCCGTGTTCGCCGGTGATGGTGCCGCCCAGCTCCAGCCCCAACTCCATGATCGCGTCGAAGGACGCGCGGGCCCGCCGCGCCTCGTCCTCGTCGGCGGGGTCGAAGCAGACGACCGGGTGGGTGTTGCCGTCGCCCGCGTGCGCGCAGACGCCGATGAGCAGATCGTGCGTCCGGGCGATGGCGGCCGTGCCGTCGAGCATCTCGGCGAGCCGCGACCGCGGGACGCACACGTCGTCGATCATCGTCGCGGGCCGCAGCGCCTCCAGCGCGGTCAGGGACATCCGCCGGGCCTGGAGCAGCAGTTCGGACTCCGCCTCGTCCTCGGCGGGCACGACGTCGGTGGCCCCGGCGGCAGCGCACAGGGCGGCGACGGCGTCGAGTCCGGCGGCCGCGTCCGGGGTGTCGAAGGCGGCCAGCAGCAGGGCCTCGGTGCTCTCGGGCAGGCCCATCCTCCCGAGGGCGTTGACGGCGCGGACCGTCGTGCGGTCCATCAGCTCCAGCAGCGAGGGCGCCAGGCCCGCCTCCATGACGGCGCACACGGCCTCGCAGGCGGCGGCCACGGAGGGGAACTCGGCGGCCAGCGCCAGCTGCCGGGGCGGCGCGGGCCGCAGGGCGAGAACGGCCCGGACGACGACGCCGAGGCTACCCTCGGAGCCCACGAAGAGCCGGGTCAGGTCGTATCCGGCGACCCCCTTGGCCGTGCGCCGCCCGGTGCGCATCAGCCGGCCGTCGGCGAGGACCACGTCGAGGCCGAGCACGTACTCGGCGGTGACCCCGTACTTGACGCAGCACAGGCCGCCCGAGGCGGTGCCGATGTTCCCGCCGATGGTGCACTGCTCCCAGCTGGAGGGGTCGGGCGGGTAGTAGAGGCCCTGCTCGGCGACGGCCCGCGAGAGCACCGCGTTGACCACGCCGGGCTCGACGACGGCGATCCGGTCGACGGCGGAGATCTCCAGGATGCGGTCCATCCTGACGAGGGACAGCACGATGCAGCCGTCGGCGGCGTTGGCGCCGCCCGACAGGCCCGTACGGGCGCCCTGCGGGACGACGGGGACCCGCAGGGCGGTGGCGGTGCGCAGGACGTGCTGGACCTGTTCGACGGTCCGGGGCAGGGCGACGACGGCCGGGGTGCCGGCGGCGCAGAAGCTCGCCATGTCGGTGGAGTAGGAGGCGGTCACCTGAGGGTCGGTCAGGAGGGCTTCGGGAGGGAGTCCTTCGGCGAGGCGCGCGAAGAGCCGTGCGGAGAGGTCATCAGCCATGGGGCCAGCGTGACAGCCGGGGCCATCGGTGTGAACACGGCCGCGACCGGCTTCGGGCACCTCCGCACGCTCTTCATATTGACGCACAGTGACCCCATGGACCGTATCGACGAGGAATCGCAGCAGCCCGCGCCGCCCGTGACCTTCACCGGCCGCAAGACGGTCGTGGCGGCCGCGGTCGCCGTGGTCCTGATCGCGGGCGCCCTGCTGATCCGCCCGGCCCGCACGGCCGACGACGCACGGCCGCCGGGGCCCACCGAGCGGGCCGCCTCGGCGGTCGGCATGGGCGCGCCGCCGGCGGCGGTGGACCTGACGGCGCTGGTGGCGGACCGGGAGCAGTGGGTCGCGGGGCATCCCGACGACGACGCGTCGTGGGCGGTGCTCGGGTCGGCGTACCTGGAGCAGTCGCGGCGCACGGCCGATCCCGGCTGGTTCCCGAAGGCGGAGAAGGCTCTCAAGCGGTCGCTGGAGGTGCGGCCCGCGGAGAAGGGCAACTACGACGCGATGACGGCCATGGGCGCGCTGGCCAACGCCCGGCGGGACTTCGGGACGGGCAAGAAGTGGGGCGAGCTGGTCCGGGCACAGGCCCCGAAGCGCTGGACCGCGTACCCGGTCCTGGTGGACGCGTACACGGGCCTCGGCGACTACAAGGCCGCGGAGAAGGCCATGGAGCGGCTGTCGGAGCTCCGGCCGGGCCTGGTGTCCCACCTGAGGGCCGCCCAGGTCTACCGGGACCGGGGCTGGCGCGAGGACGCGGTGGTGTCGCTGGAGCACGCGGGGGGCGCGGCGAAGGCGCCCGCGGAGAAGGCGTACGTCCTGTACCGGCTCGGGGAGATGTCCTGGGAGCGGGGCGAGACGGCCGAGGCGATGCGGCAGTTCGAGGCCGCGCTGCGGACCGACCCCGCGCAATCGGACGCGCTGGGCGGCCGGGCCCGCGCCCTGGCCGCGCTGGGCCGTTCCGGGGAGGCGGTGCGGGACTACCGGCTGGCGCTGGGCCGCACCCCGGCGCCGCGGCTGGCGCTGGAGCTGGGCGAGCTGTTGCAGTCGCTGGGCCGGGAGGAGGAGGCGCGCGCGCCGTACGCGTCGCTGTCGGCGCTGTCGGCACGGGGCACGACGAACGGGGTGAACGAGGAGTTGGTGCTCGGCCTGTTCGAGGCGGACCACGGCGATCCGTCGGCGGCGGTGCGCCGGTTGTCGGCGGAGTGGTCGCGGCACAAGAGCGTGCAGGTCGCGGACGCGTTGGGGTGGGCCCTGCACAAGCTGGGCGAGGACGCGGCGGCGTTGGAGTACGCGAAGAAGGCCACCGAACTCGGGCTGCGCAACGCCGAGTTCTCCTACCACCGGGCGATGATCGAGCGGGGTCTGGGCGACGACGAGGCCGCCCGCCGGCACCTCCAGGAGACGCTGCGGACGAACCCGCTCTTCTCGCCGGTCCGGGGACCGTTGGCGAAGGAGGCGCTGGCCGCGATCGGACAGCAGGCGGCGGGCGGCCCGGAGAACATGCAGCCCAGCAAGCCGTGGGTGGCGCCGGAGATGCCGAAGCCCCGTCCGAAGCCGAAGCCGAAGCCCAGGCCGGCTCCGAAGGCGGAACCGAAGGCGGACCCGACGACCGCCCCGAAGGCGGCCCCCAAGCCGGACGCGAAGAGCGACGGGAAGCCGGCCGCCCCGAAGCCGGCCGCCCCGAAGCCCGCGGCGCCGAAGCCCGCCCCCTCGGCCCGCTGAACGCGGGGCGCTCCCGGCCCCGCCGGAGGGCGGGGCCGGGAGCGGGGTCCTCGGACGTGATCGGCGCGGCGGAGGTGACCCGCGCGACGGCTACAGGTTGCCGCGCTTGTCCTGCTCGCGCTCGATGGCCTCGAACAGGGCCTTGAAGTTGCCCTTGCCGAAGCCCATCGAGCCGTGGCGCTCGATGATCTCGAAGAAGACGGTCGGCTTGTCCTGCACCGGCTTGGTGAAGATCTGCAGCAGGTAGCCGTCCTCGTCGCGGTCGGCCAGGATCTTCAGCTCGCGCAGCTCGTCGATCGGCACCCGGGTGTCGCCGACCCACTCGCCGAGGGTGTCGTAGTAGCTGTCCGGGACGGACAGGAACTGGACGCCCGCCGCGCGCATGGTGCGGACGGTCGCGACGATGTCGTTCGAGGCGAGGGCGATGTGCTGGACGCCGGGGCCGCCGTAGAACTCCAGGTACTCGTCGATCTGCGACTTCTTCTTCGCGATCGCCGGCTCGTTGATCGGGAACTTGACCTTCTTGGTGCCGTCCGCGACGACCTTGGACATCAGCGCCGAGTACTCGGTCGCGATGTCGTCGCCCACGAACTCCTTCATGTTCGTGAAGCCCATGACCTTGTTGTAGAAGGCGACCCACTCGTTCATGCGGCCGAGTTCCACGTTGCCGACGCAGTGGTCGATGGCCTGGAAGGTCCGCTTGGCGGGCGGGGCGACCATCGGCTCGACGGCCACGTAGCCCGGCAGGTAGGGGCCGGTGTACGCGCCGCGCTCGACCAGGGTGTGGCGCGTCTGCCCGTACGTGGCGATCGCGGCGAGGACGACGGTGCCGTGCTCGTCCTTGACCTCGTACGGCTCGTCCAGGCCGCGGGCGCCCTGCGCGACGGCGTACTCGTACGCGGCGCGGGCGTCCGGGACCTCGATGGCGAGGTCGATGACCCCGTCGCCGTGCTCGGCGACGTGCTCGGCGAGGAAGCGGCCGTGGTCCGTGGCGGGCTTGATGACCGAGGTCAGGACGAAGCGCGCGGAGCCGTTGGTCAGGACGTAGCTCGCGGTCTCGCGGCTGCCGTTCTCCGGTCCGGAGTAGGCCACGAGCTTCATGCCGAAGGCGGTCGAGTAGTAGTGCGCGGCCTGCTTGGCGTTGCCGACGGCGAAGACGACCGCGTCCATGCCCTTCACCGGGAAGGGGTCTGCCTCACGCGCGGTGGCCGGGGTGGTTTCGAGGGTCTCAGTCATGAGCGCAGATTCCCGCCCTTCCACAAGCTGCGCAATAGTTTCGATTTTGGCTGTACATACTGACCAGCCCGGCCGCAGGATGACTGAGAGATCTGTGCAGTATGACCAGCTCCGGAACGCCGGGAGGAACCCCATGGGAATCGACGAGCTCGACGGTCGGCTCATCGTCCTGCTGGCCCGCGAGCCGCGGATCGGCGTGCTGGAGGCCTCGCGTCGGCTCGGGGTGGCCCGCGGCACGGTCCAGGCGCGCCTGGACCGGCTCCAGGCGAAGGGCGTCATCCGCGGCTTCGGCCCCCAGGTGGACCCGACGGCCCTCGGGTACCCGGTGACGGCCTTCGCCACCCTGGAGATCAAGCAGGGGCAGGGCGCCGACGTACGGGCCCACCTGGACGGGGTGCCGGAGGTGCTGGAGCTGCACACGACCACGGGGCACGGGGACATGCTGTGCCGCCTGGTGGCGCGGTCCAACGCCGATCTCCAGCGGGTGATCGACCGCGTCGTGGGCTTCGAGGGGATCGTGCGGGCCTCGACGGCGATCGTGATGGAGAACCCCGTCCCGCTGCGGATCATCCCCCTGGTGGAGCAGGCGGCGGAGGACGACTGAGGGCGCCGCGCCACCACCGGGCGCGCCGGGTTCCCGACCCCGGGAAGTTACAAAGATTTCTCTGCAAAGAATCCCTTGCACAGAAACCTTTGCAACTCTATCGTTGAGGCATGCCCGAGGAAAACACCGAAGACCCCGCACTCAACGTCCGCACCCTGGACGCCCGTTCGCTGCGCGGCCTCGCCCACCCGCTGCGCATCCGCATCCTGTCCACGCTCCGTCTGGACGGGCCGGCCACCGCCTCACAGCTGGCGCAGCGGCTCGGCGAGTCCAGCGGGGCCACCAGCTACCACCTGCGCCAGCTCGCCGCGCATGGGTTCGTCGAGGACGCCCCCGGGCACGGCAAGGGGCGCGAGCGCTGGTGGCGGTCGGCTCACGACGGCACCACGTTCGACGAGACGCTCATGTACGAGGACGACCCCGAGACGCGCGGCGCCGCCGACGCCTTCCTGCACGAGATCGCCACGATCCACGCGCAGGAGGTCAACACCTGGATCGGCAACGCCGCCCACTGGAGCAAGGAATGGCGCGCCGCCTCGGACATCAGTGACTTCACGCTGCGACTCACCCCCGAGCAGGCCCACGAGCTGACGCACCGGATGCACGACCTGGTCAACAGCTACCGGGACCTGCCGGCCACCGAAGGGACGCGGGCCGTCCGCGTCCACACGCACACGCTGCCGCGCGCCGACCCCGCGTAGCCGGCCCGCCCCTCCCGCACCGCTCCCCTCCGCGCCGCCCCCGCCCCCACACGGCGCTCCCACCCATGCCCTGAAGGAGTCCTGCCGTGCACGCCTTCGACCACGCCCTGAACCACGCCGCCCGCACCACCGAGCTCGCCGCCGAGGCCGCCACCTGGCACCTCGCCCAGGGGGCCGACCCCGCCGTCAGCGCCGCGCCCGCCCTGCCGGCCCTGCGGAACCGCCTCGGGGAGGCGCTGGTGGCCGCCGGGATCCGGCTGATGCAGCCGGCGCACGTCCACGCCCGCATCCACCGACACGTCGCGTGAACCGGCGGCCCTTCGCGGCGGTGCTGGCCGCCAACACGATCTCCATAGCCGGAAGTTCACTGACCCTGATCGGCATTCCGTGGTTCGTGCTCCAGACCACGGGCAGCGCCGGCCGGGCCGGGATCGTCGCCTTCTGCGCCACCCTGCCTGTCGTCGTGGCCGCGCTCGTCGGCGGTCCCGTCATCGACCGGATCGGCCGCCGTCGGGTCTCCGCCGCCTCCGACCTGGTCTGCGCCGTCGCCGTCGGCGCGGTCCCGCTGCTGCACCACGCGGGGCTGCTGGAGTTCTGGATGCTGTGCGCGCTGATGGCCGTCAGCGGCCTCGTGCACACCCCGGGCCTCACCGCCCGCTACGTGTTGCTGCCCAGCCTCGCCGAGCACGCCGGGACCACCCTGGCACGGGCTGCGAGCCTCTACGACGCCGTCTCGCGCGGGGCCCGGATGATCGGCGCCGCCGTGGCGGGCCTGCTGATCGCCGCCTTCGGCGCCGAGACGGTACTGCTCGTGGACGCGGCCACCTTCGCCGCCTCCTCGCTGCTGGTCACCGCCTTCCTGCGCGGAGTTCCGGCCGCCGAGCCCCAACGCCGCACCGGGAAGGTCTCGTTCGCCTCGTACCGGACCGAACTCGTCGAAGGATGGGCCTTCCTGACCCGCTCGCGGCTGCTCCTGGGCATCACCGTGATGGTGATGGTGACCAACGGGCTGGACCAGGGCTGGTCCGCGGTCCTGCTGCCGGTCCACGGCGACGAGGCACTCGGCGGCCCCACCGCCCTCGGCCTGATGGTCTCCCTGTTCGGCGGCTTCGCGCTGCTGGGGGCCCTGCTGTACGGGATGTGGGGTGAGCGGTTCCCCCGCCGCGCGGTGTTCGCGGTGGCCTTCCTGCTCTGCGGCGGCCCCCGCTACCTCGTCGCCGCCTTCACCGACACCCCGCTGCCGCTCGCGGTCACCATGGCGCTGGCCGGCCTGGGCGCGGGCGTGCTCAACCCGATCCTGAGCACCGTCGTTTACGAGTTGGTGCCGGAGGAGCTCCGCAGCCGCGTCTCCAGCGTGTCCACGGCGGGCGGCGAACTGGCCATGCCGATGGGCGGACTCGCCGCGGGGCTGCTCGTCGACGGCTTCGGGATCGTGCCCGCGCTGCTCCTCTTCGGCGGCGTCTACGTGCTGACCACGCTGACGCCGCTGCTCTTCCCGGTCTGGCGCGGCCTGGACCGCAGCACGTCGCGGATCAGCAGGACGGAACCTCTCCGTTCCGGTTCAGCGCCCGCAGGGAGTTCACCGCGTCCGTCAGCGAAGTGACCGGGATCAGCCGCAGCCCCTCGGGCAACTCCGCCTGCGCATCGGAGCATTCGGCCTTCGGCACGAGGAACACGCTCGCCCCGTCGCGCTTCGCGGCCTGGGTCTTCAGACCCACCCCGCCGACCGGGCCGACCGCTCCGTCCGCGCCGATGGTTCCCGTACCGGCGATGCTCCGGCCGCCCGTGAGGTCCGCACCGCTGCCGTCGCCGTCGAGCTTGTCGACGATGCCGAGGGAGAAGAGGAGCCCGGCGCTCGGGCCGCCGACGTCGGCGAGGTTCAGTTCGACCTTGACGTCCTTCGGATCCTTGTGCAGGAACCCGAGGGCGGCCTGGGAGGCGGCGGACTGGGACTTGGTCATCTCCTCCAGGTTGTGCTCCTCGATCTCCTTGTCGCTCCCGCCCGACGGGTAGACCGCCTCGCGGGGCATGACGGCCTCGCCGGTCCCGAACCAGTACCCGAGCAGCTCGTGCAGTTTGATCGTCGAGGACGGGCCGGTCGCCCGGATGGTGGTCATGCGGAGCTGCCCCTTGGTGTCGCGGACCGGGGCGCCGGTGATCGAGATGACGGGTTTGCCCTGGTCGGAGCCCAGCACGTCGGCCGTGGGCCCGGGCACGGCGACCACGTAGGGCAGTGGCGCGAGGGCGGCCACGGCGAACAGCCCGAGGACGGGCGCGGCGCAGACGGCCAGGGCGGCGGGACGCGGCAGACGTGTGAGGCGTGAGAGCACCCGGCCAATCTACCGACCCGACCCGTCCGGGCCCCGACCCCGGGCCCCGGCACGGCGAAGCCGGACCCCCGGGTCGGGGGCCGGCGGTCGGGTCCGGGCGTACCGGGTCGGGGTCCGGCGCCGGGCCCTGCACGGCCGACCGCGTCCGGGCGTACGGAAACCCGGCCGGGCTCGCGGCCGGGCCGGGGTCGACGGTCGGCGTCGCCGGGTCAGCGCAGGGCGTCGGCGACCTCGCGTGCCGCGTCGACGACCCGGGGGCCCACCCGCTCCGGTACCGCGTCGGCCAGCATGACGACGCCCACGCTGCCCTCCAGCCCGGTGATGCCGACCAGCGGAGCGGCGGCGCCGCTGGCGCCCGCTTCGAGTTCGCCGTGGGTGAGCGTGTATCCGGGCTCGATGAGTGCCCCCTGACGGGCCGCCAGGATGGCCCGTCCGGCCGCGCCCCGGTCCAGCGGGTGGCGGAAGCCGGCCCGGTAGGCGACGTGGTAGTCCGTCCAGGTCGGCTCGACGACGGCCACGGCCAGCGCCTCCGTGCCGTCGACGAGGGTCAGGTGCGCGGTGGCCCCGATGTCCTCGGCGAGCGACCTGAGGGCGGGCAGGGCCGCCTCCCGTACCAAGGGGTGGACCTGGCGTCCCAGACGCAGCACGCCGAGCCCGACGCGGGCGCGGCCGCCGAGGTCACGGCGGACCAGGGCGTGCTGTTCGAGGGTGGCGAGCAGGCGGTAGACGACGGTGCGGTTCACACCGAGTCGGTTGGACAGCTCTGTGACAGTCAGACCGTGGTCGGTGTCGGCGAGCAGCTTGAGGACCCTGAGCCCTCGGTCGAGAGTCTGGGAGGTTTCCGCGGTCACGACGCCTCTCCCTCTTTCGGTGGGCGGCGGTGACTCTCACGGGGTGGAGCGCTGCCGGTCCCTCGGCGACGCACGGAGAGGCCGCCGGTAGCGGCCATGGCACCGGCTGCGCTCCCGCGGCGGCGCTGCCACGGGGCGTTCGATGCGGGGACAGTAGCGAGCGGGTCCGCTCAGCGGAAGGCCTCGTCCAGAATCCGGGCGCATGCCGCCGTTTTGCACGGATTGCTCCGCACGCATGTATCAATTCGTAATGATCATTTGCTGAAAATCGCTTTACACGCCCATTACTCTGATCATGTTCAAAAATTGCTGGGGGTGGGCGGGCCGTCACGGCCCGAGCTCACACAGGGGAGAGAAGTTCACAGTGAATCTGAAGCGCATGGCCGTCGTGGCCGCCGCCGCCGTAGTGGGTCCGACCGTCCTGATGGCGACGCCGGCGATGGCCGACGAGGCCCAGCCGACCGCCGTCACCACGCCGGACGCGGCCCCGGCCGCTGAGGCCCCGGCCGCCGAGGCCCCCGCCGCGGAGGCGAAGCCCGCCGCCGAGGCCCCGGCCGAGAAGGTCGAGGCCCCGGCCGAGACCCCCGCCGCCGTCGCGCCGGTCGCGCCCGTCGCCCCGGTCGCGCCGCCGGTCGTCCCGCCGGTCCCGGTGGCCCCGGTGGCCCCGGCCACGCCCGACGCCAAGCCGGCGACCCCGGACGCCAAGCCCGTCGCCGACGAGGCCGAGCTGGAGGCGGGCGACGAGGACCTGCTCGCGACCGGTCCGGTCCTGGAGCTCAAGGACGTCCCGGCCACGTTCAAGACCGGCACCTGGACGAAGTTCTCCGTCGCGGTCGACAACTCGAAGAACAAGCCGCAGGAGAGCTACGTGCTCGTCCTGGCCGTCGAGGACGAGCACGGCAAGCTCCGGGGCAAGGACGTCCAGGTCCAGGTCTTCTGGAACGGCACCTGGCACTCGGTTCAGGTCATCAGCGAGGGCGGCGTGCCGGTCGCGCTCCTGAACGACGACCTGCAGATCCCTGCGGGCAAGATCAAGCTCGACGTCCGCGTGAAGTTCGGCACGGGCGCCCCCAAGGGCAACATCGCCATCGCGGTCGCCGGTGGCAGCAACGTCGAAGAGGACGTCTGGTCCGAGACCGTCTGGGTCGAGTCGAAGATCGTCTCCGGCGGCAACGGTGGCGGCAACAACGGTGGCGGCAACACCGGCACCAAGCCGAACGGCGGCACCTCCACCACGCCGATCGTCGACAACAGCAACAACGGCGGCACCACCAACAACGGTGGCACCACCACCGCCGGTGAGCTCGCGGAGACCGGTTCCGACGCGGCCACCAGCTGGGCCATCGGTGGCGCCGGCGTCGCGCTCGCCATGGGCGCGGCCCTGGTCGCCGGCACCGGCCGTCGTCGCCGCACCAACGCCTAAGCCTTAGGCACCACGAGATCGGGGTCCGTGCGCAGCGGCGCACGGACCCCGATCCGTATCGATTCCTCGGGACGGCGGCAACGCGTCCTCGGAACGGCTGCGACGCGCTACCGCATCCGCGTGGCCCACTCCTGGACCTTCTTGATCCGCTCGCGCAGCTGGCCCGCCGTGGCCTCCGCGCTCGGCGGTCCGCCGCACACGCGGCGCAGCTCGGTGTGGATCACCCCGTGCGGCTTGCCGCTCTGGTGGACGTACGCGCCCACCATCGTGTTCAGCGACTTGCGCAGTTCCAACAGCTCCTTGTGGGAGACCACCGGCCGCCGGTCGGCCGGCAGTTCCAGCAGGTCCGCCTCCGCGTCCGGCTTGCGCCGACTGTGCGCGATCTGCCGCGACTGCCGCTTCTGGAGCAGCATCTGCACCTGGTCCGGCTCCAGCAGCCCGGGGATGCCGAGGTAGTCCTGCTCCTCCTCACTCCCGGGGTGGGCCTGCATGCCGAACTCGGCGCCGTCGTAGAGGACCCGGTCGAAGACGGCGTCGGACTCCAGCGCCTCGAAGGACATCTGCTCGTCCTCGGCGAGGTCCTCGTCCTCCAGCTTGTTCGCCTCGTCCATCTCCTTCTCGGACTCGGCGTACGGATCCTCCTCGCCCTGCTTCTTCGGCTTGTCGAGGACGTGGTCGCGCTCGACCTCCATCTCGTTGGCGAAGCCGAGGAGGTAGGGGATCGTCGGAAGGAACACGGACGCGGTCTCGCCGCGCCTGCGCGATCGCACGAAGCGGCCCACGGCCTGCGCGAAGAACAGCGGTGTCGAGATCGTCGTCGCGTACACGCCCACCGCGAGGCGCGGGACGTCGACGCCCTCGGACACCATGCGGACGGCGACCATCCAGCGGTCGTCGTTCCCGCTGAAGGTGTCGATGTTCTTCGAGGCGCCGGTGTCGTCGGAGAGCACCAGGGTCGCCTTCGTCCCGGTGATCTCGCGGATCAGCTTGGCGTAGGCGCGTGCCGAGTCCTGGTCGGAGGCGATGACCAGGCCGCCCGCGTCGGGGATGCCCTTCCTGACCTCGGTCAGGCGCTGGTCGGCGGCGCGCAGCACGTTCGGCATCCAGTCGCCGCGCGCGTCGAGCGCCGTGCGCCAGGCCTGGGAGATGGCGTCCTTGGTCATGGGCTCGCCGAGCCGGGCGGCGATCTCGTCGCCCGCCTTCGTCCGCCAGCGCATGTTGCCGCTGTAGGACAGGAAGATCACGGGCCGGACGACGCCGTCACCGAGGGCGTTGCCGTAGCCGTAGGTGTAGTCGGCCGAGGAGCGACGGATGCCGTCGTTGCCCTCCTCGTACGTGACGAAGGGGATCGGGTTCGTGTCGGACCGGAAGGGCGTACCGGTCAGGGCCAGCCGGCGGGTCGCCGGATCGAAGGCCTCCAGGCAGGCCTCGCCCCAGGACTTCGAGTCGCCCGCGTGGTGGATCTCGTCGAGGATGACGAGGGTCTTGCGCTGCTCACAGCGGTTGCGGTGCAGCATCGGGCGCACGCCGACGCCCGCGTACGTCACCGCGATGCCGTGGTAGTCCTTGCTCAGCGGGCCGGCCGAGTACTCGGGGTCCAGGCGGATCCCTATGCGCGCGGCGGCTTCGGCCCACTGCTTCTTCAGGTGTTCGGTCGGCGCGACCACGGTCACCTGCTGCACCACGTGGTGGTGCAGCAGCCAGGAGGCCAGGGTCAGCGCGAAGGTCGTCTTGCCGGCGCCGGGGGTCGCCACCGCGAGGAAGTCACGCGGCTGCTTCTCCAGGTACCGGTTCAGGGCACCCTCCTGCCAGGCACGCAGCTTGCTGGCGGTACCCCACGGCGCGCGGCCGGGGAAGGCGGGTGAGAGGTGGTGGGAGGCGGTAGTAGTCACGGTCTCCGGTTCGTCTCGGTCGCGGGTCGCGGTCGTAACGCGGTCATCCGCGGTCGTACGTAGGACAACCGGGCCACCTTACCGGCCCGCGCACGCCCCTCGCGGAGGGACAGGCCCGTGACCTCGGCGGGTGCGGCGAGCGTCACACACGACGCCCACCGCACCCCGCGCGGGAGTCCCGCGGGAGCGCCCGGGAGTGCCCGGGAGTGCGCCGGGAGTGCCCGGGATTCGCCGGCGGCGCCGCCTGCCGCGCTTCACGGCTCGGCCGCTTGGCCACGGGCCGCTTCACCGAGAGGCGAACCTCGGGAGCTGCTCGGCGATCTTGGGGACGTCCAGCGCGCCCTGGCAGACGTCCAGCACGAACCGCTCGGCCTCGTCCACGTCGAACGCCCCGTCGAGCGGGTGTCCGTTCACGTGCAGGAAGACCCAGGTCGCGTACCAGGCGATGCGCTTGTTCCCGTCGACCAGCCCGTGGTTGCGGGCCAGGGACTCCATCAGGGCCGCGGCCTTCTGCCAGATGTCCGGGTAGGCGTCCTGCCCGAACACGCTCGCCTGCGGACGGGCGAGTGCGGAGTCGAGCAGTCCGTAGTCGCGGATTTCGTTCACCCCGAGACGCTCCGTGAGGTTCAGCAGCTCGGGAAGCGTGAGGTAGCGCATCAGGCGAGTCGCCGGTTGAGCTCCGCACTCGCCTTGAGGACGTGCTCCGCCGCCTCGTCGAACAGCCTGGAGTGCTCGTTCACGGCTCCCATGACCGCGTCGTGCGCGAAGGACTGCATGCTGCGGCCCTCCGCCTCGGCGCGCTCGCGCAGGGCGTCCAGTTCTTCTTCGGTGAATCTGACGTTGAGTCCGGCCATGCACCCACGGTACCGCGCGGTACCACGCGGTGCCACGCCGATTTCGGCGCCGCGATGAAGGCGGGGCGGGGGTGGATCGGGGACGGGGTGGAGGTCGGGCCCGGGCGCCTACGCAGGATCCAGGCGGGTCGCGACCCAGGCGCCGACGAGCGCGACGGCCGCCATCGGCAGGAAGACCACCACGAACGCGGCCGGGTGCGAGGCCCCCGCCGCGACGGCGTGCCCCGCCGCCCCGACCGCTCCCCCGCCCAGCGCGGCGAAGGCGGCGCCGCCCGCGGCCAGCAGGACCACGTTCGCGAGGGCGTCCGAGATCTGCAGCGCGGCGGAGTTCGTCCCCGCCTCCTGCGGCGGGGACAGCTTGAGCAGCAGCACGCTCGTCGAGCCGATCACCAGTCCCATGCCGAGGCAGCCCACCCCCCAGGCGAGGGCCAGGGTCCACACGGGGACGGACTGCACGAGCACGGCCGGGGCCGCCGCGATCGCGAACGCCACCATCACCATGCCGAGCACCATCAGCCGCTCACGGTAGGGCGCCGTCCGGCCCTTGGACTGCACCCACGAGCCGGCCGCCCAGGTCACCCCGCCCAGCGCGAGCGAGAACCCGGCCAGCGTCGGGCTCAGCCCCCGCTGGGTGACCAGCATCAGCGGCACGAAGCTCTCGGCCGCGATGAACGACCCCGCCGCCACCCCGCGCAACAGCACCACGGACGGCAGCCCGCGCCGCGCCAGGTACGTCCCGCGCGGCAGCAGCCCCAGCACGGCGGGCACCAGCAGCGCCGCGCCGACGACCCCGGGGAGCAACGACAACCACCGCAGGTCCTGGGCGGCGTACTGGAGCAGCGCCGCACCGGCCGAGATCCCGAGGGCGAGCCGAATCCGCCGCCCGTCGAAGGCGGCTGGGCTCCCGCCGCCTTCGACGGGGCCGGAGGCGGTGCGCCGGATCGCGGGCAGCGCTATGGCGAGCGGCACGATGACGAGCGCCGGAATGCCGAGGAACACCCACCGCCACCCGAGGTGCTCGGTGACCGTACCGGCGGCGAGCGGGCCGACGATCGACGGCACCACCCAGCTCGCCGCGAACGCCGCCATGATCGCGGGCCGCAGCCGCTCCTCGTAGGCCCGGCTGACCACGACGTAGAGGGCGACGATGACCAACCCGCCACCGAAACCCTGCACGGCCCGCCCGAGGACGAACACCCACATCGCCCCGGCGGTCCCCGAACACACCAGCCCGGCGGCGAACGCCCCGATGCCGACGGTGAGCGGCCGGAGCGGCCCCTGCCGGTCCGACCACTGCCCTGACAGGACCATGGCGAACAGGCTGGTGGTGAAGTAGGCGGAGAACGCGAACGCGTAGAGCGCGATCCCGTCCAGCTCCCGCGCGGCGACGGGCATGGCCGTCCCGACGGCCGTGGCCTCGAACGCGATCAGGAAGATCACCGAGATGATCCCGATGCTGAGCGCCCGGTACGCCGGCTCCATGATCCCGCCGGGCGACGGCTGCGGCGACTGCGGCGGCTGCACGGGCACGGTGGAATCGGACCCGCTCGGCACGCGGGGTTCAAGGGCACTCATCGCCCCAGAGTAAGGTGCGTAGCCCGCGAGCGCCCCTGTCAATTAGTCCCATTCCGCCTCGGCCGGGCGACCTAGGTCCATGAACGCGACATGGCAGTCACATTGCAGCCCCCCGATTCGTCTTCCCCACCCCCGGGACTCCCCGTACGTTCATGAGCAGCACCGAGCAGCACGCACCACCAAGCACCACCCCACAGCCGTGTGCCCGAGTGGTTGAGGGACTCGCCTGCAAAGCGAGTTACGCCGGTTCGATTCCGGTCACGGCTTCTACTGAAGGCCGTCCAGAGGCGGGAGGTCCCCTGGACGGCCTTCAGCACGTCCAGGGGCCCCGCCCGCCCCTACTGCCCACACCGGGTCTGCTCCCGGGCGGCCGCCAGGTACTTCGTCATCAGCCGCGCGAACAACGCCCGCGAGGTCCCCGGCTCCATGTGCTCCACGGACCCACTGATCCCCAACTCCAGCTCGAAGGCATCGGAGGGGCCGTCACAGGTGACAGCGACCCGGGCCCCGGTGTCCCACACGATCCCCTTGTCACCCAGGGGGAGGGGGTCGGGCTTCTGCTCGGTCAGGGGCCAGAAGAACATCCGACCGAGAGGCTGGCGGACCGCAGTGGCATGTACGCGATCTCGGTCGTCCACTTTGACGGTACACATTGCTTCGGGACGTTCTGCGGTGAGCCGGATAACACTCACCGACTCCCCTGTGGCCGTCTCGCCTTCACCCAGAAGGGGCTTGAGGTCCGACTGGGCGAATACGCCGAAGCACGCTGGGGCCGACAACTGTGGGACCCTCGACCTCTCCTGGTCAGTGCACCCTGCCAGTAGTACTGAAGTAGCCAGCGCCGCGCAGTACACGAAGACCTTCCTAAAGGCGGACATCAGGATCCGCCAGTCGATGTCGACACGTGGCCCCGGCCAACCGCGTGGGCGTTCGCCGTCTCAGTCGAAGCGACACCAGCCAAAGCGTCGATGCTCCGCTGATTCATGTCGGTTCCCTCCACTGCCCTGCGGACTGATTGCGCGGCAGAGACGCCAGCCGCCAACTGCGCGTTTCCGTAGTCGATCACAGCCTTGTCATCAACTTCGCCCGTCTTTTCCGCGTAGTCCTTTTTAGCCCGTTCCACGACGCTCTCTGTGACATCCTCCTGGAGCCACGTCACCACATCCCCCGCCAGCGGGATCATCTCCAGGTACTTGCCGCCCGCCGCGTCGATGCCGCGTTCGATCCACTTCGCGTTGTCCTCCACGCCCTGTACGTACTCCTCCTGCTTGTGCGCGCTCTCGGCGAAGACCCCTTCCGCCCGGGCCTGGGAGAGGATTCCGGCGATCTGGCCGCCCGGGTGGACGGCGCTCTTGATGGCCGCGTCGACCTCCTCGTACTCGGCCCGGTGGACGATCACGTCGTTCACCAAGGTCGTCGTGAAGGCGCGCTGGGCGTTGGTCATCGCGCCGTACGCGTCCGGGTCCTGCCCCACCGCCCCGACGAAGCTCGCCATGGCGGACTTGTCGAACTCGGCCATCTCGCCGTTCGTCTTGATCATCCGGCTGCCGTTCTCCGCCGATGCCTGGATGTCCGGCATGTACTCCGCCGCCATCTGCCCGAAGTGGCCGGAAAGGCCCTTCAACGGCCCGTCCGGCTTTCCGGGGTCGGCCGCCACCAGTTCCGGCTTGTCGCCGATCTTCTCGACGATCCGTTCCATGACGGCCGCCATCTCCTTGGTGTGCGGCACCGGCGGGGAGTCCTCGTCTCCGGGGGTCCGGTGGGAGACGGCGGCCATGAGCGCGTCGCCCACCGCCTGCTGTCCCGCGTGCAGGCCGCCGGTCCGCGTGACGTCGAACCCGTCCGCGCCCGGCGGCTTGTCGAGCATGTAATCGACCATGCCCTGCGCCTTGCCGTACTGCCCCGGGACCGTCCTGTCCGCCGTCGTGACGATGCCGTCGCGGTTGCTGTCCTCGCGGACGGGCTCGTTGAAGAACGCGGTGGCTGCCTCGGGGTTGTTGCCGAGGGCCTCCATCAGTCCGGTGAGCGGGTAGAAGCCCTTGCCGCCCTCCACACCGTGGTTGAGGGCCATGTCCATGTCGTACGGAACCCCGTACGCCCACCCCGTCGGGTCCTTGCGGTCCATGGCGACCATGTCCCGTCCGACCGACGTCAGGAACTCGGTGTCGTAGGCCCCCTCGCGCAGCAGGGAGCCCAGCGCCTGGTAGCCGAAGACCCTCGCGTTCAGCCCGGCGACGCCGGTGACGTCCAACTCCTTGTGGCCGGCCCGCATCAGCTGCCGGGTCCAGGCGGCGTCGAGGTGGTGCGGAACGTCCTTGTGCGTGGCCAGGCCGAGCATGGCGCCCATATCGCTCTGGATGTTCGCGACCATCATCTGACGGTCCCGGCCCGTGGGGCCGAGGCCGGTGGCGTCCAGTGACATCTTCGCGTACATCTCCAACGTGCCTTCGGCGCCGACCGAACGGTAGAAGGACGTCGCGAACTCGGGATCCGTCCGGTTGTCGTCGAGCAGTTCCTCCAGTTCGCGCAGCGCCCCGACGTTGCGGGCCGTACCGCCTTCGCCGGTGACGGTCCGCATCAGGGCGGCCGCGCGGGCGGACTGTTCCGCGTCCAGCGTCGCGAACCTCGGCGCGACGAAGTTGTGGTCCTCGGCGACGTTGGCCCGCAGGACGCGCACCAGCGAGTCGTCCGCGTCCTGTGCGTCCTCCACGGCCCGGTCGACCCGCTGCTGCCACAGCTGCCGGTTCGTGCGGAGCAGTTCCTGGTAGTCGGGGTCGTGACGGGCGGCGTTCCGGTCCGCTTCCGTCGGAAGGGGGACGACGACGACCCGGCCCGCGCCGTCGACCCGGAAACCTGCGGCCGGGGCGTCCTCGGCGATCTTCCTCAGCTGTTCGCGGGCGACCTTGAAGGTGGTGTGCGCGTCCGTGAGCACCAGGTGGACGCCTTTGGCCTCCTTGGCCGCGTCCTCAAACTCCTTGGCCGTCCTGGTGACGAACGGTCGGGCCACGCCGGCGGTGACCCCGCTCCACTCGGCCTTGTCGGATTTCGCCTTCATGCGGTTGCGTGCGGTCTCGGCCAGCTCGTCCAGTTTGCCCGCCATCACCTTCCAGTCGCCCGCAGCCGTCAGGAGCTTGTCGAGCGGGGCGTTCAGGACGTTCTCGTACGTCAGCACGGGGCCCCGCCTACTTGAGGTATTCGTCGAGCTTGGACGTGGTGAAGGCGGCGTAGAGCTGCTGCTCGTCCTTGTTGTGGGACGCGAGCGAGTAGTTCAGCCCGTTGGAGATCTGGGCGCACGCGGCGACGAGGGTCGTCACCTGGCTCTCCCAGCGTGCGTTCACCCTGCTCAGGGCCGCGCCGCTCGCGAATCCCTCCCGCGTCAGGGCGCCGGCCGCCTCGGCGGTCGCGGTGGCGGCGTGCTTGCCGTCGGTCCGGAGGCGCGAGTGGAGCCGGTGCGCCTCTGAGCCGACGGCCCCGATGTGGTCCTGGTTGAGCTCCAGGTCCGTGCCTCCGGCCCGGGGGCCGGCCGGGGACGCCTGATTGAGTCGCAGGGAGACGTTGGCCGCAGCCGTGGCACGGGCTGCGGACCAGTCCTCGTCGAACGACATCGTGTGCACTCCTGTGTCGGGTCGGGGCGGGTCAGCGTTTGGCGCGGCGTACGACGGCTGCGGTGACGGCCCCACCGATGAGGAGGCAGGCCCCGAGCCCCAGCGCGAGCCAGGGCGGCCCTTTCCCGTCGCGCTCCCCCTCCGCCGCCGCCCGGGCGGCCGGTCGGCCGGTGGAGCCGGCGGCGGGCGGCGACGCCCTCCGGGCGGCGGCCTCGGAGTCGGCCGCGGCCAGGTCGGGGAGCGGAAACAGGTCGGCCGGCCCGGGATCCCCGGGCGTGGGCACCGCGACCCGGGGGCGCACGACGCCGTAGCCGACGTAGTCGTTCCGCTCGACGCCGTCCACGGGCTTCCCGGCGGTGTTCAGGAGGACCCGCAGGACCTGGTTGTTGGTCCAGTCGGGGTGCGCGGCCCAGACCAGCGCGGCGGAGGCGGACGCGAGCGCGGACGCGTCACTGGTTCCGTGACTGGTGCACAGCCCGGTCTCCCTGGCGCAGCCCGTGACGATTCCTGTGCCGGGAGCCGACAGGTCGACCTGTTGCCCGCGTTGCGATTCCTTGGTCGCCGCACCATCCGCGTCCACGGCCGCGACCCCCACCACACCGGGCGTGGCGGCGGGGTAGAGGACCTCGTTGGTCGTGTCGCCGTCGTTCCCGACACTGGCAAAGATCAGTTTTCCTTTGGAGAGGGCGTACTTCACGCTCTCTGCCCGGTCGGGATCGTCCTTGGCCGTGGCCATGGAGATATTGATGATCCGGGCTTGCGAGTCAGCCGCGTACCGAATGGCGGCTGTCCACAGCGGCCTCGTCTCGTTGAACTCGTGCGGTACTCGGATCGGCAGGATCTCCGCTCCAGGTGCCAGTCCGTACGCGCCATCGCCGCTCGGATGCCTTCCCGTGCCGGCGATAACTGCCGCCATGGTGGTTCCGTGCTTCTCATGGTCGTCACGCTCGTCGCCCGGATAGCCCGTGTGCCCGGCCGCGAAATCCTTGCCGGGAAGCACCTGCCCCTCAAGCTCAGGAATTCGCCCGACCCCGCTGTCGATGACGGCGACGGCAACCCCCTTGCCCGTGCTGGTCTTCCAGATGTTTTCGGCTTTCATGGCATCGAGGTGCCATTGCTGTTCTCGGATCGTCTCCGCATGGGCCGGGGTCGCAGCGACTCCGGTCAGCAGCAGGCCGACCAAGGCCGAGGTCGCGTTTCGCGTGCGCATCCCGTTCAGTGTCCGTTTCGCTCAGTCGATCACCGGCGGAACAACGCGACGGTTGCCCTGCCAGGTCTCTTCGTCCTCGACCAGGTAGTCGGGGCGACTCCCCTTGCGCACGTCGCGCCCACCTCCCCATGTCCGGGCACCCGCTCCTGGGCCCATCACCCCACCAGGGGTCATCCCGTGGCGCACGAGGCCGGACCCTCCTTGCGTGAAGGGCTGGCCCCCTGCCGCTGAAGGCTGTCCGCCCACGACACCACCGGCCTCCATCGCCGGCCGACGACCGCCCCCTGTTCCCGGGCCCCCGGGCGGCACAACGCCCGTGCCACCGCCCATACCGCGGCCCGCTCCCGGCATCCCCTCCGAGCCGATCACCGTGCCACGTGTGATTGCCGGGTTCGTGCCGAGGGGAGGGACTGATCGGCTACCGACCATGCCGCTGCCCCTCGGAGGAAAGGAAGTTCTGCCGTCGCCGCCCCTGGCTGCGGAGCCACCACCGGCCGGCGTACGCGTGGCAGGCGGTGACCCGGCGACAGAGCTGGATGCAACGGCACTCCGAGGGAGCACGAGGGACGGGTTGGGCTGATGTGACGCGCTGCTTGCTGCGACGCCAGGGCTCATGGACCCCATTTCCCCAGGCCCGCCGAAGGGCGAAGGCGACATCCGTTCCGGTGGCGTCACCGCACGGTCGAGGGACAACGCCACATCAAACCCCGACACGACGGGCTCAGAAACAGGCCGCATCATCGTCGAAAGGACCGGCCCGCTCGCAGCCTGCCGTTCGGCCTCCGATTCGACCTCAGTCACGACGGAGGCACCCCCTGAAGTCCGAGACACGTCCGGAACACGCCACCCGACGTCAACGTCCGGCACACCCCCTGCGCGGCTTTGCGCCACGTCACCCGAGGAGGGCGTCGGCACGAAAACCCCCGGCGGCGGTGGGAACGTCGGGGCGGCGGCTCGGTTCAGGTGGGTTGCCGAGGCCTCGTACGACTGGGCCAGCTTCGTCAGTTGCTGGATCGCTCGTTCGTGGTCGGCGTCGAGCTTCGCGTGGGCCGTTCGGGCGGCTTCCCGGGCGTCGGGGTCGTTGTGGTTCGCGCGGGCCGATCGGAGGTTCGCCGCGGCGGCGGTGTCGTACGGCGGGGTGTTGGCCTTGACCTCGATCATGGTCTGGGCGGCTTCGGTCAGCCACCTGCCGGCCTCGGCGCCGTACTCGGACAGCCGGAGCGTCGCGTTGCCCGCGCGGCCCACCCAGTCCCGGAAGGCGTCGGCGGCCTCGCCCTCCCAGCCCCCGACCCGGTGCCTCTTGAGGCTTTCGCCGATCTCCTCGATCGCCTTCGCGGCGTTGGAGAGTTGAGCGGCCCGTGCCGTGACCGCCTCCGGGTCGATGGAGGCGATCATGGCCAGCAGCCGCTCGTGCGTGTGGGCCTCGAAGTCCGTGGCCATCAGAGGCTGCCCCCCGCCGTGCTCGCGCCGGGCCGTTCGGCCGGCGCGTACGGTGCCGCCTCCAGCGGTGCCCGCTCCTCGCGGGTTCGCGGGTCGCGGTCGGGTACGTAGTCCCGCTTGGACTGCCCGACGATGGCCCGCATCCGTTGCCGCGTGTCCTCGTCCACTCCCCCGTAGCCCAGACCCGCCGTCCGGATCGCGATGCCCAGGGCCTCGATCTGGGCCGCGAGGGCGCGGGAGAGGTCGCGGAGTTCGGTGTGGACCGTCGAGTACGCACGGAAGAGGGAATCCGCCTCCGCGAAGCCCCCGCCCAGCGCGCCGCGCGCGAGGGCGCCGTGGGCGAGTCTTCCGGCGGCGGCCTCGGAGGTGGCGAGTTGCTCCAGGAGGGCGTCGACCAGTTTCCGGTAGCCGGTCATCGACGCGTACTCGACCTCCAGGGCCCCGGCCTGCCGCATCAGGGCGTTCGCCACGCCCCCGGCGACACCGGTCCCGGATAACCCTGACACCGCCGCCACACCGGCCTCCCGTCACGCATCGGGTGCGAACGCACACGCTCCGTGACCACTCTAGCCGGGGTCGGCCCGCAACGCGGCGCGCCCGATCAGGAGTTGGGTGCCGCCGCGGGCGCCGCCACCGCGGCCGACGGGCGGATCGGGATCCTGTTCACCGGCCGGCCCGTGGCCGCCCGGACCGCCGAGGCGATCGCCGCCGGGGTGGTCACCACCGGGACGGCGCTGGCCGCCTTCGCGCCGAACGGGGCCACCACGTCGCGTTCCTCGACCAGCTTGACGATGCGCACCGTCGGGGCGTCCAGCGACGTCGGCAGGGCGTAGCCCGTCAGGTCCGGGTGTCGGACGAGGCCGGCGATCGAGCGGAGGTTCTCCGTCAGGGCCGCGCCCACGCCCTGGGTGACGCCTGCTTCGATGCGGGCTTCCAGCTGTCGCGGGTTGAGGACGCAGCCGACGTCCTGCGCGACGGCCAGTTCCACGACCCGGACCGAGCCGAGTTCGATGTCCACGTCGACCACGGCGCGGATCGCGCAGAACGCCAGGCCGACGAAGGCGTCGCCCTGCCCGTCCGCGTCCAGCGGCTCCGTCGGGTGGGGGCGGCACTGGGCGGTCGCCCAGAGCTCCTTGCCCTCTATCGCCTCCGGGACGGACATCGAGAACGCGCCGTCGTAGGAGGTGATCCGACCGTCCGCGATCTGCAGCAGCTCGGTCGACATGCCGAGCTTGTGCGCCATGGGTTGCAGGAGTTGGGTGCGGACCATCTTCGCGGCGCGTTCCACCGCGCCGCCCGACACCCACGTGTGGCGGCCGTGCGCCGACGGGCCGGCCGGCGGCTGGTCGGTGTCGACGGGGGCCATCGCCACCTCGTCCACGCCGAGGACCTCCTGGACGATCTGGCGGGCCAGCGTCGCGAAGCCCTGGCCGGTGTCGACGGCCGCGCAGATGACGGTCGCGGTACCGCCGACCACCTTCACGGTGGCGGTGGAGACCTCGTCCGTGCCCTCCGCCCCGAGCATGTGGACCATGCCGACGCCGTACCCGACCCCGCGCCGCACCGCACCGGGCTCGCCCGCGCCCTCGGGGCCGCCCGGCAGCAGCCATTCCTCCTCCGGGGTGTCCTTGGGGAGGGCGGGCAACGGGTGGTCCCGTACGGAGCTCAGCAGTTCCGCCACGGGTGCCGGGCAGGTCACCGTCTGGCCCGTGGGCAGGATGTCGCCGGTCGCCATCACGTTGCGCATGCGCAGCTCGGCGCCGTCGATGCCGAGCGCGGCGGCCAGCTTGTCCATCTGGCCCTCGTACCCGGCGCAGACCTGCATCGCGCCCTCGCCCCGTACGTGACCCGACGGCGGGTTGTTCGTCCGGACCGCCCAGCCCTCGACGAAGGCGTGCGGGACGACGTACGGGCCGCAGGCGAAGGCCACGGCCGCGGCCAGGGACTCGGAGGAGGCGTCGGCGTAGGCGCCGGCGTCCATCAGGATCTGCGCCTCGACCTTGACCAGTCGGCCATCGGCGTCCGCGTGGTGGCGGTAGCGCAGCAGCGTCGGGTGGCGGTGGGCGTGGCCGAGGAAGGACTCCTCGCGGGTGGCGGCGAGTTTCACCGGGCAGCCGGTGCGCAGGGCGAGCAGGCCGAGCGGCAGTTGGAAGGCGGGGTCCTCGCGGTCGGAGGTCGCGCCGGGGACGCCGGTGACGACGACCCGTACCCGGTCCGGCTCCAGGCCGAAGCAGGCGGCGGCGAGGTCGCGGTCGGTGTGCGGGTCGGTGGAGGCGGTGTAGATCTCCACGCCCCCGTCGGGACGCGGTACGGCCAGGCCGGCCTCCGCGCCGATGGGCGCGGGGTCCTGGCGGCCGATCCGGTACAGGCCCTCGACGACGATCTCGCCGGTCGCCTCGGGGTCGCCGTAGCGGAGCGGGATGTGCCGGATCAGGTTGCCGTCCGGGTGGAGCGGTGCCGCGCCGAAGGACTGCTCGGGGTCGGTGACGGGGTCGAGGAGCTCGTACTCGACGGCGATGGCGGCGGCCGCGAGGCGCGCCGTGTCGGGGTGGTCGGCGGCGACGGCGGCGATGGGCTCGCCGTGGTGGCGCACGACGTCGTGGGCGAAGACGGGCCGGTCGGCGATGCGGCGGCCGTGCGTGCCGGCGCCGGGGACGTCGAGGTGGGTGATGACGGCCCGGACGCCGGGCATCTCGGCGGCGGCCGAGGTGTCGACGGACAGGATCCGGGCGTGGGCGTGCGGGGAGCGCAGCACGGCGGCCCACAGGAGGCCCTCGGCCCACAGGTCGGCGGCGTAGGGGAAGGTGCCCTCGGCCTTGGGGCGGGCGTCCGCCGAGGGGACGGAGGCTCCGATGCCGCGCGCGGTCCGCTGCTGTTCTCCGTCGCCGCCGACGGTCACCGTCGTGACGCCGGCCGTGGCCGTGGTGGTCGCCGTGGTCGTGGCCGTCGCCCCGTCGTGCCCGCTCACGCCATGCCTCCGTTGTGCTGGATCCCGAGGTTGC
Organism: Streptomyces sp. NPDC040432; assembly: GCF_055595445.1. NCBI lineage: Bacteria > Bacillati > Actinomycetota > Actinomycetes > Kitasatosporales > Streptomycetaceae > Streptomyces > Streptomyces sp. NPDC040432. The sequence goes on along the minus strand of NZ_JBVIVP010000003.1, from coordinate 70,236 downwards.
CGGGGTCACCGGTGCCCCCGAGGTTCCCGGTGTTCCCGAGGTTCCCGGTGTTCCCCGGATTGCCGAGGTTGCCCGCGATCCCGAAGTTGCCCGGGTTCCCGAGATGACCGGAGTCACCCGGACCGCCCGCGCCCCCGGAACCTCCCTGGGCGCCGCCCTCGCCGGGCAGTGCCTGGTGCGGGATCCGCGGCTCGCCCGCGCCGCCGGCGGGGCCGCCCGCCGACGTCCCGCCGTCCGCGTCGGTCGCGGCCGGCGCCCCGCGTTCCGCGACGACCTCGCGGACCGCCTCGATGACGCCCTTGTAACCGGAGCAACGGCACAGGTTGCCGCACAGGGCCTGTCGGGTCTCCAGATCGCTGGGGGCGTGGTTGCCCTCCAGCAGGTCATGGATCGTCATGGCCATGCCGGGGACGCAGAATCCGCACTGCACCGCACCCGACCTGCACAACGCCTGCTGCACGTCGGAGAGTTCCCCGTCCGTGGCCAGCCCCTCCACCGTGCGGACCTCGCTGCCGGCGGCCGTCGCGGCCGGCACCAGGCAGGAGGCGACGAGACGCCCGTCGACCTGCACCGCGCAGGCCCCGCACTCGCCCTGCGAACAGCCGTCCTTGGCGCCGGCCAGGCCGAGGCGCTCGCGCAGCACGTACAGCAGGGACTCGCCGATCCAGGCACCGGTGACGGGCCGGTCGGCGCCGTTGACGCGCAGGACGTAGGAGGCCGCCGGGTGCTCGTGCTGGGCGACGGCGGGGCTTTCCTCTTCCTCGTACGCCGCCCCCTCCACCGGGAACGCCTCGGCGTCGTCCTCGGCCGGGGGTGCCTGGTCGCCGTCGTCGCTGTCGCCGTCCGGCACGGGCGCGGCCACCGCTTCGCCCGGTGCGGGCGGCACGGCCTCGAATCCGTGTCCGTGCGTGTCACCGGGGCCGGTGGCCGCGGCATCCACCGGACGGGGCCGCTCCTCCTCGACCGGCGTCCGCGCCGGGCCGTGGTCGGCGTCGATGTCAGGGGTGGCGTGCAGCAGCGGCTCCGGCTCCGGACCGCGCTCGGGCAGCGGCTCCGGGAGCGGGGTGCCGACGCCGGGGCCGCCCAACACCCTCGGGCCGCGCCCCGCGGCGCCCGCCCCGGGCCCCGCGGCCCGTGCGGCGTCCTCGCCGGCTCCGGCCGGTCCGGTCCCGCCCGGCAGGACACCACCGGTCAGCATCCCGGCGGGGCCCGCGGCCCCGGCGTCGGCGGGGGTTTCCGCCCAGGGGGCGGCGGCGCCGCCCGGAAGCGTCCCCGGAGCCCGGTTCCAGTCGGCGTCCGCGGACCGCGCCTGGAACTCCCCGGTGTCGATGCCGGCCGCGCCGCCGAAGGTGTCCGTCCGGCCGTCGTCCTGGTAGCCGCCCGCGTACCCGCCCCGGTACTCGCCCGGGTATTCGTCCTGGGAGGCGCCCGAGAACCCACCGGCCGCCGCGAACCCGTCGCCGTCCGAAGTGTCCACAGGACCCGGGAAGTCGGGGACACCCCCGAAGTCCTGTACGTCCTGGAAGTCGGAATAGCCGGAAGAGTGGGAGAAGTCCGTGAACTGACCGGTGTCACCGGACAGTTCCGTTCCGCCCGCTCCGCCGGTCGGCAGCGTCCACTGCCCGGTGCTCACCGACTCGTCGGACTGCTGCGACGCGTCGGGGAACCGCCATTCGGCCGTCGCGGACGGATCGGGGTCGGGTCCGGTCTCCTCCGGGCCGCCGTCCCCGTAGGCGGCCGCCACGGACGGCGGCAGCGGGATCGAAGCCGGGATCGGGCCACGGCCCGGCGCCCCGCCGGCGCCCGCACCGCCCCCGTCGCCCGTTCCGGCCTCCGGCCACTGGACCGGCATGGTCCAGGTGCCCGTGGCCGACGGGTCGGCGCTGGCCGAACCGAGGGGCACGATCATCGGTGGCGGCACGTACCCGTGTCCGGGGGCGGCGAGGGGCTCACCGCTGTCGAGGGCGTCCAGCATGTGCTGCGGCAGCTTCACGAAGGCCGTGGCCTCGGAGTCGAACTCGCCGCCGTGCGGCACCGGCTCCCAGCCCCAGTCGGCGCCCGCGCCGGCCCTGTTGCCCGAGTTGCCCGAGTTCCCGGTCGATCCGCTCACGTTCTCGTTCTCACTCATGAGGTCAGTGCCCTCCCCAGGGCCCTGCGCGCCAGCACGGCCACCGTCCGCCGCAGATGCAGTACTCCGGAGGAAACCGGTTCCCCCTGGTCGGGCACACAGGCGGCCGCGACGTACTCGCCGAAGGCCTCCAGCGCCTCGGGGGCCAGGGTCCGTTCCCCGTCCCAGTCGATCAGCGAGGCCACCCACCGCTCGGCCTCCAGCGGCCGCAGCGGCATCGGGGCGACCGCGCCGACGGCGCACCGCACTCCCCTGCGCGCCGGGTCGAGCACGAGCCCGACGGAGGCCAGGGCCCGCCCCGGTCCCGTGCGGCCCGTGGCCTTCAGGAACACCTGCGGCGCGTGCAGCAGGGGCACCCGTACGAAACCGATCAGCTCGCCGGGCCGGAGCATCTCGCGGCCGGCCAGCAGGTGGGAGACGGGGATCTCGCGCTGCGCCCCACCGGGGCCGACGATGATCAGCATCGCTTCCAGCGCCGCGAGCACCGGAAGGGCGTCACCGGTCGGGGCGGCCGTGGCGATGTTCCCGCCGAGGGTGCCCGCGTTGCGGATCTGCGGCGGGCCGGCGGCGCGGGCCGCCGCCGCGAGCGCCGGGATCAGGGCGGCGAAGTCCGGCCGTCCCATCCGGGCGTGCGTCAGTCCGGCGCCGAGCAGCGCGTGTCCGTCCTGGTACTGCCAGCCGCGGATCTCGTTGATCCGGCCGAGGCCCACCAGCGCGGCGGGCCGCAGCAGGCCCGCGTTGACGGCCGCCATGAGGTCGGTGCCGCCGGCGACGGGTACGGCCGCGGGCATGGCGGTGAGTGCCGCCACGGCCTCGTCGAGCGAGGTCGGCAGCGTCACGGACTGCGCCGCCTGGGCCGCATGCGGAGGTTGCGGCCCCTGAGCCGCATGCGATGCGTGCGGTGCGTGCGTGGTCAACCCAGCTGCCCCTTCCCGATGTCCCGGTCCCGGCGCTCACGCCTGTCCGCCGTACGGTACGTCCTCACCGCCGGGAGGTGGCAACTCTGGCACATCTTCCGGAGCACCCGGCGCGAGGGTCTCCCGGGTACCGCCCGACCCGGAAGCCGCCCCGGTGGCGAAGTCCGCGCCGCGACCGCGCGGCCCACGCCGCCCGAGCGCCGTCCGACCGTCGTGGGGACGCCCGGGCGGCGGTCGTTCGACCACGCGCCCGGGCGTCCGTTTATCCCCGTATCGGCCTTATTCGGGAGAGAGTTCCAAAGGTTTCCGAAGAGTTCCGCTTCCGGCCGTCGGACGGCACCGGGACGCCGCCCTCCCCGAGGTCACACGATCGGAGGCTCCCCCTCGATCGGACGGCCCAGCACCCCCGGCCGGCGCTGCCACGGCAGCGGACCGCCCGGAGGCCGGTACTCCACGCCGAGCGCGTCGAGGCGCGCGTAGTGGGTCGCCATCCGCTCCCCGAACCCGGCGTGGTCCCGGGATTCCGGTTCCGGCAGCGTCGACCACACCACCTCGGCGAAGGCCGCCAGCCTCGGGAACACCTGGTAGTCGACGCGGCTCTGGTTCTCCATCACCTCGGTCCACACGTTGGCCTGCGCGCCCAGCACGTGCGCGGCGGCTTCCGGCGACAGCTTCGGCGGCACCGGCTCGAAGCGGTACACGTCCTCCAGGGACCGCACGTACCCGATGGGCATCGGCTCGTCCGGGCCGCCCGCCTGACGGTGGTCCAGGTACACCTGCTGTTCGGGGCACATCACCACGTCGTGCCCGGCCTCGGCGGCGGCGACCCCGCCGGCGTAGCCCCGCCAGGAGGACACGACGGCGCCCTTGCCGAGGCCGACGGCGCTCACCTCGTCACCGGACTCCGCGGCCCGCGCGCCGGCTTCCGCGCCGCCCTCCAGGATCTCGTCCCAGCCGACGAGCCGCCGTCCGCGCTCCGCGAGCCAGCGGTCGAAGTGCCGGATGAACCAGGACTGGAGTCCGTCCTCCCCGTCCACGCCCAGCGCGGCGATCCGCTCCTGCGCGGCCGGGGACGCCTTCCACTGCGCCTTGGGGCACTCGTCGCCGCCCACGTGGACGAAGGGGGACACCTCCGCCGGGAACAGTTCCAGCAGCTCCTCGAAGACGCCTTCGTAGAACCGCAGTACGGCCTCGGTCGGCGCGAGGACGTTCTCCGAGATGCCCCAGTCGTCCCACACCTCCAGGGCGGCGGTGTCCACCACGTCGGTGTTCCCGAGCTCGGGGTAGGCGGCGATGGCCGCCTGGGAGTGTCCGGGCACGTCGATCTCGGGCACCACCCGCACGTGCCGTTCGGCGGCGTAGGCGACGATCTCGCGGATGTCGTCCTGGCTGAGGAAGCCGCCGTGGGGCACCTCGTTCCACAGCGGCGAGGCCCGGTGCCCCCGGCGGCTGCGGGCCCGCCAGGCGCCGGTTTCGGTGAGCCCGGGGTAGCGCTTGATCTCGACGCGCCACCCCTGGTCGTCCGTCAGGTGCAGGTGCAGCACGTTGAGCTTGTGCGCGACGAGCAGGTCGATGTAGCGCAGTACGCCGTCCTTCGGGAGGAAGTGCCGGGCGACGTCGAGCATCATCCCGCGCCACCCGAAGCGCGGGCCGTCGGCGATGGCGGCGTAGGGCAGGCTCCAGGTCCGCCCCGGCAGCGGCGCCCTGCGGTACGCGTCGGGGCCGAGCAGCTGACGCAGCGTCTGCGCGCCCCAGAACAGCCCGGCGGCCGAGGCGCCGGTCAGTTCGACGCCGTCCTCGCCGATGTCCAGCCGGTACGACTCCGGCCCGCCGCCCGCGCGCTCCGGGTCGACGGCCAGCCGTACGTCGCCCCGCGCGCCGGGGCCGGCGTCCGGGAGGTCCCACCCGGTGGCCGCTCCGAGTTCGCGGCGCAGCCACCGCGCGACGCCTTCGCAGTCGGGCCCGACGGTCAGGGACGGTCGGGGCCCGAAGGCGTGGGTCCGTCCGTCCCCGTCGGGAACCGCGTTCCGGGGTGCGGGGATCAGGTCCATGCGTCAGCCCTTCGCCACAGACAGCGTGTTGCGCCCTGCGCAACGATCGTTCCGCAGGGCGCTCGTCGCGCCGACACTAACCCGGGCCGGGGGCACACAAAAGGCCCCCGGCGCGCATCCGCGCACACGGGGACCTTCGGCGAACGGTTCGAGGACCTTCCTACTTGTCCTTGCCGCCCTTGTCCTTGTCGCCACCGGCGCCCATGGACTCGTAGATCTCCTTGCACATGGGACAGACCGGGTACTTCTTCGGGTCGCGGCCCGGGACCCAGACCTTGCCGCAGAGCGCGACGACGGGGGTGCCCCCGAGCGCGCTCTCCATGATCTTGTCCTTCTGGACGTAGTGGGCGAAGCGCTCGTGGTCGCCGTCGCCGTGGGACACCTGCGGCGTCGGCTCTACGAGGGTCCCCGTACCAGTCCCGCGATCGGGCTCAAGAGTGCTCATAAAGCCAGGGTACTGAACCCCACCCGGCTCAGTTCAGCGACGGGTCGTCCAGATAGGTGGCGACCATCGCGAGGTCGCTGCGCTGGCGGCGCAGGACCGCCCGCCAGAGCCGTTCGGGGTCGGGGAAGGAGACGTCACCCGGTTCGGAATCCACCACGTACCAGGCGCCGTCGCCCAGCTCGACCTCCAGCTGGCCCGGCCCCCATCCGGAGTAGCCCGCGAAGATGCGCAGCCCGCCGAGCGCCGCGGCCAGCAGTTCGGGCGGGGCCTCCAGGTCGACCAGGCCGATCGCGCCGTGCACCCGGCGCCACCCGAGCGGCCCCTCCTCGCCCGGGATCACGGCAACGCCCAGAGCGGAGTCGAGCGCGACCGGCCCGCCCTGGAACACCACCCCGGGGTCACCGGCGAGCGGCGCCCACGGCAGCAGGATGTCCCGTACGTCCACGGGGGTGGGGCGGTTGAGGACGACGCCGAGGGAGCCCTGCTCGTCGTGGTCGAGCAGCAGGACGACCGCGCGGTCGAAATTCGGGTCCGCGAGGGCTGGGGTGGCCACGAGCAGCCGCCCTGTGAGGGAGGACACCTCGGTCATGCGGACATGATCCCGCACAATCGCCCTTCAGGGGGAGCGGACGCCGGTATCGGATCGTGCGCAGCTCAGGGCGCACGGCGGCAGCGAGGAGCGCGCGGGGCGAAAACCCCCGGAAGTGAACACTCCGCTACTTGCCGCGCACACAGGGTGCTGTACCGAATTCATGACAGTCCTACGGCCGCGTCAGCCATACAAACAAGGGGGTGGTGCCCCTTACCCTTTTCACTGATCCCCTGCCCATCCCTCTCCGGAACGCGAGATCCATGACCGGCATCAGCGACGATGTACTGCTTGTTCACGGCGGAACCCCGCTTGAGGGCGAGATCCGTGTCCGCGGCGCGAAGAACCTCGTGCCCAAGGCCATGGTCGCCGCTCTCCTCGGCAGCGAGCCCAGCCGTCTGCGCAACGTGCCCGACATCCGTGACGTCCGGGTCGTGCGCGGGCTCCTGCAGCTGCACGGCGTGACCGTGCGTCCCGGCGAGGAGCCGGGCGAGCTGGTGCTCGACCCGACCCACGTCGAGAGCGCGAACGTCGCCGACATCGACGCGCACGCGGGTTCCTCCCGGATCCCGATCCTCTTCTGCGGTCCGCTGCTGCACCGCCTCGGCCACGCCTTCATCCCGGGCCTGGGCGGCTGCGACATCGGCGGCCGACCGATCGACTTCCACTTCGACGTGCTCCGCCAGTTCGGCGCGACCATCGAGAAGCGCGAGGGCGGCCAGTACCTGGAGGCCCCGCAGCGCCTCCGCGGATGCAAGATCCGCCTGCCCTACCCGTCGGTCGGCTCGACCGAGCAGGTCCTGCTGACGGCCGTCCTGGCCGAGGGCGTGACCGAGCTCAGCAACGCCGCCGTCGAACCGGAGATCGAAGACCTCATCTGCGTGCTGCAGAAGATGGGCGCGATCATCTCCGTCGACACCGACCGGACCATCCGCATCACCGGTGTCGACCGCCTCAGCGGCTACAACCACAAGGCGCTCCCGGACCGCCTGGAGGCCGCCTCCTGGGCTTCCGCGGCCCTGGCGACCGGCGGCAACATCTACGTCCGCGGGGCGCAGCAGCGCTCGATGATGACCTTCCTCAACACGTTCCGCCGGGTCGGTGGCGCGTTCGAGATCGACGACGAGGGCATCCGCTTCTGGCACCCGGGCGGCCCGCTCAAGGCGATCCACCTGGAGACGGACGTCCACCCCGGCTTCCAGACCGACTGGCAGCAGCCGCTGGTCGTCGCCCTGACCCAGGCCTCGGGCCTGTCGATCGTCCACGAGACGGTCTACGAGTCCCGCCTCGGCTTCACCTCGGCGCTGAACCAGATGGGTGCTCACATCCAGCTGTACCGGGAGTGCCTGGGCGGCAGCGCGTGCCGTTTCGGCCAGCGCAACTTCCTGCACTCGGCGGTCGTGTCCGGACCGACGAAGCTCCAGGGCGCCGATCTGGTCATCCCCGACCTGCGCGGCGGGTTCTCGTACCTGATCGCGGCGCTGGCGGCCGAGGGCACCTCGCGCGTCCACGGCATCGACCTGATCAACCGCGGCTACGAGAACTTCATGGAGAAGCTCGTCGAGCTGGGCGCGAAGGTCGAGCTGCCGAACGGCGACCTCGTCTGATCCCCTCCGGGGCCCCACGGGCCCCGGAAAGGCCGAAGGGCGGCCACCCCCGCGGGGGTGGCCGCCCTTCGGCGTTCTACGTACCACTGCCGTCCCGAGGGCCTCTGCGGCCCTCGGCACAAGGGCGGTACTACTTGCCCTTGGCGGCTTCCTTGAGCTTGGAGCCCGCGGAGACCTTCACGCTGTAGCCGGCCGGGATCTGGATGGGGTCGCCGGTCTGCGGGTTGCGCGCGGTGCGAGCGGCACGGTGGGTGCGCTCGAAGGTCAGGAAGCCGGGGATGGTGACCTTCTCGTCGCCCTTGGCGACAATCTCGCCGACGGTCTCGGCGAGCGCGGCCAGAACGGCGTCGGCGTCCTTGCGGGTCACCTCGGCGCGCTCGGACAGAGCGGCCACCAGCTCACTGCGGTTCATGTTGTACTCCCGTGTTCAACTTGCCTTAGAGGCGTGAGATCGAAGCCGATGCTGCCAGGGCCCTCGGACAGTCCCCGGACCCGGGTCTGAACGTCAGACCCTCTCGCCCGGTTACGCATCCTGCCCCCACCAGCGGCGGGAAAGCCAATCCGGCACCCGCCGGGGTCACACGAAAAGCGCCACAGTCACGCCGCGGTGACGCTCCGTCCGCACCGCCAGGCTCCGACCGGGTGCGGACCGCGAGCCACGCGGGCATCCCCGCAACCCTAGAGGCGCCCCGCCGGGCCCGCATCCCGCGACGCGCCGGTAGCGGGGCGTGGGGCCCGTCACAACAGTGTCGGGCGGGTGCTCCGGCGCGACCTCGGGGCGGGCGGTCGAACGGGCGGCCGAGGGGCGGGGCGACCCCGGCGGACGAACGCGTCGGGCGAACCGACCGGCGGGGCGGGTCCGTCGGGCCCGCCCGGGATCCCACGGGCCGTCACCCGCCCGCCGCAGCCGCCCCAGGGGCCGCTGCGGGGGCCGGACGCGCCGGACGGGCCCGGCGGGGGCCCCGGAGGCCGCCGGGCCCGTCCAGGGGCTACTGACCGGCGGTGGCGGCCTTGCGGACGGCTCCGGCGACCGCGCCGGCGACCTTGTCGTTGAAGACGGACGGGATGATGTAGTTCGCGTTCAGCTCGTCCTCGCCGACGACGTCGGCGAGGGCGCTCGCGGCGGCCAGCATCATGTCGGTGTTCACGGTCCGGGACTGGGCGTCCAGCAGGCCGCGGAAGACGCCCGGGAAGACCAGCACGTTGTTGATCTGGTTCGGGAAGTCCGAGCGGCCGGTGGCCACGACGGCGGCCGTCTGACGGGCTACGGCCGGGTCGACCTCGGGGTCCGGGTTCGCGAGCGCGAACACGATGGCGCCCTCGGCCATGGCCGCGACGTCCTCGCCGGAGAGCACGTTGGGAGCCGAGACGCCGATGAAGACGTCGGCGCCGACCACGGCCTCCTTGAGGGTGCCGGTGTAGCCCTCGGGGTTGGTGTTGTCCGCGATCCAGCGCAGCGGGGAGTCGGCCGCGGTGTCCACGAGGTCGGGGCGGTCCGCGTGCACGACACCGTGGATGTCGGCGCTGACCGCGTTCTTCACGCCCGCCGCGAGGAGCAGCTTCAGGATGGCCGTACCGGCCGCGCCGGCGCCGGACATGACGACCTTGACGTCCCCAACTGCCTTGCCGACGACGCGAAGTGCGTTCGTCAGGGCGGCGAGGACGACGATCGCGGTGCCGTGCTGGTCGTCGTGGAAGACGGGGATGTCGAGGGCCTCGCGCAGGCGGGCCTCGATCTCGAAGCAGCGCGGCGCGGAGATGTCCTCCAGGTTGATGCCGGCGAAGCCCGGGGCGATCGCCTTGACGATGGCGACGATCTCGTCGGAATCCTGCGTGTCCAGGCAGATCGGCCACGCGTCGATGCCGGCGAACCGCTTGAAGAGGGCGGCCTTGCCCTCCATGACGGGCAGCGCGGCCATCGGGCCGATGTTGCCGAGGCCCAGGACGGCGGAGCCGTCGGTCACGACTGCGACGGAGTTGCGCTTGATGGTGAGGCGGCGCGCGTCCTCGGGGTTCTCGGCGATCGCCATGCACACGCGGGCGACACCCGGGGTGTAGATCATCGAGAGGTCGTCGCGGTTGCGGATGGGGTGCTTGGACGCCATCTCGATCTTGCCGCCGAGGTGCATCAGGAAGGTTCGGTCGGAGACCTTGCCGAGGCTGACGCCCTCGATGCCGCGCAGCTTCTCGACGATCTCGTCGGCGTGCGCGGTGGACGTCGCGGCGATGGTGACGTCGATGCGGAGCTTTTCGTGGCCGGACGCGGTCACGTCGAGGCCGGTGACCGAACCTCCTGAAGACTCCACGGCGGTGGTGAGCTGGGAGACCGCGGTTCCGCTCGCGGGCACTTCCAGGCGGACCGTCATCGAATACGAGACGCTGGGCGCCGTTGCCATGGCCGTGTTCCTCTTCTGTCCCTGATTTCGCTGTACACAGGGCCCGCACACGGCAGGTGTGACAGGTCCCGTTGTCCGATCGTCCCACCTACCAGCCGGTAAAAGGTAACCAGCTACAAGTTTCGGAAGAACTCTTCCACCATACGAGAGACCAGGGGTCGGCGGAATGGTGGATTAATACAAAACAGGTCCGCGCCCCCCACTGGGTGGAGGGCGCGGACCTGGTATTCCGTCTGAGACACCGACCCGCCATGCTCGCCTCGCGGCAAGTGGTCGCTCTGAGCGACGAAGGTTGGGCCCGGGGGCTTGGATCGAGCCGGTGTCCTGACCAGGCTAACAAAGGTTCGCCGAAAGTGATCCCCCTCCGGCGACTTCGATGGCCCGCGTCACGCTCCTGGCCGCGGGCCATCCGGCCCCGTCCCGGAGCCGCCCCCCGGGCGGGCGGCTCCGGGCAGGACCGGCTCGCCCGTCAGGGCCTCAGCAGCTCCGGGACGCCGTCCGCGCCCGGCCGGTCGGCCGCCGCCGAGACCACCGTCAGCTGCTGCGTCGCGCGCGTCAGCGCCACGTACAGCACGCGCAGGCCCGCCGGGGACTCGTCCGCGATCTCCGCCGGGGAGACGACCACCGTGGCGTCGTACTCCAACCCCTTGGCCTCCAGACTGCCCAGCGCCACGGCCCGCTCCCCGAGGTCGGCCAACCAACCGGCCGCCTCGGCCCGACGGTCCATGGCCACGACCACGCCGACCGTGCCGTCCACCTGCTCCAGCAACCGCCGCGTCTCCTCGCGGACCGACGCGCCCAGATCGGCCCCGGCCGCCGAGAAGCGCGGCTCCAGGCCGGTGGAGCGCACCGCGGTCGGCGGCTCCATGTCCGGCATCGCCCGCTTCAGCACCCGGGAGGCGACCTCGGCCACCTCGGCCGGGTTGCGGTAGTTCACCGTGAGCGTGAAGCGCCTGCGCGGCCTGCGCCCCAGCGCCTCGTCCCGGGCGGCGGCGGTCTCCTCGGGATCGGTCCACGAGGACTGGGCCGGGTCACCGACCACCGTCCAGGTGCCCGTCCGGCCCCGCCGACCCACCATCCGCCACTGCATCGGCGTCAGGTCCTGGGCCTCGTCGACGATGACGTGGGCGTACTCGGTGCGCTCGGCCGCGATGCGCTCCGCCCGCTCCCACTGGGTCTCCTCACGGGTCGGCATCAGCTCCTCCAGCCCGCTGAGCTGGTCGAGCGGATCCATGTCCCGGCGCCGCTTGGGCCGCGCGGGCGCGCCGAGGAGCTGCTGGAGCTCGTCCAGCAGGGCCACGTCGTGCACCGACAGCGGACCCTTGCCGTCCGGGCCGACGCGGCGCAGGGAACGCGCCAGCTGCCGGGTCTCGCGCGGGTTCAGGTCCCGGCGCGACCAACGGCCCAGGCGCCGCTCGTCGGCCATCGCCGCGAGGACCTTGCGCGGGGTCAGTTCGGGCCACCAGGCGTTGAGGAAGCCGATGAAGTCGTCCTCCGTGGAGATGTCCTCGTCGAACGCGGACCGCAGCTCGGCCGCGAGCTCCGGGTCACTGTGCCGGCCCGCGCCGCCGGACTTCGAGTACAGGGCGTCGAGGAGCAGCTTGCGGGCGCGCGGGCGCAGCAGGTTCACCGGCGCCGTGCCCCCGAGCACGTTCTGCCGGATCCGGTTCAGCTCGGCCGACTCCAGCTCCTGACGTCGCCCGAAGGCCACCACGCGGAGCCGGTCCGGCGCCTCGCCCAGCTCCAGGGCTCCCCGTACCGCCTTGCGGAGCACCTTGAGCATCCGGGAGGAGCCCTTGATCCGGGCGACGGCCGGATCGTCGTACGTGGTCGCCTCGGCCCCGTCGACGAGCGAGCCCAGCGCCCGGATGGCGACCTGTCCCTCCTCGCCGAGGGAGGGCAGCACGCCCTCCGTGTAGGCGACGAGCAGCGGGGTCGGCGAAACGATCAGGATGCCGCCGGAGTAGCGCCTGCGGTCCTGGTAGAGCAGGTACGCCGCCCGGTGCAGGGCGACGGCGGTCTTCCCGGTACCCGGCCCGCCCGCCACCTCGGCGACGGACGCGGCGGGAGCCCGGATGACCAGGTCCTGCTCGGCCTGGATGGAGGAGACGATGTCCCGCATCGAGTGCGTCCGCGCCCGGCCGAGGGCGGCCATCAGCGCGCCGTCGCCGATGGCGGGCAGCTCGACGCCGTCGAGGGTGGCGGTGACCTCGGGACGCATCAGGTCGTCCTCGACGCCGAGGACCTTGCGGCCCTTGGACCGGATCACGCGACGGCGCACGACACGACCGGGGTCCTTGGGCGTGGACCGGTAGAACGGCGCGGCCGCCGGGGCGCGCCAGTCGATGACGAGGGGCGCGTAGTCGGTGTCGAGCACGCCGATCCGCCCGATGTGGAGGGTCTCGGCGATGTCGGCGGTGAGGTCGGGCCGGATCGCGTCGTCGGCGGGCTCGACGGAGGTGAACGCGCCGTCCGAGCCGCGCTCCCCGTCCTTGCCGAGGAGGAGGTCGATCCGTCCGAAGAGGAAGTCCTCGAACTCGTTGTTCAACCGGTTGAGGTGGATCCCGGCGCGGAAGACCTGCGCGTCGCGTTCGGCGAGCGCGCCGGGCGTGCCGACCTGGCTCCGTTTGGCGGCGTCGTTCACCAGGAACTCGGCCTCGTGGATCTTCTCCTCAAGGCGTCGGTACACCTGGTCGAGATGCGTCTGCTCGCCCGCGATCTCCCGATCGCGGACGGAATCCGCCGTGCTGTCGACAGCGGCATTCTGCGCGGCCACCAAGGCCCCCTTCTGACGTGCATGGGCGACCGTCAACCGTACGCGAATCCGGGCCCTGTGCGCACGCCGGTTCCGCGCGCCGGACGAATTACGCGGATCGGGATGGGGTGAGCGGGATCGGACGTGCCCGGATCGGGGTGGTTTCGCCGACTTCCGCTCCCGCGAGGGTCGTCCGTCGCTTCGTCCACTCGGAGGACGGCGCCACTGCGGCGGGTTGGTCAGATGGAGGGGACCGACTTCCCTTCCGTACGTCCCCAGGAGGTTTCCGTGCCCAGCACCACTTCTTCCACCGCCCCTTCTCCCACCGCGCTCGACGGGACGGGACCCGACTTCCTGGAACTGCTGAGGATTCCGGTGATCTCCAGTAGGCATTCCAACGAGCAGGAGCTCTGCGTGGCGGCCTGCGGTTCCTTCTGCTTCCAGAGCGGGAACGCGAGGCTGTCGCCGAAGGCGCGAGCCCGGGCCGAGGCGCCGACCCCCGCCTGACCGGCCGTCGTCAGCCCTCCCCCGCCACCCCCGCCGCTCCCGCCGCACCCGCCAGCCGCTTCCGGTGGCGGGCCACGCGCTCGCGGTTGCCGCAGAGTTCGCTGGAGCACCAGCGGCGGCGGTGGCCCCGGGAGGTGTCCAGGTAGACCCGGGCGCAGCCGTCGCCCTCGCAGGCGCGGAGCAGGGCCATGTCGCCCGGGTCCGTGAGCAGTTCCACGGCGTCACGGGCCACCGAGGCGAGGAGGCCGGCGCATTCGACGCCGCCGCACAGTTCCCGTACCAGGTGGCCCTCGCCGTCCCGGACGGCACACAGGCCCGGGGGTGGACCGGCGGCCGCGGCGTTGACCCGGGCGAGGGCCTCCTCGGCGGGGCCCCGTCCGGCGAGTTCGGCGCGCACGAGGCGGTCGACGTCGTCGCGCAGGCCCCGGAACGCGGCCACCCAGTCGGGTCCCAGCCCTCCCAGCGGGGTCCGGTCGGGCACCAGGCCGACGCCGACGAGCCACAGGCGCAGTTCGTCGCCGTCACGGATGCCTTCGGTGTGCCCGTGGGGGCTGAAGGTGGCCAGTAGGTCCAGACAGATCCGTCCGGAGTCGAACCACATGCCCGTCACCGCCTCGGTCGCCGTGGGCCGCCTCCCCAGAGTGCCGTCGGCGGGGGCGTTGCGGAACCCCCCGTGAGGTGGGCTACGCGGCGGGCGGGTCGTCGTGGAGCAGGCGTTGGAAGAGCCGGTGGTCGCGCCAGGCGCCGTTGATGTGGAGGAAGCGGGGTGCGAGGCCGTACTGGGTGAAGCCCGCCTTGGCCAGGACCCGCTGGGAGGCGAGGTTGTCGACCAGCGTCCCGGCCTCGACCCGGTGCAGGCCGGCCTCGTCGCGGGCGATCCGGCAGACCTCCTCGACGGCGGCGGTCGCGAGGCCCTTCCCGGCCCAGGCCTGGTCGATCCAGTAGCCGACGCCGCCGCTGCACAGGGGGCCGCGGACGATGCTGCCGAGGTTGATCGTCCCGATGGGGTCGCCGTCGGCGGTCAGGACGTACGGCAGGACCCGCCCGGCGTCGCGGTCGGCGAGCAGGGTCGCGACGCGGGCCAGTTGGCCGTCCTCCGTGTAGAACTCCGGTGCGCGGTGGGGCTCGTAGGGCGCCATGTAGGCGCGGTTGCGCGCCAGTACGTCGGCCAGCGCCCCGGCGTCGTCGAGCGTGACGCCCCTCATCTCCACCCCGTGCATGACCATCCGAGCACGCTAACGGAACCGCCCCGGCCTGCCCAGTCCCCCGACCCGACCGGTGGCGGGCCCCGGCCCCGCCCCCCACCTCCGTGCCGTGGGGCGTCCTCACCCCCGGGCCGTGAACCGGTCCTCGCCGCCCGCGTCCACCGACAGCCGGTACCCGCGCTTGACGACCGTCTGGATCAGCAGCGGCGCCCCGAGGGCGGCCCTCAGTCGGGCCATCGCCGTCTCGACGGCGTGCTCGTCGCTGCCCGCGCCCGGCAGGGCCCGCAACAGGTCGGCCCGGGACACCACCCAGCCGGGCCGGCGGGCCAGCGCCTCCAGCAGGGCCATGCCGGCCGGGGGTACGGGCCGCAGCTCGGAGTCGACGAGCACCGCGTGGCCCCGGATCTCCAGCCGGTGCCCGGCGACGGGGAGCACCCGGGCCCGCCCGGGCAGTTCCTGGCAGAGCAGTTGGACGAGCGGCCCGAGCCGGAAGCGTTCGGGCTGGACGGTGGGGACGTCCTGTGCCTGGAGCGGCAGTGCGGTGACCGGGCCGACGCACGCGGACAGGACGGGTCCGCGCAGCGCCTCCAGGACGGCCTCCCGCAGTCCGCGTTCCGCGGCCCGGGAGAGCAGCGAGGCGGCGGCGGGCGCGGAGGTGAAGGCGACGGCGTCGACGGCGCCCACGGCCACCGCGTCGAGCAGCCGGTCCAGGGGGGCGAGGTCCTCGGGCGGCATCCACCGGTAGACGGGTACGGGGACCACGTCGGCGCCGCCGGCGCGCAGCGCCTCGACGAAGCCGGGCAGGGGTTCTCCGTGGAGCTGGAGGGCGATGCGGCGGCCGGCGACGCCGGCGTCGAGCAGCCGGTCCAGTACCTCGGCGAGCGATTCGGACGCCGGGGACCAGGCCTCGACCAGTCCGGCGGCCCGTACGGCGCCCTTCACCTTCGGTCCGCGGGCGAGGAGTTCGGTGGCCCGGAGCCCGGCCAGCAGGTCCTCCCCGATGCCCCACCCGTCGGCGGCCTCGATCCAGCCGCGGAAGCCGATCGCGGTGGTCGCGACGACGGCGTCCGGCGGGTCGGCGACGAGTTGCTCGGTCGCGGCCATCAGCTCGCCGTCGTCGGCCAGGGGCACGATCCGCAGGGCCGGCGCGTGGATCACGGCCGCCCCGCGCCGCTTCAGCAGGGCGATGAGGTCGTCGGCCCTGCGGGCGGCGGTGACTCCGATGGTGAACCCGGAGAGCGGCCCGGCGGCGGGCGCGTCCGCAGCGGTGGACGGACCGGCCGCCCCGCGGGCGGAGCCCGTGCCCGGAGCCGCGGCCGGCCCCCCGACCGACCCCGTGTCCCTGGCGTCGTCGCCGTCTTCGTCGACCATCGTTGTGACCTGCCTCGGCTGCCTCGCCCGGTGCCCGGCTGGGCCTACCCGGTGGGGGTGGGGTGTCTCGTCGCGGGACCGAGCCTGCCAAGCCGTCGTGTCGGACTCGGTTCCACCGCATTTCCGCGCCGTAACGCCGCACGCCGCGCCCCTGCCGTCACACGGTCGTGAGGTGCGGTTCCGCCTCGGTTCCGGCGGTGGGGGCCGTCACCCGGGCGGGTCGGCGAAGGTATACCGCCCAGGTGACGGCGCAGCACGCCGCGTAGAAGCCGAGGAAGGTGACGAAGGCGGCGCTGCCGGATCCGGAGGAGGCGAACGCCTCCCGGAAGACCAGGTTGATGGCGAGTCCGCCGAGCGCGCCGACGGCTCCGATCAGTCCCATGGCGGCCCCGGAGAGTCGACGTCCGTAGGCGGCGGCCTCCTCGCCGGTCATGCCGCGGGCGAGGGCCTTGGCCTGGAAGATCCCGGGGATCATCTTGTAGGTGGAGCCGTTGCCGACGCCGCTGAGGGCGAACAGTGCGACGAAGCCGATGAGGAACACGGGCAGCGATTCCCGTACGGAGGCCAGGACGACCACACCGGTCGCCGCGGCCATCGCCACGAACCCGGCCAGGGTGATCCGCGCTCCGCCGAAGCGGTCGGCGAGCGCGCCGCCCACGGGCCGTACGAGGGAGCCGAGGAGCGGTCCGATGAAGGTCAGCGACGCGGCCTGGAGCGGGGTCCGGCCGAACTGGGTCTGGAGCACGAGGCCGAAGGCGAAGCTGTAGCCGATGAAGGAGCCGAAGGTGCCGACGTAAAGGAACGCCATGATCCACGTGTGGACGTCACGGGCCGCCTCCCGGACGGCGCCCGCGTCGTTGCGGACGGGCGCCAGGTTGTCCATGCGGACCAGCGCCAGGACAGCCGCGGCGACGATCAGCGGCAGGTAGGCGGCGAGCAGCAGCCTCGGCCGGTCCGCTCCGGCGGTCGCGATGACGAGGAGGGCGGAGAGCTGGACGACGGGGACGCCGATGTTGCCGCCGCCCGCGTTGAGGCCGAGGGCCCAGCCCTTCTTGCGGAGCGGGAAGAAGGCGTTGATGTTCGTCATCGAGGAGGCGAAGTTGCCGCCGCCCACCCCGGTCAGCGCGGCGACGGCCACGAAGCCGGCGTACGAGGTCCCGGGTTCCATGACGACGAGCGCGGCCACCGTCGGCGCGAGGAGCAGCAGCGCGCTGACGACGGTCCAGTTGCGGCCTCCGAAGCGGGCGACGGCGAAGGTGTAGGGCACGCGCACCAGGGCGCCGACGAAGGTGGCGGTGGCGATGAGGAAGAACTTGCCGGCGGGGTCGATGCCGTACTGCGGGCCCATGAAGAGGACCATCACGGACCACATGGACCAGATGGAGAAGCCGATGTGTTCGGAGAACACGGAGTAGAGGAGGTTGCGACGGGCGGTCCGCTCGCCGGTCTCCTTCCAGAACGTCTCGTCCTCGGGTTCCCACCGCTCGATCCAGCGGCCCCCCTTGCGCGGTGCGGTCGTACCGGTCATCACACGCCTCCACAGCTGTCGCGTCCGTGGTCCGACCGTAGGAAGGGCGCGTTTCGGCCCCGGTCCCCGCCGGATGACCGGCGGGAAACCTTGCACTCACCAGCTTGCGGAGCCCGGTGTGAGTGCGGCGGGGAGCCAACTGTCCGCGGGCACTTCCGGCCGGCCCGCCGGGCCCTGGAGCTCCTCGACGGCCCGGAGCAGGGCGTCCAGGCCGGGGTGGACCAGGCCCTTGCGCCACACCATGGACAGCGGGGACAGCGGGACGGGGTCGACGAGGGGCCGTTCGACGGCGCCGGGCATGTCGGGGAAGCCGACGGTGACCAGGACCGGGTTGCGGGTCTTGGCCATCACCCGACCGAACTCCTCCTTGCCGACGGCCACCGGGGCGGGCGGCGCCGCTTCGATGCCCCGTCCGGCGAACAGTTCGGCGGCGAGCCGCGTCCACTCCATGGTGCGCGGGTTGCCGGCGCCCGTGTAGACGGTCTCCCCGGCCAGCGCGGCCAGCGGTACGTGGTCCCGCGCGGCCAGCGCGTGCCCGTCGGGCAGCAGTACGGCGAGGGGTTCGTACCGTACGGGTCGGTGGGCGAGGCGGGTCCGCAGGGCCGGGTCGAGGCCTGCGGCGTAGCCGAAGGAGACGTCGAGGCGGCCCGCGACGATCTCCCCGGCCGCGTGGGTGAGGCCGCTCTCGAAGCGGGCCATCAGCTCGCAGCCGGGGGCGAGCTCGCGGGCGCGTTCCAGGACGCGGCGACCGGTGCCGGGACCGTCGGTGTTCACGTCCACGAGGAGCGCGCGGGGCGGGCCGGCGAAGGCGGCGGCGAGTTCCTCGTGCGCGCGCAGCACGGCGCGGGCGTACGGCAGCAGCCGCTCCCCCTCGGGGGTGAGGTCGACGGCCCGGGTGGTGCGGACGAACAGGGGCGCCCGTACGACGCGTTCGAGGCGGCGCACATCGCGACTGAGAGCCTGCTGCGCGATGTGGAGCCGGGCGGCGGCGCGGGAGAAGTGGAGGTCCTCGGCGACGGCGACGAAGCGGCGCAGCAACCGGGGGTCGACGTCGCGGGAGAGCATCCCCGGAGATTAACAACAGGGAGCGGTGAATGGCTCCCGAACAGGTGTTGGACCGCCGGCGGGTCCGGGCCGCAGGCTCGGGGCATGCCGCAGAAGACCCCGTTCATGGCCGTGACGGGCAGCACCCTGGTCCTGTCCCCCCGCCGGCCCGACGCCCCCCGCACCACCGCCACGGCCCGCGGCCCCGCCGCCACCCGCACCCGTGCCCCGGGCCCGTACCGGCGGCTCTTCGCCCTCCCGGGCACCCGCGGCTTCACCGCCGGGAACCTGATCGCCCGCCTGCCCATGGGCATGTTCGGGATCAGCGCGGTGCTGATGATCGCGGGCCAGCGCGGTTCGTACGCCCTCGCCGGCGCGGTCACCGCGACCGGGTTGGCCGCCACCGCGCTCGTCGCCCCGTGGACGGCCCGGCTGGTCGACCGGTACGGCCAGGCGCGGATCGCCCTGCCCGCCACCGCGATCGCGGTCCTCGGCTCGCTGTCGCTCATCCTGTGCGTCCGTGCGCAGGCGCCCGCCTGGACCCTCTTCGCCTCGTACGCGGCGACCGCCACCACCCCCAACATCGGCGGCATGTCCCGGGCCCGTTGGACCCACCTGCTGCCGCCGGCCTCGCACCACACGGCGATGTCCTTCGAACAGGCCGCCGACGAACTCTGCTACCTGCTCGGTCCCGTGGCGGCGGCGTTCCTGTGCACGGCGCTCTTCCCGGAGGCGGGCACCCTCGTCGCGGCGGTGCTGCTCCTGGCCGGGATGACGGTGTTCACCGCGCACCGCGCCACGGAGCCCCCGCCCGCCGGCCTGCGGCCCGCCGCCGTCGGGCCTTCCCTGGCGAGCCGGTTGCTGCCGCTGCTCGGTCTGTTCCTCGCCACCGGTGTCGTCTTCGGCTCGATGGAGGTCACGTCCATCGCCCACCTCGGCGCGCAGGGGCTCGGCGCCGCGACCGGACCGGTCCTCGCCCTCCAGGCGGCGGGCTCCTGCGCGGCCGGCCTGTTCTACGGGACCCGGCGGCCCCGGAGCCTGCGGACGTGCCTGCTCGCCCTGGCCGCCGCGATGGCGTTGCCCTGGATCGCGGCCGGCGCGGGCTCCCTCGCCCTGCTGGGTTGCGCGCTGCTGCTGGCGGGCGCGGCGACGGCCCCGGCAATGGTCACCGCGATGGCGCTCGTCCAACGGATCACCCCGCGGGAGCGGCTGAACGAGGGCATGACCCTGGCCGTCACCGCGATCCTCGGGGGCATCGCCGTCGGTTCGGCGACCGCGGGGCTGACCGTCGACCACCTCGGCACGACGACGGCGTACCTGCTGCCCGCCACTGCCGCCCTGTTCGCCCTGTTCACCTCCGTTTCGGGACGATTTGATCCGGCGGCCGAGTGATCACTCCCGCGTGGGACTCCCCGCCGCCGCGCGGGATCGGCCATAACTGGGGGGTCTTCCCCCAGCGCCCTTCCCCTTGCGGAGGAACACCCCTTGCCTGCTTTCCGTTCCGTGCCCGCCGCCCTGTTCGTCGCCGCCGTCACCGCCGGCTGCCTCCTGCCGGCAGCGCCGGCCCTGGCCGACTCCTCGAACCTGCGTTTCTCCCAACCGTACGTCCCCTCGATCGCTCCCGGCCGGACGGGACGCGTCGTCATCGCGGCCGTGGGCGGGGCGGAGGCGACGCGCAGCAGCGCCTTCCGCATCACCGCTCCGGAGAGCACCACGTTCCCCGAGGCCCGCGTCTACTGGAACGGTGACCGCGCCGGCGGCTCCTGCGAACGCTCCTCGGACGCCCGCCTGCTGACCTGCGACGCCGGAACCCGCGCGGGCTTCACCTTCCCGGCGAACACCCGGACCCGCCTTTCGGTGTCGGTCCACGTGGACGCCGACGCTCCCGAGGGAGTCACCCTGGACGGCGGCGAATGGGCCGCCGGCACCGAGGAGTCGGCCCTGTTCGCGGTGTCCACCCCGGTGACGGGCCCCAAGGGCGACGACGGCCGGCCGGGCCACGACGGCAAGCCCGGCCACCACGGCAAGCCGGGCCGCCCCGGTCCGCAGGGCGAGAAGGGCGACAAGGGCGACAGGGGCGACCGCGGGGAAACCGGCCGCGACGGCCGCGACGGCGTGACCGGCCCCACCGGCCCGCAGGGCCCGACCGGCCCGCAGGGCCCGAAGGGCGACAAGGGCCCCAAGGGTGACCGGGGCCCGGCCAACGGCCCCCGCGGACCGCAGGGCCCCAAGGGCGAGAAGGGCGAGAAGGGCAACCCGGGTCCGCGGGGTCCCAAGGGCTCCGACGGGAACCGCGGCCCGACCGGCCCTCAGGGCCCCCGAGGCCCGAAGGGCGACAAGGGCGACACCGGCAAGCCCGGCGCCTGCAAGAAGTGCGGGAACGCACACGGCGGTCACGACAAGCCCGGCCACGACGACCACGGCGGGAAGACCCCGAAGGCCCGCATCGTCTCCCCCGGCAAGGGCCTCGGCATCCGCTCCGGCCCCGGCACCCGGTACGCCGAAAAGGGCAAGGTGGCGACCGGCGCCGTCGTCGCCCTCCAGTGCAAGGTCAACGGGCAGACGGTCGACGGGAATTCGATCTGGTACAAGCTCGCCGACGGCACCGGCTGGATCGCCGCCCGCTACGCCCAGAACCTCAACAAGGTCCCCTTCTGCTGACCTGATCCCCCGGCGGGCCCCCACCCCGCCCGGACATGACGAAGGCCCCGCAGCACGAGCCGCGGGGCCTTCGCCCGCATGTACCACCGACAGTGGGGAGCGGGAAAACCGGCACACTCGTACCACTCTCCGGTACCTATCCCGTACCGTAAATACGTACCGGAGAGAAGGAGTGATCATGTCCATGAGCGCCAGCGAAGCCCGGGCCGCCCTCTTCCCCCTCATCGAACGCGTCAATACCGACCACCACCCGATTCGGATCACGTCGCGCAACGGCGACGCCGTTCTCATGTCGGCCGACGACTACGACTCGTGGCAGGAGACCGTCTACTTGCTGCGGTCCCCCGCCAACGCCCAGCGTCTGATGGAGGCCGTGGCCAGAGACCGCGCAGGCGCTCCCACGACGGTCACGTCCCTCGATGAGCTGCGGGAGTTGGCCGGAGGCGAGGAGTGAGGAGCGTTCACTTCGATCCCGACGCCTGGGAGGACTTCCTCTTCTGGCTCGCCTCCGACCGGAAGATGGCCCGCAGGATCACCCGCCTGATCGGCGAGATCCAACGCGATCCGTTCACCGGAATCGGCAAGCCCGAGCCGTTGAAGGGGGAACTGTCCGGCTACTGGTCCCGCCGCATCGACGATGAGCAGCGCCTCGTGTACCGGGCGGACGAGAAGGAAGTGAAGATCCTCAAGGCCCGCTACCACTACTGACCTTCGGCCCGGACATGACGAAGGCCCCGCAGCCTGAGCCGCGGGGCCTTCGCCCACATGGGGTTGGTGGAGATGGCGGGAATCGAACCCGCGTCCAACGGTGCAGAAGTAGGGCTTCTCCGAGCGCATTCCGCTGCGCTTTTCTCGGCCCCGGAGATCACACGGACAAGTCTCCGACGGGCTCAGTCACTGTTTGATTTCCCTCTATCCCCCGTGACCGGAGTTAGAGGTTTAGATCCCTAATTGACGCCAGGATCCGGACCGGGACCACTTCCGGGCTGACGCTCCTCACAGAGGCTTCAGCTCACTGTTATTAGGCAGCGAGGGTGAAGCGGGAGTTATCGCTCTTGGAGTTGGCGATTATTGTTTGCGACATATGGTTAACGAGATCATTGCCGCTTCCTCGGCTCGCTTCCCCTACATCGACATCCGCTGTCGAAACCGATCATCCCCATGTTTCACGCTGTTCAGTTGTTGAGATCCAGCAGGCGCTCTCCATGCGTCCCGCTCGACCGGCACCACCCGCGAACGCGTGGTGCTGACGCCATCGTACGCGAAGTGGACCTCCGCGTGCCAGGACATTAAAGCCGGCCGCGCTCCTTGCGCTTGACGGCCGAGATCACGCGGTTCGTCTCGCGCGTGTCCTGCTTCTCGCGCAGCGCCTGACGCTTGTCGTACTCCTTCTTGCCCTTCGCCAGTGCGATCTCGATCTTCGCCCGGCCGTCCTTGAAGTACAGGGCGAGCGGCACGATCGTGTTGCCGGTCTCCCCCGTCTTCGAGTCCAGCTTGTCGATCTCCTCGCGGTGCAGGAGGAGCTTGCGCTTGCGCCGCGCGCTGTGGTTGGTCCAGGTTCCCTGGCTGTACTCCGGCACGTGCACGTTGTAGAGCCAGGCCTCGCCGCTCTCCACCGACACGAAGCCGTCCACCAACGAGGCACGGCCCTGGCGCAGGGACTTGACCTCGGTGCCCGTGAGCACGAGACCGCACTCGTAGGTGTCGATGATCGTGTAGTCGTGCCGCGCCTTCTTGTTCTGGGCGATCAGCTTGCGCCCTGTTTCCTTAGCCATAGTGCGGTCATTTTCGCACTACGGACCCACCCCGAGGCCACCCAATACCTTGCGCGCCCGCTCCTCGGCCCCCTCGCGGGCGGCCAGGTCCGGGGTGATCCCGCCGCCGTCGAGGCTGCGGCCCCCCGGCGTGCGGTACGTGCCCACGGTCAGCTCGGCCACCGAACCGTCCGGGAGCTCGGTGGGCATCTGCACCGAGCCCTTGCCGAAGGTGCGGGTGCCGACCGTCACCGCGCGGCCCCGGTCCTGGAGGGCGCCGGTGACCAGCTCGGCCGCGCTCATCGTGCCGCCGTCGACGAGGGCGACCAAGGGCCGCCCCGTGTCCCCGCCGGGGGCGGCGTACAGGGCGCGCTCGGAGCCCCGTACGTCGTACGTCGCCACCAGCCCGCCGTCCAGGAACGCGGAGGCCGCGGTCACCGCCTCGGCGACCAGCCCGCCGGGGTTGCCGCGCAGGTCCAGCAGCACCCCGGCGCCGGGCGGGGCCTCGCGCACCGCCGTCCTCACCCGCTCCCCCGAGCCTCGGGTGAAGGAGTCGACCTTGATGACGGTGATCCCGTCCGCGAGGCGGTGTACGGTCACCGGTTCGGCGCGCAGTTGCTCCCGGCGGACGGTCTCGGTCAGGTCCACGCCGTCCCGGCTGAGGTGCAGCACCACCGGGGTACCGGCCTCGCCGCGCAGCAGGGCCACCACGTCGACCACGGCGAGGCCGGAGACGCCCTGCCCGTCGACGCTCAGCAGCCGGTCACCGGCGCGCAGGCCGGCGCGGGCGGCGGGGCCTGCGGGTTGGACGCGGTCGACCCGGATCCAGCCCTCCCGGGTGCGTTCGGCCCAGAGGCCGACGCCGGTCCAGTGGCCGTCGAGGTCGTCGGCGAAGGCCGCGTATTCACCCCGGTCGTAGACCGTGCCCCAGCGGTCCCCGCTGCGGCTGACCACCTCCTGCGCGGCCTTCTTGCCGGACTTGCCCTCGGCGACGGCCTCCGCGGCGGCGCGGGCGACGGCCTCGCGGTCGGCGGTGCCGGTCGCCCGGGGCGCGTCGGGTGCCGCGGGCGCGGGTGCCGGGGCCGGGTCGGGAGCGGCGGCCCGCGCGGGAACGCTCGTACGGGCGAGGGTTCCGGCCTCCGCGGCGTCCCAGCGGCCGGTGCTCACCGCGGCGACGACGGAGGTCAGGAACACCAACGTCAAGACGGCCCCGCGACGCAGGTCGCGGGGCCGGGGACAGTGAGCGGGCAGACCCGGCATGGCGCCGAGTCTAGGACAAGCCCCGTCGCGGTACGGCGGGTTGGGCGTACCTCACAGGGGGCGCTCGTCACACCTTCAGGTACTTGCGCAACGCGATGAAGGCGGCCAGGGAAGGCATCAGCAGCCCGATGACCAGCACCAACGGCAACTTGGTGAGGACGGCGTCCCACCCGATGAAGTTGATCAGTTCGAGCTTGTCGCGGAGCGCGGCGCCGTGGTCGATCACGAAGTACTGGCCGGCGCCCAGCATCAGGCAGGCCAGTGCGGCACCGATGAGGCCCGCGACGGCCGCCTCCATGATGAACGGGACCTGGATGTAGAAGCTGGAGGCGCCGACGAGCCGCATGATGCCCGTCTCCCGCCTTCGGCTGAAGGCCGAGACGCGCACCGTGTTGACGATCAGCAGCAGCGCCACGATCAGCATGATCAACATGATGCCGAGGGCGGCCCAGTTGAGGTAGCCGAGCAGCTTGAAGAGGTTGTCGAGCTGCGAGCTCTGGTCGGCGACCGACTGGACGCCGTCGCGGCCCGTGAAAGCGGAGGTGATGACCTCGTACTTCTCCGGGTTCCTCAGCTTGACGCGGAAGGAGTCGGGCATCTGGTCGGGGGTGACGACCGAGGCCAGGGCCGTGTGTCCGAAGCGTTCCTTGTAGTGCTTGTAGGCCTCGTCCGAGGACTCGTACGTGACGGTCTGTACGAGCTCCATCCGCTTCAGCTCGGTCTCGATCCCCTGCCGCTGCTCGGGGGTCACGGCCCCCTCGGAGCAGGCGCGGGGCGAGCCGACCGCGTCGGACGCGCCTCCGGCGGCGGGCGGACCGGCGGCCGCGTTCCCGGCGGCCTCCAGGGCGTCGTTCTTGGTGCAGAGGTAGACCGTGACGTTGACCTTGTCGTACCAGTACCCCTTCATGGCGCTCACCTGGTCGCGCATGAGCAGGGAGCCGCCGAACAGGGCCAGCGACAGGGCCACGGAGATGATGACCGCGAAGGTCATGGTGAGATTGCGGCGGAGGCCGACGCCGATCTCCGACATGACGAACTGGGCGCGCATGACGTCTCAGGGGCCTTTCAGTGCTGGTAGCCGTAGACGCCGCGCGACTGGTCGCGCACGAGTCGGCCCTCTTCGAGTTCGATGACGCGCTTGCGCATCTGGTCCACGATCTGCTGATCGTGCGTCGCCATGATGACGGTGGTGCCGGTCCGGTTGATCCGGTCCAACAACTTCATGATCCCGACGGAGGTCTGCGGGTCGAGGTTGCCCGTCGGCTCGTCCGCGATCAGCAGGGCGGGCCGGTTGACGAAGGCGCGGGCGATGGCCACGCGCTGCTGTTCGCCGCCGGACAGTTCGCCGGGCATCCGACCCTCCTTGCCGCCCAGACCGACGAGTTCCAGCACCTGCGGGACGGACTTGCGGATCTCTCCCCGCGGTTTGCCGATGACCTCCTGTGCGAAGGCGACGTTCTCGGCGACCGTCTTGTTGGGCAGCAGCCGGAAGTCCTGGAACACGGTCCCCAGCTGGCGCCGCATGTGCGGCACCTTCCAGTTGGAGAGCTTGGCGAGGTCCTTGCCCAGGACGTGCACCTGGCCGTGACTGGCCCGTTCCTCGCGCAGGACCAGCCGCAGGAAGGTGGACTTGCCGGAGCCGGAGGAGCCGACCAGGAAGACGAACTCGCCCTTGGCGATGTCCAGGGAGACATCTCTGAGTGCGGGCCGGTTCTGCTTCGGGTAGGACTTGGAGACGTTGTCGAATCGGATCACGGGTGCACCACGGGGTCGCCGGGAGTAGGTGAGCGTGACCATACGCGAACGTGCGGTGGGTGTGGACCCGCCCACCGCAGTTGCCCGAATAATCCCCGGGTGCCCGCGCAGCCCGATCGTGATTGCCCGGACGGGTCGCGCCGAATGCCTTCGGAGCCGGCACAGTGGTAGGGGGAACGGACTCGCTCCCCGTGCCGTTGTACGAGGGGACGAGAGGAGGAGCGCATGACATATGACCGGCTCGTGTGCGCGAACTGCGCCGCGCCCGTCAACCAGGGCCGGTGCCCGGTGTGCCGGGCGAACCGGAAGCACCTCCAGCAGGAGGGGCCCTTCGCCGGGCTGAACCCGGTGACACTCATCGCGCTTCTGGTGGTGCTGGTGGCGGCGCTGGCGCTGGCGGCCCAGACCGCCTAGACCGCCCGCCCGCGGGCACGTCCCGATCACACGGAATGGGGAAGGGCCCGGACACCCAAGGTGTCCGGGCCCTTCCTCGCGTCGTGGGTCCGCACGCGGTGAGGTCCGTTACGCGGACTGCTCCTGCTGCTTGCGCCAGCGGATCCCGGCCTCCAGGAAGCCGTCGATCTCGCCGTCGAGGACCGCCTGCGGGTTGCCGACCTCGAACTCCGTCCGCAGGTCCTTGACCATCTGGTACGGGTGCAGGACGTAGGACCGCATCTGGTTGCCCCAGGAGCTGCCGCCGTCCTTGAGGGCGTCCATCTTGTCCTTCTCCTCCTGGCGGCGCCGCTCCAGCAGCTTGGCCTGGAGCACGTTCATCGCGCTGGCCTTGTTCTGGATCTGCGAGCGCTCGTTCTGGCAGGAGACGACGATGCCGGTGGGCAGGTGCGTGATGCGTACCGCCGAGTCGGTGGTGTTGACGCCCTGGCCACCGGGGCCCGAGGCGCGGTAGACGTCCACGCGCAGCTCGGCCTCGTCGATCTCGACGTGGTCGCTGGTCTCGACGACCGGCAGCACCTCGACGCCCGCGAAGGAGGTCTGGCGGCGGCCCTGGTTGTCGAAGGGCGAGATCCGGACGAGCCGGTGGGTGCCCTGTTCGACGGAGAGGGTGCCGTAGGCGTAGGGGGCCTTGACGACGAAGGTGGTCGACTTGATGCCGGCCTCCTCCGCGTACGAGGTCTCGTACACCTCGGTCGCGTAGCCGTGGCGCTCCGCCCAGCGCAGGTACATGCGCTGGAGGCGCTCGGCGAAGTCGGAGGCGTCGACGCCGCCGGCCTCGGCACGGATGTTGACCAGGGCCTCGCGCTCGGCGTACTCGCCGGAGAGCAGGGTCCGGACCTCCATCTCGTCCAGTGCCTTGCGCACCGAGACCAGCTCGGCCTCGGCCTCGGCGAGGGTGTCCGCGTCGTCCATTTCCTGGGCGAGCTCGAACAGCACCGCGAGGTCGTCGATGCGCCCGCGCAGGCTCTCGGTCTTGCGGACCTCGGCCTGGAGGTGCGAAAGCTTGCTCGTGATCTTTTGAGCGGCTTCCGGGTCGTCCCACAGGGACGGCGCGGCGGCCTGCTCCTCAAGCACGGCGATATCTGCCCTCAGCTTGTCGAGGTCCAGGACGGCCTCGATCGACCCCATGGTCGAGGAGAGGGACTTCAGCTCTTCGGATACATCGACAACTGCCACGGGCCCAGCCTAGCCGGTCCCCGGGCGGCACTCTCCGGCCAGGCCGGATCGGTACGTACGGACAGGGGTGGGTACAGGCGTACGCTCACCGTATGACCGTCCCACTCGTGAAGCGCCGCCATGTGGACCACATGCGTGTCACGACGACGAGCTGTCTGCCGACGGACCTCGCACGAGCCTGATCCACCCCGATCCGACTTCGGTCCTGTACGCGTTGGCCACGCGGCCCCGGCGCCATCCCTGCCGGCCGGCCGTTCCCTCCGTTGCCCCTCCATCTCCGGGGCGCAGGACCCCGTGACATCCGAAACGGAGCCGTCATGCCGTCCGCGCATCCCTCCTCCTCTTCCGTGACCCCCTCCGGCGTGGCCCCCGCCGCCCCGGCCCCCTCTTCTTCCTCCCTGGCCGTGATCGACCTCTCCCGGGCCGATGACCCCGCGGAGCGCGGCGACTTCCTGCGGCAGTTGCACGCGGCCGCCCGGGACACCGGTTTCCTGTATCTGACCGGCCACGGGATCAGCGAGGCGGAAATCGCCCGGATCCTGGAGCTGACCAGGGCCTTCTTCGCCCTTCCGGAAGCCGACCGGCTGGCCGTGAGCAACCTGAACTCCCCGCACTTCCGGGGCTACACCCGCATAGGGCACGAGCTGACGGGCGGCACCTCCGACTGGCGCGACCAGCTGGACGTCGGCGCGGAACGGCCCGCGCCGGAGGTGGGCCCCGGCGATCCCTCGTACCTGTGGCTGGAGGGCCCGAACCAGTGGCCGGCGGCCCTGCCGGAGCTGCGGGACGTGGTGCTCTCCTGGCAGTCCCGGCTGGCGGACGTGGCCCACCGGCTGCTCCGCGAGCTGCTGGCCTCGATCGGCGCGGCCCCCGACTTTTTCGACCCGGTCTTCGCCGACCGCCCCCACCTGCACACGAAGCTGATCCGCTACCCCGGATCGGCCCCGTCGGGCGCGGACCAGGGTGTCGGGGCGCACAAGGACTACGGATTCCTGACCCTGCTGCTCCAGGACGGGGTGGGCGGACTCCAGGTGGTGCGCGACGGCGGCTACGTGGACATCCCGCCGATGCCGGGGGCCTTCGTGGTCAACCTGGGCGAGCTGCTGGAGATCGCGACGGAGGGGTACCTGGTGGCGACGGACCACCGGGTGGTCAGCCCGCCGGGCGCGGTGGAGCGGTTCTCGGTGCCGTTCTTCTACAACCCGCGGCTGGACGCGGTGGTGGAGACGGTCCCCGGGGACTACCTGCGCACCGCCCCGGGCGTGGCGCACGACGCGTCGAACCCGCTGCACGCGGAGTACGGCCGCAACGAGCTGAAGGGCTGGGTGCGCGCCCACCCGGCGGTGGCCCGCCGCTGGCACCCGGAGCTGATCACGGCCTGACGGCGCCCGGATCCGGCCCCGGACCCGGCGGGACGCGACCGGACGGCCTCGGACCGCCGGGGACCGCCGGGGACCGCCGCCGGCCTACGGTCGGGCCGGGGCCGAGCGCTTGCCGTCCTGCGGCGGCGGGGTGCCCTCGTCGCCGCCGGACACCGCGAGCCAGCTGCCCAGCCCCACGGCGGCCACCAGCGCCACCGCCGAGGCGGACATCACCAGCCGCCGCTTGCGCGCGGCCTCGGCCCGGTGCCGGGCGGAGCCGGGCCGGTGCCCACCGGCGGGACGCGGGACGCGGGCGGTGCCCAGGGCCCCGCCCGCCAGCTCGTCCGGACCGGGTACCCGCATGGAGGTGTGGGTGTCGCGGTTGGAGTCCGTGGCGGAGCCGGGGACCAGCGGGACCACGCCGCGCCGCCGGACCGGGTCGGCCGGCAGGTCCTCGGCCTCGGGTTCCTCCGGCTCGGCGTCGTCCGGTTCGTCCACGTCCAGGGGCGGCATCCCGGCCAGCATCGGCAGCATGTCCCGCAGCCGGACCGACAGCTCCGAGGCGCGCAGCCGGGAGGCGGGGGCCTTGGCCAGGCACTGGACCATCAGCTGCCACAGCTCGTCCGGGATCCCCGGCAGCGGGACCACGGTCTCCGTGACGTGCCGGCGCAGGACCGCGCCGGGGTGCCCGCCACCGAAGGGCGTGAAGCCGGCCAGCAGCTCGTACAGCACCGTGGCGAGGGCGTATATGTCGACGGCCGCCCGCGGGGGCAGGCCCTCCACGATCTCGGGGGCCAGGTAGTCGGGGGTGCCGATGATCCGGGTGGTCGGGGTCGAGGCCCGCGTCCCGGGCGCCCCGGCGGCCCGCCGCGGGGAGTCGATGAGCTTGGCGACGCCGAAGTCGGTGAGCAGCGCGGGGTGCGCGCCGCCCGGACCGAGCGGGCCCTGCATGTCCAGCAGGACGTTCTCCGGCTTGACGTCCCGGTGGACGACGCCCGCCGCGTGCGCGGCGGCCAGCGCGTCCGCGACGTCCGCGACGATGGCCACGGCCGCCTCGGGGGCGAGGCGGCGCTCGCGGTCGAGGCGCGTGCGCAGGTCCGTGCCGCGGACGAGGTCCATGACGAGGGCGAGGTCGTTGCCGTCGACGACGAGGTCGCGGACGGAGACGACGTGCGGGTGTTCCAGGCCGAGCAGCGCGCTGCGCTCCTGCACGAACCGTCCGACGAGTTCCTGGTCGGACGCGAGGTCCTCGCGCAGCAGTTTGACGGCGACGGGCCCGTCCGGCCCCTCACCCAGCCACACCGTGCCCGCGCTGCCGCGCCCCAGGATCTGGTGCGCGGTGTACCGGCTGCCGATCTTCCGTGCCACGACTGCTCCCTCAGCGGCTGGCGTACGCACCAAAGCTACGCGGCCGAATGGGGGTTGGGCGCTCCGGATCGCGGCGACCTTGACTTCTGGGGGCGAAATCACGTCCCGGATGTCGACAAATCCACGAACTCGGCACTCCGGGCGCCGCCGACGGACGGCCGCCGGACCGCGCGGGGCGGATCCGGCGGCGCGTGCGGACCGGGGTCAGGGGGTGGCGGAGCCGCCGGAGCCGTCGCCGACGGAGGTGACCCAGTCGACCGTCTCGGAACCCCAGGTCCACACCTGGTCCCACCAGCCGCGGCCGGTGCCGACCCATTCCTGGAGCGGGGTGAGTTCCCAGACCAGCCAGCCCGCCACGAAGAACAGCAGGATCATGACGAGGCAGCCCTTGAGGCAGCCGAGGCCGGGGATCCGCACCGGGTTGGCGCTGCGGCGGCGCGGCTCACGCGGTTCGCGCGTGGGTCGCGGGGCCCGCTGCTGGGGCGGCGGGGACTGCGGCGGCTGCCGGTACTGGGGCTGCTGCTGTTGAGGCTGCTGGTACTGCTGCGGCGGCTGCGGCTGGTACTGCTGGGGCTGGTGCTGCGGCTGCTGGTACTGAGGCGCCCGGTGCTGGGGCTGCTGCTGCGGCGGCTGCTGGTACTGCTGCGGCGGCTGCGACTGCTGCTGGTAGTGCTGCGGCGGCGGGGCCTGGCGGTACTGGGGAGGCTGCTGCGGCTGCTGCGGCGGGCGGGGCTGGTGCTGCGGGGGCGGCGGGGCCTGGCGCTGCGGGCGGCGGCGCAGCGGGTCCTCGCTCGGGTCGAGCCGGTGCATCTGCGTCTGCTCGTTGCGGTCGCGGACCGCCCGCATCTGCGACTGCCACGGGTGCGGGGCGTCCGGCTGCTGCACGGGCGGCATGACCGAGGTCGCTTCCGCGGGCGCCGGGCCGGTGCTGGGCAGCACGGTGGTGGCGTCGGCCCCACCGATGGGCGGCATCACGCTGGTCATGGCGTTCGGGTCGTACGCGCCCTGCGGGCCGGCCGGGGCGTGCGCCGGACCGACGACCCCGGGCGTCGTCGGGACCGGGGCGGGCGAGGGGTCGGGGGCGAGCAGCGCGCCGACCCCGAGGGCGGCCTCCACCTCGGCCGGCGAGGAGTGCACGCCGATGCCGGAGGCGACCACGCGCAGGCCGCGGGCCAGACTCTCGGCGCTGGGGCGCTCGTCGGGCTCCTTGCGCAGGCAGCGCTCGATGACGATCCAGACCGGTTCGGGCAGGGTCGGGGGGCGCTGCGGTTCCTCGCTCAGGTGCCGGTGGAGCACTTCGAGCGCGGTGCCGCCGGCGAACGGCGGTCGGCCGGTGACCAGCTCGTAGAGGAGGATGCCGGCGCCGTAGATGTCGACCGCGGAGGTCTGCGGGCGCCCTTCGGCCGATTCGGGGGCCACGTAGGCGGGGGTGCCGACGAACTCGTGGGTGCGGGTCAGGCCCGGGGAGTCGGCGAGGCGCGCGATGCCGAAGTCGGTGAGCATCGGCTTCATCTGGCCGTTGCTCTCGTCGAGCAGCACGTTGGCGGGCTTGAGGTCGCGGTGGACGACGCCGTCGGCGTGGCTGGCGGCGAGCGCGTCGGCGATCTGCGCGGTCAGCAGGCTCGCGGCGACCGGGCTGAAGGGGCCGTTCGCGCGGAGGTATTTGTGCAGGTCGGGACCGTCGATCAGGTCCATGACCAGCGCCAGCAGGTCCCCCTCGACGACGAGGTCGCGGGTGCGCACGATGTTGGGGTGGGTCAGGCGCAGCAGGACGGAGCGTTCGCGCAGGAAGCGCATGACGATGTCCGCGTCCTGGGCCAGCTCCTCCTTGAGGACCTTGATCGCCACGGTCTCGCCGGGCTGCCCGGCGACGGCTGCCTCCGCACCGGCGGTCTCCCGCTGGCGGGCACGCCAGACAGTGCCCGTGGCGCCGCGTCCGAGCGGCTCCTCGAGCAGGTACTTGCTGCCGACTGGCCGCACGTCTCGCGCTCCCCTGCTGTCGTCTGTTCCGTTGTTCGGGTCGTCCGGCTCTCGGGTCGTACCGGAGTTCCTCGGCTGATTCCGCTGGATGGGTTTCGGCCCCCCAACTCTAGGGGGTGTCCCCGGGGAAGACGCGGGGCGACGGTGGTTGGTTGCCGCACATATGTACGAAGGGTGAGATTTACCGGGTATGCCGGGGGCGCTTTCGCTCGGATTTCATCCAGCGCCCTGTCCGGATTTGTTCGGTCCCGGCACCCCCACCGACCGATCAAGATCATTTGTTGCCGGGTGCCGGGCGTGTTGTGTGTGACAGGTGCGAGGATGCACCCGTACGGAACGGCCGGGACGGGAGCCCTGCCCTTCCGGCGTACCTGACCGGACGAGGCGTCCGCGCCGGGTGGGGGTGGTCGGGCGGGCTCGTCCCGCCCGTTCCCTGCCGGGCGCACGCTCCGCGCACTGCGCTCCGCGCAGAAGGGACCGCTGACGGCGATGCAGATCCGGCTGACCGTGCTTGGGTCGCGCAGCGGCCACCAGACCGCCTCCGCGCCGGCCAGTGGTGACGTACTCGTCACCGCGCCCGCCGGCACCCCCCTGGCCGGCGTGGCCTCCGGGCTCGCCGCGGCCGCCGGAGGGCCCGACACCGGCGGCACCGTGGTGCTGTACGCCGGTTCGCAGCGGCTCGACCCGCAGCGGGCCGTCCTGGGCGAGCCCCCGCTGGTCGACGGGGCGGTACTGGCCCTGCACGCCCCGCTGCCGAACGCCGACGTGCTGCCCGAGGAGGGCCCCGGCGCCGCGCAGCTGCACGTGGTGGCCGGCCCGGACGCCGGCGGGGTCCACCTGCTGCACCCCGGCGCCGTACGAATCGGTCGCTCGGCGGACGCCGACGTGCCGCTGGACGACCCGGACGTGTCGCGGCTGCACTGCGCGGTGACCGTCATGTCGGACGGACGGGTCGCCGTGGCCGACCTCGGCTCGACGAACGGCACCACGTTGGACGGAACGCCCGTCGGCCCGCGGCCGGTCGCGCTGGCCCCGGGCGCCCTGCTGCGGATCGGCGAATCGACGTTGCGACTGGCCCGCGCGGGCGCGGCCCCCCTGACCGTGGTCCCGGACCTGGAGGGGCACCTGTCCCTGCAACGCCCCCCGGCCGCACGCGAAGCGGAACCGGCCCCGACCCCCGCCCCCGCCGGATCTCACGACACCGCTGCGCCGGCGGCCGGCCGACCGCCGACCGCGGGCGCCCTCCCCTACGGAGCCGCCGAGCCCCGCACCGGCGCTGCCCCCGACGCCGCGGCGCCCGACGCCGCCAGGTCGCGCCGCGGGATCGGGGCCTGGGCCCGCAAGTGGGTCCGGGGCGAGGAGGCCGAGCCGGAGGCCGTGGCCGAGCCGGAGGCGCCCGTCGCCGCGGCTCCCGACCCGGACGAACCGGCCTCGCTGCTGCTGGCCGCGCTCGGCCCGACCGGCCGGCTCTGGTCGCGGGGGCCCGAGCACCCCCGGCTCCTGGAGGTCGGGCTCGGCGCCGGCAGCCGGGTCGCGCTGCTCGGCGTCGGCTCGCTGGGCATCGCCGGCCCGCGGGCCCGGCTGACCGGGGTGGCCCGCTCCGTGGTCGCGCAGTTGGCCGCGCTGCACGCGCCCGGACAGCTGGAGATCGTCCTCATCGCGGCCGACCGGGCCCGGCCCGTCCAGGAACGCCTGCGCGACTGGGGCTGGCTGGGGTGGCTGCCGCACGTGCGCCCCGCACACGGACAGGACTGCCGGCTGCTGCTGGCGTACGACCGCGACCAGGCCGCGGCCCGGGCCGGTGAGTTGACCCGTCGGCTGGACGACAGCCCCCTCGGCACCAACTGGGCCGCGGCGGACCCGGCCGCCGTGCGGGAGGCCGCCCGCGGCTACGGAGGGGCGCGCACGGTCGTCGTCCTCGACGGCGATCCGGGCTCGGGCGCCCTGCGCGAGGTGACCGGCCGGCTGGCCTCCCACGGGCCGGCCGCCGGGATCCACGTCGTGGCGCTCGCGGACGCGCCGGCGGCGACGCCCGCCTCCCCGGTGGTCGAGACGTACGAGGACGCCTGCGCGGCCTCGCCCGCCTTCCGCCACTGCGCGACGGCAGCCCTGCTCAGCGGGGACGTCGCGACCGCCGTACGAACCTTCGCGGTCAGCGGCGGCAGACCGGTGGCGCCCGGCGGCACCGCCGTCGCCGACGCGGTCTCCGCCGCCTGGGCGGAGCGTTTCGCCCGGGCCCTGGCACCGCTGCGCGCGGACGCCCCGGCCGGCGACGACGGGTACCGGCCGGCCGCCGCCAACCTGCCCGCGACCTCGCGGCTGTTGGACGAGCTGGGGCTGGCCCGGGCCACTCCGGCCTCCCTGATGGCACGGTGGGCCGCCGCGACCGAGCAGGGGCAGGGCGTCGGTGGCCTCGCCGAGATCGTCCTCGGTACCGGGAAGCGCGGTCCGGTCGGCGCGGAGCTGGCCCATGAGGGCCCGCACCTCCTCGTCGAGGGCCCGGCCGGGAGCGGCCGTACGGAGCTGCTGCGCTCACTGGCCGCCTCGCTCGCGGCGGCG
This sequence comes from Streptomyces sp. NPDC040432, assembly GCF_055595445.1. Classification (NCBI taxonomy): domain Bacteria; kingdom Bacillati; phylum Actinomycetota; class Actinomycetes; order Kitasatosporales; family Streptomycetaceae; genus Streptomyces; species Streptomyces sp. NPDC040432. Next base: position 35,363 of record NZ_JBVIVP010000003.1, on the reverse strand, counting down.
GCCCGTCCCGACCGCCTCGCGCTGGTCCTCCTCGACGGCGCCGGCGGCGAGCGCGGCGACGGCCTCCTGCCCTGTACGGAGCTGCCGCACGTATCGGCGCACCTGGTGGCGTCCGACCCGGTGCGCATGCGGGAGTTCGCGCAGGCCCTCGGTGCCGAACTGAAGCGCCGCCACGAGCTGTTGGACGGGGTGCCGTTCGCGGAGTGGCACGCCCACCGGGCCGTGTCCGACCACATGGTGTCCCCGCGCCGGCCCACGCCCGGCGAACAGCACGGTGACCTGGATCCGCCGCGCAGCGGAACCCTGCGGTTGCGGGCCTCCACCCCGCGCACCGACCCCGCTGCCGGTCCCAGTCCGTTGCCCCGACTGGTGGTCCTGGTCGACGACTTCGACGCGCTGGTGGCGCCCGCCCTGGGCAGTACGGGGCGGCCCGCGGCCGGTTCGGTGGTGCGCGCGCTGGAGGCGGTGGCCCGTGAGGGGACCCGGCTCGGGGTGCACCTGATCGCGGCCACCGCCCGACCGGAGCGCACGGCCGACTCCGAGCCGGCCCGGTTGGCGACGCTGCGGGTCGAGTTGGACTCCCCCGACCAGCCCGGCCCCGGACGCGGCGTGCTCCGGTACGCCGACGGCCGCAGGGTGCCCTTCCAGGGCGGCCGGGTCACGGGCCGGATCCCTCGGACGGCGACCCTGAGACCGACGGTCGTGCCGGTGGAGTGGGACCGGATGGGCGACCCGCCGACCCGTCGGCCGGTGCGGGAACTGGGCAACGGCCCGACCGACCTCGCGCTCCTGGCCAGCGCCCTCGACCGGGCTTCCCACCTGGTGTCCGCGGTGCCCGTGCTCTTCCCGCCGGCCCCCTGACGTCGGCACCGGCCTCCCCGGCGCCCCCGCGACGCGGTATTGCGGGGGTGCGCGGGGCGGCGTAGACCTTGTGGCACGGGACACACCACCAAGGCCACACGGCATCGGGGGCGACACCATGCGACGACAGGGACGACAGCGGGAACGGCGAAGTACGGGCAGGACGCGGGCCCTTGTGCAGGGCGGGGCGTGGACGGCCCTGGCCGCGGCGGGGGCACTGACCCTCGCGGGCTGCGGGGACGGCAAGGATCCGGAGCCCGGCCCCCCGCAGGGGGAGCGGCCGTCGGCCTCCCGGGTGCAGTTACCGCAGTTGCCCGGCGAGAAGCTGGAGGTCGCGGCGGTGTGGACGGGCCCGGAGCAGGCCAACTTCACCAAGGTCCTGAAGGAGTTCGAGAAGCGGACGGGGGCGAGCGTCACCTTCGTCCCGGCCCAGGACCCGATCGTCACGTTCCTCGGTACGAAGGTGGCGGGCGGCGCCCCACCGGACGTGGCGCTGCTCCCGCAGGTCGGGGCGCTGCGCGCGGCGGTGCAGAACAAGTGGGCGCAGCCGGTGGGTCCGGAGACGAAGGCCCAGTTGGACGCGAACTACTCGGCGGGCTGGAAGGACCTCGGCGCGGTCGACGGCACCCAGTACGGCGTGTACTACAAGGCCGCCAACAAGTCGCTCATCTGGTACAACGCGAAGGCCTTCGAGGCGGCGGGCGTGACGCCCCCCAAGACCTGGAAGGACCTGGTCGCGGCGGCCGACACGCTCTCGGCGTCCGGTACGCCGGCGGTGTCGGTGGCGGGGGCCGACGGCTGGACGCTGACGGACTGGTTCGAGAACGTCTACCTCTCCCAGTCGGGTCCGCAGAAGTACGACCAGTTGGCCAAGCACGAGCTGAAGTGGACGGACGACAGCGTCAAGCAGGCGCTGACGACGCTCGGCGAGCTGTTCGGACGCAAGGACTTCCTGGCGGGCGGCCAGAGCGGGGCGCTGTCGACGGAGTTCCCGAAGTCGGTGACCCAGACGTTCACCGGTGGTGACCGGCCGGCGGCGGCGATGGTCTTCGAGGGCGACTTCGTGGCGGTGAACATCGCGCAGACCGAGGCGAAGGTGGGCGAGGACGCCCTGGTGTTCCCGTTCCCGGCGGTGGGTGCGAAGCCTCCGGTCGTTTCGGGCGGTGACGTGGCGGTGGCGTTGAAGCCGTCGAAGGGCGCGCAGGCGCTGTTGACGTTCCTGGCCTCGCCGGACGCGGCGGAGATCCAGGCCCGCGAGGGCGGTTTCGTCTCGCCGAACAAGGCCGTGGACCCGGCCGCCTATCCGAACGACATCCAGCGCGGGATCGCGAAGTCGCTGATCGCGGCGGGCGACGACTTCCGCTTCGACATGTCGGACCAGGCTCCGGCGGCGTTCGGCGGTACGCCGGGGTCGGGCGAGTGGAAGGCGCTCCAGGACTTCCTGGCGAACCCGGCGGACGTGGCGGGGGCGCAGGCGAAACTGGAGGCCGAAGCGGCCAAGGCCTACGGGGGCTGACCCGTGGCGGCCACAGCCTCACGGAGGTCGGCCCCGCGGGAGCCGGCCGCGGGAAGGTCCGGTCCGGGAGGGTCCGCTCCGCGGAAGTCGGCCCCGCGGTCGGCCGAGGACCGGCGCCGCCGGCTGATCGCGGCGGCGTTCCTCCTCCCGGCCCTCGTCCTGCTGGGTGCGCTCGTCGTGCACCCCATCGGCTACTCCGTGTACCGCAGCTTCTTCGACCGCTCCGGCGACGCGTTCGTCGGCGGCGCCAACTATCGGGAGATCCTCGGCGACGACACGATCCGCACGGCCCTGAAGAACACCGCCGTGTGGGTGGTGCTGGCTCCGACGACGGCGACCGCGCTCGGCCTGATCTTCGCGGTGCTGACCGAACGGGTGCGCTGGGGAACGGCGTTCAAGCTGATCGTCTTCATGCCGATGGCGATCTCCATGCTGGCGGCGGGGATCATCTTCCGGCTCGTCTACGACCACGACCCGGGCAAGGGCGTCGCCAACGCCGTCTGGGTGGGGGTGCACGACACCTTCGCGGAGTCCTCGGCCTTCCCCCGGGCCCGGCCGGGCCGGGACTCGCCGCTGGAGCCCGCGGCGGGCGGCGCCTTCGTGACCCGCGAGCCGGCGCGGGCCGGCGTGCCGGTGCTGCTCCCGCTGGTGGGGGTGGCGCCGGAGGACCTGCCCGCGGGGACCGCCGCGGCCGGGGCGGCCGGTTCGGATCCGCGGAAGGTCACCGGGACGGTCTGGCAGGACTTCACCCGGGGCGGGGGCGGCACGACGAACACCGTGGACCCCACGGAGTCGGCCTTCGCCGGGATGCGGGTCGAGGCGGTGAAGGGCGACAGGGTGGTGGAGTCGGCGAAGACCCGCGCCGACGGGACGTTCCTGATGTCCGCGAAGGCCGACGGGGCACTGCTGCGGCTGCCCGCCGAGAACTTCCGGGAGGCGTACGCGGGGGTCCAGTGGCTGGGCCCGGCGCTGGTGACCCCGGCGGTGATCGGTGCGTACGTCTGGATGTGGGCCGGTTTCGCGATGGTGCTGATCGGGGCCGGGTTGGCCTCGGTGCCGCGCGAGCTGCTGGAGGCGGCGCGGGTGGACGGGGCGGGTGAGTGGCAGGTGTTCCGCCGGATCACGGTGCCGTTGTTGGGGCCCGTGCTCGTGGTCGTGCTGGTCACGCTCGTCATCAACGTGATGAAGGTGTTCGACCTGGTCTTCGTGATCGCTCCGGGCGCGGTCCAGGACGACGCGAACGTGCTCGCGCTCCAGCTGTACCGGACGTCGTTCGGCACGGACGCCGATCCGGGGCTGGGCAGCGCCATCGCCGTACTGCTGCTGGTGCTGGTGCTGCCCGTGATGCTGGTGAACATCCGCAGGCTGCGGAAGGAGGGATCGCGATGAGCGGCTCCGCGGGCGGGCGGACGACGTCGGCGGGCCGGGCGGTAGCCGCCCGGGTGGCGTCGGGGGCGGTGCGGGTGTTCCTGGTCCTCGTCGCCCTGTTCTGGCTGGTGCCCGCGCTCGGGCTGCTGCTGTCCTCGTTCCTGGCTCCCGACGACCTGAACCGGGGCGGCTGGTGGCAGGTGCTGACGGCGCCGTCGCGGCTGACGGCGTCGAACTACGGGCGGCTGCTGGAGAACGACACGATCACCGGATCGCTGCTGAACACGGTCGCGATCGCCGTCCCGGCGACGGTGCTGGTCCTAGTGTTGGGCGCGTTCGCCGGATACGCCTTCGCCTGGCTGGAGTTCCCCGGCCGGGACTGGCTGTTCCTGCTGGTCGTCGGCCTGTTGGTGGTCCCGGTGCAGGTCGCCTTGATCCCGGTGTCCGAACTCTTCGGTTCCATCGGGCTGTTCGAGACGACGGCGGGGGTGGTGCTGTTCCACACGGCCTTCGGACTCCCCTTCGCGGTGTTCCTGCTGCGGAACTTCTTCGCGGAGATCCCGCGCGAACTGCTGGAGGCGGCCCGCCTGGACGGCGCCGGCGAACTGCGCCTGTTCGCGAAGGTGGTGCTGCCGCTCGGCGGTCCGGCACTCGCCTCGCTCGGCATCTTCCAGTTCCTGTGGGTGTGGAACGACATGCTGGTGGCGCTGGTGTTCGCCGATTCCGCACATCCGCCGGTGACGGTGGCGCTCCAGCAGCAGGTGAGGCAGTTCGGGAACAACATCGACGTCCTGGCCCCCGGGGCGTTCCTGTCGATGGTGGTGCCGCTCGCCGTCTTCTTCGCGTTCCAACGGCAGTTCGTGACGGGGGTGATGGCCGGCGCGGTCAAGTGATCCGCTCCTGATCACGCTGTTGACGTGGGACGTTGACGCCGGGTAACCCGTATGGCGCACGCGGCGTAACCCGATCACCACGCCCGGGGTTCCTGGGCCATATGCCCGCGCCGACCCCTGGATGTGCCGTGCCCCGGTTCAGCGTCATCGTGCCCGCGTACAAGGTTCAGGCGTACCTCCAGGAGAGTCTGGATTCGGTCCTGTCCCAGTCGTACCCGGATCTGGAGCTGATCGCGGTCGACGACGCCTCCCCGGACGCCTGCGGTTCGATCATCGACGAGTACGCGGCCCGTGACCCCCGTGTCACCGCGGTGCACCTGGCGCACAACCTGGGCCTGGGCCCGGCCCGCAACGCGGGACTGGCCCGGGCCCGCGGCGATTACCTGATCTTCCTCGACGGTGACGACACCCTCGCCCCGGGGGCCCTCCAGGCCGTCACCGACCGGCTCAAGGCCACCGGCTCCCCGGACGTCCTGGTCTACGACTACGCGCGCGCCTTCTGGACCGGCGAGGTGGTGCGCAACCGACTCGCGCACCGTCTGGACGAGGAGGGCCCGGCCAGCTTCCGGCTCGCGGACCGTCCGGACCTGCTGGGCATGCTGATGGTGGTGTGGAACAAGGCGTACCGCCGCGAGTACGTGGAGCGCGAGGGCCTCACCTTCCCGCCCGGCTTCTACGAGGACACCCCCTGGACCTATCCGGCGCTGTTGGCGGCCGAGTCCGTGGCCGTCCTCGACCGGGTCTGCGTCCATTACCGCCAGCGCCGCACCGGGTCGATCCTCACCACGTCGAGCCGCCGCCACCTCGACGTCTTCGACCAGTACGAACGGGTCTTCGCCTTCCTCGGCACCCGGCCCGAGCTGGAGCGTTGGCGCCCGGCCGTGCACCGGCGGATGGCCGAGCACTTCTGCGCCGTGTACGGCGACCCGCGCCGCCTCCCGCGCGCCGCGCGCGCCGAGTTCTTCGCGCGGGCCTCGACCCTGCTGCGCCGCCGGCGGCCCCCGACCGGCCCGGCCGGTGGGCTGCCGGTGGCGACCCGTACCGACCAGCTCCGGCACGCCCTGATGCGGCTCGGGGTCCGGCGCACCTACCGGGTGCTGTCGACGGCCCGCCGGGCCGCCCTGGCCGCCGGCGGCGGGGCCCGGGTGCTCGGTCGGGGCCTGCGCGAGACGCTGCTGCGGCTGCACTACCGGATCCAGCGGCTGCTGCCGCTGCGCCCGGAGCTGGCCGTCTTCTCCGCGTACTGGCACGGCGGTTACGCCTGCAACCCGGCGGCGATCGAGGCGAAGCTGCGCGAACTGGCCCCGCGGATGCGCACGGCGTGGATCTGCGATCCGGAGCACGCGGCGACGCTGCCGGCGACGACGGCCGCGCTGCGTCCCGGTTCCGCCGCGTACTGGACGGCCCTCGCCCGGGCCACCTACCTCACCACGAACGTCAATTTCGACCGCGCGCTGGTCAAGCGGCCCGGCCAGATCCTGGTGCAGACCCAGCACGGCACCCCGCTCAAGCGGGTCGGCCTGGACCTCCAGGACCGGCCGGCGGCGACCCCGACGACGGATTTCGCGGGGCTGCTGCGCGGCGCCGACCAGTGGGACTACCTGCTGTCCGCGAACCGGCACTCCACCCTCGTCTGGGAGCGGGCGCTGCCGTCCTCGTACACGACGCTGGAGTACGGCTACCCGCGCAACGACGCCTTCCACCGGGCCACCCGCTCCGAGGTCCTCGAACTGCGCGAACGGCTGGGCATCGCGCCGGGGTCGACCGCGATCCTGTACGCGCCGACGCACCGGGACTACCGGCGCAGTCGCCCCGACCACCTGGACTTCGAACGGGTGCTGCGCGATCTGGGTCCGCGGTTCACCGTGCTGGCCCGTACGCACCTCACGTACGCGGGCACCAGCCCGGCGTGGGAGCCGCACCCGCGGCTGATCGACGTCTCCGCGCATCCGTCGGTCGAGGAGTTGTGCCTCGCCTCGGACGCACTCGTCACCGACTACTCCTCCCTGATGTTCGACTACGCGACCCTGGACCGGCCGATCGTGATCCACGCGGATGACTGGGAGGCGTACGAGGCCGCCCGCGGCACCTACTTCGACCTGCGGACGTGCCCGCCGGGGGCGGTGGCCCGCACCGAGGACGAGCTCGTGGACATCTTCGCGACGGGTCACTGGCAGGGCTCCCGCTCGGCCCAGCTGCGCGCGTCGTTCCGCGCCAGGTTCTGTTCGCACGACGACGGCCACGCGGCCGAGCGGGTCGTGCGCCGGGTCTTCCTGGGGCAGGCCGTCCCGGTCCCCGCGATCGTTCCGCTGGAGGAGCGCCGGCCCGCGCCCGCGGCCCCGGCCCCCGCCCCGGAGCCCCTGCCGACGCCCGCACGCCTCGGCGCGGGCGGCTTCGGCTTCTGAGCGGTCCCACCTCCCGGCCGGGCCCGCGCCGCACCCCGGCCGGGCCCGCTCGGAACCGCGCCGCACCCCGGCCGGGCTCCGTCCCCGACGACGCCCCGGGCCCCCGATACTCCGGGCCCCGACGCCGGTGGGGCGTCCGTCCCGGTCACGCCCCCGGTCAGGCGGCCTTCAGGCCGGCGACCACCGAGCGGGCCAGCTCGTCCAGGTAGCCCGCCGGCACCTCGTCCCGTACGACCACCTGGCGCCAATACAGCGGGCCGATCGCCAGGTCCAGGGCCCGATCGGGGGTCGCCGACTCCGACAGTTCGCCGCGCGCGACCGCCTCGGCGACGATCCCCTCGGCGAGCCGGCGCTGGCCGTCCAGGATCGCTCCGCGCACCGCGTCCGCGATCTCGGGGTTGCGCGCGGCCTCGACGAGCAGGTCGGGAATGACCGCCGAGGCGACCGGGTGGCGCAGGACGTGTGACATCACCTCCAGCAGGGCCCGTACGTCGCCGTGCAGCGAGCCGGTGGCCGGTACCGGCAGACCGTCGGCGGCGAAGGCCCCGACGAGGTCCAGGACCAGGTGGAGCTTCGACTTCCAGCGGCGGTAGACCGCGGTCTTGCCGACCCCGGCGCGGCGGGCGATGCCCTCGATCGACATGCGGGCGAAGCCCACGGCGGCCAGTTCCTCCACCACGGCCGCCCGGATCGCCTCGGTGACGTCCTCGCGCAGGACTGCGGCCCCGGCGGGGGCTCGGCGGGCGGGGCTGGCTGCGGGCTCGGAAGTCATGCAGCGAGCATAGCCGCGCACGCCGCCCCCGACGCGTCACGACGATACGGTTGCGTTCCGACGTCGATCGACCTAATCTCCACGTAGCGACGATACGGACCCGTTCCGACGTCATCCGACGCCACGCCCCCGTCGAAAGCGACTCCTGTGACCGCGACCCCCGTGACCACCGTGACCGCCCCGGCGTCGCACGCCCCGCCGCCCACCCCGGCGTCGCACGCCCCGCCGCCCACCCCGGCCGAGCTGGCCGCCGCCCACGGGCTGACCGTCAGCGGCGCCCGCCCCTCCCTCCCCCGGTACGTCGCCCAGCTCTGGGACCGCCGGCACTTCGTGACGGCGTACGCCACCGCCCGCATGCACGCCACGTACAGCACGGCCAAGCTCGGGCAGGTCTGGCACCTGGTGACCCCCCTGCTCAACGCGGCCGTCTACTACTTCATCTTCGGCATCGTGATGCGGGCCGGGCACGCCGTGCCCGACTACCTGCCCTTCCTGATCACCGGCGTGTTCGTGTGGGACTTCATCGGCAGTTCCATCAACGCGGGCACCCGCGCCGTCCACGGCAACCTCGGCCTGGTCCGCGCCCTGCACTTCCCGCGCGCCAGCCTGCCCCTGTCCTCGGTCGTCCAGCTCTTCCAACAGCTGCTGGTCACGATGGCCGCACTGGTGGTGCTGCTGCTCGCCTTCGGCCAGACCCCCGCCTGGTCCTGGTTCCTCGCCGCCCCGACGCTGCTCCTCATGGCCGTCTTCTGCGCCGGCTGCGCCATGGTCATGGCCCGCATCGGGAGCAAGAACCCGGACGTCAGCCAGCTGATGCCGTTCATCCTGCGGACTTGGATGTACTCCTCGGGCGTCATGTGGTCGATCGACAGCTTCCTGAAGGCCGACGACCTGCCGCACTGGGTGCTGCTGCTGCTCAAGGCCAACCCGGCAGCCGTGTACATCGACCTGATGCGCTTCGCCCTGATCGACAGCTTCGGGACCGGCTCCCTGCCCCACCACGTCTGGCCGATCGCCATCGGCTGGGCCCTGCTCGCCGGCGTCGGCGGGTTCGTCTACTTCTGGAAGGCAGAGGAGGAGTACGGCCGTGGCTGACACCTCGACCCGCACCGCACCCGCACCCGCACGGACCGCCCCGCCCGTCCCCGGCGCCCGGATCCCCACCGTCATCGCCGACGACGTGCACGTCATCTACAAGGTCCAGGGATCCGGCGCCCGCAAGGGCGGCGCCACCGCCGCCCTCAGCCGGATCTTCTCCCGCGGCCCCACCCCCGGCGTCCGCGAGGTGCACGCCGTCAAGGGCGTCACCTTCACCGCGTACAAGGGCGAGGCCATCGGCCTCATCGGCTCCAACGGCTCGGGCAAGTCCACCCTCCTGAAGGCCATCGCCGGACTCCAGCCGGTGGCCTCGGGCACCGTGTACTCACACGGCCAACCCTCGCTCCTCGGAGTGAACGCCGCCCTGATGAACGACCTGACGGGCGAACGCAACGTGGTCCTCGGGGGCCTCGCGATGGGCATGTCCCGGGAACAGGTGCGCGAGCGCTACCAGGACATCGTCGACTTCTCCGGCATCAACGAGAAGGGCGACTTCATCGGGCTGCCCATGCGCACCTACTCCTCCGGCATGGGCGCCCGGCTGCGCTTCTCCATCGCCGCCGCCAAGGACCACGACGTCCTGATGATCGACGAGGCCCTCGCCACCGGGGACGCCGCCTTCCAGCGCCGCAGCCAGGCCCGCATCGAGGAACTCCGCGAGCGCGCCGGCACCGTCTTCCTCGTGAGCCACGGCATCGGCACGGTCCGCGAGACCTGCGACCGGGCGATCTGGCTGGAATCGGGCGTGCTGCGCATGGACGGCCCGTCCGCCGAGGTCTGCGACGCCTACGAGGCCTTCACCCGCGGCTAGGTGTATTGACCCGCCCGAACGGGGAGGGCCCCGGTTCCCGGACGTCGTCCGGGAACCGGGGCCCTCCCCGTTCGAGGTGTCAGCTGTGCGTGCGCAGCAGGCTGCGCATCGTCCGCATCGCCACCGACAGGTTCGCCAGGTCGAAGTCGTCCGACCCCTGGATCTCCTCCAGCGTGGAGCGGGCACGCCCGATGATCGCGGCGTTCTTGTCCTCCCACGCCTTGAAGCGCTCCTCGGGCGTCGAGGTGCCGTTGCCCACCGCGAGGACGTCGGCGGTCAGCGCGGCGTGCGCGGCGAACAGGTCCTCGCGGATGGAGGCCCGCGCCATCGACTGCCAGCGGTCGGCCCGCGGCAGTTCGATGATCCGGTCCATCAGCTGGGTGATGTCCAACCGGTCGGCGAGGTCGTAGTAGACCTCCGCGACGTCCAACGGGTCCATGCCCAGGCGGTCCGCGATGGCGACGATGTCCAGCGTCGGGAAGGCCGAGGAGAACCCGGCGACCTTGGCCGCGAGCTCCTCCGGCACGCCCTCACCGGTCAGTTCGTCCATGATCGACCGGTACCAGTCCAGGTCGGCGCCGCGCACCAGCTTGGGCAGCTCGGCCCAGACCTCGGAGACCCGGCGGCCGAAGGCCTCGATGGTCTCGGTGATCTGGAGCGGCTGCGGCCGGTTGTTCAGCAGCCAGCGCGTACCGCGCTCGACCAGCCGCCGCGAGTGCAGCCGCACCCGGGTCTGGACACTGGCGTCGACCTCGTTGTCCAGCGCCTCGACCGCGTCCCACACGTCGGCCAGGCCGAAGATCTCGCGGGCCGCGAGCTGCGCCCGGACGATCTCCTCCAGCGAGGCGCCCGTCTCCTCGCGGAGGCGGTGCAGGAACGTCGAACCACCGGTGTTGACGGTGTCGTTGACCAGCAGGGTCGTGATGATCTCCCGGCGCAGGGCGTGGCCCTCGATCTGCTCGGGGAACTTCGCCCGCAGCGCGCCCGGGAAGTAGGCGTGCAGCAGTCGGCGCAGGTACGGGTCGTCCGGCAGGTCCGTCGCGATGAGTTCGTCCGCCACCGTGATCTTGGTGTAGGCGAACAGGACGGCCAGCTCCGGCTGCGTCAGGCCCTTGCCGTTGCTCAGGAGCTCGCGGATCTGCCGGTCGGTGGGCAGGAACTCCAGCCCCCGGTTGAGCAGCCCGTCGCGCTCGAGCCGGCGCATGAAGCGCTGCTGGGCGTGCAGCAGGCTCGGGGCCTGCGACGCGCCGTTGGCCAGCGCCACGTTCTGCGCGTAGTTGTTGCGCAGCACCAGGTGACCGACCTCGTCGGTCATCTCGGCGAGGAGCGCGTTGCGCTGCTTGACGGTCAGGTCGCCGTCGGCGACGACCGCGTTGAGCAGGATCTTGATGTTCACCTCGTGGTCGGAGGTGTCCACGCCCGCGCTGTTGTCGATGGCGTCGGTGTTGATCTTTCCGCCCTCGCCACCGGCTCCGGTGCGGGCGAACTCGATCCGGCCGAGCTGGGTGAGCCCCAGGTTGCCGCCCTCGCCGATGACCTTGGCGCGGACGTCGGATCCGTTGACGCGGATGGCGTCGTTGGCCTTGTCGCCGACGTCGGCGTGCGTTTCGGCCGTCGACTTGACGTAGGTGCCGATGCCGCCGTTCCACAGCAGGTCCACCGGTGCCTGGAGGATGGTCTGCATGAGCTCGGCCGGGGTCATCTTCGTGACGCCCGCCTCGATGCCGAGGGCCTCGCGGACCTGCGCGTTGAGCGGGATGGCCTTGGCGCTGCGCGGGTGGATGCCGCCGCCCGCCGAGAGCAGCGCGGTGTCGTAGTCGGCCCACGAGGAGCGCGGCAGGTCGAACAGGCGCCGGCGCTCGGCGTAGGAGACGGCCGCGTCCGGGTTCGGGTCGATGAAGATGTGCCGGTGGTCGAACGCCGCGACGAGGCGGATGTGCTCCGACAACAGCATGCCGTTGCCGAAGACGTCGCCGGACATGTCACCGACGCCGACGACGGTGAAGTCCTCGGTCTGGGTGTCGTGCCCGAGCTCGCGGAAGTGCCGCTTGACGGACTCCCAGGCGCCGCGGGCGGTGATGCCCATGCCCTTGTGGTCGTAGCCGGCCGAGCCGCCGGAGGCGAAGGCGTCGCCCAGCCAGAAGCCGTAGGCCTCGGCGACCCCGTTGGCGATGTCGGAGAAGGTGGCGGTGCCCTTGTCGGCGGCGACGACGAGGTAGGTGTCGTCCTCGTCGTGGCGGACCACGCCGGTCGGGGGCACGACCTCGCCCGAGACCATGTTGTCGGTGATGTCGAGCAGCGCCGAGATGAAGATCTTGTACGAGGCGATGCCCTCGGCGAGCCAGGCGTCGCGGTCCACCGACGGGTCGGGCAGGTTCTTCGCGACGAAGCCGCCCTTGGCGCCGACCGGGACGATGACGGTGTTCTTCACCATCTGCGCCTTGACCAGGCCGAGGATCTCCGTACGGAAGTCCTCGCGGCGGTCGGACCAGCGCAGCCCACCGCGGGCGACCTTGCCGAAGCGCAGGTGGACGCCCTCGACGCGCGGGGAGTACACCCAGATCTCGTAGGCCGGGCGCGGGGCCGGCAGGTCCGGGATGGCCTGCGGGTCGAACTTCACCGACACGTAGGAGTGCTGCTCGCCGGCGCTGTTCAGCTGGAAGAAGTTCGTGCGCAGCGTCGCCTTGATGAGGGTGAGGAAGGCGCGCAGGATGCGGTCCTCGTCGAGCGAGGCGACCTGGTCCAGGGCCCCGTCGAGCTCCTCCAGCATGGCGTCGACGAGCTCGCTGCCGGCGGCCTGGCGGACCGGCGACATGCGCGCCTCGAAGAGCGAGACCAGCAGCCGGGTGGTGTGGACGTTGTTGCGGAGGGTGTCCTCCATGTAGTCCTGGCTGAAGGTGGAGCCGGCCTGCCGCAGGTACTTGGCGTACGCGCGCAGCACCACGGCCTGCCGCCAGGTGAGCCCGGCGCCCAGGACGAGGGTGTTGAAGTTGTCGTTCTCCGCCTCGCCCTTCCAGACCGCCGCGAAGGCGTCCTGGAAGCGTTCGCGGGCGTCGTCACCGAGGTAGGAGTCGTCGTTGCCGGTCGACAGCGGCATGCGCAGGCCGAAGTCGTAGATCCAGGCGCTGACCCGGTCGGTGCGGCGCAGCTCGTAGGGCCGCTCGTCGGTGACCTCGACGCCGAGGCGCTGGAGGACGGGCAGGACCGCCGACAGGGAGACCTGCTCGCCGGTCCGGTAGATCTTGAAGCGGCGCTCGCCCGGGCCCGCGCCGACGGGCTCGTACAGCGAGAGCGCGAACTCGCGGTCGCTGGCGGAGAGCCGTTCCAGGTGGCACAGGTCGGCCACGGCCGCGCGCGGCGAGTGGTCGGCCTTGTAGCCCTCGGGGAAGGAGGTGCCGTACTTGCGCAGCAGCTCGGCGGCGCGCTCCTCGCCCAGCTCCGCGACGAGGGCCTCGCCGAAGCCGTCGGCCCAGGACCGGGCGGCCTCGACGAGCCGGGCCTCGATGCGTTCGACGTCGCCGTCGGTCAGGACGGGCAGTTCCTTGCCCTGCGGGACGCGGACGACGAAGTGGATGCGGGAGAGGATCGACTCGGTGTTCCAGGCGGTGAAGTCGACGCTGATGCCGTCGAGCTCCTCCTTCAGGATGTCGATCAGGCGCAGCCGCACGCCGGTGGTGTACCGGTCGCGCGGCAGGTAGACCAGCGCGGAGTAGTAGCGGCCGTACTCGTCCTGGCGCAGGTAGAGCCGCAGCCGACGGCGTTCCTGGAGGTACAGGACGGAGGTCGCGATGGACTGGAGCTGGTCGACGGGGGTCTGGAACAGCTCGTCGCGCGGGTAGGTCTCCAGGATCTGGAGCAGGTCGCGGCCGTCGTGGCTGCTCGGCGAGAAGCCCGCGCCGTCCAGCACCTCGGCGACCTTGCGGCGGATCACCGGGACGCGGCGCACCGACTCGGTGTACGCGGCCGAGGAGAACAGGCCGAGGAAGCGGCGCTCGCCGACGACGTTGCCGTCGGCGTCGAACTTCTTGACGCCGACGTAGTCGAGGTACGAGGGGCGGTGCACGGTGGACCGGCTGTTGGCCTTGGTCAGCACCAGCAGCCGGTGCTCGCGGGCCTTGGCGCGGGCGTCGGCGGGCAGCCGGTTGAAGGACGGCGAGACCGGGTGGCCGTCGTCCTTGCCGCTGTGGTGCGGGTCGGAGCGCAGGATGCCGAGGCCGGTGCCGGGTACGGCCGAGAGGGCGTCGCCGTCGACCAGGTTGTACTCGCGGTAGCCGAGGAAGGTGAAGTGGTCGTCGGCGAGCCAGCGCAGCAGCTCGCGGGCCTCTTCGAGCTCGTACTCGCGCAGGTCCGGGGCGGTCGGCTCGGCGGGCAGCTCGTCGGCGATGCGCAGCGCGGCGTCGCGCATCTTCTCCCAGTCCTCGACGGACTCGCGGACGTCGGACAGGACGCGCAGCAGGTCGACGGTGATCTGCTTGAGGTCGGCCTTGTCGGTCTCGCGGTCGATCTCGACGTGGATCCAGGACTCCACGAGGGAGTCGTGGGGCCGCGCGGTGCGCGGACCGTGGGCGTCGCAGTCGGGGCCGAGGATCTCGATGAGCTTGCCGGTGACGTCACGGCGCACGACGACCTGCGGGTGGATCACGACGTGGATGCCGCGGCCCTGGCGGGACAGCTCGTTGGTGACGGAGTCGACCAGGAACGGCATGTCGTCGGTGACGACCTCGACGACCGAGTGGCTGGAGGTCCAGCCGTTCTCCTCGACCGTCGGGGTGTGCACGCGCACGTTCGCGGTGCCCTGCGGGCGCTTCTCGGCCAGCCGGTAGTGCGAGAGCGCTGCCCCGAACACGTCGACCGGGTCCCGGTCGAACAGGTCCTCGGGTGCGGTGTGCAGGTAGTAGCGCTGGAGGTAGGAAAGCGTCGTTCCCCGGTCGGGGCGCTCACCCCGCTCGGACCCAGTCGGAAGTAGCCCCCCGGCCGGGCTGTTCTCAGCTACCCGTGCCGCCCGCGCGAGCAGCTCGGCCTTTGCTTCGTCCAGCTTGGTCTGCATGTCCTCTGGCTCCTGTCGCGCGCCATTGCGTGACGTAGGTGGTGAAGGAAGGAATGACAAGGCGCCGCCACGAGGCGGGATGTCCGTCAGGGATCGTTGCCGACGCTATGTCGTCGAGTGGGCCGACCGGGAGGGATTCGGCCAAGATCGGCTCGGTGTCCCGGCAGCGGGGATCAGCGAAGGCCCGGGCACGTTCGTGCGCCGGGCGCGGGCCGGGGGCTTCAGTGCCCCCGATGACTATCGCGCTGATCACGGGTACCAGGCTATCCCGATCCACCCCCGGCACGTCATGAGCTGTATGTGTACAAATCCGGGGGTGGAACTTTGACACTCTGGACAGCGACCCGACGGCCCTGTTCGTGCCGGGTGGCTATCCGGCCTGTTCGCGAGCTGCGGCTACGGCTTCGGCCAGGGTGTCCACGACGAGCACGCCGGCCGATTCCAGACTTGTGCGGCTGTGCGAACCGCCGGTGTAGAGCACCGCGCGGGCGCCCACGTGGGCCGCGGCGAGCGCGTCGTCCACGGCGTCCCCGATGAGGACCGTACGGGTGGCACTCACACCGGCTGCCTCCATGGCCGCCAAATGGCGTACGAGATGTCCCGCCTTGGTCGTGTGCGAGGGCCCGGTGCGCCCGTCGACGCGCAGGAAGTGCCGGTCGATGCCGTGCGTCCGGACGAGGGGCACCAGCTTCTCGTGGGGTGCCAGGGACAGCAGGGACTGGGTCAGTCCGTCGGCCTGCCACCCCCGCAGCAGCTCCGGCACGCCCTCCGTCAGCCCGGCGCCGTCGGCGGCGGCCCAGTAGTGGCGGTGGAAGGCCTCGTCCATGACGAGCCACTCGGCGTCGGTGGGCAGCCGTCCCATGAGGCGCTCGTAGAACTTGGGGACGGGGACGACGTACAGGTCGCGGTACCGCTCCAGGGTGATCGGGGCGAAGCCCAGCTCGGCGAAGGAGGCGTTGGTCGCGGCTATGACGGCGTCGATGTCGTGCAGCAGCGTGCCGTTCCAGTCCCACACGATGTGGGGGTTCGACCCGGTCACTTGAGCAGCCCCGGGATCTCCTGGACGCCGAACCACAGCAGCTCGTGGTCCTCCGCGGCGTCCACGACGCGGCGGGCGGCGCCGTCCCCGCCCTCGGCGGCCTCCACGGCACCCGCGGCGGCCGTGACGTCCTCGACGGCGTCGTCGGCGTCCAGGTGGACCGCCGCGGCCACGGCGAGGCGTACGGGGGCGGCCAGGACGACCCGGCCCAGGGCGGCCTCGTCGGTCCCGGGGTCCGCGGCGGCGGCCTTGTCGTCGACGTCGAGGGCGACGACGACCCGCTTGCGGGGTGCGTCGGCGTCCGCGGAGAGCAGCCGCAGCGAGGCGACGGCGGCCCGGCCGAGCGCCGCGTACTCCAGTTCCTCGATGTCGTCGGACACGTACCACTCCCGCAGCTCCGGGGTCACGGCGTAGGCGCGGAGCGGGGCGGGCCCCAGCTCGCCCGCCTTGTGCGCCTCGGCGAGACCGGGGAGTGTCAGGGGGACGTACACGCGCATGGCCGGCTGCTTTCGGTAGTCGGGAACGCCCTCAGGATACGACCGCCCGCGCGGTTCCCGACGGTGCGTCCGCCGGAGTGACGGGCCCGTACCCTTTCGGGCTCGCCCGGCCGCCCCCGGACGCGTCCACCGGCGTCCCCCCGGAGGGTCCCGGGTACGCCCCGACGGGGCTGTGACCACCCGGATAAGTGAACCGGGCCCGCCGTCCTCCCGGCACCGTCGGCCGGTTGCGGAGCGTGTTCGGCGGCCGTAGAAATCCACCACCGAGTTACCGCCCGGTATGACCACCGGGCCCGGCCCGCACGGGGGAGACGCCATGGACACCACCACGCGCAGCACGGTCGGCGGCGAGGGCAGCCGCAGCAGGCCCGCCTCCGCCCCGGCCCCGGGCCGGACCCGCCCCGTCGGCCGGCGCGACCAGCGGCGCCCCCCGTCCGGCCCCCGCACGATCCCCCGGGCCGTCCCCCGACCGGTGCGGCGCCCCGGCGGCCCGCACGACTGGTTCGCCGAGCGCCTCCTGGCGGTGCTCAGCGGGCAGCGACCCGTCCATTCCATGCTCGGCCTCACAGTCGGCGAGGCGTACGAGCAGCTGGTCACCCTGGCGCCGACCGGGCCCCTGCGCGAGCGCCTGCGGCCCGTACTGCGGCACTGCGGCCGTTTCCACCCCGGCCCCGGCGTCATCGAGGCGTTCGCCCGCATCACGACGGGCGACCGGGTCTCGGCGATGGCCTTCCGCCTGGAGCAGGGCTCCGACCTGCGCTGGCGCTGCGCGGCGGTCGAGGTGGGCGCCCCGCGCCCCTGACCGACCGGACGGCACACGGGCCGCGCGCCCGACCCACCCCACCGGACAACCGCGACCGGCCGGAAACCGGGAACGGTCGGGGCCGGGCACCCTCACGGTGCCCGGCCCCGACCGTCGTGCGCGGCGGGAAGATCCCTACGCGGTCACTTCTTGTACGCGGTCACTTCTTGCGACGGCGCCCACCGGAGGCCTTCTGCGCCTTGCGGCGCTCCGCGCGGGTCATGCCGTCGCCGCCGTCGGCCGAGCCGTCCGCGTCGAACTCGCCCTCGATGACACCGCCCTCGCCGTCCACGGACGGGGCCGAGAAGTGCAGCCGGTCCGGACGCTGCGGGGCTTCCAGGCCCTTGGCCCGGATCTCCGGGCGGGCCGCCGGCTCCTTCGTCAGGGACGGCGCGTTCTGCACCGGAACCTCCTCGACCTGCTGCTCGACCTGGACCTCCAGGTTGAACAGGTAGCCGACGGACTCCTCCTTGATGCCCTCCATCATGGCGTTGAACATGTCGAAGCCCTCGCGCTGGTACTCGACCAGCGGGTCCTTCTGAGCCATCGCGCGCAGGCCGATGCCCTCCTGGAGGTAGTCCATCTCGTAGAGGTGCTCACGCCACTTGCGGTCCAGCACCGACAGCACCACGCGACGCTCCAGCTCGCGCATGATGTCGGAGCCGAGCGCCTTCTCACGGGACTCGTACTGCTCGTGGATGTCGTCCTTGACGGACTCCGCGATGAACTCGGCGGTGATCCCGACGCGGTCGCCGGCGGCCTCCTCCAGCTCGTCGACCGTGGTCTTGATCGGGTAGAGCTGCTTGAAGGCGCTCCACAGCCGGTCCAGGTCCCACTCCTCGGCGAAGCCCTCGACCGTCTCCGCCGCGATGTACGCGTCGATGGTGTCGTCCATGAAGAAGCGCACCTGCTCGTGCAGGTCCTCGCCCTCCAGGACGCGGCGGCGCTCGCCGTAGATGACCTCGCGCTGGCTGTTGAGGACCTCGTCGTACTTCAGGACGTTCTTGCGCGTCTCGAAGTTCTGGGTCTCGACCTGCGACTGGGCCGACGCGATCGCGCGCGTCACCATCTTGTTCTCGATCGGGACGTCGTCCGGGACGTTGGCCATGGCCATGACCCGCTCGACCATCTGCGCCTTGAACAGGCGCATCAGGTCGTCACCGAGCGACAGGTAGAAGCGGGACTCGCCCGGGTCGCCCTGACGGCCGGAACGACCGCGCAGCTGGTTGTCGATGCGACGCGACTCGTGCCGCTCGGTGCCGAGGACGTACAGCCCGCCGAGGGACTTGACCTCCTCGAACTCGGCCTTCACGGCCGCCTCCGCGCGCTGGAGCGCCTCGGGCAGGGCGTGCGCCCACTCCTCGATGTGCTCCTCCGGGTCGAGGCCGCGCTGGCGCAGCTCCGCCTCGGCGAGGTCGTCCGGGTTGCCGCCGAGCTTGATGTCTGTACCACGACCGGCCATGTTCGTGGCGACCGTGACCGCGCCGCGGCGGCCGGCCTGGGCGACGATCGTGGCCTCGCGGTCGTGCTGCTTGGCGTTGAGGACCTCGTGCGGGACGCCCCGCTTGGACAGCTGCTGCGAGAGGTACTCGGACTTCTCGACCGACGTCGTGCCGACGAGGATCGGCTGGCCCTTCTCGTGCTTCTCCGCGATGTCGTCGACGACGGCGGCGAACTTGGCGACCTCGGTGCGGTAGATGAGGTCGGGCTGGTCCTTGCGCTGCATCGAGCGGTTCGTCGGGATCGGGACGACGCCGAGCTTGTAGATCTGGTGGAACTCGGCGGCCTCGGTCATGGCCGTACCGGTCATGCCGGACAGCTTCGAGTAGAGGCGGAAGAAGTTCTGCAGGGTGATCGTGGCGAGGGTCTGGTTCTCGTCCTTGATGTCCACCCCTTCCTTCGCCTCGATCGCCTGGTGCATGCCCTCGTTGTAGCGGCGACCGGCCAGGATGCGGCCGGTGTGCTCGTCGACGATCATGACCTCGCCGTCGATGACGACGTAGTCCTTGTCGGCCTTGAAGAGTTCCTTGGCCTTGATCGCGTTGTTGAGGTAACCGACGAGGGGGGTGTTCACCGACTCGTACAGGTTCTCGATGCCGAGCCAGTCCTCGACCTTCGCGACACCGGCCTCGTGGATGCCGACGGTGCGCTTCTTCTCGTCGACCTCGTAGTCGCCGGTCTCCTCGATGCCCTTCAGCGGCTGGCCCGCCTCGCCCTTGGTCAGGCGGGTGACCAGCTTGGCGAAGTCGGCGTACCACTTGGTCGCCTGGTCGGCCGGGCCGGAGATGATCAGCGGGGTACGGGCCTCGTCGACGAGGATCGAGTCGACCTCGTCGACCACCGCGAAGTTGTGGCCGCGCTGGACGAGCTCCTCCTGCGACCACGCCATGTTGTCGCGGAGGTAGTCGAAGCCGAACTCGTTGTTCGTTCCGTACGTGATGTCGTGGCCGTACTGCTCGCGGCGCTGCGCCGGCGTCATGTTCGCCAGGATGCAGCCGACGTTCAGGCCGAGGAACTTGTGGACGCGGCCCATCATCTCGGAGTCGCGCTCGGCGAGGTAGTCGTTCACCGTGATCAGGTGGACGCCCTTGCCGGACAGCGCGTTCAGGTACGCGGGCAGCGTGCCGACGAGGGTCTTGCCCTCACCGGTCTTCATCTCGGCCACGTACCCGAGGTGCAGCGCCGCGCCGCCCATGATCTGGACGTCGTAGTGACGCTGGCCGAGGACGCGCTTCGCGGCCTCGCGGACCGTCGCGAAGGCCTCGGGAAGCAGGTCGTCCAGGCTCTCGCCGTCCTGGAAGCGCTGCTTGTACTCGTCCGTGAGCGCACGCAACTCGGCGTCGGAGAGGTTGACGAAGTCCTCTTCGATGGAGTTGACCTGGTCCGCGATGCGGTGCAGTTTGCGCAGGATCTTGCCTTCGCCTGCACGCATGAGCTTGTTGAAGACGGACACCGAGGTTTGTCTCCTTGCCGGTCGGGCCTGGGCACTGTACGTACACGGGCACGGCAGGTGGGCCCCACCGCAACGGCCATCGTAAGCGAGGACGTGGTCGCGTCGGGAGGTCCGCCGTATCAGTAGGGCACGGACGCCCGGAATGAGAACGTACGGGGACGGCCGAAGGTGCCGCACTTCACGGCAGGGCTTTGGGAAATCTGTTCGCGGCGGCACCTCCTGCGGCCGCAGAATCCGCCCATGAAGCCGATCACGCTCACCACCGGCCGTCTCGCCCTGCGCCCCTTCGTCCCCACCGACGAGGACGAGGTGTACGCCGCCGCGCAGGACCCGGACGTACAACGCTGGACGATGGTCCCCTCCCCCTACGAACGCGCCGACGCGCACCACTTCGTGAACGAGGTGGTCCCCACCGGATGGCGCGAGGACACCGCCTACTCCTTCGCCGTACGGATCGCGCCGGACGGCCCCCTGGTCGCGGCCCTGGGCCTGCACAAGCGCGAGGCGGACGCCTTCGAGATCGGTTACTGGGCGGTCAGGGAGCACCGGGGCCGGGGATTCATGACCGAGGCCGTGACGGCCGTCGCCCGCTGGGCCTTCACCGACCTGGGCGTCGTACGACTGGAGTGGCGCGCGGAGGTCGGCAACGCGGGCTCCCGGGCCGTCGCGCAGAAGGCCGGCTTCACGATGGAGGGCCTGCTGCGGGGCGCCCTGCGCAAGGGCGACACCACCCGCGACTGCTGGATCGGCTCGCTGCTGCCCGCCGACCTCGGCCTCACCCCCGCCCTCGCGCACCTCCCCGCTGTCGGTGGCCCGGCCTAGGCTGCGGCTCATGACGAGCCTGCCGCAGCCGACCCTGTCCCTGTCCGCCGACGAGGCCCGCCGCATCGCCCTGCGCGCGCAGGGCTTCCTCGGGGCGCCCGACCGCAAGGGCGGCGTCCGCGGGGTCCTGCGCCATCTGGGCGCCGTGCAGCTGGACACCATCTCGGTCCTGGCCCGCTCGCACGAGCTGATCCCGTACGCCCGCCTGGGCGCCGTCGGCCGGAGCACCGTCGAGCAGGCCTACTGGTCGCAGAGCCATGCCTTCGAGTACTGGTCGCACGCCGCCTGCATCCTGCCGATCGAGGAGTGGCCGCACTTCGCCTTCCGCCGGCGCGCCCGCCGGGCGCGCGGCCACCGCTGGCACGTCCTCCAGGACAAGGACCGCTCGACGAGGGCGGTCCTGGACCGGCTCCGCGCGGACGGGCCGCTGACGTCCACGGAGCTCGGCGGCGCCAAGAACGGCGGCGAGTGGTTCGAATGGTCCGAGACCAAGATCGCCGTGGAGTGGCTGCTCGACACCGGCGAGGTCGTCTGCGCCGAGCGGCGCGGATGGAAGCGGGTCTACGACCTGCCCGAGCGGGCCGTCCCGGACGCCCTGCTCCACGACGACCTGGACGATCACGAGTGCCTGCGGCGCCTGGTGGCCCTGGCCGGCCGCTCGTTGGGCGTCGGCACCCGCGCCGACATCGCGGACTACCACCGCCTCAGGGGCGACGAGTTCGACTCGGTCGTCGCGGAATCCGGTCTGGTCCCGGTGACGGTCGAGGGGTGGGGCAAGCCCGCGTGGGCCGACCCCGAGGCCCTGGCGTCCGTACCGCGCGGCCGGCACCGCACCACCCTGCTGTCCCCGTTCGACTCGCTGGTCTGGGACCGCCCCCGGACCGAACGGATCTTCGGGTTCACCCACCGGCTGGAGGCGTACGTCCCCAAACCGCAGCGGATCCACGGGTACTTCGCGATGCCGCTGCTGTCCGGCGGCAGGCTCCTGGGCCGCGTCGACCCGGGCCGGGAGGGCAGCACCCTGGTGGCCCGCCAGCTGTCCCTGACGTCCCCGAAGGCGGCCGGTGCGATGGCCGAGGCACTGTGGGAGGCGGCCCGGTGGGTGGGATGCGAGGAGGTCCGCGTCGACCGTGCGACGACGGCACCGGAGGCCGGGGCGGTGACGGCGGAACTCCGCGCGCGCGGCGCGTGAGCGGCCGTCCGCCTCAGCGGATCTCCAGGATCTTCTCCCGCATCGCGTAGACGACGGCTTCCATCCGGGAGTGCAGCTGGAGCTTCTCCAGGATGTTGCGGACGTGGTTCTTCACCGTGTTCTCGGAGATGAACAACTGCTTCGCGATGTCACGGTTGTTCATGCCGGTGGCCACCAACTTGAGGACCTCCAGCTCGCGGTCCGTGAGCCGGGGGGCCGGTACCAGCCGGCGCTCGTCGGTGCGCTGGATCATCGACTTGAACTCGGTGAGCAGCTTCGACGCCATGGAGGGACTGATCTGCGACTGGCCGTCCGCGACCGCGCGGATCGCCGTCGCGACCTCGTCCGTCGAGATCTCCTTGAGCAGGTATCCCGTGGCGCCCGCCTTGATGGCGTCGTAGAGGTCGGCCTCCTCGTCGCTGATCGTCAGCATGATGATCTTCGCGGAGGGGGCCACCTCCTTGATCGAGGTGCAGGCCTCGATGCCGCCGCGCCGGGGCATCCGCACGTCCATCAGGATGATGTCCGGCAGCAGGTCGGCGGCCTTGTCCACCGCCTCGGCCCCGTCCCCGGCCTCGCCGACGACCTGGATGTCCTCCTCCTGCGCGAGGACGATCTCCAGGCCGCGCCTGAACAGGGCGTGGTCGTCGACCACGAGAACCCGGATGGGCTCGCCGGCCGGGTCCGCCTCCTGACAGCTCGCGCCGTCGTCACCGCGCACCGGCCCGAAGCTGTCCGCCATCGTTCCTCCCCCTGCATGTGCTGAGCTGCTGGGCCGAACCGGCGGGATGGAGCGCCGGCTGACTGCCCGCCATGATTCCACGTCCGCACCGCCGGGCGGGGCTCCGGCGGAATTCGACTGGCTCATACACGTCCATGCAGGCGCCCCCGCGGAACGCCGGGCGTCCCGCGGGGGCGACAACCAATGCTCAGCCGCCGAGAGCACCGCCCGCGCCGGCCGCTCCCTCGTCGGAGCTGGAGGCGCCGTCGGCGTTCAGGTGGACGACGCCGTAGTCGTAGGCGTGGCGACGGTAGACGACACTGGGCATTTTGGTTTCGGAGTCAACGAACAGATAGAAGTCGTGGCCCACCAGTTCCATTTCGTACAGGGCCTGGTCGAGCGACATGGGTCCGGCGGAGTGGGTCTTCTCGCGGACGATGAGCGGTCCTTCGCCCTGGACCTCCAGGGATCCGATCCGGGTGGTCGGGATCCCGTCCGTCGTCTCCTCGCCGACCGGCTCGCCGTTGGCGTTGAGCGACGCGACCCCCGGGACCACGTCGGCGACCTCCGCCGCCGAGATCCGGCCGTTGCCGCGGCGCGTGTAGCGCTTGTCGTGCTGCTTGCGCAGCCGGGCCTCCAGCTTGTCCTGAGCCAGGTCGAGCGCCGCGTACGGGTCGGCTGCGGCGGCCTCGGCACGAATCACCGGGCCCCGCGAACGCAGGGTGATCTCCACGCGGTCGGAACGGTCGGCCTGACGCGGGTTGTGCTCCTTGGACACCTCGACGTCCAAGCTGATCACCTTGGCGTCGAGCTTCTGGATCCGCTCCGGATTCAGCTTCTCGGCCACGTGCTTGCGGAACCGCTCGGGCACCTCGGTCTTGCGGCCCTTGACGACGATGTCCACGCAGAACTCCGTTCCCGGAGAGCCCCGCCTCGTGCGGCGAAGCGTCTCCCTTTCGCACCAGACTCCGGTGAACACCGGAGTCTCGGACTTGGCGACTTTCACCTCCTCCTCCCCCATCGGCAAGATCTACATCCCACCGACTTCGGAGTAGAGAGACACACCCTCTTCACGAAGATTCCAAACGGGCGGACTGGTGCTCCGGTACCTGGGGCCCAAGGATCGCCAGTTCCTCACAACCGAACATATCTCTCAATGCCGGTTGTCGGCACCCGCTACCGGAACATACCTCCGTTCAGGTGGCTGTTCCCTCTTACTACCTGCAACGTTGCGCATTCCCCAGCAGTTCCAAATCTATTCGCTGGTTTTTTGCTCTGTTCGGGTTCCCGGCCGGTTCCGGTCGAATGAGTCCGCAGGCGCCGCCACCACCGCGGCCGCCTCCACCCGCAGTCCGGCCTCCCTCAAGGCCCGGGCCGCCTCCGCCAGCGTGGCCCCGGTGGTGACCACGTCGTCCACCAGCACGATCCGGACCCCGTCCAACAGCCGGGCGCAGCCCCGGCGGACCTCCAGGGCCCCCGAGAGGTTCTCCAGCCGCTGCCGGGCCCCCAGCCCCGCCTGGTCCTCGACCCGTCTGCGCTGGCGCAGTACGGATGCCACGCGGGCGGCCGTACCGGCCCGCCGCAGCCGCGCCGAGGCGGCCAGCGCGATCCTGCGCGCCGGGTCGTGACCGCGCGCCCGGACGGCGCGCGCCGCCGACGGGACCGGGACCAGGGCCACCTCCCCCGGCCGGTACTCGCCGGAGCGGAGCACCGCGGCCGCCAGGGCGCCGCCCAACGGCCCTGCCAGCGGGAGCGCCCCGCGTTCCTTGTGGGCGAGTACGACCGCCCGTACGACTCCCTCGTAGCGCGCGGCCGCGTGCACCGCGGGCAGCCCGACCGGCCCCGTGGACCCCACGGTCGCGGGCCGCCGTGTCCCGGGGCGCACCGGGGCCGCCCCGGACCCGCTCAGGGCGCTCCGGCAGTCCGCGCACAGCGGCGCCCGCGGCGCACCGCAGCCCGCGCAGTCCGCCGGGAGCACCAACCCGGAGATCTCCTGCCACCAACCCCGCACGGCCGCACCCCCGCGTTCCACTGTGGCGGGAGCGCGCCGCGCCCGCCACCCCTGTGGAAAACCCCGGGGGCCGGGGCCTCGGCGGAACCGCGGACCGAGGCGCGGCGGGGCCCCGCGGGCCAACGTCCGCCGTCGGCCCCGGTACGCCGTCAGCCCGGGTACACCGGGGCCTGGCCGCCCGCCGCCACCGTGCGCCACTGCGCGCCCGGCGGCAGCCACACGATGCCGTCCTCGCCCGAGTAGGCCAGCACCGGCCGGGACTCGTCCTCGGCGGCGGCGATCGCGGTCAGCCCGGTCGCCCCGGGCAGGCTCGCCGCGACCATCGAGCCGTCCGCCAGCATGTACCGGGCCTGGTCGACGCCGCCGCTCTCCCGGCCCACCACCAGCAGCCGGCCTCGCGGCGCCCAGCTCATCGCCGTCACCTCGGCCATCTGCGGGGCCGCCGGTCGCAGCTCGCGCACCGAGACCCGCGAGGTGTCGCCGTTGCCCTCGGGCCGTTCGATCCGCCCGGTGAACAGGTTCTTGCGACCGCCCTCCTTCTCGACGAGCAGCGCGAGGCGCACCCCGTCGGAGGAGGCCTTCAGCCCGGTGATCCGTCCGTCCAGTCCGGCGACGTCCACCTTCTGCGGGGTGCCGGTGCCGCCGGGGATCCGCCACAGGCCCTGGGCCTGCGGGTCGAGGTCCGCGACCCACAGGTCGCCGTGGGCGTCCCAGCTGGGTGCGGTCAGCTTGCCGCTCTTGCTGTTCAGCAGGGGCTGCGGCATCGGGCCGGCCGTCGTCAGCGTGACCACGTACAGGTCGCGCCCGTCCAGGGAGACGACCGCGGCGCGCTTCTCGTCGTAGGTGACGGCCGCCGAACCCACCTTGAATCCGGCGGCGGTTGCCAGCGGACCGGGCGCCGGCTCGGCCTTGTCCTGCTGCTCCTCGGCGTTGACGCTGAGGAACATCCGGACCAGCCTGAAGTCCTTGTCCACGTAGTACTGGTGCTCGGGTGACGGGGTCGGGCTGACGAACGCGGCGGCGGAGGCCGCGGTCACCGCGCACAGCAGCGACTTGCCGTCGGGCCGCAGCAGTTCGACGCGGTCGAGTCGGGATCCCGTCAGGTCCCGGACGGTGTAGAGGAGTTGGGTGGCCATCTTCTGGCATTGCGGCTGTGCGACGTTGGCGCCGTTGCGGTTGAGGGGCACGCGCAGGGTGTTCTGCCCGTCGTAGGAGAGGGACTTGGTGCCCTCGCGCAGTTCGGTGCCGGTCGGAAAGCTGGTGGAGACGACCGGGCCGAGCCACTTGGAGGGGCCCGCGAGCAGGGACTGGACGGTCTGCGTGGTCGGGTCCATGCGGGATTCGGGGTCGCTGCGCTGGCGGACGTACACCGGGTCGGCGACGAGCGAGTTCCCCGCGAAGTAGTACTTGTTGACCGGCTTGTAGATGCGCTGGAAGTCGGACTCGCTGAGCACGAGGTTGCTGGGCGGGGTCGCGATCCGCCACTGCTTGTCGACCTGGACGAGCTGGAGGTACTCCTCGTAGCGGCCCCCGCCGGTCTCCGGCTGGTAGGCGCTGCGTTCGTCGACGGTCGCCAACTTCTTGCCGGTGACCTTCCAGCGGGGCCCGTCCGGGTCCTTCTCGCCCTGGACGGGGAGCCGGTCGAGGCCCGCGGACAGGACGGTGACCGCCGAGCCGGGCCTCCATTCCTTCGCCGCGTCCGGGGTGAGGTACTTGCGCGCGGTCTCCAGCTGCGGGTCGTCGCTGGTCATGGCTTCGAGGAAGCCCTCGACGATGTCCGCGGGGCTCGCCTTGTCGGCGGGCGGTACGCCGAACACCCGCACCTGGGAGTCGACGCCCTGCGAGGCCTCGACGGGGCGGATCTCGCCGCGGGTCGGCATGGACGCGCAGCCCGACACCAGTACTGCGACCGCGCCGAGTGCGAGGAGCGTCGTCGCCGCCTTCGACCGCCCGACCTCCGCGCGTCGCGGCCCGCGCTCAGCGTCCACCGGTTCCGTCCTCCTGTGCTGTGGGCTGGTCGGCGGGCCTGGCGACGACCCGGGAGCCGCTGCCCGGCAGCGCCGTCGGGTCCGCGGGGACCGGCGGGGCCGTGGCGACGGCCGGGCGCGGCGGTATCGGCGAGCGGTCGGGGCGCTCGGAGCGTTCGGTCGGGCGGCCCGCGGCGCCGGGGCCGCGGCCGGCTGCCTCGGCGGCGGCGCGGGCCCGGTTGCCGCGCGAGTCCTCGGGCTCCAGCGGGATCGGGGATCCGCGCAGGGGCTCGTCGGCGGTGCGGGGCAGGGTCAGCCGGAACTGGGAGCCGCCGCCGGGTTCGCCCCAGGCCTGGAGCCAGCCGCCGTGCAGGCGGGCGTCCTCGACGGCGATGGACAGGCCGAGGCCCGTTCCGCCGGTCGTACGGGCCCGAGCCGGGTCGGCGCGCCAGAAGCGGTTGAAGACCCGGGTGGCCTCGCCGGGCTTGAGGCCGACGCCGTAGTCCCGGACGGCGACGGCGACGGCCCCGCCCGCGGACGCGAGCCGGACCACGACGTCGCGGCCCTCGCCGTGCTCCACCGCGTTGACGACGAGGTTTCGCAGCACCCGCTCGACGCGTCGGGCGTCGGCCTCGGCGATGACGGGCTGGGTGTCGCCGAGGACGCGGATCCGGGTGCCCTTGTGCTCGGCGAGCGGTTCCGCCCCGTCGATGACGCGCCGCACGACGTCCCTCAGGTCGATGGGTTCGGCCTCCAGGGCGGCCGCGCCCGCGTCGAAGCGGCTGATCTCCAGCAGGTCGGCGAGCAGCGACTCGAAGCGGTCGAGTTGCCCGGCGAGGAGTTCGGCGGAGCGGGCGGTGACGGGGTCGAAGTCGACCCGGGCGTCGTGGATGACGTCGGCGGCCATCCGTACGGTCGTGAGCGGGGTGCGCAGTTCGTGCGAGACGTCGGAGACGAAGCGGCGCTGCATCCGCGAGAGGTCCTCCAGCTGTTGGATCTTGTTCTGGAGGTTCTGGGCCATCTTGTTGAAGGCCTCGCCGAGGCGGGCGATGTCGTCCTCGCCGGTGACCTTCATCCGTTCCTGGAGCCGCCCGGCGGACAGCCGCTCGGCGATCCCGGCGGCCATCCGGACCGGGGTGACGACCTGGCGCACGACGAGCCAGGCGATGGCGCTGAGCAGGACGACGACGAACAGGCCGGCGGTCGCGATGGTGCTCTTGACCAGGTTGAGGGACTCCTCCTCCTGGGTGAGCGGGAAGAGGTAGTACAGGTCGTAGGGGGAGCCGTTGATGTCGGTGAGCTGTTTGCCGACGACCAGCGCGGGCTCGGGTGCCTTGTCGCCGACCCCGGCGGTGTACCGGATCTCGGAGAAGGTCTTGAAGGTGCCGGTGGCGTTGTTGACGGCGCGGCGCAGCTCGACCGGGACGCTGGCGGTCGGGTCGACGTTGCCGGATGCGCGGGCGCCCTTGACGCCCTGGGCTCCGGACGCCTGCTCCCCGGAGCCGAGCGCGGCGACCTCGAAGGCGGTCTGGCCGCCACTGGCGAGCTGTTTGACGAGCGAGTTCATCCAGGTGCTGGCATCCCGGCCGACCTTGTTGTCGGTGGCGTCGGGCCCGTCGACCGACAGGGGGGTGTTCGCCTTCTCCTGTGCGACCGCGAAGCCGCCGGCGGCCTGGCTCTGCGCGGCCTCCTCCTTGGCGTCAAGGAGGCCCTTGCTGACCTGCGCGACGACGACGAAGCCGAGGGCGAGGACCACGGCGAGCGACATGAGCAGCGTCGCGACGACCACCCGGAGCTGGATGTTGCGCCGCCAGAGCCGGACAGCCGGAAGCAGCGGCCGGCGTACGAAGCGTACGAACAGCCGCAGCACGGGGCCGCCGGCCGCTCCGTCCGTCATCCGGCGGAGGTGCCGGCCCCACGGGGCTCCCCATCGGGAGCCGCCACGGGGCTTGCCGGGCTGCACGTCAGCTCGGTCCGGCCTTGTAGCCGACACCGCGCACCGTCACGACGATCTCGGGGCGCTCCGGGTCCTTCTCGACCTTCGAGCGCAGGCGCTGTACGTGCACGTTGACCAGGCGGGTGTCGGCGGCGTGCCGGTAGCCCCAGACCTGCTCCAGCAGCACCTCGCGGGTGAAGACCTGCCAGGGCTTGCGGGCGAGGGCGACCAGCAGGTCGAACTCCAGCGGGGTCAGTGCGATGGAGGCGCCGTCGCGCTTGACCGAGTGCCCGGCCACGTCGATGACGAGGTCACCGATGACCAGCTGCTCGGGCGCGGGCTCCTCCGACCGGCGCAGACGTGCCCGGATGCGGGCGACCAGCTCCTTCGGCTTGAACGGCTTGACGATGTAGTCGTCGGCCCCGGACTCCAGGCCCACGACCACGTCAACCGTGTCACTCTTGGCGGTGAGCATGACAATCGGCACGCCCGACTCGGCCCGGATCAGCCTGCACACCTCTATGCCGTCCCGTCCGGGCAGCATGAGGTCGAGCAGCACGAGGTCCGGCTTGGCCTCCCTGAAGGCAGCCAATGCCTTGTCACCGTCCGCTACGAACGACGGCTCAAAACCTTCTCCACGCAACACGATGCCGAGCATCTCGGCCAGTGCGGTGTCGTCGTCGACGACAAGGACGCGTCCCTTCATGCTTGACATCATCCCATTAGCTAATCGTTACCCGGCGGTGAGCTGTCCCACAGCCAAAAGGGCTGGAAATCGCCCCTCGGACCTGCGTGGTGAACAGGACGACCAGTCTGCCCCGGATCCGCGCGACAATTGAAGGGACGAGCTGCCCGAGATCTTGGAGGGGGACGGCCGGTCCGTCCGGCGTTCCCCCATGGCACGATGGCAGCCGACCAGCGCGCCCGCCACGGCAGGTGCACGTGAAGGAGCGACGATGAACGACTCTCCGGGCTGGGCCACGCCCGGATCCCCGTCCGACGGCGAGGGCTCCGACGGCAGCCGGCCGCCCGCAGGGCCCGCCGACACCTCCAAGTGGTCGGCCTCCCAGCCCCCGCCCGGACAGTGGTCGAGCCCGGCGGCCGGCCCGACCCCGCCCCCGCAGCCCCAGGGCCCCGGCTGGGGCCCGTACGCCCCGCAGCCGGGACAGCAGCCCGGACACGGGCCCGGCGCACCGTACGGCGGGCCGTACGGCCATCCGGGTGGCCCCGGCGGCTGGGGCGGCCCGCCCCCCGCCGCCAAGCCCGGAGTGATCCCGCTGCGGCCCCTGGGCCTGGGCGAGATCCTGGACGGCGCCGTCAGCTCCCTGCGCGCCCATTGGAAGACGGTCCTGTCCGTCAGCCTGGTCGCCGCCGTCCTGGTACAGCTCGGCCTGCTCGGCGTACAGCGCCTCATGCGCGACCGCCTCGTCGTGACGACCGAACCCACGACCCCCGGCGAACTCGCCGACACCATGGGCGACACCCTGCTCGCCGCCTACGCCAACTACTACCTCCAGCTCCTCGGCCTGCTCCTGGTCACCGGACTGCTCGCCGGCGTCGTCAGCAACGCCGTCCTCGGCCGCAGCTCCACCGTCGCCGCCCACCTGCGCGGCGTGCGCCCCCTCGTCCCGCGCATGCTCGGCCTCACCGGCCTGCTGTTCCTCGGCGCCCTCGCGGCCGGCCTCGTACCCGTACTCCCCGGCCTGCTGACCGGCAACGGCGTTGTGGCGGCCCTCGGCGCCCCCGTCGGCATCGTGCTGCTGGCCTGGTTCTACGTCACCTTCGTCCTCGCGCCGCCCGCCCTGATGATGGAACGCGGCAAGGTCGGCGACGCGCTGAAGCGTTCCGCCAAGCTGGTCAAGGGCTCGTGGTGGCGGATCTTCGGCATCAGCGCCCTGACCTGGGCCATCACCTGGATCACCTCCATGATCATCGCGATCCCCTTCGCGGCGATCGCCGTGTTCGTGTCGCCCGGCGGCCTCAGCGACATCCTCGACGGCACCTCCGCCCAGTCCTGGACCTTCCTGCTGGTCACCGCGATCGGCGGACTCATCTCCCTCACCGTCACCGTCCCCATGCAGACGGGCGTCACCAGCCTCCTCTACATCGACCAGCGCATCCGCCGCGAGGCCCTCGACCTGGAACTCGCCCGCGCCGCCGGCGTCCACGACCAGGTCACGGTCCCCCCGCAGCCCGGCGGCGCCGGACCTGCCTCGGGAGGCTGACCGACGATGGGAACGGGGGGACTCATCGTCACCGGCGCCGCGGCCCTGCTGCCCGGCGCCGAAACACCACCACTGACGACACCGCGCGACGCCGCCCGCGAGGCGGCCGAACGCGAGCTGGCGAAACGCGCCTACCACCAGGACGACCCCGGCCTCTTCGAACGCGGCCTGGAACGCCTCTGGGACTGGATCGGCGGCCTCTTCGACGGCGCCTCCTCCGCCACCCCCGGCGGCGGCTTCGGCCTCCTCGCCGTCGCCCTCCTGGTCGTCCTGGCCGTAGCCGCCCTCTGGTGGCGCCTCGGCACCCCCCGCCGGACACCCGGCACCACCGGCGACCTCTTCGACGGCGGCCTGCGCAGCGCCGCCGACCACCGCGCGACGGCCGACGCCCACGCCGCCGCCGGCCGCTGGACCGAAGCCGTCCAGGAACGCATGCGCGCCCTCGTCCGGTCCCTGGAGGAACGCACCCTCCTCGACCCCCGCCCCGGCCGCACCGCCGACGAGGCCGCCGCCGAAGCCGCCGTGTCCCTGCCCGCCCACACCGGCGACCTCCGCGCGGCCGCCCGCACCTTCGACGACGTCACCTACGGCGGCCGCACCGCCGACGCCGACACCTACGCCCGCCTGCGCGCCCTCGACCTCACCCTGGAGCGCACCAAGCCGCTCCTGACGGGACCCACCGCATGACCGGCCCCACCGAGCCCGCGGCCCCGCCCGCCGAGGCCACCGAGCCCACCCGCCCGGGAACCCGCGCCGGCACCTCCACCGCGCTCACCCGCGCCCAGATCTGGACGCGGGGCCGCGGCTTCCTCCTCGCCCTCGGCATCCTGGTGGCCGGCGCCGTCCTCCTGGCCGGCCTGCAGACCGGGGACCACCACGGCCGCCTCGACCCCCGCTCGGCCGACCCCTCGGGCAGCCGGGCCGTCGCCCAGCTCCTCCAGGAACGCGGCGTCACCACCCGCGTCGTCACCAACGCCGCCGACGCCGCGGCCGCGACGGGACCCGACACCACCCTCCTGATCACCGACCCGGACCTGCTCGGCCCGTCCCAGCGCCGCACCGTCCGCTCCGCCATCGACCTCTCCGGCGGCCGCACCGTCCTGATCTCCCCCGACGACGCCGTCCCCGAACTGGCCCCCTCCGCCCGCACCGCGGGCCGCGCCTACCGGGACGAACTCGACGCGGCCTGCACCCTGCCCGCCGCCGTCACCGCGGGCCCCGCCACCACCGGCGGCGACCTCCGCTACTCCGCGGACCGGCCCGGAGCCACGGCCTGCTACCCCTACGACGGCGATCCCACCCTCCTCGTCCTGCCAGGCACCACCAAGGGCGGCGACACCGTCCTCCTCGGCTCGGACTCGATCCTGCGCAACGAACACCTCGCCGAGCAGGGCAACGCCTCCCTCGCCCTCCAACTCCTCGGCTCCCGCGCGGACCTCGTCTGGTACCTGCCGACCCTGTCCGACATGACGGACTCCCCCGACGGCGCCGAGGACCGGAGCCTCCTCGACCTCGTCCCGGCCGGCTGGCACTGGGCCCTGCTCCAACTGTTCCTCGCCGCCGTCCTCGCCGCCCTCTGGCGCGCCCGCCGACTCGGCCCCCTCGTCACCGAGAGGCTGCCCGTCGCCATCCGCGCCTCCGAGGCCACCGAAGGCCTCGCCCGCCTCTACCGCAAGGCCGACGCCCGCGACCGCGCCGCCACCGTGCTGCGCGCCGCCACCCGCGAACGCCTCGCCGCCCTGGTCGGCGTGGCGTCCGCCCAGGCCCACGACCCGCTCTCCCTGGTCCCCGCCGTGTCCGCCCGCCTCGGCGACGGCACCCGCGACGTGACCACCCTCCTCTTCGGCACCACCCCCGCCGACGACGCGGCACTCGTCGCGCTCGCCGACCACCTCGACGCCCTCGAAAGAGAGGTCCGCACTTCATGACGGCCACCACGGACAGCGCCCGCACCTCGCTGGAAGCGCTCCGCACCGAGATCGCCAAGGCCGTGGTCGGCCAGGACTCCGCCGTCACCGGTCTGGTCGTCGCCCTCCTGTGCCGCGGCCACGTCCTCCTCGAAGGCGTCCCCGGCGTCGCGAAGACCCTCCTCGTCCGCGCCCTCGCCGCGTCCCTCGAACTCGACACGAAGCGCGTCCAGTTCACCCCGGACCTGATGCCCAGCGATGTCACCGGCTCCCTCGTCTACGACGCCCGCACCGCCGAGTTCTCCTTCCAGGACGGCCCGGTCTTCACGAACCTCCTGCTCGCCGACGAGATCAACCGCACGCCCCCCAAGACCCAGTCCTCGCTCCTCGAAGCGATGGAGGAACGCCAGGTCACCGTCGACGGCGTCCCCCGAAAGCTCCCCGAACCCTTCCTCGTCGCCGCCACCATGAACCCGGTCGAGTACGAGGGCACCTACCCCCTGCCCGAGGCCCAGCTCGACCGCTTCCTCCTCAAGCTCACCGTGCCGCTCCCCTCCCGCGAGGACGAGATCGGCGTACTGACCCGGCACGCCGCCGGCTTCGACCCCCGTGACCTCGCCGCCGCGGGCATCCGCCCCGTCGCCGGCCCGAAGGAACTCGAAGCCGCCCGCGAGGCCGTCACCCACGTCACCGTCTCCCCCGAGATCACCGGCTACGTCGTGGACATCTGCCGCGCCACCCGCGAATCGCCGTCCCTCACCCTCGGCGTCTCCCCGCGCGGCGCGACCGCCCTGCTGGCCACGGCCCGCGCCTGGGCCTGGCTCGTCGGCCGTGACTACGTCACCCCCGACGACGTGAAGGCCCTCGCCCTGCCCACCCTGCGCCACCGCGTCCAACTGCGCCCGGAGGCCGAGATGGAGGGCGTCAAGGCCGACGCCGTCATCACGGCGATCCTCACCCACGTCCCCGTCCCGCGCTGATGGCCCTCACCGGACGCGCCGCCCTCCTGGCGGCCCTCGGCTCGCTCCCCGTCGGCATCCTCGAACCGAGCTGGACGGGCATCCTCGCCGTCAACGGCGGCCTGGCCCTGGCCTGCGCCGTCGACTGCGCCCTCGCGGCGCCCGTCCGCAGCCTGCGCCTCACCCGCTCCGGCGACACCTCGGTCCGCCTCGGCGAGAACGCCGACGTCCACCTCACCCTCACCAACCCGGGCCGCCGCACGCTCCGCGCCCGCCTCCGCGACGCCTGGCCCCCCAGCGGTTGGCAGCCCGGCACCGAGGGCCGCGCCTCCCGCCACGCGCTGACCGTCCCCGCCGGGGAACGCCGCCGCATGACCACCCGCCTGCTGCCCACCCGGCGCGGCGACCTCCGGGCCGACCGCGTCACGATCCGCTCGTACGGTCCGCTGGGCCTGATGTCCCGTCAGGGCACCCACGTCGTCCCGTGGACGGTCCGTGTCCTGCCCCCCTTCGCGAGCCGCAAGCACCTCCCGTCCCGCTTGGCCCGCCTGCGCGAACTGGACGGCCGTACGAGCGTCCTGACGCGCGGCGAGGGCACCGAGTTCGACAGCCTCCGCGACTACGTGCCGGGGGACGACACCCGATCCATCGACTGGCGCGCCACCGCCCGCCAGAACAAGGTCGCCGTGCGCACCTGGCGCCCCGAACGCGACCGGCACATCCTGATCTGCCTCGACACCGGCCGGACCGCCGCGGGCCGTGTCGGCGACGCCCCGCGCCTGGACTCCGCCATGGACGCGGCCCTGCTCCTCACCGCCCTGGCCACCCGCGCCGGCGACCGCGTGGACCTGTTGGCCCACGACCGCCGT
This sequence comes from Streptomyces sp. NPDC040432, assembly GCF_055595445.1. Classification (NCBI taxonomy): domain Bacteria; kingdom Bacillati; phylum Actinomycetota; class Actinomycetes; order Kitasatosporales; family Streptomycetaceae; genus Streptomyces; species Streptomyces sp. NPDC040432. The sequence goes on along the minus strand of NZ_JBVIVP010000003.1, from coordinate 692 downwards.
CTCCGCGCCCAGGTCCAGGGCCGCTCCGCGAACGACACCCTGCCCGCGTTCGTCAACGCCATGGCCCCCCTCGAAGCGGAACTCGTCGAGACGGACTCCCGCACGCTGGTGTCCACGATCCTGCGCAGCGCCCCGCGCCGCTCCTTGATCGTCCTCCTGACCAGCCTGGACGCGGCCCCGATCGAAGAGGGCCTGCTCCCCCTGCTCCCCAGCCTGACCCAGCGCCACACGGTCGTCCTGGCCTCGGTGGCCGACCCGCACGTGGCCGACATGACCCGCGCCCGCGGCACCATCGACGCCGTGTACGAAGCCGCCGCGGGCACCCAGTCCCAGGCGGCACGCCACCGCACGGCCGACCAACTGACCCGCCACGGCGTCCACGTCGTCGACGCGACCCCGGAGACCCTCGCCCCGGCCCTGGCCGACGCCTACCTCTCCCTCAAGGCCGCCGGCCGCCTCTAGACCGCGTCGCGCACGACGCGGCGTCGCTGGGGTGCGCCGGCCTGAATTCCGATGGTCCCGGATCGGACGCAGGCAGATCCGGGACCGATGAGCCGCGACCACATTCCCGAATGCCCGCAGACTCCAAATACCCCGTGAACGCAGAAAAGCCCCGTACCGGTATCCCGGTACGGGGCTTTCCACAATGATTGTTCGGCGGCGTCCTACTCTCCCACAGGGTCCCCCCTGCA